>CAZWZF010000017.1:0-91756 GCA_964638715.1 uncultured bacterium | reverse complement strand
GGGGTGGCCGAAGGTCGGGGTGGTTTTCGCCTACTACAAACCTGCAACTTAAAAATTTGAAAAAATAGGTTTTGCAATTACCCGCATAATTCGTAATTATTAATTGACTACAACTTTCCCACAATCTGCTTCACTATGTCATCGCTGCTTTTCCCTGTCAGGGTGAACTCTTTAACTACTTTTTCATTTTGCCAAATTTTAATTTTCGCAGTAATCTGTCCATTGCTGTTCGTGTAAATACCGTTTATTTTCATGCCATCCGGGAATGAATCGGTGTCGATGTAGATGAGTTTTTCATCATTATTTCGCAATGTATTTTGTAAAATTGTAGATATATTCAAGGTATCGCGGGTTTTCTGGGCATCCAGCAATGTAGGCTTGATATATACCGGCAGCGGGGAAGTGATAATAATATTTGCTTTGTCTTCATCATCAAGCATGCCAAAGTCGAAAGATATGCCATGTGGAACCGCAATGATTGGTCTTTGCACACCACCTATACCGCGGGCTAATTGCGGTACTCGGTCTGCAGCATAATTGAATAATTTTGACGTATCAATATATTTATTATCCCGCAGTGCCGCGCCTTTCAGGCCTTCCAGCAACGCGTAGGTTAATAATCCATGACCATATCGCGAAGCTTCGAAACTTTTCGCGTCGGCAGCACAACCCATTAAAATATGGAATCCGGCACGGTCGCGGAGACGTTCGATAGCACGCAACTGGTCACCGCTGATATCACGTTTGTCTATCAGGTTTTTCGCGGCAGAACCAGCGGCACAGGTATCAAGAATCAGCAATTGTTTCAATGCGGGAATCCGTCCCATCAGCAATTGCAAATCAGAACTGCTGATTGAATATTTCTCGCGGAGTTTTTTATCGCGGATATCCTCAGCCGACCGAGCATCTGCGGTGAGATAACAATAATCATCGTCGTTAATAGCAACGCCATGCCCCGACAAATATACCATCACCAGGTCGCCGGTTACGGCATTTTCCTTGAAATAATCCAACGCTTTCATAATATTTGCGCGGGTAGGTTTATTATTATCATCATTGCTGGTCAAGGTAATTACATGTATCTTGTCCTGACCGAAGAACCTGCCACCGGCAATCTTAACTGCTTTTGCTATGCTGACAGCATCATTTGCGGCAAATTTCAATTTCATGCCACCAGAATATTCTGATATTCCGCAAACAAGTGCAAACAATCGTGGCGGTGCTTCTTTCTTAACACCAGGAGCACGCCATATTCGTGCAATGGTACGACTGGTCAGCGTACCATCAGCGTTCTTTACCGCCAGTTCAATCAGGTTGTCGACACCCGGCAGATATACCGGCGAGTGAGCGACGTTCACCATGGTATGAAGTGATTTACTGTTTTTATCATTATTTCCGCGCGCGTCTATCGGCATGGCGCGGCCATTTACCAATACCACTAAATCGCCAATACCGCCGCCGCGATTAGTCAAATCAACAGCTATTTCCGTACCTTCTGCTGGAAAATCAACTTTCATAGTAGGGAATAATTTCACTCCATCCAATGCCTGTACATCACGCTTTGGCTCAAAATTACGGTCCATAGCCTTAGATAGCAAACCCGGATCATAATACCTTTCTTTCAATTGTCCCAAGGCAACAGATTCATTGGCGATAGTCCAGCGCAAACCATTGGTATCGCCATTTGACGCGTCATATCTGCCAGCATCGTCAACCACCGCCCATTCGCCATTATTATCAATCATTGCCAAAGCCTGACGAGTCCAATTAACACGACTGACAATCTCGACAGCACCATTTGTACAGCCAAAGGCTACATACTTTCCATCAGGAGAAAAATCTATACATTTCGGATCTGACATTACATTGAAATTCTTCACTAATTTGCCATCAGGCAACTGGTATACCGCCACGGTATTGATACCTTCTGTAGTAATCAGATTCACCTCATCCGGGGTGAAAGCAGCAGACCTGCAATCATAACACGGCAGCTTTTTAATAAAACTTCCATCAGCAAAATTAAAAATTGATACCGTATTTTTAACTGAGTCGCAAATTGCATAATATGACTTACTGTGAAATATTTTACTTGCCAGTGAAATATCATTTATTGTTCTCTTCCAGATAATCTTTCCCATTGGGTTAGCTAATCCAAAAGTAAGCACTGGAATAAAAGAACCATTTATTTTATTTGTCTCAGAATCAGCAAATAGAATCTCACCGGCGTCGCTTATTTCCGCAACAGTAAGCTGTGTTATATCTGTAGGAGTTGTAAATCCTGTTTTAGCATCAACAATGAACGCCGGGATTTTAGCATTACCCCTAAATAAAGCAGTTGTGGTTTTGGCATTTACCGTAATTGGATAGGTATTATGTTCGTAAACCGGATTGATTAGCAATTTTCCATCTGCAATATTCAGTAATGAAATTGCGAAATTGCCTCTGCTTTTATTTGTTTCATTTTCCAATACACCAATTACCTGGTCTGGCGTGGCATCAAACGTTCGAGGATCCGCTACATCTTTCCATCCTTTCAAATCAAAATCAGTTATTTTACCTTCACTTACATCATTTATTGTAATAGCTTTGCCAATCTTTAAAACTTTACCATCAGATTGTATTTTTGCCGGATTTAACATCATCTTATCTGTACTCGGTTGCGATATTCCACGTCCGGTAACAATATCCCAACGCAATATGCTGCCATTATCTGTAATTACAGTCAGTGCGTCGTTAACGGTAAATTTTATCTTTAAAATACCGTTTATCTCCTGTCCCAACTTTCCGAGATAACTGCCATTCACATCCCAATTGTAAATATTGCCTGGGAAGCTGCCAATGAATATTGAACTATTATCCGCGCTGAAACTTATTTTATCAATAATATTTGATGGAATAAGTTTTGGCATATCAGACATTTTAATGCTGGTTAAAACCTGGCCGGTAAGTGTATTTATAATTAATATCTGATAATTCGCAAACGACCATATAGCAGCGAGATTTCCATTCGGAGCAATAGTAATATTAGGGGCACTGTAATATTTTAAATTTTCCCGCTTGATAGCAAATGGCACACTGTATATCAATACACCATCAGGAGAATAACAGCAGACTGCAACACCTTTGTCATTAACATAATTTATGGTGAGAATATTGCCATTTACTGCAAATCCAAGCCTGTTGAATGGCATCTTATTTTTATACATTTCTAACGCTGTTAATTGCTTTACACTTCTTCCAGCCTCGGATTGCAATTCTTTTTTTAGTTTAAAATTTTCACCAGTAAATAAATCTACTGCAAAATCATCAGTAAAAATTGCTAATTGAGTGCCATCATTATTAAACTTTGTTTGTTCATTTTCGTTGCCCGGGAATAACATCGTTTGTACCAGGATATTTTTTTGATAATCCCAAACCTCAACCTTTCCCTTGAATGAATATGCTGCGAGATGTTTGGCATCGCAAAAAGAAGCGGCACGAACCAATGGGGGAGCTTTTTCTAACGGCGTAAGGAATTGATTGTTTTCGATACACCATACAGTTTGCCCGTTATTCAACACCTGCGTCGATAATGCCGCCGGATACGCGAGTTTATTTTTATCGATTATTTTCATGCCATTCATGGCAAATTGCGAAACAAAATTACCCCTACATAGAATTATATCGCCATCTGGAGAATATGCGGAACCATAAATATCGGAACCAACCACCGCTAATTTATTATATGTTGCGGTATCCCATAAAGAAGCAGTACCATCACCAGAGATGGTGAGTATATATTTGCCATCTGGACTGCAATGAATATCTCTGATACCTGCAGTGTGAGAGTTTTGTGGAGTGAGAACAGGATTAAGGTAACCGGAGTCGGCAATTGCGCGCGGATATAATAATAAAATTATAGATAAAAACGACAAAAAGCAAGCAATAGTTGACTTCAATGCTAATCTGCATTTAAGTTTAACCATTTCTCACCCTCCTTTTGAACCATATTACTGACCGGTTGGTTCTTTTCCGGTAATTTTTTTCCAGGCTATAGTAGCTGTATTTCTTACTTCTTCGTCGTCATCTTTTAATACAGTTTTTAAACCAGTAAGTGCTTTTTCATTTTTAATAATACCTAATGATTCAGCCGCGCTGGCGCGAACCATTGGGTCGCTGCTTGATAATGCTTTTATTAAAGCGTCAACAGCGCGGTCATCTGCTATCAGCGATAATACCCTGGCAGACAACTGCTTGCTTTCACTGCTGCCGGTTTCCAATTCATGTATCCATGCCGGTACAGCAGAACGATTTTGCTTTTCTATTGCATTAGTTACCGCGTCTAACAGCGACTCCGGTACATTATTTTCTTTCTGTAATATTTTGCTGATATTCAACAGCGCATCAACAGCAGTTTTATCATTAATACTGCCAATACCATTGACCGCGGTATGACGAGTCACAACATCCTCATAAGGGTCGGTTGCCACTGCTGACAGGTTGCTGATCATAGCAGTGCTTTTATATTTGACAACAGCTTCAACAGCCTGCAAACGAACATCGCCGTCGATATTTTTCATCATTTCGGCTAATTGCGGCAGTGCTGCTTTATCAAGATTTTTGCCTAAAATAACAGCGGCAGATTCGCGGACAGACTGGAATTGATCTTTCAATCCCTTGTGCAGCATTTCATCTGCTGTTTTATCCTTAATTTCTGAGAATATATCCAGCAATCTCAGGTGGGCTTCTGACCTGTTTTCATCATACCATGCTTTCTTTAATTCCGGCACGGCAGTTTTACCAATTCTCCGCAAACCTATCGCGGCGGCATCTGCCAGCCGGCGGTCACGCATCATGCGGACTAATGGCGCTACCGACTTGGTGCTACCAATATCGCCAATTAGCGACGCCATCTTTTCGGCTTCAGCAGGAGTGCTGCACACCAGCATCTGTTCGTGCAATTTCGTTAATACCGCAGTTCCGCAACTCAACAATTCCGCTCTTGCTAAATCTGAACTATCATCATTTTTGCCAATGAATTGTGCAATCAGCCAATTTTGAGTCTGCGGGGTATTTAAAACGTCTTTATCTGGAGTAGTCTTTGCGATATCAGCGGTAACTTTATTCAATGCAATTGATTCATTTTCATTTGCTACAGCGGACATTGTTACTTTATATTCTTTTCCGGCGTCGGTAATTTTAGTATAAATCTTTCCAACGCCGTTATTCTCTGTTAATTTAACACCGCGTCTTCGCAGGGAATTGGTAACAATATCTTTAATTTTGTTTTCTGCTGTTATATTCTTGCCCGGCAATGTCACATTTTCCACTTTGTAATCATCTAAATTGGCAACCTTGCAACTGCTCAATAACTCACCGGTCAATTTGTCAAATCCCATCGGATCAATAGTATACAACTTTCCGTTGATGCCATTATTACCGCGTGGGACAACATCAGAATTTTTAACTGGCGCCATCGCAATTATTACCGGGTAATCAGAAGCAGTATATTTTGGCGGTACGGTTAACTTTTCAGTTGAAGTCGGACATTTTTTAATAATGTTATTTGCGGGATTAGTGATTTGCGATCCGGGAACCACGATTGACGGCGAATTTACCATCGTCAATTCTTTTTTGGAGCATGGTCCCAATTTAAAATAACAACAGGCAAGGAGTAATAAACCGAATGTAAGTGCAAATGCTAATGATGGTTTTGATATCCAAATCAAACTGGCTGCTTTTTTATCCTCGCGGGCTTCAATTTCTGCCCACATCCTGCTATGAAAATCTTCGGATACCGGTATTTCACTCATTTCCGGCAATGCTGCATAAACTTTTGGCATAATATCAAATAGACGCGAACACTCGCTACAGGTTTTGAGATGCTCCTCAACCTGTAATTTTTCATCGTCGGTAAGTGCTCCGTCGATGTAACTTTCTAAATAATTATCGACATGCTTCCCCATGGTATTCCGCCTTCGTGCAATATTTTTGATGCGATATCATTATATAATTTTCCCCTTTACATGGTGTTAGTGCGCTGAATTCTCAAAAAGGTTCCATTATTTTAAAATATTTTCAAGTTTTTTTTGCATCTCTACTTTTGCGCGCGAAAGTCTTGATTTTATTGTACCCTCAAATGTTCCCAATATTATTGCCGCATCTTTATGGCTTAACCCTTGAATTAAACAACAATTTATTACATCGCGATGGACAGACGATAATTCGTCAAGCGCGGCATTTATTTGATCTTTTAATTCATTAGCAATAATTATTTCTTCAGAATTTTTGCCAATCTCTATCCGTTCAATTATATCCACATCATCATCTCCCACTTTAATTTCAGAAAAAGTGCTGATTCCTTTTGATGATGGATGCCTGCGGATAAGGTCTGACATGGCGCGTCTGGCCAGTTTGAATGAGTAGGTGGTAATTGAGGATTCAAAACGAAAATTCTTAATGGAAGTGAATAACCTGACCATAGCTTCTAAAACAACATCTTCAACATCCAGAAAGAATGGAGTTTCTTTCGCCATAAAAGATTTTAATCTTGGTGCTAATATTGCCGTTAAATCGTCGAACGCATTCCTGTCACCCTTCTGGGCTCGCCGTATCAGATCTTCATGTTCATGTTTACTATCACCCGACGGCATCGCCGTCAGATAAAATAAATACAGCAAAAAATGCTCCACTCACGTCTTGAGGAATATAAGGGCTGCTTTATTACAGCCCTTATGAGGATATAATAGTTACTCGGCTGATTTCTCTTCTGCAACAGGTGCTTCAGGTGCAGCAGCAATTTCTGAATGGTCATGACCGCAGCAGCAGCCATCTTCATCATCGTCTTCGCAGCAATCATCGCCAAAATACATTGCGCGGAGCAGCATTGCGCCATCAGCTAATAACCAGATTAAACTGGGGATACCGATTAAAAATAACAGGTCTTTTGAAAGCATTACTGCAACGCTTAACTTAACCTGCATATCAATAGGCTGCATTGAATTAGCCATCTGTTTAAGGCCAGTACTAATTTGGGTAATTTCAGCAGTTAATACCATTGCAAAGTATACAACTGCTACAACAGCGGATATCTTGAGAATAATCGCCATCGCTGGCATTCCGCAAAACTTTTTCATTTTTTCTCCCCTTATTAACAAGCGGATTAGTCCGCTATGTTTTTATTTTAAATAATCTGCTGTCGCGACAGCTTCAACATCTGTAAATGTACGTCCAACCAATCCTATCAACACATTTCCTGGACCAACTTCAACAAATTTATCTGCCCCAATTCCACGCATTAGATTCAATGATGCTGTCCATTTAACAGAACCGGTAATCTGTGCGGCGAGATTCGCTTTTATCACTGCCGGGTCGGTAGTTGCCAAAGCAGTAACATTCTGGACAATCGATACTGCTGGCACATTGATTTCAACAGAATCCAATTCAACTGCAAACGCATCTGCCGCGCTCTGCATCAACGATGAATGAAATGCCCCGCTGACCTGCAGCGGAATCACCCGTATTCCCCGCGACTTTGCTTCGGTGCGAAATGCCGCGATAGCCTCGTTAACGCCGGAAACCACTACCTGTCCCGGCGAGTTATAATTTGCAGGAGCCAATGGTCCGTATTTCTCGGCTATTTCTGCGCAAAGTCCGGCTACCACTTCGTCTTCACTGCCAATTACTGCCGCCATGCCACCCGGGTTGTTTACCGCTGCTGTTTCCATTAATTCGCCGCGTTTACGGACTAATTTCACTGCGGTGGTAAAATCTAACGCGCCAATAGCGGTAAGGGCAGAATATTCGCCTAAACTGTGTCCGCCGGCGATGCTTATCTGTAATCCCATCGCAGTCATTAATTTCCAATACGCGTAACTCATGGCAACTAATGCAGGTTGGGCAATCGAGGTGCGTTTTAATTCTTCAACCGGGCCATCAAAACAGATGGAAGATAATGAAAATCCCAGCACAGCATCCGCAGCATCAAAAATATCACGAACAACAGGTGAAGACTCATACAAATCCTTCCCCATTCCGACAGCCTGCGAACCTTGACCCGGAAAAACTCCGGCCACTATTTGTGAACTCATGAATATCCCCACAAAACAATCTCTGAGTAATTATAACGAAAAATTTAGTATTTAGTCTATATCATTACGACGTTAGACAAATAAATATACCGGAATTTGATTAGATTCATCATAATAAAATGGATATACAGGATTTATATTAACCAGTTAACAACCAAATCCGAATAAAAAAAGTTAGGATTTGAAATTGAAAAGTTCATATCGTCGAAAACCACACCCACCCCTCCTTGGCAAGGCTCACCCTTATAAACATTTATTACAATCACTGGATAAACAATGATTTTGACTCCTTTAGGAGTCAGATGTTTATAGAAAAAGTTTCACAATAGATATTACGACCCCAGAGTGGGTCGGATGTAAAATGGTAGTAACAATCTTTTTTAAAATGAAAAATTGCTGGTAATTACATCCGACCCACTCTGGGGTCGTGTCTTAAATATGAAACCGTTTCTATATACATCCGACCCCATCCGGGGTCGAAGATAAATTGATAAAATGTGTATAAGGGTAAACTTGACAAGAAGGGGAGTTTACTTTTATTGCAATATTTTTCGTCGCTGAAAACTGAAAACCGAAAACTTAACACTTGTCCAACTTATTTAGGTTAAGGTTATCTTTTTCTTTTTTTACAAATTTACTCGAAAAACTATACCATTCATGCAAACTTTATGCTTAAATAACCGCAGAGGTAATCACTAATGAATAATGTTCCTATCAGTATCTGTTCTTTTTCGTTTCACCGTTTGTTAAATGAAGGCAAACAGGATATTTTTCAATATATCGCCGACTGCAAAGGTTACGGGTGCGCGGCACTGGATCCGTGGAATGCTCATCTTGCCGGCGTACAAAAACCCGGAGTAGTGGCACATGCAGGCGGCAACCCGCAGGATGCCCAATTGCCCCCGATTGATGATGCAATGCTGAATAAAGTAAAAGCATCAGCCGAAGAAGCCGGCATTCCTTTTGGCTGCATAGCCGTTGATGGCGCACATATTTATGAGGATGACGCGGTAAAACGTTCAGCCAACCGCGCATTGGCATACCGTTGGATTGATATCGCTGCCATTCTTGGTGCAAAACAAATGCGGATAGACTGCGGTGGCCCGGCAGAGTTGCCTGATGAAGTTTTTAGCATAATTAAAGACGGGTATAACGATATAATTGCGCGTGCCGGCGACAAGGGAATAGAAATATTGATTGAAAACCATTGGGGGCCATCGCTGCACCCGGATAAAGTCGTGCAATTAGTTGAAAATATCAATGGACTTGGCCTGTTATTTGACACCAATAACTGGGCACCAGGCAAACAATTACAAGGTTGGGAATTATGCGCAAAATACGCCAAAGCATGTCATATAAAGACTTTCATGATGGACGAAGAAGGCAACGAAGGAACCCTTGACCTGAAACCGGCATTCGACAAACTGCTGGAAACCGGCTACAAAGGCACCTGGGGAATAGAAAGCTGTCCGAAAGAAGTTGATGAATACGAAGGCGTCCGCCGAACCATCATACTAATAAATAAAATTCTGGGTGATAAATAAATCTTACACAGAGCAACTCACAGATAAGACGCAGAACACAGAGCGTTTAAATTATTTCCTCTGTGAATCTCTGTGTCTTCTCTGTGAGAATCTGTATAACTATATAGTTTCTGCCATTTACCATTTGCAATTTGCAATTTGCAATTTTTCTCTCTTCATTGCCCCGGTGGTGCGATAGAAGCGCGAACTACCAATTCATTTTCCAGAACGCGTTTTTCATCAGATGGGGTTTTACCATTTATCATTTCAACCACTAATCTTGCTGCCTCGCGGCCTACTTCATTCAATGGCACCCGCACACTTGATAATAAATTATTGCCGTTTTCATCTAAAACCGGGTAATTATCGTCATAACCGACGATGCTTACCTGATCTGGCACAGAAATACCTGCATTACTTAATACACACCAGATATTAAATGCTGACGGGTCATTCAACGCTAAAATTGCAGTAAACTCTGAATTATCAGATATAAACTTTTTCAAACGGCGTACCATTTCAGCGTCTAATGCCGGTTGACTATTAATATGGTATCCTGATGGAAGCGTGTTAGGACGGGTCCAAGTTGATTCTATCTCAAAAAGCCGTAAATGTTTATCAGGGTTCAATCCAAATTCCTCTAATGCCTTTTTTACACCATTTATGCGATCTGCCGGACCGACAGGAGCATTAGGTGAAGATTCTAAATAAACACATTGAACAATATATCGATGCCCAATTTCAAGAAGATATTTTGCTGTTGAAAATGCAGCGTTAAAATCATCTGTGTTAACTAATGCGCAACCTGGCAATGCTGACAGCATTGAAACGATTGGTCTGTTCATAAAACCAGCATTACTGCGCAGCATTTTCGCCTGGAATTGTGGGGCATGGCCACCGCGACTGAATATAATTGCGCCATCAACATCAGAGCGCGAAAATACCGGCAACAGCTCAGCATTATCACTTTCCCCGCGTGTGTAATTCACCAGCAACCCGTAGCCTTCTTCTTCCAACACATCCAGCATACCGCGAAACATTTCGCTCAAAAACTCTTCTGACCGGGCGTAAAAATTAAAGGGGAAAAATGCCGCAACAACACGACTTAGCACGCGGGTATTATTGCGCAGCAACGCCAGACGACGGGCAGCATCATGCAATGCGGGATTGTACCCGAGTTCCATCGCGGCAGCAACAATGCGCTCGGTAGTTGCCGCGCTGATGCGAGTATTACCCCGCAACGCCAGCGATACCGCACCTTTTGTAACACCACAGTGTTCGGCAATTATTTGCAAAGTAACCCGTTTAGCTGAATCATTATTAATATCCGTCATATTTTCCTCCACATTTACGTAAATAGACAACAATATAGTTTAATCTATATCTACATTAATGATGATTTTAGAAAATTGCTAAACATTTGTCAACAAGTTTAGCAAAATGTAACATTTTTCTTTTTGTATATAGAAAATAAACTTTATAATAAATGATAACTAAGTTATTTTTAAAATATATATGTCAGGTGATTTTACTTCTTGACTTCTGATATTGAAAAGTTTAAAATTACGATTAAACCGGTATAATATTTAAAGTAATCTGCCTTAGAAAAGGAGACTATTATGTCAACACAATCCACTAAAAGAGGTTTTACCCTCATTGAACTACTCGTAGTAATAGCGATTATTGCTATCCTCGCCGCTATTTTATTCCCTGTTTTCGCCCGTGCCCGTGAAAAAGCGCGCCAGTCTACCTGCACCAGTAATCAACGACAGATTTGTGCATCAGCGCAAATGTATACTCAGGACCACGATGAAACTCTTCCTTCCTCCATGTCGATATGGAAAGATATCAATGTCGATGCCGGCATTTTGATTTGCCCTACATTAGGCAAAACAACACCAAATGCATATGCCTATGATGATTTCTACTGTTCACAAAAAGGACTGGGAGAAATCGCCAACCCTTCTGCCACATGGTTCACAGCAGATGGAAACTCAACAACAAATATAGTAGACACCCGCCATAGCAATACTGCCGTTGTAAGTTTCGTTGACGGACATGTCATCTCTGCCGCTCCTAAAGATAACACAATCGTCTTGCTCAAACCATCACTGCTGCACACACAGGCTAAGTGGAATGGCAGCGGTTCAAGCCTAATGACAGAAGCGTCATATTCAGCTATTCTGGACGGCGATCCGAGTACCGGACTGGAAATTGGGACTGCAAACTGTTCACCGACATTAACCAGCCCGCGCCCATTTATAGTGACACGTGTAGAAATTGTCACATCCAGTACCGATGCGACTCGCTCCTGTGGAACAATCGAAGTTATGGCAGTTGGCACAGCTAAATTTGTCGATGTAGGTTTGCCTATACCAAGTACTCTCAGTTTGAAAAAAACTGGAGTGCAGATATGCCAGCTCAATATCAAGTGCCTATCTCGGCTATTAGATTCCGTCATGGAAGTTACTGGACGAGATTAAACGAACTTCATTTCTATGGCAAACCTCTACCCGGGGCATTTGAAGATATAACAGCATCAGGGAAACTTTTATCTTCGCCAGGCAGCGAAACATCAACCGGAGCTCTGACAAACGGTGTGCTTGAAGATGATGGCAGCGGTTATCATACCGGTGCAGGATCAACTCACCGCATAGTTCTAAACTTTGACAGTATTCCAAAAAATGCCAGTTATGTGGCAATTAACCCGAATACATACTGGAAACCTACTTGGAACGCCATAGGCTTCCCTACCGGAACGATACCGGCTAACTTGGGAACAGCGACCACTTACAGCAGTACGGTGGATGATGGTGGAGCGTACTCTGGAATGAATGGTGATGGAATGCCAGGACATGCCTGGGTTATCCTTCCCATCAATAGTGGCAACTCAACATCACTATATGCCGCTGGCGTCCAGATCAATAATTTTTGGGGAGATCTCTCCGAAGTGGTTGTAATAAATACTGTGCAAAGAGCTGTATCCTTCTAATAGTCGATATAAATGAAAAACAACATTCCTCGCTGAGTGTCGCCAGCGGGGAATATTTTTATACTCATATTCCATCTTTTCTCTTTCAAAATCCATTGACTTTTCACCTGTCAAGCGGTATAATATTCGTTAAACCGGTAAAGCATTATTTGTTAAACATCCACATACTAATCTTGTTATATGTGGAATTATGCCTGATTTTAGGAGATCATCTACGATGACAAAAATCAACACCAGTCGGCAAAACACGATTATTCGTGTGCTGGCGCTATTGGCCGTATTGGCCATCTGTATTCTCCCCATTTTTTCTGCCGAAAATATGATTGGCCGGCAAAGCCAGAATGAAGGTATTTTCGTGCTTCCTACCCCGGGCAAAGTCACTATTGACGGCGACCTGAAGGACTGGGATTTGTCTGGACGCATCTGGGTGTTCGCCGACAGCCTGGTACGCAACCGCTACTCGGTAGAAGAATCTGCCATGTGGGATAAGGACAACCTGTACCTGGCGGCAAAATGGAAAGATCCAACGCCAATGTTCAGCCTTATTGACCCGGCGATGAACCCCGACGAAGGTTGGAAAGAAGACGCCTGGCAAATACGCATGACTAATGCCGACAGCACTTTATGGATAACCATGTGGTACTATACAACATTAAAACAACCAGTAATGCATTTTAAATACTGGAAAGATAAAAATCGTCTGGATATAGGTACTGATATAAAAATGCTGGTGGGAAAACCCGGCAGCACCGACCTGGGTGAAGGTGCAGAGATGTGCTATAAAGCCGACGCTGATGGCAACGGTTATGTGCAGGAAATTAAAATCCCCTGGAAATTGCTTTATAAAAACGTACCTGATATGAAAGCTGGTGAAAAACTGCGCATGGGTGATGAATTCCTATGGGGCGACCCGACCGGTAAAACCTGGCCGGTGCATCGTTATGCCGATAATATGCAGCCCGGGAAAACCTCGCGCGAATTCTTCTGGACTGCACGTGATGTCTGGGGTGATGCTACATTAGTTGCAAAAGGAAATGTGCCGGTTCGCCAGTATGTCAGCGATGGTGTAAAAGTACTCGGTACGATTCCGGTGCGGGCAGTTATCCCCAAAGATGCCGCCAAATTCACCATAGTGATTGAAGACCAGAACGGCAAACGCATCCGCAACCTTGCCGGCGATTGCGACCCGGCGGATTACACCGTTAAAGGTAAAGAAAAGAAAGGTATGCGTACCGTCGAAGTTAAATGGGACGGGATGGACGATAAAGGCAAAATGGCTGCTCCCGGCAGTTATAAAGTTCGCGGCCTTACCCAAAAAGGCATCAGTGCTGAATACGAAATGTGTTTTTATAACCCCGGCACCCCGCCGTGGGAAACAAAAGATGGCAGCGGCTCCTGGGGCGCTGACCACGCGGCACCTAACAATGTCACCGCCGCTGGCGACTGGAATATAGTAACCTGGCCATTTGCTGAAGGCGGCCAGGGTATCATCGGCATAGACCCATCAGGACGCAAACGCTGGGGCGACCGCCGCGGCGTGTCCATGATTACCGCCGACGCCAACTATGCCTACGCTTATGTTACCGGCTGGTATGTCAACGAAACCATCTGCCGATATAATGTTAAAGACGGTACATTCCAACCGTTTGTGATTGATGGCAAACCCCGCACTTTCGACCTGCCATTATCTGAAATACTGATCGACCCCAAACCAGGTAAGATAAAAGGTATGGCGGTTAACGGCAGCAACCTGGTGATTACTCTTGATACCAATAAATTAGTTGTCCTTGATGCAACCTCTGCAATGGTACGCAAGATATTTGATATTGACGCACCCGGACAGGCAGCATTCAGCAAAGATGGCAAACTATATGTAATGAGCGGCGGACAGGTAACTCCTATCGAAGGCATCGTTAATGGCAACCCGCTGAATATCACTACCCGAACCGGCGGTAAATTAAGCCAGGTCAATCTGGAAACCGGCGCGTTAACAAATATCCCCATCCCCGGACTTGGCAATGGCAGTGCAATATCTGTTGATAATGACGGCAATATCGCAATAGTCGACAAAGGCCCGGATTGTCAGGTTAAGGTTTATACCCCGACTGGAAAACTCGCCTATACCTGCGGCAAAAAAGGCGGACGTCCAATCCGCGGTGATTTTGACGAACAGGCGATGGTGCGAATGAGTTCTGTATCAGTAGACAGCACCGGCAAGGTATGGGTTGTAGAAAATTGGAACTACCCGCGCCGCGTTTCAGTATGGGGCAAAGATGGCAAACTGGTTCGCGATTATATCGGAAATACCGGATACGCCGGTGTAGCGTCTTACCTGCACGACCAGAATTCAGACCTTGCCTATACCGGCCCGATGGAAATGAAGATAGACCACGCCGGTAATTGGAAAGTTACCAAAGTTCTATGGGTGCCGGATGAATCCAAAGGCGAATCATTTACTATTGATACTGCCGCCAATGAGATTCCCAGCCGTTTCACCAATAGTTCCAGCGGCAAACCGCATGAATATATGTTTGTACATGATACCCGCGCCACCGGCAGCGTAGTATTTATGGAACGGAATGGCAAATGGCAGCCTGTGGCAGCAATTACCCTGGCTGGCTATATATCCGGCGAAAGAGAATATAACGGCGCAGTGACAGTTCAGCCCACTGGTGAAATGGCAGGCCTGAACTATTACGATGGTTTAATATGGAGCGACACCAATAAAGATGGGAAGGTGCAGCGCAGCGAATGCACCATTATTCTTTCATCACAACCTGGCACAGACAAACGCGGTGGCCAGCCAGGTCTAAACGTTGGAAGCGGATGGGGCGGACGCCTTGGCGACGATTTAAGCATCTATACCGATGGACTGGTGCGTTACAAACCGATAGGTTTCACCGATGATGGCGCACCAATCTATGGCCTTGATGGCAGAATACCAATCGGCAATAAAGATTGGGGTGATATTACCCCGGTGCCGGGTGAAGATGAATTAATCGTATTAAGCATGAATGGTTATGCCGGTCCGACAAAACTTACCGGTGTTAATACAATTACCGGTGCTGTCGAATGGTATTACCCGAATCCATACCCTGGCGTACATGGCTCGCACAATGCAACCATGCCAAAACCAGGTCTGTTAATCGGTCCATTAAAAACCATGGGTGTAGCGAAAATATCTGACGCTATTGGAAATGTATTCGTCATGCGCGGCAACCTTGGCCAGGACTTTTTCCTGACCACCGATGGCCTGTTTGTCGGCTCATTATTCCAGGATGGCCGCCTGCCCGGCGAGTCATTGCCAGATAAAGAAAGCCTGCTCAAGGGCGCACCAATGGACGCTTATTCCGAAGGCGGCGAACCGTTCAACGGCTGGTTTGGCAAACAGGCTGATGGCAAAATCCGTCTGACTACCGGGATGGCGCGTCAGGGTGCGATGATTCTGCAAATCAAGGGGTTGGATACTATCCAGCGCTTTACCGCAGACGGCATAAAGGTTGATATCAAAGCACTGCAACAGGCAGAAGCCGATAATATCGCACGGTTAAAAACTGCATCTGAACCAAAAACTTACGAAATGGTTCGCGCAGAAAAAGCACCGGTTATCGACGGCGACCAGAAAGACTGGACAGCCATCAAGGCGATTTCAATTGAACGCCAGGGCATGCCGGATAAAGCCAGCGCAAAGCTGACTTATGACGATGTGAACTTATACGCGCTGTTTGAAGTATCCGACCCGTCACCGTGGTTGAATGCCGGCAAAGACTTTGGCCGTCTCTTCAAAACCGGCGACTCGGTAGATATTAACCTGAGCAATGTAATCGGCGCAAAACCGCATAATGACCCGCAGCGCGGCGATATGCGCATCCTGCTGTCACAGATACAAGGCAAACCTGCCGCTGTATTGATGATGCCGGTTGACCCGACCGCACCGAAAGAACTTGGCAAAAACTATACCACCGGCTGGACCAAACATTTTGACCGCGTGGAACAGTTGACTAACACCAAGGTAGCGGTAAAGGTTGAAGGAAAACGCTATTTCGTAGAAGCAGCAATTCCTTTGGCAAACCTTGGACTGACGCTGAAATCCGGCTCTACCCTTCGCGGCGACGTCGGCTTCATCTCATCAGACGCCATGGGTATTAACGACACCGCCCGCACCTACTGGGCAAACCAGGCAACTAACTTGGTTAACGACGAACCCCTGGAAGCCTGGCTGTATCCAAATAGCTGGGGAGAAATTACTGTTAAATAAAAAGAAAATGTGAGTTGTGGGAAGAATGGGAAAGATGAGAATTAAGTATTCTTATCTTTCCCATTCTTCTCATTCTTCCCATAACTCCTATTCTTCCCAAAATTCTTTTATTTTTATTTAACAACCACCATATCATTTAAATCATTCTTCATCATTCTAATCTGTGATTCTTATTTTACTTTTCAACACCAAAGAGTATATAATCCCTTAGTTTAACAACAAGGACAACTGCTATGAAATTTTCTGTTATTATATGCTCATTTATTTTCATCTGCATATCATTATGCGCTCAAATACTTGATGAAGCGGCGTATACTTTGCCAAATATCATCGCAAAAGTGCCGGCGTTGAAGAATGACAATACCGGACGTATGCCGATGATTGCTATTGAAGCATTCAAGCTTGATAAAGATGATAAATCGTGGCAGGACGCGAAACCTTTTCCGCCGGAAGCTATTCTCGAATTGAAGAAACGCGGGTTGACCCAGTGGATTCCGCCGCGGGAACAATATATCCCATTCGCGCTGGCTCTGCAAAAGGAAGGCGCTGGCGTTATCATGATGGAAGGACAGGCATTTAACGGACCACCCGACCAGGCGCCGACAACTATGCACATACTGCCCAAAGATTACAAAAAACTTGAACAGCCGGGGCAGCAGCCGGTATTCCCCTGCCCGCTGATGCTTGATGGCTGGGTTATTACTCAGCAAAAAACCCGTGCCACCTTCAAAAAATTCAAAGACGCGGGAGTTAATATTGACGCGGTGTGGCTGGACTGGGAAATCGAGCCGGATTGGCGCGACGCCCAATGGGACGAAGCGAAAAATTGTTCACGCTGTCGAAAGCAATTCTCCCCCGGCGTATTGGACGACCAGCAGTTGTACCGGCAATTTATCGAGCTATGGCGCGTTCAGTTATTCAGCGCATACGTAGTCGCACCGATTCTTGAATATTACCCAAATATCAGCATCACAAATTGGGAAGAGATAATTTCCACCCATGAAAACCCGACCCCAAGCTGGTCCGGCTACCGTACCTGGCTGCCCAAAGATCTGGGCATGTATACCGCCGCCAACCCGGTTGCGTATGGCAATACCATCTGGAAAAAATATAACTGGAAGAAAGAATGGAATTGGCCGCTTGATGAAGAGCACATGGACCGGGTATACACCAGTGTAATGCTGAACCAGATATCGGTACACGAGCGCAACGCAATGCAGGTATCGCCATGGAAACAAAGCATTCCCTGGGTAGACAGGTATTGCGCCGACGATCAGGACCCGAAGATTCCAATTATGTCGCGAACGCGTTACCGGGAAGTCCTGCGCCACTGTTGGCTCCGCGGTGCGGATGATATGCAGATTTTCAACCCGCTATGGTTCCCAAAAGACGCGGCAAAACTTGCCATCGCAACCGAGGAAATCGCGGACGCGGTACAGATATACGACGAAATGCTGACCTATCGCAAGTTTCTCGACCGCGGCGTTGTCATGAATACCGACACGCTGACCCCGCCTTATCAAGGCGCCATCTGGTCAGGCTTGAAACTCGGTGACGAAGCCATCATCCGCGCTTTCACCCAGGCAAAAAAAACGGTAAAATTAAAAATAAAACCATTCGCAGAAGCAAATGAAATAGAAATAAAAGCAACCCCGGAAGGCTGTTGGTATCATTTGCATAAGGACGGGAAGAAGGTCTTGATTAGGGATTAGGTTTTAGGCACGATATTAAATGAAAGTTTCAAATCGTCGAAAACCACCCCCCGCCCCTCCTTGCCAAGGAGGGGAGTTATGGTAGTTACTTGATAAAATAAAGGCTGCTTTAATAATCAAAACCTTTGTTTTAAACTCCCCTCCTTGCCAAGGAGGGGTGGCCGAAGGTCGGGGTGGTTTTCGACTACCACAAACCTGCAACTTAAACATTTAACGGCATAGGTTTTGCAAAAGCCTCTATTAATTTTTAATTAAATTAATACCCCATACGATACAATACGCCTTCCCTGTCATCGCTCAACTGTACATAGCTCATCGGTTCAGCACCGGTGCCGGGACGCAGCATTGTCAGATAAAATGGCTGGGTTGAACCGTATTTGAATGTGGTGTTGTCGGTTACTTTCGCGCCAAAACCTACAGTCGGCCCATTCGGTTTTGTTTTTACTGCCAATCGGTATTTATGGTCGCCAAGGTCGGTTATTGTTACTGCATCAGTTGGCTGCGCTGGTTCTGATATTACCCTTACAACCGTTTTATCATTCACCATTTCCTGGCAAACGCCAACTCGCAGCACGCCGGATGGATTATCATCAATGTTTGACGTCATGCGGCCGATTGATGCTGTCGATCGCAAGTCAAAGAAAAACTCTACCGCATCGCAAGGCTGCCCGTCGCGATTTTTCATATATAGCAGCGATGTCACCGTGCTGCCGAATCGCTCCTTGAAACCAGCTTGCGCCATCACCGGGGTGGTATCATTCCAGGTGAAATCAATGGTAAACAAATCATCATCATGCTTCACACTGATATCAGTCACTGGACATACGCGGGTATCAGCACCTTGGGTTTTAAAGTCTGCCGCAGTAAAAGCAACAGGCTTTTTATCAGATGGCTGCAACCGGGAATAATACAACAACCCGTCATTTGCGGTAAAAGTATCTTTACCTATTAATGCCATGTATACCGGCGTAATATCAAATCTGTTTTTTAATAATTTCGCGGGTAATTTAAGTGTCAGCATAGAATCGCGATGCCCTGACACCTTAATTTTTTTCTCGAACTTTTGACCGGCAACCACCACCATCAACGTACCTTCGACTTTTTTTGCAGACTTATTTTCAGCTTTAACTTTCATTACAATTGAACCATCCGGATTAATTATCTTTGCGTCATCAAGTAGATATAGTGTTACATCCGCTGTCCGTTCTATATGCAACTCTCCGCGTTTGCCATCTGGACTTAACGGCAGTCCGGCACCCAGTGCGCGCAAAATTTCGCAAGCCATCGCAGCGTGTCCCGGTGAATTAGGATGGATAATATCCGGGGTAAATTCATAAGCCGGGTCTTTTGCCCATGCTTTATCCAGTGCTTTTTGATAAGCACTGCGAACGTCAAGGAAAGGAATCTTATTTTCAACAGCAAATTTCGCCTGCTCAATCTGCATGTTAGTGAGAATACCCGATGCCTTCACCTCGAATGCGTCAGGACCGGCATTAGCACCATGGGTGAAATGGGTCTCGCGCATGAATATCAATGGCAATTGTTTTTCTTTAGCGGCATCAACGGCACCCCGCAAATTTTTCAAAAAAACCGCAATTTTCACATCCTGCCCGGTTGGGTTCCAGCCGGTATCATTAACGCCAAACATAAATAGCGCAAAAGCAGGCTTATCGTTAGGCTGATAACCTTTTATTGTTGATACGCCAAAATCAGCACGCGCACCGCCGGAACCTTTGTTTATCACCGTTATCCCGGCATCAGGATAAATAGTTTGCAGCACCTGCTGAATATACTGGTCATAAGCAGCGGCAGCAGTAATAGAATCGCCAATGCAATAAACCTGATCATTTTTTTGCAGGTAGGAAGTTTGCGCCATCGAGATAGTGCAAAATATGGCGCAGGTGAAAAACAACAGCATTTTTTTAAACATAATGGTTCCTTATAAACAACATCTTTAAAATACAATAGTCACCGTTTGGAACTGGGCGGGAGCCCGGCTTTCTCCGGGAACGCCAATCATCTGATTGGCAATTCGTAAAAATGATAATTAGATAAAATCAGCCGGGCTCCCGCCCAGTTCCAAACGGTGACTTGATTTATCAGACATATTTTCTATTTTAACTCTATAATTCTATTTCTTCACGTCTTCTTTTACTTTCTTGCTTTCCAGCAATTTCAAATATGCTTCTGCATATCTTTTCCCGAATTCGCGCTGCGACTTGGCGTCTAAATGTACAAAATCCGGGTTGCTGGTCAGTCCTTCTGCCGATACAAAAGCGGCGTTGCCGTCTTCTTTTGCCACATTTTGCAAGGCGGTATCTACAGTCTTTGAACCTTCACTATCAGCATTTTTTCGATAAGTACCGAGTTGACCGATAATTACCGGAACGTCAGGAGATTTTAAATCTTTGCGAAATCTTGCAATTAATGCAGTCAGTTTATCATGATATTTATCGGCAGTTTTATTAGTATCGCTTTCACCTTGATGCCACAGGATTCCTTTTAACACGCCGTCTTTCAACGCCATGTTTGCCCGTTCTATAGCATCATCATAAGGTTTGCTCTTTGTTTGTTCCCATTTCACACCTGGTTCCCAGGTTGAAATCGGCGACCCACCCTGGGCGCAGGGAATCAGTCCTATTGTCACATCCGGGTCCAGTTTTCCTGCCAATGTCAGTCCAAAACTTCGTCCCGGACCAACACCAGTCATCCCAGGCTTGTCAAAATGAATTGGATCAACCGCAGGTACCCACTTTCCATCTTTATCCAACGACAAAACCCGCGGATTTACAACCTTATCTTCCTTTTCAACCTTGCCACGTCCCGCCATATTTGACTGACCAACCAGCAGGAATAAATAAAACTTTTCTTTCGCCGGCAATTTTACCGGTGGTACCACAGCTTCTGCCGGTGCATCCTGTGCTTTCGCCTTTGATGCAAACCAGTAGCAACTGCACATAACAACTGCAACAATTGTCAGTATGGACAATAACTTTGAACGATTATTTGTTTTCATCTTTTTCTCCAATTATTTATCTGAACCCCGGATTGAGAGGATTGGATGGATTAACAGGATTATATGAATAATCCTATTAATCATTTCAATCCGAGGTTCAGACAACAATACATTTTTATTTTGGTACCACAGCTTCCGGCTCTTTTACTTTTAATTCTTCCGGTTCAATGGATGTAAACTTCAATGACCATAATATATCCGGCGCGGCATCTACTTTTATGCCTAAATCCATACCACCCCATACCAGGTCATATCGAACCAGCAATTTATTCCAGCCAGCTTTTAACGTAATTGGTTTGTCAGAATCTATGCTGAATTGTAAATCAGTTAATCTTTTACCTTTGTCCAATAACATTGGTACTGCCGTATCATTAAGCCAGGCTCGTATAGCATGGTGGCCATGTTCATCCAATACCTTCAGCTTTAATTCTGCCGGTTTTGGCGAATTAACCCAGGTTACCAGGTATGCGGTGCCTTCTTCTTCATATCCCTTCCATCCCAACAGCGTATCAAATGATACCTGGTCGCCATTAATATTGGCAGGTTTCCATTTGACTGAATAATTTCTCTGACGGGTTTGCGTCAGTTCACCTTTATATACAGCTTTAAAATCAATACTTTTTTCAGGTGGGAAGGATAATGCCGACAAAGTTTTGCAGATATCAGGACGTTCTTCCCTATGTTTTAATTCAGTTAGTTTGGCAAAACCAAATGGTCCAATGCCTTGCCATGAACGAATTGGCAGGTTACTGATTTTTTCAAACTTCGCCTGCGACCATGAACCAGGATATAATCGTGCTTCCGTCGGTTCATCATAAGTTTCTCGAGTAGCAGAACCATCGGCATTTGCCCACCAGAAGCGGTTATGCCCGCCAAAGGTGTCATCAAAATTAACTTGAGTAAGGTAATCGCCTTCAAATACTGGCAGCATCGGCACACTGATACGTGGTATTGCCGCAGATATTACAAAGCCTTGACCGTCTGTATCTACGACATACCCCATTTTAGCATCAGCAAGCAGGCCGACATGTTCAAATGACGCTGTAGTCGCAGTTTTGTAAGTTAACGGACTGGGCTTCTCTTTTCCATACCACTTTGGATACATTGCCAGCGTAACCGGACGCAAAACTTCTTTATCTTTGAATAAGCCAAATACAAAACGCACATCGCCAGGACGCCCATTTGCGTTAGTGGCCGGCTTGGCATTAGGGTCACCTTGTATGTAAAAACTCATGGTATCCGATTCGCGATCATGAGTAAATATTCTCTCTGCCGGTTCCAATGCTTTCGGATCAAACTTCTGACCTAACCGCGCATGCCAGCGAAGGTAAATATTATTTGGGTCAAAACCGCAGCGAGCTTCAACTGACTGTTTCGCACCCGGCGAGAAAGTCACCGGTTCGCAACTTTCCCAGCCATTCATAGAACCGTCAAGTGCCGGCCCGCCGCCAGGAATTGGTGCAAAACGAGCTACCAACGCTGAAGTACCGCCACCACTTTGTTTTCGCACTGCAAGGGCAAAATCCGGTGCAGCAGCAATTTGCGATGCCAATATTGTCACGCTTTTCTGCACAGTATCCAGCTTTTTCACCAGATTGCCTGAACCGGTCCAACCCTCTGCTTCAAATAAAATCGGAGTGGTTTTACCGAGTGCAAGGTAAACTTTATCATTGTCTTTATTTAGATATGAATACCCGGTGAAAAATTCACCTGGCAGACTGTATGCGCCTGCTGTCTTTTTATCAGTCTTTCGCTGATCTGGGAAAAGAGTTTCAACATACATCCCTTCGTCAGTAAATAAAATCATCCCCATGCGGGTTTGATCGACCAGAGTTACCAATCCGCCGACTGGTGGCATAACATGAATTGCACCATAGATTTCTCCCTGGTCAGCAATGCCATGTATCGCCATGCGCCCAACGCGCCATTTCATCTGATAACCGCCTTTGCCATCCGGCACATAGCGCGATAATTTTTGCTGGGCACCATAATTGGCAGATAAGTCAGGACCACGTGCTGTCAGATAAAAACCATCAGTCATAGAACCCACACACATTGCCCATGCTGAAGAGAACTGATTGGCAATTTCATTACCGCCATAGGTTGCGGTTGCAGTGCCATTCTTTCGCGCATTCATCACTGTATCGGTTAATATTTTCTTCCAACCTGTAGGCGAATATATCGGGTTGCCATGCGCATCAAAGCTATCTACCGGCAATCGCCATACATCGCAACTGCCTTCCTGTATCGCCACGTATGAAAAATCATCAAGGAATCTATCACCCCAGTAACGCTGGGTGCCAGCCGGTTGTACGGTGAGATTTGACTTGTATTCCTCTTCCTGTACCTGACCATCACCGTTAGTATCATGCCAGATATAACGTTTGTTTTCTTTACCTTCTGCAATCGTAAATATTGCCGCAGATGGCAGCCAGTGATCACCTGCTTCACGATATATATAAGTGCCGCGGTTCCATGCAAGATAACGGGTATTATCACGATAAATCATCTTTGGGAAACCATTATGACCTCGGACGTCATTAAATAATCCAGTGCAAACATCTGGCCAAACCGCCTCAACTTTCCATTCACCCGTCTTATAATCCACTTTAAAACGCGTCAGCCAACCGCCATGTCCTTGAATATAAATTCGGTCTGCCAGGCGAGGATCCACTACATAACCGGCATTGGCATAAGTTTGCGCACTTAAAAATTCACGAATTAATTTACCGTCATCAGCACTCCACTCGCTTACACGATCCGGCCCGTTTAATTCCACCACTACCAAATGGTCTTTGCCATCCGCATCGCGCCAGCATGATAATCTTTGCGGTGACATGAATGAGTCAGGATCGTAACTTCCCGATTTTTGTACATCAAGCCTGCCATAAGTGCGAATTAATTTGCCATCGGCTGAGTATTGGTAAACTTTATTTGCTTTCGCATCGGCGATATATACGCGGTCATGGCTATCAACTTCCAAATCAGCAGGTGTTATTCCGGCAGGGACAGTAAAGACCGGCTTTAATTCGCCATCCGGCAAACCTGCTTTCATAAGCACATTGCTTACTACATATCCTTGATCATCTTTGTTTAAAACCCATAATTTATCACCCCAACGCGCAACTACGCCTACCGGATTGACCACAGCTATTTCTGCCAGTTTCTCGGTGGTGCTGCCATTTAAAACGATAATTTTATTGATCTTTACAATGGTGTCTTCATCGGGAGTATACTTTTTGGGGTCGCGGTTTAATTTTCCGCGTTCTGCCAGGTAAATAAATGATTTTCCAGCAGCATCATCGCGCCAGGCAGCCATCGCAGTGATAAAACCTTCCTGCTGATATACACCCTTGCGGTAACGTCCATCTGCATTTCCGAACTTTTTCCCGTCAGTGCGGAATACGAATCCTTCGCTGTCATCACACCACGACGAAATACCATCGGTAGCAATATTATAACCACCTGCTGCGCCGCCAGAGTCATAACTCGCTGTCACCTGATTATAATTAATTGGTTTGTTAAAGTCACAAACGTAATAATTGCGAGAATTTTCCAGGTATTGATAACAAAAAACGCCAATACCATTTTTAGCCACATCAACATCGCCAATCGGTGTATTTACCGGATCGCCGGTTATCACAGGCAGTTTCGGTTCACCCGGCAACGCCCGCCAGGCATCCGCGCTGGTAATAAACTTTGGCACGATGGTATGATATTCACCATCAATATCCCATTTTTTTGCCAGCATGTAGATAGCTTTAACGCCATATTCACCCGGGGGAACCGGCATGAAGTTGTCATCCAATCCATTCCAGGTTTCTTCAAACTTCCCGCCATTATCCGCCGTCACGGTTCGCACCACCCCGGCAGCAAACTGGCTGATAATCCAATCAGGATTTTTAACATCAACAATCGCTAATGTCACCCGATAAGTCTGCGGCAAAACACCTGTCGTCGGCAACTGATAACTGACAGTCACCCCGCTTTTCGCCGGTTCGGCACTAAAAGCTGCTACAGCAAAAAAAGCCATTAAAAGAAAAACGATAATTCTACGCATATATATCTCCACTTTTTCAAAGTTAAATAAACCGATTTAATAACCAAACTATTTAGACAAGTAATAATGTGAAATGTCTTGTAAAAACTGTAAATAAAGGTAATTTTTTGTCTGAACCTCGGATTTAGACAAATAAAACTTCAATCCAAAATCTCATTCCCCTCATCTTCACTGAATATAAATGTTCCCCACAAATTAGGTTGTATTCTCGCTTCCGATGGCAGGTCGGATACTATTTTGGTGTTTTTGTTGCTCCAATAGATGCGGTCTACTGCGCGGGTTCCGGTCTGGTCGGATATTACCAGACCTACATCGCCGCGGGTTTTCTTCAGTTTTACCGGGTCAAGATGGAGGGATGCCAAAGGTACTGACGCCTCTAATGAATAGCTTCTCGGGCCGCGAATGACTGATATCTGCGCGTCTTTCAGCATCGTCACTTTATCGATATATGCCGTTTGCCAGGGAGATGAAAACGGCAGACGTGCGTCAGCTTTCGTGCTCGGTACGACGAAATCATACAATATCGCTGTTAGTTTTCCGGCTGTCATGGCGAAACTCAAGCGGATGTCCCCTACCCCGGCATCGGCACGATTAGCCTTTAACTCGCCATTAGTCTGCAGCATCACGTCAACTACATCACCCAATTTAAATGCTTCCACAAAATTCGCTTCCACAGCAGCATTTTGGAATACCGCGCGGTCATCATCACCGGAATAATATACATACAGATTCTTGTCGTCATACCCTAACGCAAAGCCATCAATCCGTTGTTTTGGCCATTCATTTGGCTTGCCGTCTATCTTTACATCTTTCAAATAAGTGATGTTATAGCTCTTTTCCTCTTTGGCAGCAACCGCGCGCTGTTGGCGCAGCAGTTCTGCCTGAACGCGGTTTTCCGCGGTAGCGATAATTTTTTCACCGGCAAAACGTTTTACCTTGTCCAAGCCTTTCAACTCAATTACCGTATTGGATGGCCCGCCCGGACTGACGACGTAACGAAAATGGACCAGCCCCTTTTCATCTACAGTGCGATGGAAAGTTCCGCCAAAATGTTCCTGACCCAGCGATACCTGGCTTAACTGCGCGGGGGTTGGCGGGGTATTGTAACTCCAGGCATCGCCGCGGCGACTGTCCAGAAATACTCTGCCGATATATAACCCATCATCGCAGGTAAGCAAGTCAGTCGCGCCGTAATTCGAACCGATGCTGA
The DNA here is from genome assembly GCA_964638715.1 of uncultured bacterium. Classification (GTDB taxonomy): domain Bacteria; phylum Armatimonadota; class Hebobacteria; order CAIYQO01; family CAIYQO01; genus JBAXQQ01. The sequence goes on along the minus strand of CAZWZF010000017.1, from coordinate 64,916 downwards.
CCACCTCGCCAAGTTCCTGATTAACTACCCCGGAACCATACACCCGAATACCGGCAATCATGACACCTGGTTCCGCACCGCTGGCAGTAGTGCCAAGCCCGCCATGCAGGCCGGGCCAACGCAATTTATAACGCCAATTCAATTTCCCTTCCGGAGAAAGGCTGAAGATGAATGGTGCCAGTCCAATGGCATTACCTTTACTGTCGGTGTAACATGCCTGTGTCTGGTTCGGGTCATTGGCGATTAAATCCGGCACTGGCACATATTCTGACGGCATGGTATATATAGGGTTGCCTTCCGGGGTGAACTTTTCTGCACGGAAGAATGCAACGCCAACTTTACCTGACTGAGTAGTGAATGCGACGTTGAAATTATCATTCATCCGCACTCCCCACACTGATGCTCCAGCGGCAAGGGTACTCATCTGCACTTCTGCCGATTGTACCTTGCCATCCGCGTTGCGGTCAGTCCATGCAAAGGTATTCATATCTTTCGCAGCGTCACCCATTCGTTCGCGCAGCCATTTGGGAATGGCGCCACATGCAGATACCGGACGCACCTGGTCTTTGTCATACACCCACAAACAGGTGATCTCACCCATTCCGTAACCACCCCACAGGCTGAAATATAATTTCCCATTATGGTGGAACGGATAACTGGGAACCGGACCGCCAAAATTGTGCGCCCGCAAATCTACAAAACGGTCGTAACGCGGGTCATCATATCGCCAGATTAAATTAATTGGCTTAATTTCGCCAGTTTTCGGGTCGCGGCGCATTTCAAGATTATTGGCGAACAGGTGATTCGCATCTGCCGGGTCGATACCGGCAGAACCACCGCCATACAACGCGGAACCCAGCACCTGGTTGATACATTTTCCATCCTTGTCCCATACGCTGGTGCGGCGCAATTCATTAGTAAACTCGCACACCCAGACATTACCCTTCGCGTCGACATCTATTCCAGATGGCGACTCCAGGTTATTTATATCAAATGGCCCAACTTTTTGCTTGCCAGGTTTGCCAATGGTTCGTATCAGTTTTCCGTCTTTGCCAAACACCTTAACCTGATGTACCGGGTCCATCTCACCGACGTAATAATTGCCTGATTCATCGACGGCCAACCCCAACGGATTAGTGCAACCAGTAACAATCGGGGTGACAATGTAATCAGTCGGATTAATAATTACAACGCCATCTTTATTTATGCAGGCAACTTTCCCGTCCAGACACAAACGTAAACGTCCCGGTTTTTCCACCATAATTTTCTTGATAATATGCACTTTCTCATCTGTTTTGTTCAGATTTGGCGCAATGTCGCATACGATAACTGTATTCAATTCGCGGTCAGCTATCCATGCTGTTTTACCGACTATTGCCAGACCTTCGATTGATTTAAAACGAACTGATTTATCATCCGCAGATACAAACCCCTGCTGAAATCCATCATCTTTGCCGGTTTTAAAATCGTTGGATTTATCGTCGCTGGATACCGCCAATATGCGTCTTGCGACTTTTGTTTTAATATCCACACTGATGATAGCCAGTGACTGGTTGGAAAACCCAAGCCAGCCGCCTTGTTCAAGGAAATAAACAGCAGTGCCATCTGTTGCCAATACCCGCGGACAGGCAAGTTCTATACGGCCGATACCCCATAACTTTTTCATATCAGTATCGGATTCCAGCAGCGAGTTGCCGCCTTCGCAAAATGCCCCCAGCCATATAGTGCTGCCGGTGCGAATTACATCTTGCGGCGCGCTGTGGTCGCCCAGCCAACCGCCGGTGTTGTCCGGCGTTATCCAAGCCTGACCATGTTTTTTCAAAGGATAAAACGAATACTGGTATTCAAGCGATAATCCGGGATGCCAGATTCCCCGCCAGCGGTAATTTCCCGGCGCGGCTATCTTTTCCGCGGTAGTCGGGGAGTCATATTGCCACGGATTGCTGCGGGTAAATGGCTGCCAGAAATCGTCCAATGTCGACATATCCCACCATACCGTATTATCACCGGCGGGGAATTGACGACCGGCAGCGACATTTTCAACCACTTCGCCTTTATCATTGATTATCTGAATAGTCGCGTAACCCGCCTGCGGCATATTAAATTTTATCGGTATCACCCCAGCAGCAGGCACATCTTCTTTTACCCCCGGCAATAATTTGCGGGCAAGAAATGCGTCTCCGGTTCCTTCCTGTCCACCCACTACCCATATATGGGTTTTAGTGCAAATTATGCTCACCGGACGTGTTTGCGTGCCACCCACCCGCACCGGATCACCCCATGTTTTACCACCATATTTAGTGCTTACAATATCAAGACCACTAATTGCCCAGCCGGTATTTGTATCAATAAACGCGGTCATCCCCGGAACATTGCTTGCTGTCCAGGTTTTCCCGCCGTCTGAAGTTTCCCACGGTTTGGGTTCGCCATGAAGGAATATCCATCCGTGCTGCGCATTGGCGAAATTTACCGATGCATACATTTTCCCTTTCGATTCTGGGAATGGCAGCGTATTCCAGGTTTCGCCAGCGTCAGTGCTGCACGCCATTGCACCGCTGCAGCCGACAAAAATTGTATTATTATCCGGTGCGGAAATATTACAGCGGGTGGCAACCCAGCACGGCTCGCAGCCAGTAACTTGCCGTACTTTTTCCCAGGTTACACCGCCATCATGAGTGCGGAATAATCCCTCGCGGTTGGAGATAAGAAAGCCAACTTTGCGGTCGGGTGTGAAAACTAAGGAACTGTATCCCATACCGGCGGTAACAGTACCAACTTTAACTGAACTCCATGTCGTACCGCCATCTGTGGTGCGCATAACTATCCCCGGTTGCTGTGTGCCATAAGGGAAACCAGTGACTACCGCTTCCTGATCGGATATAGCGACGATATTGTTAAACCAATACGCGTCATTGCCGCCTTTCTTCCATTGGCTAACCCAACTCTTACCGCCATTTGCGGTGTGGCTGATGTTGCAAATTCCGCTGGTCCAGCCGTATTGGCCATCAGCGGTAAATGAAATACTGACACGCAGAGCATTGCCACCCGGTTCCACAGATTCCCAACCATTCAGCAGCTCCGCAGTAAAAGCCGCAACAACAAAAAACATCACCATTAAAATGATGAAATGACGGGTAATTTGTTTAACCATGGTATTCTCCCTGCGACTCGACTTTTTAATCCTATTAATCGATGTAAAATTACTTAATGCAACTCGGTGTCTGCACTCTTCCGCGATGCGGCGAGACGTGTTCGAGTTCTGTGTCCCAAATCTTCAGCAATTCTACTTCCAATTCCGGTATGCTATCCAATTTTCCACACAGATAATCTTCCAACCGTTCTTTCATAGTAGTAAGCCGGGTGCGGATTCCGCCGTAGCGCAGTTCTATAACTTCCCAGCCGAATGGTGTGTAGGTATTCATCCATACATCGCGGTGAATGCGCCACAATTTATCGATGGCTACACAGGTATCTGCAACATCAGTATTCAACAATGTCCGCAATGTAGCTTTGTCGCCGGCAATATACGCGTTATGCAAATCGTGGCGCAGGTTAACCTTTAATGACAATGCCCGGGCAATGGCAGCGGGAAACAGTAATCGTTGGTTTAATCCCGGTTCTGCCATCGCCATTTCCAGTTTTTCCGCGATATTTGTGTAATAACTCCGCAAATCGGTGTCGATATTCGGGTCGGTAATGGATAACAGCGGATCCTGCCACAGCAGCCATTTGCACATATTGTCCGGGCCTTTGGTGCCGTCATGCCGGTCTGCCAGGTAATCTATCTTTGACGCGGTAAAAAATGCCTCAATATCGCCATCGCAGGCGCCAAGGAAATTAGACGCCAACGCCTTACTGCAGACTTTATCGGCGTAGGCATGTTCTGCCACTAATTGCAGTGCCGGCAATGCGGAAAAGACGTCGCATTCCATGCCGTCATCACCCCACAGCGTGATGAAATAATCCTTAACGCCTTTGGATTTACATGCTGTCATACAGGCATTGGTGGCGGCGAAAGCGTATGGCAAATGCGCCCATAAATGATTCCATGTCCACCCGCCGCCAGCCATCAGCAAAGGCGCGCCTAATTGGTTATACAAGTCGATACCCTGTTCGTAATCGCTGGTGGTGGTGTGATAATAATCCCAATAAACCAGGTCTACACCAGTGGGAATTTTATTGATGACTTCCTGGGGAATCTTGCTGCTGTAGTCGTAAATATTGCCGGTTGCAGACGCCAGGTGAATGTACATATCACCCCATATCATCGGCGTTACCCCAAGTTCAGCACAGATTGCTTTTACCCGGGCAAGGTGAGTATTCATTATTTCAAAACCGCTTTTCTCGCCATGGCGTTTCTTGAATTCGCCGCTGCCCAATCCCCAGGCTTCATCCATTCCCAGGTGAATGCGCCTGGTTCGGAAAGGAGCAGTTGCGGCGGTTACCAGTTTTTTCACCAGTTCATAGGTTTCATCTTCTTCGGCTACCAGTATGCCACCGGTATCACGCCTTTCTTCATAAACCGGCCATTGCAATATCTGCTCCAGGTGCGCCAGTGTCTGAATACAGGGAATCATCTCAATGCCCAGATTAAAAGCGTAATCATCCAACTCTTTCAATTCCGCCTGACTGTATCGCCCGCGCAGATAGCCAAAAAACGGTTCCCCCGGCACTTCATAGGTATCCTCGCTGTAGAGCATAATCATATTCAAGCCCATCAGCGCACAGCAACGCAAAAAATGCTTTGCCGCCGGCACCGTCAAAACGCCGTTACGCGACACATCTATCATTGCCCCCAGCATATTAAAACTTGATGTCTGTTCAGCGGCAGTAGTTCCGCCTAATATACATCCTAAAGCGCGAAAAGCGTCGCTTTTAGTGCCATAACTGATAGTTACCTCATCATCAATAGCAGTAATGGCAAAGCCTTCATTCCCCGGTATGAAACTAAGCAGAATACCATCACCAAAACGGTCAATGCGATGGGCAATAATCTCCTGCAAACCGTCACGCAGTTCAACAGGACAAGCATCAAAATCAATGTTAAAAGCAGTCATTTTATTCTCTCTTACAGCACTTTGCAGCACTCATTTGAATATATTGTTAGTATGATAAATGACGTGGTGGTTGTCAAATGAAAAAGAGTAAATTTAACCTTTATAAATTATGAATATAACATACTTTAAAACCACAAATCTATTGTAGGGAATGCCGTCCCCGGCATTCCGCAGTTCGGCAGCTTAATTCTCATTATAAAACCATATCCATTTTTCTTTAATCATTATGAGTATCATTCTTTGCGATTATATCAGTAACGGATTCAGCTACCTTTAACTTCTTTTTCCATTTGTAATGTGGAAGGGATAAAAGAAATAGAATTATAAATATTGCAAAACCATATATTGAAGAAATATAGAGTTGTAAGGCTCCGAAAAATCCATCAGTCAGCGAATTCCACGAAGTTAATATAAATAAAATGAGGTAAAACAATAATACAAAAGGAAACAAAACTGCAATTTTTCGTGCAACTTCGTTGCCAACGTAAAACAACATACCATGAAAAATAACCAAAAATGAAATTATACTTAAAAAATAGATTACATTAATATTCTGATCAAAATAAAAAACAGATAGTACGAGAGAAAGGATACTGACAGAATAAATAATTGATAAGATTTTCATACCAACACTTTTACCTGATTTCCCTGAATCATTTAATATTTCATCACTAAACTCACGCACTTTATCTTTTAGATATAAACTTATTATGAAGGATGGAATTATCGCTACATACATTAATATGCTAAACTCAGTATTACTCAAAGAATTAACGGTAATAATTACAATTGGAAATATAATTGAAAGCTTCATTCCTATACTATTTTTTTTAAATAGTGTTAGAGCAATAACTGAAGATAATAATGCAAGAACAAAATGAATAGAAGGAAAATTACCATATGAATACATTGATGAAATAGTTATCAACATTGAATACATAAAATATGAACAACAAAGCATAGCTACAAGCCATGAAAATTTTTCTTTAGTCATTATTAGCTTCCTTAACTATACAAACTAATTTATAAGTAAATATTACCACAATGTATTATAAAAAGAAAAGGGAAAGATAAAAATACATAACTCCCATCTTTCCCATAATTCACATAACTCACATCAGGGGCAACCACATGGGTTGCCCCTACATTCTTTTACTTAACCACAATCTCACCCCAACTATTAGGATAAAGCCAGGCTTCGAGGGGTTCGTCGTTCACCAGGTTGGTCGCCTGGTTTGACCAGTAGGTGCGGGCGACGTTGATGATGCCGAGGGCGTTGGATGAGATGAAGCCGGCGTCGCCGCGGATTGAGGTGCCGGGTTTCAGTGTCAGGTTAAGGTTTGCCAGCGGGATTGCTGCTTCTACGAAGTAGCGTTTGCCGTCTATTTTCACCGCAACTTTGGCGTCGGCAAGCTGTTCTACCCGGTCAAAATGCTTGGTCCAACCGGTGGTGTAGTTTTTCGATAATGTTTTCGGCGCGGTTGGGTCTACCGGAATCATTAATACCGCCGCCGGTTTTCCCTGCAATTGCGATATCACTACCCGCAGGTCGCCTGCTTTCGGGTCATTGTGCAATTTGCCGCCGGCAACGTTGCTGAGTTGGATATCCACCGCGTCGCCAGTCTTGAACAGACGGGTGAAATCTTTACCTTCATTCATCCACGGTGTTGAGTCGGATACTTCGAATAACGCGTATAAATTCACATCGTCATAAGTCAGTTTCACACTGCCATTATCTGGCTGGCCTTTGCGTTCTATCGGCATCGCCGCAACATCTTTCCATTCCACCGGATTGCCATCAATCTTTGGAGCGACTGCAGCGCGTACAAGATTGTATACTTTTGGCTCTGTCGCTACTTTTGCCCGCGCCATATTTTCAGCGTCAGCCTTGATGATGGTTGCCATATCCAGTTTCAATTCAAGCGGCTTAATTTTCTCAATAGTCTCCAATCCCTTGACTTCCAGTATCATCGCTGCTTCGCGCGCCATTCCGGTGGTCAGCCTGATTTTACCGTCAACCTGTTTCACGAATACACCGTTAAACGGTTCGCCACCCTCGGAAAATCCTTCCATTGGCATACCGCGCAGGGAAATTTCTTTATCCGGCAAGCCATCCGATGGAAGTCTGCCATCCTGGAACAACGCGCCAACATACAGTCCGTCATCAGTGAACAGGAAATCCTGCCCCAAGTTGCCGCGAACTAATGCGACATAGCCGATTTTATCGCTAACTTTTACTGCACCACAAATCTTCTGCGCGCCAATCATTAATCCCGGTTTTGGCATGGTGGCATTATGCGAGCCATGTACTCCCGGATAAGGATTGGGGTAAGACCAGCGCACATTGCCGGTTTTCGCGTCTACTCCCAACATGCCGGGAGTAGGCCCAGGATAATTGTTATATGTCAGACAGAACAGCAAGTCGGTATTTCCCGCGGGAGCCAGGCTGCCGTTGTAGCCACCGCCAAGGTTAATCAAACTATCTGGTCCATATACCGGCGCGCCATCATCGGTGAAACGAATCGGTTTATATCGCACCAGACCGTGACCGTAAATGCTCATGTCAGCACCCAGGAATCCTGCCCAGGATGCGCCATATTGCAAGCCGCCTTTGACGATGGTACATTCATTCAACGTCACTTTGCCATCTCTATTATTGTCATTCCAATATACGCCATCCTTTGGATTCTGCCCGACAAACGGGTCGGGAACAGATGGTTCATCTACGCGAAAATCTGCTACTGAACCAATGGCGGCAACCGGCTGCCATGACCCGCCGCGTTTCATGAATACCACCGACGGGCCTTTATATGCATATAAGTAAGATATCTTTTTCCCGCTGGCTGAACTGGTAATGATGGACGATTGCCCCCAGTCACCCGCACTGTGTGGTGAAGCAAAGAATCTTTCACCTTCTGCGAAATCCGGCACCCACAGCACCTGGGTTACTTTCCACGAATTATTAGCGCGGTCAAGTTTCATTTCCACCGGTCCGGCGTATGCCAGGGTAGGGTCTTCATCATGCAGGAAACAATCTGTTCCGGCGTATCCTGAATTACCAATATAATCGCGAACCAGTTTTCCATTTTTACCCCACACCGACACCCGGCGTGGTGTCTCGCATTGTTCCACCACCCAGATATTGCCTTTGCTGTCTACCGCAACGGCGCTCATCTGGCGCATTGTTTCCGGGTCCCAGGTGCCGCGAATCGGACGACCGCCCTTTTTGCCGCAGGTGTAAACCGGTATGCCTGTCGTAGTATAAGCCTTCACCTGGCAATCCGAACCGCCGTCAGCAGTAACCAGATTGCCATCAAGGTCAACCGCCAGTCCAACCGCTTTCCCCAAACCTTGCGCGGGTATTGCTGTCGTCTCGCCGGTTTCCATATTCAAACTGACTAATTTGCCGGATTGCACCGCGAACAACTTGCCTTCTTTATTATTAATTGCCAACGAGGTTATACCGGCATCCTTTATCTTTAGAGTTTTCTTCATTGCTGCGCTATCTGCATCAAGAAATGCCAATGTTCCATCATTTAATGCCATGACAATAATTCCGGCATTCACTGCCACACTGGTTACTTTTGATTTAATCTTTTCGCCAAAAATATCATCCAACATCAATTCAAATGGCCGCACTTTACCATCTATAATGAATGGTTTGTTTGCACCAGTCGCTTTGTCAAACCGGCAAAAAGCCCCTTCAGTATAGGCTGATGTGGTAATGGCATAAACGTAATTTGCATCAGCAGCAATTACCGGCGCACCACGTTTTTCACCCCATTTCTTCTTGCCATCCGGCGCAATGGCGAATATACCGGAACCGCCTTCTACCGCCGGGCAGCCTAAAATCATCCAATCGCCGGATGTCACTACTGATGACGGACCGGTATGGTCGGCACCCCAGGCACCGGCACCGCTGACAGTTTGCCACGGCGGGGTTCCCGGGTTATAAAAACACATGTCATATTCCGCGCCAATTCCATCTTGCGACAGACCAACGATTTTATATTTACCCGGTGATACCGGCTTGCCATTATCATCCAGGCAATCCCACATTACCTCTACTACGCGCTGTCCTTTTTTTACAGAAACGGTATAGTCTTCAGGAACAAAATCACCGGCAAGGTTGCGTATCCGGTGTCCATCTTCCGCATCAATGGCGATGGTAAATCGCGCTGCCTTTGCCGGAATGGTCACACGGATGGGGAGAGTGCCGAGCAATTTCTCTACATCGCTGATATACTGGCGTATTGGCACATTGCCGGCCGCCACTAATTCAGCATTTCCCCATGCCCTGGTATTGGTCCAATAAAACTCGCGCGATGTGACACCAGTCTGCATATTATCAGCATAGCGATGAATCGGCCAAACCTTACCGGTTGGGTCGCCCCATAAGAATTCGTTTCCCAGTTTGAATATCAAACCGGCTTTTATTTCCGGTACTTTTTTATAAATTATCTCCCACGGAATTTTAATTTCCTGAACATATCCCTTTTTATCAGCATCCATCTGGTACGCCATTTCAACGCCTTGCCCCAGTTCGGTGCTGTTTTCTTTAAATAGCAAAAATTGCGGGTCGCCGGTGCCATTTGCTGCATGGGTAACATGCATCGCAGGCATATTTTTCTCGCCATAATACCAGGTAGTAACATGGCTGATCTGGTCGGTTAAAACCCGCATCTGCCACGAGTCCGACTTCCAGCCTTCCTGCGGGTTAAACGCCGGGTTGATCATACTGAACATGGGCGTCGGGTCTTTCCATTTGGCCGCCAGATAAAGATTGTCTTTATCCCACATCGCCGCCACCTCAACAGAAAAACGGTTGCGAACATTGCTGTCGGCAAATGACCAGATACGTCCTGACAAATCCCAATCCTTCAGGTTGCCGTCAATGGTAATTTTGCCTTTGGCGGGCAATACTTTTATCCCTTCATTCTGGCTCTGTCGTCCAATCATATTCTCGCCGGCAAAGGCAGGAATGAGCAGGACAAACAAAAAAGTGATGAGAAATAAGAAGAGGAGATTCTTTTTCATAATGATTCCTTTTATTTTAAACCGGTTAAGCATTTTAACTGTTTCATTATATCAAATGTTGTGTGTTGGTAACAAGGAAATAAAGAGATATTTAACAATTAATCAGACAGCTTGGTCGGATCAGTCCGATTGAAAAAATTATTATTTGGCAGATAATTCAAATTTCTCAACCACTGTGTAAACACTGCCGGTTGACCGCAAATCTGACGCAAACAAGATTATTTCATTTACCGTTTGGGTGATTTCTTTTGGGATTGCCAACTGGATTTTTCTTCGAATAACTTCTGAATCCCGGCACTCCCGTTTCACCCGGGCAATGGTCAAATGCGGTGTAAAACTCCGTTTTTCTTTCTGGATATTAAATAGCAAACATGTTTCATCTATCTGATTAACGAGATTGTTTAACTTGCCAGCCTTATCGCTGACGCCAGTCCAAACGACGTTAACATTATCGCGCGGCGGGAAAACGCCGCAACTATTGAGAGTAATTCTGAATGGCGATACTTCTGCAATTGATTCTCTTATCGCAGCACATAATCCTGGTATCTTACGGTCATCAAAATCACCAATGAACTTTAATGTGAGGTGGATATTTTGAGAAGGAACAATCCGCACCCCCGAGTATTCACGCAACCCGAGTTCCTTCACCAGACGGCTATTTTCCGCCTGTATATCCGCAGATAAGTCTATTGCTATGAAAAGGCGCATAGTAGAAATCTCCGCTTGATTTTACCACAAAGAAGTCCAGACCACCCCCTGCCCCCTCCTTGGCAAGGAGGGGAGTTATGGTAGTTACTTGATAATATAATGACTGCTTTAATAATCAAAACCTTCATTTCAAACTCCCCTCCTTGCCAAGGAGGGGTGGCCGAAGGTCGGGGTGGTTTTCGCCTACCACAACACCTACACCCAGTTGGGACAGACACCTTCGCGGCTTCGCCACTCGGTGTCAGTCCCTGATTTATACTAAATTATGCAATAGCCTTCGTAATTTTTAATTATTAATTATTAATTATTAATTCCTCTGCTACGCCATCTTCACCAATTACATACACCTCACCGGCTTTCGCGGTGAATGGCTTGGTAATATTCACTTCGACATCTTTGAATGCCCAGATTACTGCTGGCTGACCGGATTCGTTTTCCCATATTACGTAATTGCCGCCTTCGGTCAGGCGCAGGCGATGCATCAGCGGTTCGCATTTGTTGAATATATGATTGACTCTGGCAAATTCTTCTATCTGGTCGCCGCCTGGCAGCATCTGCGGACTGTTGCCGTCATGCTTTGATGATTCCCATGGACGTGCGCCAATGCCGGGGATACAGCGATGAGCAGTAAGCCAGAAATATTGATCAGCATTTAACCTGCTGGTGCCGAACGCATAAGTATTCGAGAAAAATCCCGGTGAGGTGTCTATCAATGAAAATGCCCAGTCGCCTGCAACTGCGTCATCCCACAAACGGCGACGGAACTTATCGGCAGCAAATCCGAACATTGCAACCTGGCTGACGCCAAAAATGGTGGTTATTTCGCAGCGATGGCGCAGGCCCATCTTCTGCTGGCGCGACTGCATATCCCAGATGATATCAGCCTGCGGGCATTTATCCGCTGAACCCCAGTCAACAGCGGTAAGCCCAAGGTTTTGATAAGAATCCCAGAAAATACCAGCGGTTCCCGCAGCGGTGCAGGAATGTTTGATATCTGCCTCAAACCACTGCCCATAAGGAGAGTTCAACCTGCCCGCCCATAAACTGCCATAATTGGCGTCATATTGATCGCCATTTGCCTCGTGAAGTACCCATTCGGGGTGTTCTTTCCATATCGGTGCAAGTTTTGACAGGTGAAAACTGTACCATTGGAAAATACCCATCCCAACACTTTTCGCGATATCACCCAATGCCTTCATGCTGGCATCGCCGCCAAACATCTCTGCGTAACGGAATCGATACGGACAACAGATATTGCCATCGGCACTGGTAAGTTTCGGGTCGCTGGTGATGGAATCCCACACTCCGTGTGTGAAAACATCGCGATAACCTAATTTGCTATAAGCCGGCAAAGCAGCCTTCAAATCATTAGTCCAAGTTGCGCCGCGCGCTTTCAAATCGTCATCCCACAGATGTGCATGAAGTGATGGCCGCGGTGTTTCCAATTGAAAGTCGTATTCAGCAAGAATCTGCTGACGAGTGTAGGTGAATACATCCAACCACAGGTTGCGCCATTCATGCTTTTTCAGCGTTTGCCCGGACTGGAAAACCACCAATTTACGCTCCGGCGCGCTGACAGACTCGCCTAATTTAAAGAAAGGACGGTCAGTGTAATGTATGACATCTTCATTGGCAAACTTGTCGATACGCGCCCGGGTAAGACCTGGCCTTTCAGAATAAATGCACATTGCCAGGTCGTCTTTTACCTGAAAGTCGCATTGTGCTGAACCGGCACAGCGCGGCAGCATATCCATCGGGTATGCGCCTCCCCAGCCATCGGTAAAGAACTTTTCAATGGTGGAAAAAGCGCTTCCTTCCTTAACCGACTGTTCAAGATCAATGGCAGAGACATCCTGCTGAATAAGTGTGCAACCTTTTGCGTTGCCGCCTAATTCCCAGGTAGTATCTTCAATCAGCCAATGTATCGGTTGTCCGGGTGCCTCAACAGCAACCTGCATCGCCAATCCCGGCCATTCATTGCCGTAAATATTTTCAGTAATGGGACGGAATGACCATTTGAAAGTAACTGATGGATTCGCTACCCGGCGTGTTGCAACCCGGCAATCGCCCATCGCATCGGCTTCCTGCAATCGCGGCAGCCAGGTGCCGTCGCCAGCGAATACCAGGGTAACTGCATCGCCATCGTGTTCAACATCAATCAGCCGATTCGGTTCAAACCGAAAACCGTGTTCGGACTCGGTGTAAACGATCCACGGCAACTGCGCTGACCGCAACTGTTTATGCTGATACCGCACCTCGCCGATACCCAGAAAACGTTCACCGTCAAACATAAGGTCAAAGGATAAACCGTTTACAAAACGAATAGCTTCAAACTTTTTCATATAAATGTCCTTTAAAATTGGTGTAATAAGATTGTTGTATCAATTATTAAACAAAACTTTTATTTATCCTGTTAAACCGATTAAATATTTTTTGACAGTTTTCAGTTTTTAGTTTTCAGTTTTCAGTTTTCGGGTAAAACCGATTACATTCAGTTGAAATCGGATGAAGTCGATATTATTTACAAGTTTCAGAGAAAATTCTCAATTCTCAATTCTCAATTGACTTTCACTCTTCTCTCATCATCCTTCTCTCTTCACCCCCTCCCCCTCTTGACTATTTGCCACCACATGTTATATATTGATAAAAAAATATCGATATAAAAGTCATAGACTTTTTTGGGGGACAATATGGTCAACCGAATTGAGAAAACGGCGAAGATTCCTACTATTAAGCGGCTTCCGGGATACCTGCATATCCTGCGCCAGTTGCATCAGGATGGTGCTGTTGATATCAGCGGCGCGGTAATTGCGGATATGCTGAAGCTTGACCCCGTACAGGTGCGCAAAGACCTTGCCAGCACTGGTGTGGTTGGCCGTCCCCGTATCGGTTTTCCTATCGAACAACTGATAACCGCTATTGAAAACTTCCTGGGATGGAATAACGAGCGCGAGGCTTTTCTGGTTGGTGCCGGCAACCTGGGTGCCGCGTTAATGGGATATTCCGGGTTGGGACGCGCCGGGGTGCAGATAATAGCCGCCTTTGATAATGACTTGCGAAAAATCGGGACGACAATTCATGGCAAACCAATATTGCCGATTGAAAAACTATCAGAATTAGCGCGGAGAATGCACGTTAAAATAGCCATCCTCACCCTGCCTGAAGAAGAAGCGCAAAAGTCGGTTGACCGCATGATTCGCGGCGGCATAACTGCGATATGGAACTTTACCCCCGCCACTCTGAAAGTGCCGGAAGGAGTGATAGTTCAAAATGAAGACCTGTCGTCTGGATTAGCGGTGTTGTCGCGAAAATTGCACGTTAATAAACAAAAAACAGAAACCCGACAGAAAAGAGGCACAAAAAATGAGTAAAATAGAAGTGTGCATCGGTTCCAGTTGTTTTTTGAAAGGCGCGTATAATATCCTCGATGCCTTTACCGCGTTGGTTCGCCAGGATGGATTAACTGATAAAATTACTGTTTGCGGAGCATTTTGCAAAGAAAATTGCCGCGATGGCGTATCTGTCGAAGTAGATGGCACAATATATTCTGTTCCCAATTTAGATGCTGCGCGAAAGCTGTTTGATGAAATCAAGGTGGTTAAGAATGAACCTGATAACAATAAATAAAGTTGATTGCAAAGACTGTTATAAATGCGTGCGTTACTGCCCGGTGAAGTCGATTCGGGTATTGAGCGGACACGCCGAGGTTGAACATCTGCGCTGTATCGGATGCGGCGGTTGCGTGCCTGTTTGCCCGCAAAAAGCAAAACAAGTACGCAGCGATGTAGAAATAGTCCGCGGGTTGTTGGCATCGGGCAGGCAGGTTATCGCCAGTCTGGCGCCATCTGCCGCCGGTATTTATGATAAAAAATTACCGGCAATAATTGCCACTTTGAAAAAAATCGGTTTCAGCCGGGTTGAAGATACCGCCCGCACCGCCGAAGCTATCGCTCGCGCTACCGCAGATTTTGCAAAGAAATCTCCCATTCCCATCATCGGCACCGCCTGTCCGGCAGTGGTGAACTTAATCACCAGGTTCCATCCAGAATTAGTTGAAAACCTGGCTCCGATAGTGTCGCCGATGGTTGCCCACGCACAATTGCTGCGCGAAGAATATGGCGAAGATACCCCGGTGGTATTCATCGGCCCATGTGTGGCAAAAAAAGGCGAGGCAACGGAAGCAAATATTGCGGCAGCTTTGACATTTGACGAACTCGCGAACTGGCTTTCAGAAGATGGCATTGATATCTACGGCAATGGCGAAGCTGAATATGACCACCCGCCGGTGGGAATCGCCCGCATTTTTCCGCTGCCAAACGGCATGATTCGCAGCGCCGACTTGCCGACAGACTTGCTGGCTACAGAGATAATCTCCATCAGTGGACTGCGCGAGGTGATGGAACTCCTCGCTGAATTGCCGAATCTGGATGGAATCAAGCTGATCGAACCGCTGGCATGTGTTGGCGGGTGCATTAACGGACCCGGTTCATTGACCGGTCCATCTCCACTGGCGAGGCGGGCGTCGCTGCTGGCGGTTGACCGCTTTGGACACGGCGCGACACCAAATTGTATTCAGGCATGCTACCCGCCAGAACCATTAATTTTACCATTGCCAGATTCAGAGGAAATGGCGGCTATCCTGCGTCGAACCGGAAAACGCACACCCGCCGATGAACACAACTGCGGAGCATGCGGATACGATACCTGCCGCGACAAGGCAATCGCGGTATTTCAGGGGATGGCGGAAGCGGAAATGTGCATACCATATATGCGGTCGCGGGCAGAAAGTTTTGCCGGCGTCGTCATTCGCAGCACCCCCAACGGCATTGTAGTCATCGACTCCGCGCTGCGCATTCTTGACGCTAACCCGGCGTTTGAACATTTATTCAACACCACCCTATCAGAAATTATAGGCAGGCCAATTCGGGTATTATTAGATCCGACGCCATTTGAACGGGTACAGCGCACCCGTGCGCCCTTTATTCGCCAGGAATTGGCACACAACGACCTGGTGCTGCGCGAGTCAATATTCCCGGTTACCGATGAAGATATGACCATCGCGATTTATATCAATGTCACCGACGATGTCAACCGTCGCGACAAACACCAACTGGTAAAACAGGAAACCCTGGGGAAAGCGCGCCAAGTGATTGAAAAACAGATGCGGGTAGCACAGGAAATCGCCGGATTGCTGGGTGAAACAACCGCGGAAACGAAGGTGCTGCTGACAAGATTAATCCGGCTGTATGATGAAGAAGAATAATGTCAACAGTAAGTTACTAAAATTGATGTTTTTTATTCACCGCGAAAGAACACAAGGAACACAAAGAGCTATTTAAAAAAGTTTTTCTTTGCGGTCTTTGTGATCCTTTGTGGTGAATAATTGGGATTGTAGGTAAAACCTACTGGTATTTAAAATGTTTATAGATGTGCAATATCGACAAATGAATAAGGCGGGTGAGGAACTTTGCGGCGACTCAGTTGCCATGCATCGCGATGGCAAAGAGACGGTGCTGGTGCTGTCCGACGGACTGGGCAGCGGGGTGAAGGCCAATATATTATCAACACTGACGCAGAAAATCGCCCTTACCATGGCATGTGAACACTTGCCATTAAATGACGTGGTAGAGACCATCGCCGCTACCCTGCCTACCTGTAAAGTGCGAAACCTTGCATACTCGACATTTACCATTATACGAATCGATGCCGATGGTCACGCGGAAATAGTCGACTTCGACAATCCTGCCGTTTTCGTTTTCCAAGCCGGCGCATTGGCTAATCCTCATTGGGAAGAAAAAAGTATCGGTAATTTCATCATCAGACAGGCAGCAGTTGACCTTAATGAAGGCGATTACCTGGTGGCGGTGTCGGACGGGTTGATTCACGCCGGCATCGGCGGCCGCGAACCGCTGGGATGGCGTTGGGACCCGATTGCCACCCATATAGAAGCGCTGGTATCACAGGATGTAGAGGCAGAGGAAGTCGCCGATAATCTGATAGAAGCGGCACAAAACCTGTACCGCTGCAATACCGGCGATGATGTGACGGTTGCGGTAATGCACTGTCGGTCATACCGGCAGCTGACTCTGGCTATTGGGCCGCCGGCTAAAAAAGAAGATGACAAAAAAATGGCAGCAGAGTTTACCAAACGGGAAGGGGTAAAGATTATCTGCGGCGGAACCACCGCGAAACTGCTGGGTCGCGAGTTGAAACGTTCGATGGCAATTAATATGGCTGGCAACTACAACCGCGAACTCCCTCCCACTACCGAGATGGAAGGCGTCGACCTGGTGACGGAAGGCGTCATCACCATCATGCACGCAATAGACAGTTTTGATGAAGTGCGGCTAACCCGACCGCGTGCCCGGGTGAACGTCCACGACATATCATACATGTATGGAAAACGTCCCGCACCTATGACAGTATCCCCCATGGTGGCAGAAAAGGCAAATATCGACCCGGCAAAAGAGATAGCCCGTCAACTGCGGCTGGCAGACGAAATCACTATCCTTCTTGGCTGCGCGTTAAACCCCGCCCATCAGAACCCGGAACTCCCCGTTCACCTGGGACTGAAGTTCCACCTGGTAGATCTGCTAACCCAAAAACTCCGCTCCCGCGGAAAAGAAGTAGAAATCGTTAAGTATAGTTGACGGTTTACAATTGAGAATTGAGAATTGAAAATTGAGAATTAAGGGTTGTAATTTTAAGAGTTCTTGTCAAATTTCAGTCACCGTGTGGAACAGGGTCGCAGCCCGGCTCCCCCAATGATTGCTAACCTTTCATCTTATATCACCAATTCCAGGCGGCAACAGTCAGCCTAATTAAATAAATGAGAACTTATAATAATTCTATCTCAATTGGTCACGCAGTGCGTCAATTATTGATAGCAATATCAACTATTTAAATTAAAACTACCACTCCATCACATCAGTAGCACTCAAAAAGAAATTATCAACTGCTTCTATTACCAGCACATTTTTGCCGGCTTGCAGTTTTACCGGCAGGCGTTCGCGACCGGCGTGCCAGCCGGTGTATTCAACATTTTTATACACTCGTTTGCCATTCAGCCAGATGGTTTGCAGACCGGCACCGGTATTCAGGTATACATCGCGGGGTTTTTCCGCATCGATATTTGCAATGCCGTAATACCTTTTGGCCTTGCCAATACATGTTGATAGCGATACCGCGAATCCGCGCTGGCGTTCGCTGTCCAGCCACCAGTTGGTCATCACGTCTATTTCAGGCAGTTTGTATTTAACCCAGCTTTCATCTATTGCCAATGCTGCCACCGACTGTTCATCCAGCACTTTGCCGTCTGCAACTGGTTTTATCTGCCATTCTGTAATGACGCCAGGATACATTTTAATATTCTGTTTGGCGGGTACCGGCACATCAGCAAATCCCATCACATCCAGAATTGCGCGGGCAATAAGGCTTTGCCCCAGGAAATTCGGGTGCAGGCCGTCATTCTCGATAACTAATTTGCCATCGGTGCGCGCCTTCGCCTGCAGGGAAAAAGAATCAGCTATGCGAACATTCTGCGTTTCCGCCAACTTGCGAAGTGCGTCATTGAACTCTACCACTGTCTTTTCATCTGCAATCAGTTTCTCGCCGCGTATATTTGTGGTAACTGCAATCACCAGAATCTTTTCAGCCTGTAAACGTTCTATTATCTTTTTGACAGTTTGAATATAATCATCAATTGGCACCTTGCGGCTTACATCGTTCGACCCGGATTGTATAATCACCATAGTCGGCTTATAAAACAGAACATCCCTATCTATTCTTTTCAGCATTTCCGCAGCGACATTACCACCAATACCGGCATTAATACAAAGTGGAACCGGATGTTTCGCCTCTGCCAATGCCTGTTGAATTAACGTTGGATATGTATTGCCATCGGTAGTTGATGAGCCAAAAAATACCATGCGGCTATATTGCGCCGGCGTGAAAGCATCCGCGCCGAAAACACTGCTAATTCCCATGCTAAAAGCTCCCATCATCAGCATAATTCTCCACAATATTGAATGTTTCATAAAAGGCTCCTGAATTTTCGTGATATTTATTGGATAATTATACATTATTGATGTCATATTATGCCAGATATCTGATAAAAAGCAGTTTTAATTAAAACTTAATCATTAATCACTTGTGTTTTATATAAAAATTAATTATTTTATTAACAGAGGTGCATTATGCCATCACGTAAAAAAGTTACTTTGAAAGATATTGCTGCTATGGCGGGTTGTTCGGTGGGGGTTATCTCATCGGTGCTGAATCACTCGCGCAGCAACATTGTGGTAAGCGCGGCGACGCGCAACCGGGTAGAAGAGCTGGCGGCAAGTTTAGGGTACCAGGCTAATTACCATGCCCAGGTACTGCATAGCCGGCGATCAATGACTATTGGATTATTGCTGAATACACCGGACCATCTGGGGTTTTGGAGCGAATTTGTCTGCGGTGTGGATCAGGAAGTACGCAAAGGCGAGTGCGACCTGCTGATTATCGGCCCGTCTCCCCGATTGACCGAGGTTGAGCGCGGAGTGAAATACCTGCAGCAACTGCGCATTGACGCGTTAATCGTGCCTGGATTCATTTACAAGCATATTTTGCCGGAACTGGATAAAGAAGACGAAACTATTCTGGTGGTATTTTCAAATAACGCCGATATCACCTTGCCCCGTATTGAAATAGACCCTTCCACCGGACAAAAAGAAACCATCGAATATCTTCACAACCTCGGACATCGCGAGTTATTGTGGGTTGGCATTCGCAATGGCGATAAAGTCTCCAATCCAGAACGTGCTGAAAACTTTAGAAATCTGATAGCTGAATACGGTATGAAAATGCAGGAATATTATATTGATGTACCCAAAAGAGCGCATGATTTCGCTAATGTAATCGAAAAAGTAAGAACTGATATGGAAAAAATGATACCAACATTTAATCCATTCACCGCCGTGTTGGCATATAACGAAACAACCGCATTTGGTATTCAAACCGCACTTAAGACCCACGGCATGTCAGTTCCTGAAGACGTATCGTTAATCTGTTTCGACGATATTTTCAGCGAGTTAAACCAGCCGCCGCTTACCGCCATCTCACTGAACCTGCGCCAATTAGGCTCGCGTGCTGCCCAGTTAGCCATGGATATGGCAGACAAACGCGGAAAAGTCAGCTATCGCAACTTGATTGAATGGAATAAAACCAGCTTGAAGGTGAGGAAAAGCACAGCGTTGGTGAAAAGTGAAGAGTGAAGAGTGAAGAGTGAAGAGAGAAAACGTGGCGTCACCGTCTCGGTGACGTTTAATATCATAGGATTTTTTTTTACATATATTGTAAGGGCAATCCCTTATGGTTGCCCGTTATTTCCTGAACATAAGCGAGTTCTGTAATTTAAAAATCGGACGGATTAAATTAATCCGTCCGATTATGTTTTGGTATTTAATTCTCAATTTTCAATTTTTAATTAAAAACTACTGTCCTAATTGATAACGTACGAAGGCGGCTACTGTCAGCGGTGCGCCGGCAGCTTTTGATACTTCAGCTACGATATCTTTGATTTGCTTATCGGTATCTTTAATGAAAGTCTGTTCAAGCAAACAATTGTCTTTCATAAACTTATCCAAGCGGCCGACAGCGATTTTATCCAGGAACTCTTCTTTCTTGCCTTCGTTGCGGGCAAGGTTGCGATAGATTTCTTTTTCGCTTTCGATAACTGCTTCCGGAACGTTTTCACGGCTCAGGTATTCAGGTGATGCGGCGGCAACCTGCATGGCAAGGTCTTTAGCAAGAGCGGCAACTGCGTCGCCTTTCGCGCCATCAATCTGTACCAACACGCCGATTTTACCGCCCAGGTGAATATAAGTCTCAACCACGCCGTTAGCTGATGCCAGCTTTTTGCCGCGTTTGAAGTTCATATTTTCGCCGGTTTTAGCGATTGCTGCTGTTATAATTGCAGCTTTATCTTCCGGTAAATCATCAGCACTCAATTCAGCTTTATCACTTTTTAGTACAAATACTGCCATTTCGTCAGCAACTTTCTTGAACTCGTCATTCTTAGCTACGAAATCGGTCTCGCAATTAAGCTCAATCATTGAAGCAGCACATTTGCATTCACTCTGCAGGGTTACAATAAGTCCCTCTGCGGTGCTGCGGCCACTGCGCTTTGAAGCGTCAGCCTGGCCCTTTTCGCGCAACAATTCAATAGCGCGGGTCATATCGCCATCAGCTTCAACTAAAGCTTTCTTTGCGTCCATCATTTTTGCGCCGGTCTTCTGGCGCAGGTCCATTACCATAGAGGCGGAAATTTCTGCCATCTGAATTCTCCTCGTAATAACAATGCGGGACAAGGGTTAATGTTGCCCCGCTAATTAAAATTAATCTTCTTCGTTGATAACGCCGAGTTCTTTAGCTTTTTCGTAGAACTTTTCGTCTTCAGGAACGATTTCTTCTTCTTCAACAGCTTCAGCTACAATGCCATCGATATCAATTTCGCTAAGTTCTACGAATTCGATATCAGACAGATCGACTTCAATCTCTTCTTCGTCTTCATCTTCTTCTTCGCCTTCTTCAACTTCAACGATTGGTTGGTCAGGCAATGGGCGGAACGGTGATAAGTCGCTGGTGTAACCCTGATCGCCGTACAGTTCAACCATCTTGGCATCATATTCATTTCTGCCTTCGATAACTGCGTCTGCCATTTTGTTGGCGATTAAGCGGATGGCGCGGATAGCGTCATCATTTGCAGGAATTACGTAGTCAACCATTTCCGGGTCGCAGTTGGTGTCAACGATAGCGATGATAGGAATATCTAAACGTACAGCTTCCAATACGGCGATATGTTCTTTCTTCACGTCAACTAT
Source organism: uncultured bacterium (assembly GCA_964638715.1). GTDB lineage: Bacteria > Armatimonadota > Hebobacteria > CAIYQO01 > CAIYQO01 > JBAXQQ01. The sequence continues at coordinate 43,249 of CAZWZF010000017.1, read as the reverse complement.
GAATAATGCTTCCGGGGTGCCGCGCAGGTGTTCGATACCGCTTAATACGCGGTTGAGTTTTGCTAATTCTTCGCGCAGTTTGATAACTTCTTTTTTCGGCAGTTTTTCAAATGTGCCATCTTCGGACATCTGGCGAAGTTCGCGCATGCGGCGAATTCTCTGCTGAATGGTTGGGAAGTTGGTCATCATGCCGCCTAACCAGCGGGAAGTTACAAAGTGCATGCCGCATTTCTGAGCGGCTTCGAATACAGCATCTTGTGCCTGTTTCTTGGTGCCGACAAACAGAATCTGACCGCCATTGCTGGAGATAGACTGCATAAAGTTGTAGGCATCATCCATGCGACGCAGGGTCTCATGCAGGTCGATGATGTAAATTCCGTTGCGAGCGCCGTAGATGAATTTTTTCATCTTCGGGTTCCAACGCTGAGTCTGGTGACCGAAATGTACGCCGGCTTCCAGCAACTCTTTCATTGATACTAAAGCCATTAAAGGCCTCCCTTAATTCCTCATTTTATGAGGATAATTAATTTGCGTTCGCAGCCTCAGATTTCCTGCATCAAGCAAGCCTCCGCAGCAGGGACCGCGGTATCAGCCACAAACTTGGTAAGTTTACGCATTTCGGATGAGGAAGTCAATAGTTGGATGGGGGAATTTTAATTGAGAATTGAGAATTGAGAATTGAGAATTGAGAATTTCGAGAATTATGGGAAGAATAGGAGGAATGGGTTTGTTGAAAAAATTACCCATATCTCCCATTCTTCCCATTCATCCCATATCTCCCTTGACATAATCACCACGTCTAAAATACAATCGTATCAATAAGCTATATCAGTTCAGGAGAAATATTATGTTTATGCGGTTTTGTTTTGTTTTATCTTTAATTATCATAACATTAACGACATTTGCTGATGTGCGAATGCCTGCTATCTTCAGTGAAAATATGGTGTTGCAGCATGACACGGCAGTTTCGGTATGGGGTTGGGCTAATGCAAAAATTGACGGTGACACTATAGTGGTATGGAACGATAAAATCGTTAAACCAGTTGCTGTCCGTTATGCCTGGGCCGATAATCCTATTTGCAACCTGTATAATAAAGCAAACTTGCCAGCATTGCCTTTTCGCACAGATGACTGGCAGGGAATTACTTTCGGTAAATAAAAATAAACACTTGTATTAAAACCATCAAGAATGCAATGTGTCTATAAATAAAAATATAGCGAGGAGTTTTAACATGAAAAGTTTTCAGTGGTTGAAAACGAGTATTTTACTCGGTGCCATGACATTGGCAGTATGCGTATTTGGTGCAGAACCAGTAAAAATTGGTACTGATTTATCCAAAGTTCTACCTGATGCTCTGACCTTAGCGGCCAACGCTCCGCAGGAAAAGGTTGAGCTGCTTGTAAAAGCTGGCGACAAACTGGCATTCATGGGTGACAGCATTACCGCACAGGGTGGTTATGTTCGGTTAGCACAATATGTTCTGAACACAAATTACCCCGATCTTAAACCTGTTATCATCAACACCGGTGTCAGTGGTCAAAAAGCCGAAAATATGGAACCACGCTTTGAGAAAGATATGAAACTTGCTGAAAAGCCGGCTTTCACCTTTATCAGTGTTGGCATCAACGATGTTTGGCACCGAGTTGGTGCACCACATCAGCAGGCTGTACTTGATACCTACAAAGCAAACGTTGCCAAAATGGTCGATAAAGGTCAGGCGGCCGGTGCTCAGGTTGTACTGTTAACTCCGACAATTATTCAGGAAGATGTTAAAAATGAAGGGAATATACGCCTTGATATGTATGTTGCAGCAATGAAAGATATTGCCGCTGAAAAGAAATGCAAAATTATTGACTTGCACGCGATGTTCATCAATGCGCTGAATACAAAACCTGCTGGTTTAAGATTGACTGCTGACGGTGTTCACATGAATCCGTATGGCGACGCCATGATGGCTATTGGCGTTCTTCGCGCTCTCGGTGTTTCCGATGAAATCATTGGGAAAACCGACCCAATTGGAGCATTCCAGATTAAAGGAATGGGACCAATAGGTAAAGTTTCTGAACTTCTCGAAGTTCCCCCAACCCGTTTCTATAAACCAGGTTTGTCACAATTGCTGTCATTCTAAACAGCGAAAATAAATATGGAAAATCCGGGAACGGCATTGCTGCTTCCGGATTTTTTATTTATTACGTGGCGTCACCGTCCCGGTGACGTTAGTTGTGCAGGAAGGTGCAAAGTGCTGAAATTTATTTCCGGCTCTTTCTTTTTCCGAGCGGGACGCTCTTGCCACCTCTCGAATTTACAGACTCTGGCAAATCCTTGCGATTACATGATGTGACAGACACCTTCCTGGCTTCGCCACTCGGTGTCAGTCACTGAAAGCCGTAATTCGTAATTATTAATTACTTCGCCGAAGGTCCCGCCAGATAATTATTCTTCACTTCTTCTGGAGACATACATTTCTTGTGGATGGCAGTCAGGTATAATGTACCAAGATAAGCATGTTCCATCTCTACCTGACGCGGCATGACATACAAGGCGACACCTATGCTTCTGGCGATATTATCACCATTATCTGGCTGTCCTGAATTCAGGGAACCTGCTATTAATGGTGCATCCGGCGACCATTTATCAGGCTGCCAATCTACATTGGATTGCCCGACCAGGCTGCCATTAATATATACCCGGGTGGTGACACCGTCCCAGGTTATCGCTATATGTTGCAAACCGGTACGAATGTAGTTGAAATGCGGTGATTTTCTTTCCAGCGGGTTAAACTTTGTGCCGCAGGGAGAAAAGACCAAATCGCGAAAAATATGGCCAATGGCAAAATTTCGCTGTTCATTTGGCAATTCCCATGCCAATATGCCGCCCAGCCAATATGTTGGAGCATAAATGGTATCGGTAGAAATCCAGCACTCAATGGTACAAGCCTTTTTCTTCGCGAGTTCCATTAATTTAGGCACTGCGGAGGACATAACACGTCCCGGACCATGGATAGACAATCCCTGTCCGGGCATCCACTGCACCGCATCTTTATTATTAATTGTCAGGTTGGCAGGTGTGCCAATTGCGGCATAATCATGAATTATGCTGCCGCTGCCTTCATCATAACGATACAGCACCATAGCGTCGGTGTCGTTGCGTCCCAAAGATGGTGTGTATACCGGAAGATTAATATTAAAATCTGGCGAGTTCACCTTTCCATCTGTTGCGTTTACCTGGTACCAGTAATCACCAGCAACGGTCGGGGTCATGGTAACCTGCATACCATTTACAGTCGGGTCAATTGTCTTTTCTGGAGCGATGCGCTTTTTTACCTGCAATTTCACCGGCGCATCACCAGTAGATGCGACACCATTAACTTCAATAACCATCGGTTTGCCAACATTACCCCACGCCGGATACCAGGGTTCGTCAATGGTTATTTGCTGGTCAGTGCGCGATACCGGCATTGATGCAGAACCGATGCGCACCCGCGCCAGTGAAATGCCATTGTCACAGGTCCATACCGCTGGAACACCGCTGTTTATTGGCGCAGGATCATTATAAGTTACAGCTTTATTGCCATCCACCCAAAACTCTATGGTCGAACCGGTTTTATGCAATTCCAGTTGATACCAGTGAGTATGGCCGCCGTTATTTGATCTGGGTACAACTATATTTGCGCTGGCAACCTCAACGCCGTTTCGCAATAAAACAGAACGCTGGGTAGGTAGATCATCAGTACCAGTTGCGTCGACTATGCCGGAATATCCTGAGCGTGGATTTTTGCCATCGCCGCAGATAGTCACTGCCATATCGCGGAATCGGTTCCAATATGTATCACGTTCACGCGGATATTCCATCTTTATGCCAAGATACGCATCGAGAAACTGGTCACCGGTGAACCGTTTTTTGTGCCAAATTGCGGCATCGCCACGGCTCCAGCCACCTAAAAATGACCACTGGTTAGAACATGACCAGCGCGTCGTCGGCATCCAGGTACCTTCGGTAAGCCAATCTGTCGGGGCATCAGCAAAGGAATAATCCAGCAGGTTATGCCCTATTGCCAACACATCATCGGTTAAAGTGAAACAACCAGAAGCAGAATACGCCGGACGCAAGCCAACTAATGGTTTCTGGTCACTTGTTTCTAATATTGTATCGTCATCAACTTCTAATTTCAGCAGATTGCCAGTATGCCATAACCGAATGGAATACGGGTCGTCACCGCTTATAATCGTCTTTGTTTCTTTCAGTAATTGCGCATCGCAATACAGCGAAACGGCTATCGATTTACCATCTCGTTTTAATACAGCGCGATACCCGGTATCTGTATGAACACCGTCACTGTTGAGAATCAATACCAATTGACCGACTGCCGCATCAGTTAATTTTGCAGACAATGTAATCCAATGGTCGCCGTAATAATCAAACCTGTGTACAAAAAAGCCGGGTGCATTTGCAATAGGCTGCCAATCATTTCCTGGTGCTGCCCAAGTTGCCATTCCTTTATGATCAATAATAAACCGTTTAGCGATTCTTGCAACAAAATGCTCATTCATCAAGTCAGTTTTCACCGAGTGCCCATAAACCGTAACATCATCAAATATTGTGCCGGCATCACCTTCGGTGTATAATCCCACGCCACCCCGCCAGGGAGTAACGCCTTCTTTTGATAATCTTTCTTTGCCATCCACTAATACCTGTACGCCGGTCATGGTAGATACTACCGATAACTTATACCATTGCCCGGGAAGATAACCGCTTTTGCTTTCCGCGAGCATTATTTCTTTGCCATGATTTACAGCAATCAGACTTATACTGTTTCCGCGCGCACTGTTATCGGTAACAGGCGTCCAGCGGGTGAGAATATAATTATCCGCGTCCTGCATATTCACAATAATGCCAACTGCCCCGGCACGAGGCGCCTGCACAGCAGCAGATGCAGTATAATTTTCCCAGTATGGCGCACCAGCGGTGCAAATAGCCGACCCGGCAGCCGCATGTCCTACCCAGGCAAATGGATTTTGCGCATAAACCTGATTGATGAATTTTTTAGAACTACCTTTAGGGTCTTTATCCCAGGCAGATTGCAGTTTCCACTCGCCGCTTTTAATTATCCATTGTCCGCTTTCATCCGCAGTCCGCATAAAATCATCGCTGAAAATTACCGGCTCCAACCGCTGTACCCGGACAGAATTTACAGTCCAGCCTGTTTGCTTGCGCCACTCAGCATTGCCGCCTTGCAAATGAGGAACGCTGCCATGCCATATTATCGCATCATTATATAAAATACCCAGCCAGTCATCACGGCGTAAAACAGTGAACTCTACCGGTTTGCCATGAATATAATAAATATTGATCTTCCCAACTTCATTTTCCCTGCCATTATTGCTGGTACTTATACTCAAATATTTCTTTTGCAAGGCAACAATGATTTCACGTTTGCCGACACCTGACTCCAATGCAAGTTGTAATGGCGACTTATCAGAGACTCCCGAATCAGTTGCAGATACAGTAATATTGTATAACTGGGTATCAAGTTCGTCGCTGATAAACTTATCAGCAGCATTAACCGAAGTAAAAAAGCATATTAAAAAAGCAAAGACAAGTTTGCCGAAATACCAGCGCATTAAACGCCTCCGATGGATAAATAAACCACACATTTCGACACTGCGATATGAAGTTTGTTTGGAAAATTAATATTTTATTACAAGTTGCACAGAGAAGACACAGGGATTCACGGAGTGAATATAAAAAATTCTCTGTGATTCTCTGCGTCTTCTCTGTGAATCTCTGTGTAATTAATTCGTAAAATTGACTGCCTGGTCCACAATATCCCGTATCACGTCACCATGCAGCCGCTGACCTATGCATATCAGCACGGCACCGCAGGATGGTTCTTTTTTGTATGGCATCACATCTACCGAGTCGTATACCCGGTGCAGCAGGAACCATTCCTTGCCATTGAATGCGAAACCTTTCACTCTTATGGCATCCAACGGCAGTTTCTCCATCATTTGCTGTATCTGTTCAATAGTCATATCAGGCAAGTCTACCGCGACGGTGAAAAATGAATCAGGCAGTTCATGATGATGCTGGTGGTGGTGATGATGGTCGTGGTCTTCACCGCAATGACAGGAACATTCTTTATAAAATGACTTATCGCTGACAATCTTCCCAAATTCTTCCGCGCCGATATCACCATATTCCGCGCGTAAAATTCTGGCATCTACAGATATCTCTTTAACCAATTCATATACTTCTTCCCATTGGACATCATCTATCTCATCTGTTTTATTTAATACTATCACATTACCGGCGCGCACCTGTTCTTTTGCTAATTCTGCGACTTTCAACACCTTCACCGCGCGTTTGCTATCGACCAGGGTGATTACCTGCGCCGTTGCCACTTTGCCGGTTAACGCCGGCATACTGACAGCAGATATCACATCTATGGGGTTGGATAATCCACTACATTCAATAATAATCATGTTGGTGTCGTAATTTGATACCACATCATTAAGGGTTTGCGATAGCCGTGATTGCAGGGTGCAGCATACACACCCACCCAACAAACGAACGCTATCGGTAACCAGGTCATCCAGAAGTTCGCCGTCAACATCTGCTTTGCCCACTTCATTTATTATTAATGCCGGTTTAATGGCATACTTGCCGCAAACAGGCAAGAAATTTCGTAAAAAAGTTGTCTTGCCACTTCCCAGAAATCCGGAAACTATCACAACTGGTATCATATTTCACCTCACAACGCGGTGATTATAGCTTTTTTTAAATAGAAGTAATATATCGTCTGGTATCGTTTTTTAGCTCTTTTGGTAGTTTTTTTTAAAAAAGTTAAAAAAAAGTTAAAAAAAGATTAAAAATAACAAAAAATCCTATTGTACATTCGAGTGTAAATGTATTATATTCAAGAAAGAAAAAACGGTACTCTCCCTGGGCACCGAATTTGAAGCGAAATTCTAAATGGAGGAAAGAGACATGGTACAAGCTTATTGCGTAAAATGCAAAGCAAAAAAAGAAATGAAAGATGCTGAAGCCGTTACAATGAAAAATGGCAAGCCAGCAACTAAGGGCATCTGCCCAGACTGCAGCACCAAGATGTATACCATCGGCAGCAGCAAGAAATAGTCTTTCATGCAATTTGCAAAGGGGGCTTTCCTGTATACAGGAAGCCTCTTTTTTTGTAAGGGTATCTAAAATGGTTAACTGGAATCTTGACATTATTAACTCTACCCCTGAATTTCGCAAGGCTGATGGATTTGATAATCCTGATGTCGATGCAATTTATATAAAAAATGAAATGTATCAGGGAAAGCAAACCGAGGTTTTCGCGTGGTTTGGCTTGCCTAAACTGGCTGCGGGACAGAAATGCCCGGCGATGATACTGCTGCATGGCGGCGGTGGCGGCGCATTTATCGAGTGGGTGAAGATATGGAATGCCCGCGGATACGCGGCTATTGCCATTGACCAGTGCGGCGACGCGCCGGAATACCCGTGCGATATAGCTGACGGACCGCATTCGCGCCAGCCAAACGGCGGACCAGCGGGATGGGACGCATCTTTTAACACCACAAATGAACCGATAACCGAACAATGGGTATACCACGCCATCTCCGCCGCATTACGCTGTCACGGTTTATTGGCAAATCACCCGTCTATTGATTCCAGCAGGATTGGTGTAACCGGTATCTCCTGGGGCGGCTATATGACTTCACTGTTTGCCGGCGTTGATACGAAACTCGCCTGCGCGGTTCCGGTATATGGCTGCGGTTTTCTGGGGGTAAACTCTGTCTGGAATTCGCACACATTTCCATCATTGCCCGCTGACGATGTAAAAAGATGGCTGGAACTCTGGGACCCGTCGGTGTATCTGCCAAATGCGAAATGCCCCATTTGCTGGGTATCAGGCTCCAACGATTTTGCTTATCCCATGGATTCACTTACCGCATCCGCCAACCTGCCGAAATCGCCAAAAACGCTGAGCATCCGCGTAGAATTACCCCACAGCCACCCAGAAGGCTGGGCACCAAAAGAAATATACAAGTTCATAGATAGCCATCTTGCCAGCGGCAAACCGATGCCGCAAGTATTAAATAGCGGATACAACGATAAAGAAATCTGGCTGACCTACAACACCGCCATCCCGGTGAAATACGCCGAATTAAACTACACCCGCGCTACCGGCTACCTGCCGGATAGAAAATATAACAAACTCCCAGCCGCAATAGATACCGAAAACGGCACCGTAAAAATAGATTTGCCGCCACTCACCACCGCCGCATATTTGAATCTATTTGACGAAGACGACTGCGTAGTTAGCGGAGATGTTATGGTGTTGAAGTAGAGATGAATAAAAATAACGATTGGGTAATGATGAAGACGGTGTTTTATAATGCAGGACCAAGAATTTATTTCTATCTTTTTTTAACAATTCTATTCGTTTTATTGAGTATTGCAGTATATATCACAGTCGATTATTATATATCAATACACAAGTTTGATGGATTAACAATTCTGCTATTATTTCCATGTTTAATTTTTACAATTTGGTTAATTCGTTTTTGGAATATAATATATAAGATTGATGCAAATGATGAAGTTTGTGTGTTTTACTCTATGAGAAAATTGTGGGTAATAAAAATCAGCGATTTAAATCAAACTCACCCATTAAAAAGCACCATCACCTTGCTATATTATAAAGGCGGTTGCTTGTTTATTAACGCAAACAGTTTCCAATCTGATAATGAGCTTGATTCATTCATTACACATGTAAAATCTATAAATAATGATTTTTGCCAATTTAATTCATTATGGGATATGGTAAAGAAAAAATACTTAAATAAACTTCAATACTAACCAGACCCATACCCTCTCATTAACTATTTATAAACAAATTTTCAATCTCCCGCAAAAAAATTGTCAACTGTCAATTGCCAATTGTCAATTATCTCCTGTCAACTTCCGATAATATTCCTCATAGTTATTCAATCCTACTTCGCGGCCGAAATGGTTTACGGCGTGCTCACGTGAGGCTACCCGGTATCTTGCCAGCTTTTCGTCATCGCGGAGAATTTCCACTGCGGCCTCTGCCATGGCGTTGATATCATACATTGGCACCAATGCCCCGGTTTCGCCATCAATGACCACCTCGGGCACGCCACCGGTCGCGTATGACACCACAGGTGTGCCGCATGCCATCGCTTCCAGCGCGGCAAGGCCGAATGACTCGATTACTGATGTCAGCAGGAACAAGTCGGAAATTGACAGCAAATCCTCAATATGGGCGATTGAGCCGGTGAAAGTGATTTTTTCGGCAACCTGCAATTCAAAGGCTATTTGCTGCGCTGCCAATTTATCCGGGCCGTCACCCACAATTATCAATCGCGACGGAACCTGCTTATCAATTTTCGCGAATACCTTTATAACATCTACCAGCCGTTTTACCGGCCGCAGATTGGAAATATGAATCAGCAGCCTTTCATCGCAATGGGCATAATTCACCCGAAAAGAGCAATGAACCGGTTTGCGGGTAAAACGATGGGTATCGACAAAGTTGTACAACACTTCAATAGGCTTGGCAATGGCAAAATCCTCTGATGTTGAAGTTGCCAGGTATTTTGATACCGCGGTAAGTCCATCAGACTGGTCAAGGCTGAATTTCATAATTGGCCGGTATGAGGGGTCAAGACCCACCAGCCTGGTATCGGTACCGTGCAGTGTGGTGATAATTTTAAATTGATGAGTGGTTATCTGCCGCGCCAGGTATGCCGAAATAGCATGAGGAATGGCGTAATGCACGTGTAGAATATCAATTTTATATTCATCAATAACTTCTGACAGCCGACACGCCAGAGCCAGGTCGTATTGAGGTGATTGCAATACCGGGTATGGATATAGATGCACCTGATGAAACAGCAGATTATCGCGCATCTCATCTAACCTGAATGGAATATCGACGCACACAAAATGTACTTCATGCCCGCGCTCTGATAATCCAATGCCTAACTCGGTCGCCACTATTCCACTGCCGCCTATGCCGGCAAAACATGCTATCGCAATCTTCAAAATTTCCTGCCTTGATATTTAATTATCTCTTAGTTTCCAACAATTGTTTAATTGCGGCTTTAGACTTTTCTATTGACTGCATATCTTTTTCATTTGTCATGCTGCATTTTTTTATACATGCACGCAGCATTTGTACTGCATGCTGGGAATCACCCAGGTGCTGGTAAGAATATGCCAGGTATTGATATATATAAGGATCAGGAATGGTAGTTTTTAATAATTTAGTATAGATAACCACTGCCCGCTGGTAATTACCGGAATGATATGCTTCCAGGGCACCCTTCATTGTTATTTGATCATTCTGGATTATTGTTTTATCTTTTTCAACATTATAAACAGTAGCTTCCTGCCATACCCATGACGGTTCGGTTATAACATTTGATGTTTTTATCACATTCACGCGATTATTAACTTCGCTTTTTTTGCTGCTAACCGCAATAATCATGGCAACCGCACTGGCAATGACAAATAACGTCAGGATAATTGCCAGCCAGATGTGGCGTGGAGAATCAGAAGTTTGTTCGTTAGGATCTTGATTATTTACTTTGGGAAGTTGCATAGCCCTGGTAAAATAATCAATTGCTAAAGCTTCTTCACCACATGCTCTGCATACCTCTCCCATAAATGATAATACTGTGCTGCATCGTGGTTGCAGAGATTCGGCTTGACGTCCATATTTTTTTGCCTGAATTAAATTACCATTTACCATCTGATCGCGTGCTAACAAAAGCAACTTTTTCACATGCGGGTCTTGTTTCAAAGCCTCGCCGGAATATAAGTCGCCGCCGCTTTTTTCAATATCCAAACATTCAGGACACAACTCCCCGTTACGTTGAATTTCACAATTATTACATTTTTTACATAAATTAAGCTTCATTTATTCTCATTAGCATCTACATTCAGACTAAAGAAAAAATACCCTTTTCAAGCATAAAGTAAACATTTTAAAGAAAAATGAAATAAAGTCATATTTGGCATTGACTTATATGCCATAAATTTATTATACTTTTCCCCGTGCGTTTGTGGGACTAATTGTCCGTGAGGAGATATACGATGTACGCGATAGTACAAACCGGCGGGAAACAATACCGCGTCAGCCCCGGCGATACTGTATGCATTGAAAAAATGCCTGTAGATTGCGGGAATACACTCGAACTCGGCGAAGTTCTTATGGTAGCAAATGATGGAAATGTAACATTCGGCAGCCCAATGGTGGCTGGCGCTAAGGTCATTTGTACTGTAATTGAACAGGATCGCGCTAAAAAAGTGATGTCGTTGAGATACAAATCGAAAAAGAACGTCCGCGTTAAACGCGGTCATCGCCAATACTTCACACGCGTTCGTGTTGATAGTATCGAGGCTTAATAGTTTTAAGGAGATACTGATATGGCACATAAAAAGGGTGTTGGTAGTTCACGTAATGGTCGCGATAGCAAGCCGAAAATGCGTGGCGTTAAGCTGTACGATGGTGAAGTCGCTTCATCAGGCGCAATTATTGTTCGCCAGTGCGGCACCAAAATCAAGCCCGGCAAAAATGTCGGCCTCGGCAGAGACTTCACAATCTTCGCGTTAACCGAAGGTAAAGTGAAATTCGGCTGGGAATCAAAAGGCAGAAAGAACGTTTCCATAGTTCCTACAGAAGCGTAATTCTAAAACAATTTACGCCCCGGATTATATCCGGGGCTTTTTGTGTTTGGTTGGGTGAGAGTGGAAGTATGAGAGTTATGGGAGTTATGAGAGCTATCAACAATTTCTACTATTTATAATTATTAAAAATCACCTACATTAAATCTCTCAAAATCCCATTCCTCCCATCTCTCCCATTCTTCCTCTCACTACCACCAACAAAAAAAAGCCGGCCCTGTAAATTAACAGAACCGGCTTTAATAAACAAAAACTATCTTGATTTTTTCTTTCTTTTTTCCACAGCCTTTTCGCGGCGCTGACGGTTATCTGATACCTTTGGTTCCAGAGTAGCGCACATGGTCGTTAACTGCTCTTTAAACTCAATCTTCGTAGTTGGCTGCCCCATCTGACCGCCGGATTGCTGCAGGATCATCTCCAACAGCATATCTTTATCTGCCATAGCCAGTGCCTTGCGAGCACTGGATAACGCCTCGCCAAACTTGCCGCTGGTCTGGTAGAAAAAAGCTTTCATGTAATATATATATGCGCTGTCCGGGGCATTCTGCATCAAGTTATCAAATTGCATTACCGCGCCGGCACTGCGCTGATTCTGCAGCATGCGCGGCAAATTCTTCAATGCTTCTTCGTTTGCTTTGTAATATTTGTTGAACTTATAATACTGTACAAACATCGGGACAAACTTTATTGCCAGGAAAGATAATATACCGACAAGAATTAATACAAAGAACCAACCCCAGTTTATAACCAGCGGGCCAATATGCCTGTCGCCAATACTAAATAATCCTATGGTGATTAACACCAGCAGCAAAACTACACCGGCGACAATGGCTATCGCTTTCCAGCGAGAGAAATTTGGCATCATTATTTTAAAAGCTCCTGAAATATAATTGCATATAGCAAGTCGGTTTATTATACTGAATTTAACGGTATTTGCGAAGGGAGGATGTAATTAAAAATTAAAAATTACGAATTAAAAATTATGAATATGATTCACGGTGACATCTGTAGCTGATGTATGTAAAAATCATAATTACAAATTCGTAATTCGTAATTGAATATCACGCATTTGTTATTTTTGATTTCGGCTTAATCAGGAACTTCACCACCGCTGCCATACTGGCGACGAATCCGAGGATGGTTCCGCAGATAATCAATATCAATCCGCCGTTAAAAATATCCAAGCTGTCATTCCACAGATGGGTATTGGTAGTCTGCAGCATCTTTTGCGCTATCATTCCATAATAACCTTTTAACGCCACCACCGCTAATATTGAACCGATGAAACCGTATATCAAACCTTCTATTATGAATGGCAAACCTACCGTCGCCGGGGTTGCCCCCACCATCATCATGATTACAACTTCTTTCCTGCGGGCTACTATGGTTAATTCAATGGAGTGATGAATTATCACAAAGGCAAGCAATGCTAATAAAATTCCCAACATCCAACCGGCGGTTTGCATATTGCTGCGCGCCGCTATCAAATAATTAGATACATCCTGGTCGCGCTGTACTTTATCTACCTCGGGCATGCCTTCAATTATCGTTTTAACTTCTTCAATATTCTCAATATTAATTGGCTTAACACTGATAGCATCCGGCAGCGGGTTTCTGCCTAATAATTTATCCAAACCAGTATATTGCTTCTTATAATTTTCCCACGCGTCTTCTTTTGGGATAAACTCGGTACTGGCGACACCATTTAATTTGCCTATTCTTTTGCAGATACCCAATGCTTCATCACGTGATGTTTCCGGTTGGAAATAAACCATGAACCTTACGCGTTCGATGGTGTTTTTAATGAGATAATCAGCGTTAATCTGCAGCAGCGCCACCATGCCGATAATCAGCATAGTTGCCACAACGCAGGCAATAGCGGCAAACGCCATATCAAGATGCCGGCGAATGCCCTGGAAAGTTTCTGCTATTATAAATTCAATACGAGAAAACATCTATCGCCTTTAATTAAACTTCCGGCATATTAAAGTCACTGCCTGACTCGTCAAAATCATCGTGGTAATAACCGCTTTCCAACTGGTCGGCTATCACACATCCATTGCTGACAGATATTACCCGTTTCCGCATTTTATCAACAATATCGCGGTCATGGGTTGCCATTATCACCGTGGTGCCCTTGGTATTAATCGCCTCTAACAGTTTAATGATATCACGGGAAGTTTCCGGGTCAAGGTTGCCGGTAGGTTCGTCAGCCAATAACAGTGGGGGATGATTGATAAGAGCGCGGGCAATACAAAGTCTCTGTTGTTCGCCGCCGGATAACTGTAATGGAAAAGCCTTGGCGCGCTCCGCCAAACCAACCTGTTCCAACAATTCATTTACGCGTTTTCTGATGATTGCATGGGGGGTATCAACTACCTGCATGGCAAATATCAGGTTCTCGCGTACTGTTTTATACTCAAGCAGGCGGAAATCCTGGAAAACCACACCCATTCGCCGTCGCAGACGGGCTACTCCACCGGCATTCAGTCTGCCGACATCATGGCCTTCTACTAAAACGCGGCCGATAGACGCTTTCTCTTCACGGTATATCAATTTTAATGCTGTTGATTTACCCTGACCGCTGGGACCGACGAGAAAGACGAATTCGCCTTTGCGAATACGCAGGTTAATATTACGAAGCGCAGTGACTCCACTGGGGTAAGTCACAGAAGCTTGCTGAAATTCAATCATTGGTTGCTCTGTCACGCCTTGATTATATAGTAATTCACATGAAAATCAACACATCTACCGCCAATATCAATAAAAAAATCAGATTATTTTTGCGATTTTCAATTAACACTTGCATATATCTGCAATTATTTAGTATAATTCAGCCCGGTTTACCGTGCCTTTGCGGCACAACAAAATTGAGGAGTAATCCGATGGCAAGCAAAAAACAATTACTTAGCTGCGAAGCAAAAGATTTCGTAGCGGCTATGAATCCGAAAAAAGAAGCTGTCCGCAAAACAAGCCCGCGCATGCGTTCATGCAAGGCTCACCACGTACGCAGCTGGACATAGTCTTTATTTTTAAAATCCCCGGAGTTTCAATTCCGGGGTTTACCCTTTATTATCAGGTTTCTGGAGGCAATACTCATGAGCGTAACACAGCTTTCAGTTTTCATCGAAAATAAACCAGGCCGTCTGGCATCAGTAACCCGTTTACTCGGTAAGTCAGGCGTGAATATTCGCGGCTTCAGCATCGCGGATACCGAAGATTATGGCATTCTGCGCTTGCTGGTATCTGACGAACAAAAAGCGAGAGAGATACTCCGCGCCAACGAATTCATGGTTCACGAAAGCCAGGTAATCGTCGCCAAAGTACCCGATCGTCCAGGTGGATTTGCCGAAGTACTCGACACCATCGCCGAGTTGCACATCAACGTTGAATACACCTACGCCACCGCCTCATCACTAATTGCATTCGGTGTGGATAAAAGAGACGAAGCAGAAACAAAATTAACCGCAGCAAACGTGTCATTGCTGACTAATGAAGATTTAAAGAAACTGTAAAGTTTTACTTAATATAGCCGGGCACTTGTTAGAAGTGCCCGGCTTTTTTTGTTTATTCAAAGTTTTTCAGGGTATAACAGAATTGTGACTGTGGTATAAAAAATACTATTGATTAACACAATGGAGTTACAAAATGAATAAAGCCTTGATTATAATTCTGGTGGTTGCCGTTATTGGAACTGGTGTATTTTTTGTTACGAAAAATAACCACCATAACAGCACCACGCCAGTAACATCAACGACTGCCGCAGCATCGGCAGAAAAAATTACTATAGGACCCGACGAAGCATCTTGCCCGGTATATGGCACTATAATGAAAAAGTCTGATATGATTCCAATTCAATATAAGGGGAAAACTTATTACATGTGCTGTTCAGATTGCCAGACAAATTTTAATGCCAACCCGGAGAAATACATTAAAAATCCAGCACCGCTAACGCGTGTTATGCCGCATTAGGGGGCATATAGGAATTGCAAATGGTAAATTGTAAATTGCAAATTATTCTAATTGAAAATTTGCAATTTGCCATTTGCCATCTGCCAAATTACGCTTGACTAAATTAATTACCGGGTACAATAATTAGCACAGGTAACTATATATGACTGAACAACATGGTATGGCGGAAAAGTTGATAGATTTATTGGGGGCGTATACCGTGGAGATATTAAACGGCACTGTGCTGAATAATGTTTCTGCGGG
This sequence comes from uncultured bacterium, assembly GCA_964638715.1. Classification (GTDB taxonomy): domain Bacteria; phylum Armatimonadota; class Hebobacteria; order CAIYQO01; family CAIYQO01; genus JBAXQQ01. The sequence continues at coordinate 27,315 of CAZWZF010000017.1, read as the reverse complement.
TGATATAACCTCGTCACAGACCGATGCATTGCAATTTATCGAGCGGCATTCTGGATGCTCCACCACCATGCTGGCAGAAGGCTTGCGGATAAGCATACCATCTGCGACACGGCTGGTTGATAGGCTGGTAAAAAAGGAAGCGTTGGAACGTAAAGAATATGCGGAAGATCGTCGGCAACTGGAATTATACCTTACTGACATCGGCATAAATATCATCACTGAGGTGAGAAAAGCCAGGTATGACCGCGTGCAAAAAGCATTGAATACCATGGTGCCGACGGAACGCGAAGTATTCATAAAACTACTGGAAAAATTTATCAAGGGAACCATCTGCGATATTAGCACCCTCGAAAATATCTGCTTGCATTGCGGTACCGAACACGACGAAGAATGCATTGTAGACACCATGAGAAAAGAATTAGGCAATAAGAAGGAAGAGATTTGGTAAAGAAGAGAGAATAGAGAAGAGTGAAGAGAGAAAATTCCCCTCCTTCGGAGGGGTCAGGGAAGGTCGATTTCTATCGTGCAGACGACTTCAAACGATTTCAAAACGTAAAATAACCGATCCGCTATTTTGAATATAAATAATTCTGTTAAAGGTGAACACTTATAAAATGAAATATACCGTAGCCAGTACCAGATGCGATGAATACGAAGTGGTAAAATGCCGCACCGCCATCAGCAAACTGATAGATGATTTAGGCGGCATAGAAAAGTTCGTTTATCCCGGTGATAAGATACTTTTAAAACTGAACCTGTTGGCTGGCCATAAGCCGGAACTGGCCGCTACCACTCACCCGGTAATTGTGAAGGCTGTTGTACAAATCGTGCAGGCTGCCGGCGGCATCGCCTACCTTGGCGACAGTCCCGGCGGTATGGTGACGGAATCGGCATATCAGCAGATTCTGGAAACCACAGGCATCGCCAAAGCCGCGCAGGAAACCGGCGCGAATATAGTATTCTTTGACGCCGGACAACAAAACTACATCTCAAAATCAGCGCGAAAGTTCAAACAGTTCCCCGTTGTCCAGGCGGCATTTGATTTTGATAAAGTCATCGCGCTGCCAAAGCTGAAAACCCACCAATTCACTGGCCTTACCTGCGGAGTAAAACTGTTATATGGCTATCTCCCCGGCATCACCAAGGCGGAAAATCACCTGCATGCCGGCAAGAATATCGACACTTTCAGCGAGTTGCTGCTGGATATTTACGAATCTTTCCCGCCGATGCTGACCATCGCCGACGCCATCGTCGCCATGCAGGGAAACGGCCCGGCACATGGCGAACCGGTATCAATAAACCTGCTCTTCGCCAGCACTTCCGCTGCCGCCATCGACTGGGCAGCGTGCAGGATTACCGGCATGCCGCCGGATAAAATCGCCACTGTGCGACTTGCCGGACAGCGGGAAATCGGCCCGAAATGCAACGAGGATGTCGAATGGCTGGGAATGTCGCCTGATGAAATGCATTACAAACAATTTAAACCGGCAGACGCCATGAGCACCACCGCTTTCCCCGCCTGGTTTATGTCGCTATCTGCCTACCTATTCACCCCGCGACCGCAAATAACCGCAAAATGCAAGGCATGCGGTATCTGCTTTAAGCATTGTCCACCCCACGCCATGACGATGACCCCCGGTAAACCGCCGGTAATAGATTACACCAAATGCATTCGCTGCTACTGCTGCCAGGAGTTATGTCCGCATGACGCGGTGAAAGTATTGCCGCCAAGAGTGAAGCTATCAATGGACTTCGCCGAATCAGTAATAAAAATAGCCCGAAAATTAAAAGGTAAAGATAAAGTTAAGTAGTAAACAAAGAAAGGTATACATTTATTAGTTAATTAACCACAAAGAGCACAAAGATAACAAAGAAAATTTTGTGTTCTTTGTGCCCTTTGTGGTTAAATTTAAACAAGGTGCATCAAATGATAAATAAGAATGAGCGTGAAATTATTCGCGAACTGGCGAAAAAAGTTGCTGCTATTGCATCAACCGATGAAATGGCACAATTGCGCAAAGAATGGGCGCGGCATAACGACCTGGAACAAGGCCGTCCCATGCTGCTGTTTTTCCCCGAAGGAAGCTGGGGTGAAATATTGCCGGACAGCGTGCTGAAATGCGACAGCGTTGAAGCCCGCGCTATCGAGTGGCAGTTGCGCAGCACTATTTTCGCCCATGAACATTTTGATACCGATAATGTCGTCTCGCCATATTGGGATATGCAGAAAACTATCCACAACACCGGGTTCGGATTGGAAGGCAAAACCCACGCGTCATCAGAAGCTCGCGGCGCCTGGGGATTCGAACCGATTATCAGCACTCCGGATGATTTGAAAAAGATTAAAACCCCGGTCATTAGCGTTGATGAAGAAGATTCAAAACAGCGGCTGGAAATGATGAATGAGCTGATAGGCGATATTTATCCGGTACGCATGCGCGGAGTAAACCATATCTCATTCCACCTGATGGGTATCTACACCCGATGGCGCGGCCTGACAGAAACATTCATGGATATGTACGAAGAACCCGAAATGCTGCACGAAGCGATGTCTATCATGGAAAAAGCCCACCATAGCATGATTCAGCAATACATCGACCTTAACCTGCTTGCCACCAATAACGACCACACTTATCATAATTCCGGCGGTTATAGCTTTACCAATCAATTGCCGCGTCCCGACTTTAACCCGGATAAGGTTCGTCCCTGCGACATGTGGGCATCCGCGGAAGCGCAGGAAATGGCGCTGGTATCGCCGGAACAGCACGACGAATTTATCCTGCAATACGAGAAACGGTTGATGGCGCCATTCGCTGTTAATGGTTACGGATGCTGCGAAGACCTGACTAAAAAGCTGGATATCGTATTCACCATCCCGAATATCCGCCGCGTATCCGTATCGCCCTGGGCCGACCCCAAGGTATGCGCGGAGAAAATGCAAGGCAACTACATACTGTCATGGAAAACCCATCCCGCCCACCTGGTAGGCCATTTCGACGAGAAAATGATAGCGGAATACCTGAAATCAGCCATTGTGGCATCGCGCGAAAATGGAAGCCGCCTGGAAATAATCCTGAAAGACACCCACACCTGCGAAAACCACCCGGAAAGATTCGATCAATACGCGAAAATAGCACGGCGGGTGATGGCGGAGAATTGGGAATAGACTTTCGGGGGACACAGAGATTCACGGAGATTATTTTAGACATGATTAACATGATTGACATGATTTTGGCTTCGCCAATTTATATAATCTTGTAAATCATGTTAATCATGTCAACAAACTTAAGGTATTAAATATGATGGATAACCAGTCAACAACCACGTTGCATCCGGCGATAACCCGTACCATTGAACGGCATCGGAAATTTTTTGCTGGTACCCGGGATTATCTGGTCAAGGTTTCCATTCCGATTGATGCTCCCAATGTCGATACCCCGCCGCTTTATGACGACTTGAATTGGGACACGGATTTTGAACGGTATGTTACCGGCAATGTGGCAAACGGTATCCAGCAAGCGCGAATGCGTCTTGACATGGGGGTGGATGACGATACCATTCCCATCTATTATCCATATTTCGGCATCAGCATTCACCACAGTTTCTTTGGCGGTAAAGTCACCTGTTCGCATGGGACGAGTTACGCTGAACCAGTTATTAACAGCGCCAGCGAATGGGAACTGTTGAACCCGGATAGCAGCAACATCTGGCTCCGGCGTTTGGCGTGGGGTCTCGCTTTCGCGCGCGACCATGGCGAAGGCGTGCTGTTATCCAGTATGCGGGGTGGAAATGGCCCGCTGGATATGGCAAACGGCGTGATGGGAAATGAACTTTTCACCGAATTATATGACGACCCGGAAAACCTGCACCGGGCAATGGAAATCTGCACAGACGCGATATTGCAAACGTTCAAGATTCAGGCAGAAAACTGCTCAAATATCGCCGGTGGGCGAATAGTACCAATGGGCGCATTGTGGGTACCCGCGCCAATGATCGGGCATATCTCCCTTGACGCCGCCTGCCTGGCAGGACCGGCAGCATACGAAAAATATGAGCATCCTTGCCTGGAAAGAATGGCGGATAAAACAACCGGATTCATCATCCATACCCACATGCTGGGTCACCGCCTTTTCCCGTACATGCTGAAAACCCGCGGAATCAAAGTATTTAGTCCGGTAGATGACCCCAACACCCCAACACTGATAGATGAAATCGATTCCGTATTGGCCATCCTCGGAGAAGTTCCACTGCAATTGCACATCCCCGAAAACCGATTACAGGAAATCCTGCCAAAACTCCAGGGCCGCCGCGCGGTAATAACCCTCGCTGCGACAGACGCCGACGACGCACGCCGACAGCTTGAAATAGTTGACAGCTATTGTTCGTTGGAACGGTAAAAAGTGTTTTTCTAAAAGATTTTATAATATCACGAAAATAACGAAACAAGTTTTGAACAAAAATTGGAGTAAAAAAATATTGGGACACAAAAATCGCGTCCCAATAAAATTATAAAAGATTACTTATTTTTCAGTTCATCTATATCAATTCCTTCATTAATCCCCATTTCCATTACTTGACTATATATTTTACAAGGTTTATATTCTTTTTTTCTATTAGAACTGGTAATTGTAAACATTTCATACCCATCATATTCTCCAAGACTGAATAATCTATCATACCATTCTTCTGATTTTCCTTCCTTCTTATGAACTTCATTTAACTGTCCCCTCTTGATTAAATACATTTTTCCTATAGTTTTTCCCGGTTTATTTATATCTATAAAAGCAACCCCACCATATTTCCATTTTTTACTTATATTTCCGAAATATAATTCATATGGAATAATCGTCATTTTAACACCATGAGGTAGTGTTTTATCGTGGCAACCAGTGTATGGAAAACCATTAAACCTGCAAGTTCCTCCTTTTATATAACACATAAATCTTTCATATAACATATTCGACCCATAACTTACATACCAAATTAATTCATCATTATGATTTGTCATAATAAAATCCTCCTATTAAAATAATATTCCACAAGTATATAAGTAAAGCCTTATCTACTTGTGGGAATATATTATAACAAAAAAAACGATTATCGTCAAATTAAGGTTCTTATTTTATTGGAGTAGCACAACGAAATCCTCTACTATATTTCAGATTCTGAATTATCTTTTTAATTTCCTTACTATTTGAAACGTACCCAATTCCATCAGGCTCACTATATTTCCGATATGAACAACATGCTTCGAAGAAATTATTTAAATCGGTAGTCCACCCACATCCACGAATAACTTTATATAATCCTTTTTCCGGACCCGTTGGATTGATATATGGTGATTTTCTATAATAATCCTGTTCATACCAGTCTGAACACCATTCTGATACATTACCAGCCATATCTAATACACCATACGGACTGGCGCCATCTAAATATTTACTTGCAACAGCTGAAGTGCAACCAACATCGCCTATAGAATATATTGAGCAATGAAGAAAATTTTTATTCCAATCATTACCCCATGGATATACTCGTCCGTCAATTCCTCTGGCTGCTTTTTCCCATTGTGCTTCAGAAGGTAATACCATACCTGCCCAGTTCGCATATTTATTAGCTTCATACCAATCAACATTCACTATTGGATGTGTGTCATGCCATCCCCATGAAGGTGCTTTTGGCATTGGGTGTTTCGTAGCTTTACAAAATAAGCGATACTGCTCTACAGTTACTGGATTTTTATAAATATAATAAGAAGATAATTTTACTTCATGTTCTAAAGAGACAATTCGTTTATAAATTTTATCATAATCGATATGATAAAATTGCTCATTTTGTATAACCATAAAATCCTTTTTTATAAAATTAATGGTTTTTTCTTCATTAATACCCATAATAAACGTACCGGAAGGAATAAGTATCATCTCAGCACCATCTTTAAGGTTTGTCTTTATTGAAGAAGTTGGCATTATCTGATTATCATTTACTATGTTAATTACTTCATGGACTTTCTGTTCATCGGTTTTTACTATTGGTATTGATGTATTATATGTGTTGTTCGGCATATTATTTACCAATTCATTTGATAAACGAATTACACAACGAAATCCGCAATAATTATTATCATAGTCTGATATTTTAAATCTACGGTAAGCACTTCGACAAATAGATTCATCCTCATCAGGAAAATAATCAGAAATTGTACCATCACCGATAAATACAGTAAAACCATCTATAACACAATTACCGTCTTCATCAATATCTTCATCAAGTAAATATTCATCACTCCATTCATAAAATTGACCACCCCGAAGTATTCGATATTCTCCCGATATAGGACCTGTAGGATTCTCATAAGGTGAAGTCTGATAATATTCTTCATTATACCAGTCTATACACCATTCCCAAACATTCCCCACCATATCCAGACAATCGTATGGACTTGCTCCTGCAACAATTGATCCTACATTTCCTAATATTTGATAATATGAATACAATTGATCATCACTGTTAATATCATTATATTCTCCATGAATGCACAGATCACTATCCCAATCATTACCCCACGGATATATTCTGCCATCTGTACCACGTGCAGCTTTTTCCCATTGTGCTTCTGTTGGTAGATTAACACATGCCCACTGCGTATAGGCAACAGCATCATCCCAACTGACATCCACTATTGGATACATATCACTTTCACAATTCGACCAGTTAAACCATCGAGATGTTGCCTCACAGAACATCCGATACTGTGCTACAGTTACTGGAGTTTTATATATATAATAGTCATCCAAGTATACTTTATGCTGAGGTTTCTCATTATCAATTGCAAACTCATCCTCATCTGAACTCCCCATTAAAAACTCCCCAGCTGGTACAAGCACCGACTCTGCACCATCTATAGGATTAATAATTGTAGTCGGAAGTTTTTTCTTATCGATAATAACGCCTAACTTATCTTGATTCATCTGTTCTTCTAAAACTTGTTTATTAATTCCATTTTGTTTTTCAATAAAGTTTTTTGTTTCTTCTAATTTCTGGTCTGTTTTTAACACAAGTTGAGAACTTAAAATATTAGCTATTTCGATATTTAAATTTGTCTTTTGTTTTTTTATTAACGCAATCTTCCTGATAACACGACTAATTTTTGATGTAACATTATCCCCTTTAACAGATTCTGGACTTTCATTCCAAATCTGAGTTATTTCTTGTAAACCTTTAATATCGCCATTTCGAAATGCTTCGTTTGCTTTAGTAAATATATTATAAAAGCTCATATAATTTTCATTATTAATCACCATGTCAGGACATACAGTTTTTATAAAACTAAAATACAAAAGTTTCAAATCATCTGATGGAACAAATATCTCCCCTGTATTAAAGTTAGATAATAATTCTTCGTTATTTTTATTACAAAAATCGTCAACTTCATTATTTAAAGTTGCCCATTTTTCTTTAAGTTCATTTACTTCATTTTTAAGTAATTTCAACTCTATTAATTTACTTTCATATTCAATTTCTTCAGGTGATTTCCAACTATTTGTTGATTCCATATCTTCCTCCAAACAATGATGCCACACAAATATAGCATTTTATAGTTTATATATATCTATTATGATAAATACTAATTACAATTGTCAACACAAAAACAACACACATAAAAAACTATACTAACTATATTTTCTATCTATTCAAATCTTCTTCTCACACCATTCACGTGGTACAATATAGCCGTTTAAAGAAAGGAAGTTTTATTATGCTAACAATCATGCGCTACCTATTCCTGCTGATTGGCGTATCTCTGCCGCTTTCCATATTTGCACAGACTGGAAAAGTTGTTGTTCCTTGCAAATATGATTATGTTTATGGTTTTTCCAACGATTTGGCGTTGGTGAAAAACAATAAGAAGTATGGGTATGTTGATAAAACCGGCCGCGAAGTTATCCCTTGCAAATACCAATCATATTTTCCTAATGAAGGCATGACGGAAAACCTTGCCTGTGTGGCGGATGATGACGCCTGGTTTGGCTTTCTCGATAAAACCGGCAAAACAGTTATACCATTCAATTATGATGAAGCGTGGCCATTTGCCGAAGGTCTTGCCATGGTGAAATTGAATGAAAAATGCGGGTTCATTGATAAAACTGGACGCGTGGTTATCCCGTTGAAATACGATTTTGTTCAATCTTTTCACGATGGCATGGCTGTTGTGACAATCGACAAGAAATATGGTTTTGTCGATAAAACCGGCCGTGAAGTGATACCACTGAAGTATGAGGAAGCCGATTCATTTACCGAAGGACTGGCGGCAGTACGGTTAAACAAACTATGGGGATTTGTCGATAAAACCGGACAAGAAGTAATACCTTGCAAGTATGAACTATACGAACCATTTACTGAAGGTTTGGCCGGGGTATTGAATGACACTCACCAACTCGGTTTTATCGATAAAACCGGCAAGCAGGTAGTTGAGCACAAATATTATTATACTTATCCAGGCGGCAGATTCTCCGAAGGAATGGCGGTGGTGTGCCAGAATAAAAAATGGGGATTTGTAGATAAAACAGGACGCGAAGCAGTTCCACCCACCTACGCCAACGCAGACGATTTCAAGGAAGGACTTGCACGTGTAAAAATGGACGACAAATGGGGTTACATTGATAAAACCGGGCAAATCATCATTCCTCTCCGTTATTCATACGCAGGCAATTTCAGCGAAGGTATGGCAGGAATAAAACTCGATGGCAAATGGGGATTTATCGACAAAACCGGCCGCGAAGTAATAGCACCAATATATGAAGAAATCCTCGGTTTTGAAAACGGCATGGCAGGAGTAAAGCTAAACGGCAAATGGGGGTTTGTCGGGAAATAATTTTGGGGTTACACAGAGATACACAGAGAAGACACAGAGAAGACACAGAGATTCACGGAGTGAATAATAAAATTCTCCGTGAATCTCTGTGTCTCCTCAGTGTATCTCTGTGTAATAAAAAATTACGGCACTGAAACTGGGGGGTAATTGAATACCTTCATATCCTGGCAATTACCGCTGAAACCGGGGGTTATCGCGCCGGTTGAGATTCTCACCGAGAAAGCTACGGTTTTGTCATCCTGTTCTCCCCAGATAAAGGCATAGCCGCCGAATAATTCGTTGCCGCGCATTGAAAGACCGGGGATTGTCGCTACCAGCTTCCTGTCGCCGGTGAACCATACCGTTGCTATTTCTACTTTCGGTTTTTCTTTCGTGCCAACCTGTTCAATTTCCAATGATTCGCTTTTGTTTAATACAAAATCCATTGCGCCGGGGAATCGGTAGCTATTAATAGCTTTCCATTCGGGAGTCGCTGCTTTCGGATTTATTTCATAATAAATAGTTCCTTTATCTTTGCCAACCTGAATCATCACCATCTCACCAGCCCAGGCTATTTTCTGCGGTTTCACATCAGCAGGCAATGGCAATGTGACAGCTTTTTCATCACCAATCTTTGCGACGGCAATATTCCAGCCTGTGCCTATTCCCGGTCTTGCAAATGCTGCCCAGCTATCCTGCGATTCATTAAAAGCACCGGCACCGATATCAAACGCGCTATAAAGCGTCTGTGGTTTTTTATCATGTTTGCCGGCATTTACCGACACCATTTCAAACCCGGAACGCGATGTTCGGCGGGTAATTAATATTGTTCCTTTTGCTTGCGGGTAATATGCCGATACCCCGGACACCAGTAGTGAATTATTTATGCCGGTCATCGAACATTGATACAGGTCGCCATTCATATTCGGTTCATCCATCACCGGCAGCAGATACAAGATTGAACTATTCCACAATGCCAATGGACCACCAAACTTAAATACTTTATCGCTTGCGGTATAAAGATAATGAGAATTTTTCACTTCTAATACAATACGCCATCCCGGTGTCAATACCTGGGCATAAAGTTTACCGGATTCCGGCATACCCAACGCTGCATCTGGCCAGGTAACAGCCTTGACATCAACAACTTTAACTTCACCGGTCTTTAACTTCAACTGCTTTAATAACAAGTCTTGCTGGCACTGGCTGACAATAACAGGATTAGTTTTTACTTCTTCAGCAATAACCCTTGTTCCAATCAACATGCATAAAACAGCAATTGCCATTAATGCCTTTAAAATTTTACCTGCAGAAAATGTAATCATGAATATCTCTCCCTCATTAATAGTTTCTATATGGTAAGACTATAGAATACTATAAATGTTCCATTATAAGTTTTCAGTTTTCGGTGTTCAGATTAGATTACTTTATAAGAAGGCAATATCACTATTCCGTAACAAAAAATCCTGCAAGAAAAACTTGCAGGATTTAAAATGTCAACTGTCCATTATCAACTAATTAATCCCGTCATTTGCGTCTGACAAGGCATCTCTTACCTGGGCATTGGTTAATACTAATTGCCCATCGTCTTCGGCGCGGTGAAGATCGGTTATCAGGGTTGTTGCCAGCATGGCGTCAACCAATTCCGGGGTAAATTGGCGGCCTCTGCATTTCATCAGTTCGCTTTCAATTACCTGGATAGGCAGACGTGGACGATAACATCTGTTGCTGGTCATGGCGTGTATAGAGTCGCATATTCCCAGCACCTGGGATTCCCATGGGATATCATTGCCGGCTAATTTGTCAGGATATCCCATGCCGTCCCAACGTTCATGATGAGCGCGTACTATTGGCGACAGATATGCCAGGGCTTCAACATTGCCAACAATATCAGCACTTAAAACGGTGTGGGATTTCATGATATCAAAATCTGCCGGGGTCAGCGGAGCCGGTTTGTTCAAAATACCTTCCGGAATACCAATTTTACCCAGGTCGTGTACAAGGGCCGCCTGGCGAAGCCGGGTCAGTTGTGTCTTATCCACATTCATGGAGCGAGCAAAATTATCTGTCAGCCACAACACCGCCATACTATGCTGCCCGCTATAGGCATCGCGCAATTCAAGGCTCATCAGCAACGCGTAAACGGTATCGCGCATCTGGGTAGTTATTAGATTTTTCGCTTCTTCAACTTCATGACACAACGACTGATAATCCTGTTGTATCGCCTCCATTTCAGCAGAACGCAACAATACATCCTTGCGCCGTTCCATGCCTCTGCTGACAATACTCGCAAGTTCATCAGGATTAAATGGCTTGGTCAGATAGTCAAATGCGCCCAGTCGCAATGCTTTGCGTGCTGTTTCAATAGTTGCATACGCGGTGACTAAAATAACTTCCACATTTGGGTCACGGAGCTTAATCTCCTGCAGAACTTCGATGCCGCTCATGTCCGGCATGCGCAGATCCAGCAATACAACGTCGGGCTGAACTTCCGGAAGTCTGGCAATTGCTTCGGTTCCGCTGGATGCCATATCTATATTATAACTGTTTTTCAACAGCATTTTCATTGATTCGCGAACACCGCGTTCATCGTCAACGATAAGTACTCGATTTTGTGTCATCTTTTTCTTTCTCCCCGCCATCATTAACATTGCGGTTCAGTGGTAAATTGCATACTACAGTCATTTTATCGCCATCCATTATAATATTCATATCACCTTCATGCTGACCGATAATGTATCGTGCAGCAGGCAATCCCAGGTCCAGATCGTCTTCTGGTACGCCTCGCGATAAAAATTGATCCCATGGCTCCATCAGTCTGGAAAGATTCTTATTTTTCGATACCGTTTGCAACTCAATTACTATTTTATCAATGTCGCTATGTGCGGATAATACAATCTCTGCATCATTATTTGCAATCTTAATCATAGACCTAAGCAGGCAAACCAGTGCTGTTTCCAATCGATGCCGGTCAGCGATAATTGCCGGCAGCTCCAGTGGCAGCATCGATTTAACCCGCATCCTAATCTCCTCTGGACCTATTACCCGTTCAATCATCGGCACTAATAGCACTTGTTCAAACTGGAACTCAGCGTGATTTGTTAAAACCAGCAACTGTTCCAACATTAAATTAACACGGTTAACTTCCGGTTGCAATACATCTCCACAGAAATTAATAAAATCCGGGTCGCCAGCGTGGGTCGGCATCAAATTACTGAATGTTGACAGCGTAACTAATGGATTACGCAATTCATGCGCCAGATAATGAACCAGATTAGTAATTACTTCCAAGTTAATGCGTTTTCCTTTTTCATCTTCCAATTGTACCTGCAGAGATAAATCTTCCAACAGCAGCATTGATGACCCGCCGGTGGTGGCAAGTTTATGCCCGCTGACCGCGACCCGCATAGCAGTAAGCGGTAATATTATCTCCTGACGTTCCACCAGTCTGCCAATTAACGCCGCATAAGCAAGGTCGCCCAGTGGTGCCGGCAAACTGCGCAAATCTCGTCCAGTCAATGACCCGGCGGCTTTTCCCAACATGTGTTCCGCGGCAGGATTCACGAAAGCTACTTTATAATCAGCATCCAGCACTATGGCACCATTCGGCATCGCCGTCAGCATCTGCTCGGTCATTTCATTTTGATTTTTCAATATATTGTGGCTGCGCTGCCGCCGCAGAGCATCGGCAAAATGGTTGCCCAACATATATAATGTATGCAATTCAGTCGCAGTATATAACGCGCTGGTCACCCGGGTGCCAATGGTAATTATGCCGGTTAGCTGACCATCGTCAAATATCGGCGCGGCAACGGCTGCCTGCATATAGTCAAGGACAGAATTAACCTCGCGATTGGCACTGCCGCGCAGTGCAATTTGCCCGGTTGATGACAGGTACTGTATTAATGGCGATACTTGCGGCAGGTATAATGACGAAACCAATGCCTGTGGTATGCCGCGATGCGCCCGCGGGGTGAAATTGCCGTTTTCTTCACCGCGCAATAGCAGCATTGCCCGGGTTGTATGGGCTGCCTGTCCTACCCAATTTATAAATTTATCAGCCAACTCGACTTCATTGCTGCAACTGAAAATATTGGCAAAATTGGCAAATTCGCTATTTTCCAACAAGTTGTTTCCCTGGGGCAATTGTGCTGGCAAAATTGTTTCCATCATCGGCTCACTACTTTTACCTTTATTCAATCTATGCAGGAATATTTCCAGTTTATCATCTAAATTCAACAAATCAGTAGCCCATTTGTACCATTCATTACCGGATAACCCGTTTCCTTCAACCGCAAATATCTGCATTTCCGGGTTGATAGCATGAACACCATTAACGATAGACTCGGTGACAGATGTCGGAAAGTCGGTATCAACAAGCACGGTAGTTATCGGCAAAGACTGGACGCGCGCAATTATCGCTGCCGGACTGTCATCGACTATCATCGGTATCGCCGGCACCGCCAGGTTCAGTCTTTCCCGAACCTTCTCTGCTTTCTTATTATCTTTCGTCAAAAAAGCAATTAACTGCACTGCATTATAGCTCCAATATCACCGGATGCCGGTAGGGACAACACCATTGTCAATCCGTGTCCCGGCTCGCTTTCCGCGCGGACATATCCACCATGAGATTTTATAAATTGATATGTCAATGCCAGTCCAAGTCCATGTCCACCTGTTTTGGTGGTATATAGTGGTTCAAATATTCGGTTAATTTCCGAGCTGTCAACTCCCGGACCAGTATCACTGATTCTGCAAACAACCATATCTTCAACTGATTCCAAAATTATCTTCAACTCGCCGCCATCCGGCATCACTTGAACAGCATTAGTCAAAACATTTAAAAATGACTGGTAAATCTGTCCCGGGTCGCCAAATACTGCGGGTAAATCACCAGGTATATCAGTTATTACCTTTATGTTATTAATATCACATTCCGGTTTTATTAATATTATCAATCTATCGATTAATTCCTGCATATCAACTGGTTCATGGTCATGCGATGGTTTGCGTACCAGGTCAAGCATCTGACCGACCAGCCTGTTTATACGGTCAACTTCGCGCACTACCGTTTTCGAGAAGTCATTCCTGAACTCTTCATCGTCAAACTGCGTCGGCAGCAAATATGCAAAGGTCCGAATGGGAACCAGCGGATTTTTAATTTCATGCGCGATAGATGCCGCCATGGCACCCATGCTGGAAAATCGCTCAATTTGCATCTTTTCCATCTCTAACGCACGCAATTCGGATAAATCGCGGAATACCACCAATCTGCTGGGGGCAAGGTCCCATTTGCGGGTAAATGGCGTTACTGTGATTAACAGCGGTATTTCTTTGCCGGTTTTTGATTTCAGGTTAATCTCATGCGACCGTTCGCCAATTGGCGGAATATCTAAATCACGTAATCCTAAATCAAACAAATACCTGCCAACTGCTTCATTCGCCGGAACACCGGTAATCTCCTCGGCAGCCGGATTAAATGTAATAACTCTACCTGCCGGGTCAACAGCAACCACGCCGTCCTGCATCGACTGCAGCAGTTTCTCGTGATATTCATTCAGCAGCACCATTTCATCATAATGCCGTACATTATCAAGCGCGATAGCTGCCTGTTTTCCCAGGATACGCAGCAAACCAATATCATCACTGGTGAATACATCTCCAGACAATTTCTCACCCATGAAGACATATCCCAGCACTTTATCGCTGGCTATTAACGGAATCGTAACCAGAATATTCCACGACATCAGCATGTGGCCTATCTCTGACTTATCATCATTTTCATCACGGATTAATTCTTCTGTCAGCACCACATCATCAATGCCGGTGACAAATTGTATAACCGGATGTTTCGGCGGCAGCATTGTCGGTATTGCCGGTGCCGATTCAGGCACGCTGAAAGCCCGCATTAACAAGTCATTATTCCCCGGCAGATAAAGGTCGATGGTACGCGGGCATAATGTGCGGGAAAGGGTATCTGCCAATGTATTTGCCAGCAAATCGCGATCGCGGACAGATGCCAGTGCCTTGCCAACATCGCGTAATGCCAACCGGTAGTCATAAACGCTCTTAAAGAAACGTTTATCGACAATAGACTGGATCCTATCCAGTAACGGTCGGAATGCCAACGCCATTAAAAACGCCATCAGGAAACTGCCGGCACTATCCGGCATATTAAGATGTTCTGTAAGGTAATTATTTAATAATGGTACAATTAAAGCAAATGATACTGATAAAGTACTGATGGTAATTGAATAAATAAAACCAGCGCGCAATACAATCCTGATATCCATCAGGCGGAATTTGGCAATTGCGTATGTAGTGGTGGTGGTGACTATGAGCGCCGTTAACGGACCATACATGGCATAACGAGATGTATGGTAAATAGCCGGTAAAATTACATTGGGGATAATACCTATTAATAAACCAACAGAACCGAGTAAGATATACCATACCTGCAAACGTTCGAGACCACGGACTTTCTTGACTTTATATAATAAGTGAATAATTCCAGCAATACCGTAAAGCTGAATTTGCAGTGCAAATATTCCGACTAATGAACCAGAGGCAGCTTCTGCACCCCATGGCATATACCAGACTTTACTAATGATATAGTCAGTGAAAGACAAGTAAAGCCAGGGTGCTCCCAGAATAAGCCCGGCAATCGCAACGTATCGAAACCTGCTATTTTTCCGCGGGAAATTAGCACAGAACCACAGCCATGACATGCCCAGAACCGCACCGCAGACGAATGTTGCTTGACAAATCCTTTTTGCTATTTCCAAATCCATCTTGAATTGAAGGGTTGCAACCAAAGCCGACCAGGCCGCGGTGCCGAAAACATACCATGCCAGTGAATTGCCGGTACTGCGATTTTTATTTTTCCACAGAATAATTACCGCTAATACCAGATTATATATAGCCGCCAGAAATAATACTACCTGAATAAAACTCATATTTTATCGTCCTCCTTGACTGCAGTCAGCATCCAGCATTGTTCGCCATAGACAACCTGCTCATTTTTCACCGTCAAACCGACAGCTTGCAGCATCGCGGTTACTTCATCAGTAGGACGGAAGAAATACTCACCTTCCGCACCTTTTTGCTGAATCTTATTATTTATCACCTTCACCGCAATCAATGATGGTAACAGCGGTAAAGTTTTAACCCAATACCCGGTTTTTTCCTTTATTGATAACTGGCTTAATGCTTTAAAATGAGCTTTCTGTATACCATCTGGTGTTGAATCCGGTTTTCGGTCAGTTAATATAAACTTGCCGCCGACTTTCAGCACCCGTGAAATTTCTTTTAACGCGGCAGGGGCATTCGGCAATGCATACATAACATTTGTCATCACCACAACATCAAACTGCGCGTCATCAAACGGAAATTTTTTGCATAAATCCGCTTGCTGGTGGGTAATATTACTGAAATTGCTGCATCTGTTGCGAGCACGCTGCAACATTGATGTAGAGAAATCTACTGAATCTATTTTCACGTCGTTAACGTTGTCAACGACTAACTTGTCAAAAAATCCTACTCCGCATCCAGCTATTAGCAATCTTTTTCCGGCGGTTAATTCAGCAGACGACATGACCTGACGCTGCAGTTGTTGATATGGAATCAACGCCTGCAGAGATTCGTAACCTATTATTGCGTAATTGTCCCACAATGACATTGGCTACCGCCGGCTTTTTGTCACAGCATCAATACTATAATTTTCATCCTTGCCATCTACTGATGACTGCTCCTGCATGGGTTCCGCCCACTCCCGCTGCATTAATTAGCACTCGGCGAAGTCTTGCCGGCCTTGCTACGTTTGCCACATAATCCAACCTGCAGCCATCTGCAGGTTTTGAGAAATTTAACGTTGGCGGCACCATCTGATTCTGCAATGCTGTACATGCCGCCGCAACTTGAAATCCACCGCCGCTGGCGAATGACTGGCCTACTGCGCCTCGAATAGAACTGACCGGGACGCAAAAAGCATGATCGCCCAGTCCAGACTCTATGCCGCGGCTTTCCGATAAATCCGCTATCGGGAATCCGGTGCCATGGGCGCAAACCCAGTCAATCTCTTCTGGCGGCAAACCGGCATCGCGCAGTGTCTCTTTTATCGTTACTGCAAATGCCTTTCCGCTATCATCTAATGCCGACATCGGCAATGCTTCTTCAGAACTGGCAACGCCTGTTACCTCTGCTATTATATGTGCGCCGCGAAGACGCGCATGGTCTTCACGTTCAATTATCATTGCCGTGGCACCTTCAACCAGTGCAATACCTGCGTGGTCGTGAGAGAAAGGCCGCGGTATTAACCCGCCATCCGAAGGGTCGGGAGATAACAGACCGCTGCGATATAAACCAGCGAAAATAAATGGGAAAAATGGCGCGTCTGAACCGCCAACCAGCATGATATCGGCTGTATTTTTACGAATCTGTTCTACGCCCCAAATTAAAGCATCTATGCCGGTTACACAACCTGATGATTGGGTGGATGATGGTCCGCGCAAGCTGTTATTAATCGCAATATGGGTAGTACACGCACATGGAGTAAACTCTAAATAGGCTGTAGGCGTGACGCCATGATCACGTTTTTTAAAATACCTGTTGGCTTCGACATGAACTGTCTCACCTAAACCTGCCACGGCAGTACCAAAACAAGTTCCAATGCGGTCGCGATCGATGGCATTTAAATTTAATCCTGAATGATTTAAGGCTTTATCCGCTGCAACTAATGCCAATTGGCTGAATCGCAATAATCTTTTACCGTCAATACCTTGCAATTCATCAGCAAAATTAAAATCTTTTATTTGTCCGCCCATATTAAAACGATTATCATCAATATCAAGATTTTCCAGTTTTGATATACATGTGCGACCGGCTAATAAAGCATTGCTGTATTCATCATAACTGCGTGCCATGGGACATACAACGCCTAATCCAGTTATTACAATACGCGGGTTAGCCATACGCCACCCCCTGAATTGCCAGGCAGGATTGATATGATGAGTTTTTATTTGCAGAAAGTTTATTTAGGAGATATACAGATTTATTTAACAAGAAGACGATAAAAAACGACGCAACTTTAAGGAATACATATCTCAAATGAGATACAATATTCACCAGATGCGTTAATTGGACCCGACGTTTCGTGTGATGAAACTGCGACTTTTGCTTCGACTTTTGCATAAATATTACTTCATTGCCGGGTATTAACAACCATTTTTCAATGGTCTCTGTATTTATTATAGCAACTTTAAATAATAATAGCAATCATTGACAATAAATTTAATCAAAACTTAATCTTTTTTATTAAGTTTACAATGTTTAGTGTTTAGTTTTCAGTTTTTGGTTGAAATCGATTGCAGTCGGTTGAAATCGGGTGAAGTCAATTACACACTCTCGTTCGACCTCCCCTAACCCCTCCAAAGGATGGGAATTTCACTCTTCTCTCTTCTCTCCTCACTCTTCATTTATTCGTTGTTGCGCCAGGTATTGCAGGTAAGCGACTAAAAATCCGTCTATTTCGCCATCCAGCACCTGGAACGCGTTGGGGGTTTCGTATTCTGTTCGATGGTCTTTCACCAGAGTGTATGGCTGCAGAAAATAGGTGCGTATTTGCGATCCAAATGCGATATCCAACTTTTTTCCCTGCAATTTCGCCAATGCTTCTTCCTGTTCCTGGCGCTGTTGTGCTGCCAGACGCGATTTTAATACTCGCATTGCACTGGCACGGTTTTTCAACTGGCTGCGCTCATTCTGGCATGTCACAACAAGACCGGAAGGAATATGAGTAAGCCGAATAGCAGATTCAGTCTTATTCACATGCTGTCCACCCGCACTGCTGGCGCGATACGTATCAACTCGCAAATCTTCTTCGCGAATATCTATATTTACGTCCTCAGTAACATCAGGGATAACCGACACTGACGCAAATGATGTCTCGCGGCTTCCCTTGGCGTTAAATGGCGAGAATCGTATCAAACGATGGGTACCACGTTCTGATTTCATCAATCCGTAGGCATTCTGACCATGAATTTCAATGGTCATCGATTTCACACCGGCCTGATCACCCGCCAGCGAATCCATTACCTCTACATCAAATCCTGACCGTTCCGCCCAGCGCAAATACATGCGTCCCAGCATTTCTGCCCAATCGCAAGCCTCAGTACCGCCAGCCCCGGCATTCACCTCGATAATTGCATCTGCACCGTCATATTCTTCGGCAAATAATGCCTCTGTGCGCAATTTATCCAACAACGCGCGAATCTCACTGATATTTTTCTGCAGTTCTTTCACACTGTCTTCATCAACATCCATTCCTAAAATTTCTACCAGCACCATATTGTCGTCTGTTAATGACTTTAATCGCCGCCACGGAACTAATTCGTTTCGTCGCCTTGCGGCATCCTGCATTACCGTCTGGGCATTCTCCGGGTCATCCCAAATATTTGGGTCTTCAGTCAATTTTTCAGCAGTTACCAGGCGTTCTTCACGCACAGAAATCTGCAGCTGCTCGCGCAGAGCACCTGCTTCATCACCTATTTCAATTGCCTGTTTAATTATCTCGTTTATCTCTATCATAAAGTTCCTTCGCCGTCGTAGTATAGCAAAAATGAGGGGTAAAACGAAAGAATGCGATATCAAGATAATTGAGAAATAAGTTCTTTCTAATAATATAATCTAATAAAGATGTATAATATCACGAAATTCTCTTTCTTTTCTGGCTAAAATCTGTTATTTTTAATGCATCAATAAAAGGAAGCGGTGAACATGCGTAGAAAATTTACTTACTACGAATGTAAACTATGCATAAAGGGGAATGTTATGCTTAAGTATTCGATATTATTAATGCTGTTATTCGGCAGTTTGCTGGCAGTATTAGCGGCAAAACCTATATCATCAACAAAAGCACCTGCTTTAAAAGATGCAATATCTACACCACAAGGCACTTTTGCTTTATGGTATCGATCACCTGCAACTGTTACCGACATGGAAATGCCTAATCCAGATCAGGCGTTAACTATAAATTCATTTGTATACCGCGTTCGCGACCGCAAACAGCGCGACATATTACGCTATTCTCGCGTTTATATGACAACATCCACAAAAACCCCGGCACAAATAGCTGCTTTCTACCGACAGGTATTCGGGAAAAATTATGGCGAAGCAACAGATGTCACGAAAAAAGAAACCTTAATTTGCAGTGGTGTTGATGGCAATTTCCGATTGGTTACAATTATGGATAAGGATAAATATTGCCGCATTAAATTAGAGCGGGTTCGCCAATATTCTGTAGCTCCCCGGGTATACACGGACCGTGAACAGAAAATATTATCATTGCTTCAAGATGTTGCAGCCAAATATCGTCAGACACACCGATTGCAATACAACATGACCAGAATCGACAGCGGATCCGGGGTGGCAAAAAATCTTGCACCACTACAAATGAAAATTGATTTTATTATGCCGGACAAAATTACCGTCAAGGGTGACCGCGCCGGTAAGCCGGAAGTTAGAATATGGACAAAGCCAAATGGATTGCTGATACAGCGCGATGGCGCAAAAGATGTATTGCGTTCAATAACCGGTCCACTAACTACCGAAGATTTGCCGGAATTGGAAGAAGATTCCGTTGCTCGTATGATGCTGGGTGAAAATGTTATTAACAATTCAACCGACTATATAATGATTCAGGACGCTCCTAAAACTAAAAAAGGACCGCAAAGCGAAGTTGTGCTGACATTCCCGGAAGACAAAGCTACCATGCATGTCTATATAAACCAGCTTGATAAAACCATTAACAGCACCATGACTAAATATGAAGGTGACGATTATAACGGAGTAATCAAACAATTTTACAATTACAATAAAATTGAGCAGTCAATCCCCGCTCCTGATGCAAAAAGAGCAGGAATTGTAATTGACGCAGAACCAGAAGCACCGCTGAGCGCGTCTGTAAACCAGAATAGTATCAGTAAAGTGGAGAATAAATGATTTTAGAAGGCCAGCCGGGGTCAGTTTATGATGTAGCCGGCAAAAAAATACGCATTGATGAAGTGCATAACTTGCATGAAACCGATTTTCGGTTGGATTTATTAAAAGGAAGAATGGTCAGCGGAGCAGAAATATGGTTAGGCGCTACGTTGCAGGACAACGGTATCATGATGCTTTTCCCATTCAGCCTGCAATTGATGACAACACCAACCGGCGGTATATCTCACCAGGGTGAAATATATGAAAATATTTCCCATGGTTCCGCAGTCAGAGTAAAACGCACATTAGGTGATAAAAACCGTGATATGCGTATGGACTACGCTCTATTCCGAACAAATACCGGTAAAGTGATAGTTACATTGGGAATGAATGATAAGTTTAGAGCCTGGTCAGGAGATTTACTGCCAGTTCAGGCTGTTACATTATGCGACAAGTAATCTTTCGCATAGCATATTAGGTGGAGGTTTTAATTGCCTAAATATTTAAAGACAATCCTGTTTTTTGCCCTTATTATAGTATTGCTGGGTGCATATCTTGCCAAGGCACCAAAAACAGTTGAAAAGCTAACTACATCAGAATGGCTGACAAGATTAGATGCCGGTCAAATTAGAAATGTTGATATTGAAGGAACAAAATTATCTGGGAAATTAAATGGTGGGAAACCGGATAGCTATGAAACCTATTGGGTTAACGATCATAACACCTTAATTACAACACTGATGGCAACCAAGAAAAAATTTCCATTAGCCACTGGCGATGGAAAGCCTATTTTCGAGTTCAATGTTAAGCAAAATAAAATTTCTGACAGCGTAATTTGGAATGTGCTGAGCATGATTCTGATGGCTGCGCTGTTTATTGGATTCTGGATGTTCATAATGCGCCAGGCGCAAAGCGGCGGCAGCCAGGCGATGTCGTTTGGACGCAGCAAGGCAAAGCGTATGACCGATCAGTCCATAAGGGTGACGTTTGACGATGTTGCCGGTGTGGAAGAAGCCAAACAGGAACTGGTAGAAATAGTAGACTTCCTGAAGAATCCTAAAAAATATTCCGCGTTGGGTGCTCGCATACCGAAAGGCGTTTTGCTGCTGGGACCTCCGGGTTCCGGTAAAACCCTGCTTGCCCGCGCTGTAGCCGGCGAGGCTGGTGTGCCGTTCTTCCATATCAGCGGTTCCGACTTCGTAGAAATGTTCGTTGGCGTTGGCGCATCCCGCGTTCGCGACCTGTTTGAACAGGCGAAGGCTCACAAGCCATGTATCGTATTCATCGACGAAATCGATGCAGTTGGACGTCAGCGCTTCGCCGGTTTCGGCGGTGGTCATGACGAACGCGAACAAACCCTTAACCAATTATTGGTAGAGATGGATGGTTTTGACCCCAATAGCGGTATCATCCTCATCGCTGCCACCAACCGTCCTGATGTGCTTGACCCCGCGTTATTGCGTCCAGGTCGTTTTGACCGCCAGATTATGGTTGACCTTGCCGATTGCAAGGGACGTCAGGCAATTCTGGAAGTTCATATCAAAGGCAAGCCGGCTGCCCAGGATGTTAATCTTGAAGTGCTGGCGCGCCGAACCCCGGGATTCAGCGGTGCTGACCTGGCAAACCTGCTGAATGAAGCAGCATTGCTGGCGGCTCGCGGAAATAAAACCCGCATTGAAATGAAAGATATGGAAGCGGCGATTGACCGCGTAATTGCCGGGCCAGAAAGAAAAAGCCGCATCATATCCGAAACTGAAAAGAAAATTATTGCTTTCCATGAAGTTGGACATGCTTTATTGGCAGAACTGCTTCCCAAAGCGGATCCGCTGCATAAGGTATCTATTCTTCCACGTGGACGCGCACTTGGCTATACTCTTAACCTGCCGGAAGAAGACCGTTATCTGACATCACGTTCAGAAATGCTGGAAGATATCACCGTGCTATTAGGTGGACGCGCTTCAGAAGAATTGAACTTTGGCGAAATCACCACCGGTGCCCATAACGACCTGGAACGCGCCAGTGCAATCGCCCGTGCCATGATTACTCAATACGGTATGAGCGATGCCATTGGGCCTCGTGTATTGGGCAAACGCCAGTCGCAAGTATTCCTGGGACGCGATATTATGGAAGACCGCGATTATTCAGAAAATACCGCTGAATTAATCGACGCCGAAGTACATCGCATCATAGAAACCAGTTACAATAAAGCGAAAGAACTGCTGAGCGAAAATTCCGAAGTAGCATCAAATATCGTCAAGGTGCTGCTGGTAAAAGAAAGCCTGTCCCGCGACGAAGTAACCGCCATCATGCGCGGAGAAATGCCGGAACTGGAATCTGATGCCGTTGAAGTAAAGATAGAAGACGTTGCACCGACTGAAGAAACAACTATTTAGTTTATAGTTTTCAGTTTTCAGTTTTTTGGTTTACAGAAAGACCCGCATAAATGCGGGTCTTTTTTAATAATATTAAGATAAAATTGAACTCAATTAATTATTTTACTTTACGAAATTTTTCTTTAATAGCTTTCATCAATTCAGACTCAGCTACCTTGCTATATACACCATTCATAAACTTCCATACACCATTTCTAATTACAACATCGCGATTCATTAAACTGAGTTTTTTTGCTTCGTCCTTATTTATAGTACCTTGTATCCATATTTCTTCTAAATCTGGTGCAGTACTTTTTAAATCCATTAAATCAAAATCTATTTTACAGTTAACGAATGACAATTTATTTAATTGAGGTAATTCCTTAAAAGACGAAAAATGAATCACATTCTTTACATCATGTATTATGAGATGCTTCATGTTGCTAAATGTATTAATGGTACGAAAATCAAGCTTGTGACAATTCATTATAATCATCAAAGTTACCATTCCATTGTCACCAGTAAATCGTACTAGATTACGACAAGCTAAAGTTAAATTTTTAAGAGTAGCTACAGTTGCAATATCAGAAATTTCATCAATAGCACTACTCACGACCATCATATCTTTGATTGGTAAATTTTGCCAATTACTAAATGGTATCCTTGGACATTTTGTTAGAGTTATTGAATTAATATAAATACAACGACTTATAACTTCAAAATCTTCAGGCTTTACCCATTGGAGGTAAAGATGATTAATTTTTGTATCAGCAATCTTTGCAATACTTCGTTTTCGATTGTTATTAATATTAATAACAATACTTTTACCTTTTTTAAACCATTCCACACCATCTAATGTTATTAACTTTCGTCCACTTAAATTAATAGTTTCTAATTCAGGTAATGCTTCAACAAATAACAGATTTTTAACCTTTGAATTATATAAAACATGTAAAGTTTTTATTCGATTAATTCCTGATATTCGTAAAAGAGCTTCTTTTATCTCTAATTCATCAACTTCTATACCAACAGAGTTTTTCAACTCAAGAGTATCATATTGTTCACCAATACAACCTATCGATTTCAAATTGTATTCTTCAACAATTAAATAATTTTTAAACATGTATATTTCCTTATATTCTATTTATGAATTCTTTTGTTCTCTTTGTGTTCTTTGTGGTGACATGAATTATTAATTATTCATCAAAAACTATGCAGCACAACCTTGCGCATGGATAATTTATTGTCGAAACGCTGGAACTCTCCGTATGCCTCGTCGCCATTTAAACGGCGGTAATGCTGCCATTTACCATTTACAAAACATCCTTCATCTACAGAGATAAACTCCGCGGTTCTGCGGTCGTCTGCTTTGGGATGCCATGATATGGTGCATCCAGCGGCGGCGACGTAGTATTCAGTATCAGACACTGCAATTATCAAGCCGCGGCCAATGGAATCCAACCCGGAGTGACCGGATTGGAAATTTATCGTTACGTGGTACCCGCCACATTCAACCTGAATCGGCTTGGTAATTTCCTGTACCCAGGCGCCATTTGGACTTTGTACCCGTGTAACATTATCCTGTACAAACCCTATCATGCGGCCAGTTCCTTGGTATTGCGCCACCAGCGGCATCATATCGGTTAACGCCGAATAGCTCTCCGCCAACACTTCCGGGTGCTCGATACTGTCTATGCCGAATGGCGCGAAACAGATGGCATTATAATTCGCCACTGCCGAAAATACATTGGCATAAGCGCAAGGCTTCTGCGCTTCCGGGATGATGAGCGGGTTACCATTTTGCGAATATTCAGCGCACACTGCCTGAAAATCCGGCAGGTAGATATCCGGGGCTAACGCATCAATCTGCGGCGCGGCGGCGCGCCAGATATCCATCATCTTTGCCACTGGTCCGCCACATGGATAAGATCCCGGCTGCTGACCGGCATCCTGTACCAGCCAGGCATTCGCGAACATCGGCAGCGGGTATTCAGCAATTCCCGCCTTTGCTATTTCATTAATGAATTGAGCTGTATGCCATGCCATGAAAACTTCCGGCGCGTCAGCACTGAATATTTCATGCCATGTTCCTGACATTCTATTTCCTGATTTTGCCCAATTTGCCTTCAACTCCGGCATCAGCACTGCAATATTATCCTGCAAATAATTCATCAATGATTCCGGTACCTGAGTTGCAAATGCCTTCTCTGCCAATGGTGAATAATCACGCGGAGAACCCATAAAACCAGCCTCATTCTCCACCTGCATCATCACCACTGTCCGTTCATTCTCATCAACAGACTTAATGTGCCGCATCAGCGCGGCAAAGGCGCGGGCATCGCAACGGCATGCTTCATACGCCAATGGCGATATCGTATGGCTTGCCTTTCCCGGGACATTTTCAGCACGGGGGAAACGCACAACATCTTTCTTCACCCATGCTGGCGCATACGTAGTCATCGCATTTTTCCAGGTGCCGAACCATATCAATACCAGCCGCAAGCCACGACGGCGGGCAGCAGACAGCATACCGTCAATCAGCAAAAAATCGTAACTGCCTTCAACTGGTTCCAGCAATTCCCATGATACCGGTGCTATTACCGCATTACAATTTGCAGCCACAACGCGTTCAAGCGCATTTTCAAAATATGCGACATTAGACCCGCTGGAGTTATGCAGCTCCCCCGCCAACAAAATCATCGGTTTTCCATCGACAATCAATTGGGTAACGCCATCTTTTTTCTGTAAATGCGGAATAGTATTAGTCATAATTTCTCTTTATTTTTATTTTTTAGACAGGATTAACAAGATTAACAAGATTATGTCTTGCAAAGCAAAACCAATATCCTACCCATCCTGTCCATCGATGTGAATAAAATTCGTAATTAATAATTACCCCAACACTTTATTCACCTCAGCAAGCTGTTCGATAATTGGCAGGCTGTTGGGGCATTTCGGGGTGCAGGTGCCGCAACTGATACAGGCGGACGCGCGTTTGCTGGCTTCCATTTTTGTGTATTCTGCGCGTGCCCAGTCATTCAGGCCATATACCTTCGCCATGTTGTAAATGCGGAAGTTATTCGGGATATCTACTCCTTCCGGGCAATCCATGCAATAGCCGCAACTGGTGCAGAACTTTTCGCCAATTGAATTGAACTCATCAAGTATGCGGTCCATGCGGGCATGGTCTTCCGCGCTGGCACCCTCAAACGCTTCTGTAGTTGCCACATTTTCCTGCAGCATCTCCAGGGTATTCATGCCTGAACAGGCGCAACTGACATCAGGATTTGCCATTACAAACTGCAAAGCGGCACCGGCGGTGGTTTGTGCCCCGCCAGGGATAAGCTGCTGCAACTGCGGAGCCGGGCTGGAAAGCATGCCGCCTGCCACCGGGCACATGGCGATAACACCCACGCCCAATTCACCTGCGCGTTTAATGGTTGGCGCGTATGCGCGATTAAGTACATTGTACGGAATTGTCAGACTGTCAAAGATGCCGGTTTCTATTAATTTGGTAAAATTCTCCGGTTTATCATGACCGGTGAAACCGATATGACCGATAATGCCTTCACTGCGCGCCTGGTTAAGCGCATCTAACGCTCCACCTTTCTGCGTCAGCATATCAAGCCGGTCAAGACTGAACCAGCCTACCTGGAAAAATTCAAGATAATCGACACCCAGAATCTCCATCTGCAAGTCAATTTCTTTCCGATAACTGTCGGCAGTGGTTTCCGCGCTGATGCCAGCCTTGCCGGATACGATAATCCCGCGACTGCGCCCTTTCAGGCCTGGCCCAGTTAGATGCTGGCATTTGCCATTAATATACCAGCGGGTAGTTTCAAAATAATTGACCCCTGCGGCAATGGCGGCGTCAACCACCTGAGCGGCATACTCAGGATTGTTTTCCGGCAGCCGCATACAGCCCATAGCCAGCGCGGACACCTGTAAACCAGTCTTCCCTAAAGGACGATACTTCATAAAAACCTCTTTTATTTATTTAGACAGGATTAACAAGATTAACAAGATTAACAAGATTAACAGGATTTTGTTTTTGCAAAGCAAAACCATACTAAATATATAATCAACCCAACCACCCCCTACCCCCTCCTTGTC
>CAZWZF010000016.1:0-97098 GCA_964638715.1 uncultured bacterium | reverse complement strand
TAGCAATATTGTTGCTGCTATCACAGTCAATGGTAAGTACCGCACTTGATGGATCGGCTACCGCGCCAATTGATAGACCATCGAGACAAAAATAATTATACCCATACCCATTAGCAGTGGACTTGCCTTTTGTCGGACATACCAGTACCCCGGGGTCAACTTTTATATTACTCCAAACACTAGCAGTACCCGGAAGCATCTCTTCATGGTCCTGTGCAAACATTTGTAAAGAAGCGGCAATTTGCCGTTGATTGCTGGTACAGGTGGATTGCCGTGCTTTCTCACGCGCCCTGGCAAAGACCGGGAACAGAATTGCAGCGAGGATGGCAATAATGGCAATCACGACCAACAATTCAATTAGTGTAAAACCTTTTCTATCAATTAATAACGACATGACAGTTTTCTCCTTATATAACTTTCAGTATACGTATACGAAAATCTTTAGTTATTATACTGTTAGTGGTTTAAGATGTCAATAGCTAATTGGTGATTTAAATTAAATAATTAATAAATAGATACATTACATTCTGTGAAAATTGAATTCTATTGCTAATATAGAAAATGTTTATTTTGTACGAGTATTTGATGTCGAACTACGAATAATAAGTTCGGTTGGCAAAATTATTACGGTATTTTCAATAATTCTGCTTTCTAACTGTTCAATCATTTTTTTGGCGGTCAATTGTCCTATTTCAAATAACGGCATTCTGATAGTTGTCAGCATATTTTGTCCTGATTCATCCGACATCGCTTCAGTATCATCATGTCCTACAATACTAACATCATTTGGCACTTTAATTCCGATATTTTCCAATGAATTTCTTGCAAAAATAGCACAGGTATCATTAAGCGCAATAATAGCGGTAATATGTGGATTATTTTTAATAAAGTTAGCAAATTCTTCTGCGTCACTTATTTGTTGCGGATGCAATTCACTTTTTTGTTTCATAAGCATAGTTGGATTCATCCAGTTCCATGGCATCTGATATTTATGGAAATATTTATCAGGGTCAAGTCCATATTCACGTAATGCCCGTATCACACTTAACCGGCGATGTTCGTGGAAAGTTCCACCCCATAAATGAAACATTAAAAAATGACGATGCCCAAGTTCCAATAAATGCCTGGCAGCAATATATGCTGCATTTTCCTCATCTGCAATAATATTTAAACTGCTTTCCGTTTCATCTTTCATGATGATTGTTATTAATGGATTTCCTGAGAACTGATTTTTCATCAAGACATTTATAAATTCTGAATCTTTATTAGGAATCAAAATGACTCCATCAACCAAACCACGATTTATTATTTTTAACAAATTAATTTCAGCCGCCTTATTTGTTACCTGATTTGAAATTGCCAAAATATAACCATAAGGCACTAAACTGCTTAATATTCCGTCAATTATTTTAGCATAATAAGGTGATTGCACTAATGTACCAGGTATCAACAATGCGATTACATTATTCTGCGGTGCATTTCCATGGCGACGGGCAATTAATCGGCGGGCAGCATCATTATTTTCTATTTTATAACCAATGGTTTCTGCTGTTTTTAATATTAATCTTTTTGTTTTTTCACTGATATCAGGATGCCCGCTTAACGCACGTGAAACAGTAGCTTGTCTAATACCAAGATGATTTGCTATGTCCCGTTGGGTAATTTGCGACGATGGAAGCTTTTTAAAATCAATATTCATGAATCCATGATAACATATTTACAGTTTTGCAGGAATAGATAAACACAGACCACAGTCGTTCCACATTTCATGAATATCATATTTTTTCATGAAATGATTAAATATTTTTTTAAAGCCTTCATTACGAAATATTTCTCTATTATGTAACTTCATCTAATGTAAAGTAAAAAAATGTACCATCAGCATACTGCCCGTGATACATTATAATAATAATGCGAATTGCAGGATTAGGTTGCTAACCCTGCAATAACACCTCTTTCCCCTATTCCCCCATTTTATTCCCGCAGTAATGTGGTCAGCGCCTGGCGCATGCCGTCCTGTTTTATTTCATACATACCGCTGGCAACGGTTTCCAGCAATCCCGGCACTTGCGTCAAGTCGATACCCCACCATTTTGTTTTTGACATCAATCGTCGGCAAAATGTGTCGGCATCCTGGTCTGCATAGAATTTCTTCCAGGCTTCACTGAACTCAACGAGAATGTCCAGATCATCTTTTATGAAATATTCGGCACCGGCGCGCTGGCATTTTAATGCGCCGTTTTCTACTTCTGTACCCTGGTACAGGCAGAATAAAGCTGATAATCCAAATGCTAAAGCCGCCGGGATTTTTCCGGTTCTCTTTTGATATTCCAATAATGACGGCAAAACCCGCACGGAATATTTTGACACCGAGTTGAGCGCGATAGACAGCAGCAGGTGGCGGATGAATGGGTTGCGGAACCGCTCCAGCACATCTTCGGCAAATTGCGCTTTCTCATCTTCCGGCAAATCAAGAGTTGGAATAATCTCGGTGAATATTCCTTTCTTCATGTATTCGCTGATTAACCCGTCTTCTACGCTGTCTCGCACGGTTTCAACGCCAGCAAGGTATGCCGCTGGCACCGTCATGGTGTGCGCGCCATTCAATATGCGTACTTTGCGGGTGCGGTATGGCTCCAGGTTGTTGGTCCATATTACATTAAATCCGCATTCGGTTAACGGCAATTCATTTTTAACATATTCCGGGCCTTCAATCACCCACAGGTGGAATATTTCTCCGGTATCCAACAGGTTGTCTTGGTAACCGAGTTCCGCGCACAGAGTTTCCGCTTCTTCGCGCGGATAGCCGGTAACAATGCGGTCGACCAGAGTGACCATAAATGCGCAGGAATCATTCAGCCAGGTGGTGAATCCAGCGTTAAGGTTCCACAATTCAGCATATTTCAACACACAGTTATAAAGCTTGTCACCGTTGCGGTCAATTAATTCGCAGGGAAGAATAATCATCCCCTTGTCTTTTGCACCGTTAAAATGCTGGTAGCGGGCAAATAGCCAGGCGGTTAATTTCGCGGGGAAAGAGGTGGGACAATCAGTCGTTGGCTGAGTTTCCTCAATAAATGCAATGCCGGCTTCTGTCGAATTTGAAATAACAAAGCGCATATCAGGATTTATCGCAGTATTTAGATATTCCTGCCATTCAGTATAGGGGTTTATCCCGCGACTGACCGCGGTCATCACTTCGCGCTGATCAATTACTTCGCCGCTCTGGATGCCGCGCAGGATAAGAGTATACAACCCGTCCTGTTCGTTAAGTGTATCGACAAGTCCCTGCGGAATAGGCTGTACCACCACGACCTTGCCGCCAAATTTACCGGCATTATTCATGCCGTTTACCATCCAGTCGACGAATGCGCGCAGAAAATTACCTTCGCCAAATTGTAAAATCCGCTCAGGATATTCATTAACTGCTGCCATTTTTTTACTCAGTTTATTCATATTGTCCTCAAATTATTTATTAATAAAAACCGGTTTCAGATGTCGGGTATAGATATTTTCTGTCACCTGTTCACCGATGGTTTCTTCGTATTTTTCCAATGCATTGATATAGCGGTCACCCATCTCAGCGGCGACTTTATATCCTACATGCAATAACTGGCGCAGGTAGATATTAAAACGCGGTTCTGATTGGATATGGCGAAGTGCGGCGGCAAAATCGTTGGATGACCATTTGTTTACATCTGCTGGTTTTGGCAGTTTTTCGCGTTCGATATGAATTACTGCGGCGTATGGCGCACACATTTCATCATAGCGGTTAAATGATTGGCTATAAACTTCCTTGGCTATTTCCAGGCCTTCTCCGCCAACTTCTGCCAGTCCTATCAGCTCTTCCAGCCAGGTGGTGCCTGCGGTTTTCAGGTGAACACCAGCGTCAAATGCTTTCAATGCGGCATTGATGTGTCCATAGATAGAGAACTTGTCGCTGCCAGAGTGAACGCTTAGTTTCAGGTTTTGCGGCAGTCCAAAGTTTTTCACGGCATATTCAACCACTGCGACATCGGAGTAAAACTCTTTGGCAAATGCTAATGGGTCGCCGACATAATCGACACCTTTATGAAATTCACCGCTGAATTTTGGGGCGATTGTCTGCGCGGGGATGCCGGCGCGAGCGATGGCAAAGAGGATTATCAGCATTTCTGCCGGGGTCTGCGGTGCGGCGGTTTCGTCCATGGAAACTTCGGTTACGAAATTCCCTGCGCCTTTCGCGTCAACTATTTTCGCGTAAATCTTTGCCGCTTCAATAATCGCCTGTAGATATTTTTCTGCCACTTCACGAACTAATTCGCTGGTTATCGCGATAGGCGCATCAATATATTTCAGCTTTATGTCGCCGCATAATTTTTCAGCTTCTGTGATGAAGGTGTTTAATTCAGCTTCTGCTGCTTTTTGACCGATATATTGAGCGACATCAAGGGTGAAAAAGTCGCTTGAATCCATAAAGTGGTCAACGTTGCTGATATTAATATGATCGGCATCGACGAAATATGGCTTATTCCAGCCGGTTTTTGCCACCGCGGCGTTTGCTGCTTTGCGGGTATCAGCCGGAACCGAACCAACAATCGTGTGCTCGCGGTATGATTTATTCCAAACCGGTGTAACATCCACACCAAGTTCTGCCGCCATGATGCAGGCTTTCAGTTGTGCTGCACCCTGGTGGGCAAACCTATCACCAGTGCCGATTGAATATTTGGGTAATTTTATCATTATTATTTCGCGTCCTCTACTATTTTCATGAATCTTTTGCCGTATTCAACATAGTTGTTGAATCTTATTTCGGATTCTGATTGAACTTTATCATCGTGGAAAACTACTGCCATGTGCGGCTCCATAGAGAACCCGCCATAGTAACCTGATGTAACCAGGTCATTGACGATTTTTACCACATCTCCGTCACCTTTGCCGGGGAAGGTAAATATAGATTTTGAATTTTCTTTGTCCCATACGCCATCTTTAATATGGATATAGGCGATATGTTCTTTTACATTCTTATAAAATTCCCATGCCGATTGCATGTTGTATGGTTCGCCTTTTATGTAGTCAGGGGTGAAGATAGGATTACCGGTATCATATACCAGCTTTAGGCCGGGGACATTCTCTACCATCTTTAAAGTATATTGCCATCCCATACCGCCGTAATTCATGCAATTTTCATGTACCGGGGTAATACCGGCATCGGTGAAGATTGCCAGCATTTCACGTAGACGTTTAAATCGCTCTTCTTCCATCTGATCGTCAGTCGCAGCATTGCCGATTACTTTGTAGCTCATGATACGAACTAATTTGCAATCCAGGCGCTGCATGCGCGGAATTGCCCGATTCATTTCTTCCAGGGTGATTTCAAACGGGTCAGCCACTGATTTCCCCCAGTTGGCAATGGCAGAACCGAAACAGTTAATTTTTACGCCGGAATCCTGCAATTTACCGACTACAATATCAAAAGCTTCATCGCTGATGTCATGAATATTTTTGCCTTCTATATTGCGGGATTCGATAAATTCCCAACCCAATGCCTTAGTGGCGGCAATCTGGGTATCAAGATCAGACCCGGCTTCATCTGCAAAACCAGTAAAGTAAACCATCGGTTTTCCCCTTTTATATATTTATCCGGTTATTCAGGCTCTTGCAAAACCTGGCGACACCCCGATGGGACAGACACCTTCATGGCTTCGCCACTCGGTGTCAGTCCCTGATTTATACTCAAAATTTCAATGTGGAACAATGAAAAATTAGGTTTTGCAAGAACCTGTTTAATTTGCCATTTGCAATTATTCTCTCTTCATTCTTCTGCATAATGCAGGGGACTGGGTTAAATCCGGTAAATTTAATCCCGGTAATATGTTTAATGGCAGTCCGGATTTTTGCCTGTCCCCAGTCGTTTATACCAATAGCGCTCACCTTCCTGGTACAAGCACGAATACTGTGTTTGCTGGTGATTGAAAGTATGCTGATATTTGCAGTATTCAAGCCAGTCCCCTTATTCAGCCCATATTCCTATTAATCACCTATGCGGATTTTCAACAATTTGCCATTTGCCATTTGCAATTTCTCTATTCTCTCTTCATCTAAACGAATCAGTCATATTTGCCGGTCCGATTTCTTTTACTTCTTTTTTAAAGGTTGATGTAGCTATACGCTGTTTCAACTCTTTTTCGTAAACTACCGGGTCAATTGGCAGGCTCACGGTGCTATCGGTAAATGTTGACAGCAGCATCGCGTTGCAAAGTTCTAATCCGCGAATCCCTTCTTCTGCCGGCGACATTAATGTTTCATCTTTCAGGATGGCATTTACGACATTCTGGGTTATTACCTGGTGTTGGCCTGCCGGGCCTGATTTAAATGGAATATTAATTTCCCAAATACCAGGAGACGCAAAACCTTCTGTCGATGTTTTGCAGAATTCGCTAACAGAAGATTCAGTTCTGGAGAACTTTAAATCGTTATCAATTACTAATTTTCCGCGTTCGCCAACGATTTCCAGCCGATTTGTTCCTGGTGCCTCGCCGGTGGTGGTGATGAATACGCCGGTCGCACCGTTTTCGTATTCAAAATATGCGGTCACCTGGTCTTCTACTTCAATATTGTGCCATTGTCCAAACTGGCAGAATGCGCGCATTTTGTTTGGCATCATTCCGACAATCCACTGCAGCAGGTCAAGATTATGTGGGCACTGGTTCATCAGCACACCGCCGCCTTCACCAGCCCAGGTTGCGCGCCATCCGCCGCTGGCATAATATGCTTCAGTGCGAAACCAGTTGGTGATAATCCAGTTAACGCGGGTAATTTTACCAAGTTCGCCGTTTTTAATTACTTCGCGAGCCTTGATATATTTACCGTCGGTACGCTGGTTGAACATGGCTGCAAATATCTGCTTTGGATTAGTGTGGGCGGCAATCAGCTTTTCAGCGTCTGCTTTATGTACTGAAATTGGCTTTTCAACTATCACGTGCAATCCCTGTTCAAGGGCATCAATACCAATGGTGGTATGGTCATAATGCGGGGTGGCGACAAGAATCAGGTCAATCTCACCTGAACGTATCATCTCTGCGGATGATGTGAAGGTTTTAAGATTGGCAAATCTCGTTAATTTCGCAGGGTCGATATCGCATACAGCGGTTAATTCAACATCTTTAATCTGCCCTTCAAGCAGATATGATGCATGGAATGAACCCATTCCGCCAACGCCGGCAATACCAATTCGTACCTTGTCCATTTTTCACCTCTGATTTTTTTAATCGTTATCTTCTAAATCCAGCATCATCTGTTCGTCTTCAGATAATGGCAGTAAAACTTTTCTTTCATCATCGCAGGAGTTATACAATCCCAAAACTACCTCTACCGCCTGGCGCGCCTGATGGCCATCGATGGGATAGGGGGTGTTGGTTATCAAAGCCTGTGTGAATGCGTTAATCGCGTGGTAATGACTGTTTCCGTAGCAAGCCTTGCCGACCGTCGGGCAATCTTCGTCATTTATCTGCGGTGCGGCATCCATTCCTTCAACTTCAAACTTGGTAAACGTGTTAGGGAATCCGGTATTTACCACCGCGCTTCCCTTAGTACCGTAAACGTGGAAAGATGTGTCCCAATTCAGATTTGATGCTGAAGTGGCATTTATATGTCCGATGGCACCATTTTCAAATTCAACCACACCCACTGCGGTATCTTCAACTTCAATTATCTCGTCCCAGCGCAAGGTGTTGTATGTTCCGCTTATTGATTCTGCTTCACCGAATATCCACATCATCAGGTCGATGGTATGGATGGCCTGATTTATCAGCACGCCGCCACCCTCGGTTTCCCATTTGCCGCGCCAATCTTCACTGGCGTAATAGGCTTCGTCGCGCAGGCAGATAACCTGGGCACTGCCCATCAGCAATTTACCAAATTTCCCTTCATCAACCATCTTTTTCAGTTCAATCATCACCGGGTCAAAACGATGCTGGAAACATATCCCCAATTGCACACCGGCATCGTCGGCGGCATCAATCATGTTGTCCATATCTTCCGGGTCAATCGCCATCGGTTTTTCGCAAAATATATGCTTGCCGGCTTCTGCGGCTTCTATGGCAATTTGTGCGTGAAGGTAGTGGGGGACGCAAATACATATAGCATCTATGTCATCGCGTTCAAGAATTTGGCGGTAATCTTCCATAACAACAGCAACGTTATATTCATCAGCAACCTTCTGGGCGCGAGCAATATCAACATCGCAAACGGCCATTAATTGTGCTTCTGGTATCTGCGAAATAGCCTGTGCATGCACCGGGCCAATCACGCCGCAACCAATAACAGCATATCTAATCATCAAAATACCTCACTCGGATATTTCTAATTTTGTCATTTTTAGTCAATATCCTGCCAGTTTGCAGAAAAAATATGAAAAACTTTGAAATGATTATATTTAACCACGAAATTTACAAAAACCACGAAATTATATGATTAGAATTTTTAACTCTCAGAATAGATATTAGATTTTTTTGTTTTTTTCGTAAATTTCATGATCAAAGTTCAATTAATAACTGTTGGAGATATCATGGACTTGTTATAATTACTTTATCATAATAACTGGAGACTAAAAATGAAAATTATTGCTGCTTGCGGGCTGATATGTTCGGAATGTGATGCTTATAAGGCTACCCAAGCGGGTGACGTGAAGGCTATTGATGAGATTGCCTCGGAGTGGCGCGAGCAGTTTAACCCACAAATACAATCGGCGGATGTCTGGTGCGATGGCTGTATGAAGGATGGTCGGAAATGCGTCCACGCGAAATCTGGCTGTGCTATCCGTGCCTGTGCTGTAACTAAAAAAGTTGCCAATTGCGCCGAATGTGATGTATATCCCTGCGAAGAGATAGCCGCATTCATGATTAGCGTCCCGCAAGCGCATAAGACTTTGAAAGAATTGCGCGGTGAATAGGTATTAATTATTGAAGTGAATAAAAGTAAATCATCATTAAGAACAAATATCTGACCTGATACGTCAAATCAGACCAATCCGTTAGATAAAAAAATCTGAGTGAGAGGCAATATGAATAAATCATTTGTAACCCCGGCAACATCACCGGCAGATATGGCGAAAAGCCGTAATTGGACGGGCAGGTATTTCTCTTCACTGTCGAAATTGCCGTTTTCATTTTATAAGGACGATAAGAAGATTTATGGTATTCCTGACGATTGGTATCCAACAGTTGAAAAGAGGCGAATTGATGCGAACATTGTGGAAACAGTGTATGAAGGCAATGATAGTGAAGGTTTTACAGTAAGTGGTATGATAGGTAACGAGGCATCAGAAATTATCTGGATAAATTAAATTTATCTGAGATGGAGAATTATTATGAAATCAAATATTAATGCTTACAATGGTAAATCTGCTGATAAATTACAGCCGATTACTCTTAATCAGACGGAATTGTCTGGTGAAATTGGCCGACGAATTGATGACCTGATATATAAAAATTACATGGCAATAGATATTGACCATGACTTTATTGAGCCGTTTTATGCACGTCCATTTACTGACGGTTTTCATTATGTTGGTATCGGCAAGGTGATAGACGCGGGAAGCCTGTTTGCTGAATATACTGATGATTCAAAAGTAGCTGAAAGAACATCATTGCTGATTGATGGAATCATGAAGAGTCGTGATGCTGACAGATATATCGGCACATTTAAACCGGAACCAGACAGGCATCAAAATCACCATAACTGGGTGTTGCACGACCAGGAATATCTTATCCTTGGTCTGACAAGAAATTGGATGGTTACCGGAAATGAGAAGTCGCTGCAATATGCCTGTGAGATTGGCGATTATGTAGTCGATACATTTTCAAAAGATGATAAACCCGAAGAAATATGCACCGCCGGACTACCTGAAGCATTTATTACTCTTTATAGATGTACTGGTGATGATCGTTATTTGAATTTTGCGGCTGATATTCGCCATGGCAATGATACCGGTGAAATTAAATGTGCATCACTGCGGACATGGAAACAAACATTTGACACCCGGCCTGCCCATGTATATGTGATGATTGCCCGTTGTTATGCCCAGACAGAACTTTACCGTCATGATAAAGAATTATCATTGTTGGAGATGTCGCAATTCATGCGGAAAGAATTACTGCGGAAAGGCGGCGGATTAAATGTGGCAGGTTCCGCGTCAGATGGTGAATATTTCTCTTATACTCAAAATGGCGCGGGTCCTATTGGGGAAGCCTGCGTTACTGCTTATCTGTTGCGCTGGTTGGATAGCCTGATGCGCCTCGACGGTGATTTGCGTTATGGCGATATTATGGAACGTACTATTTACAATGCGCTTTTTGCTGCTCAGGATCCGACAGGACGAAAAATACGGTACTTTACTCCGTTGACAGGAAAACGGGATTATTTTAATCAGGACGGTTTCTGTTGTCCCGGCAATTTCCGCCGCATCATCGCAGAACTGCCACAAAAAGTATATTACCGGTGTTCAGACAATGTTATAGCTGTGAACATGTTTACTGCATCAAAGGTTAAATTATCAATAGGTTCAGATACTTATGCGACTATCACCCAAGAAACAGATTATCCAAACTCTGGATTAGTGAAATTTATTGTTAACATGGAACAAGATTCAGCTTTTACAATGAAATTGAGAATTCCGCGATGGTGCAGTAATGCTGTAGTAGCGGTGAACGGCAAAAATCATTATGCCATACCTGATGGTATCAATGTATATGATCTAAATCGTGTCTGGAAAGACGGTGACACCGTCACCCTTAATATGCCGATGACATGGCGTTTTGTAAAAGGACATCAACTACAGGAAGGAAAAGTAGCATTGATGCGTGGTCCGGTCTTATTTTGTCTTGGTACTGACCAAAACGCGGGGATTATTGAAAAATATAATGATTTTCACAGGATAGTGATTGACCCAACTACAATTGGTGAACCAGAGATAGATTCATCAATACGTCCTGACGGCATGAAGGTGACAGTTGGTGTAATGGTAGAAGCCGCGGGAGAATGGAGCCATGGTGCCCCGCGCGAGACAGTGACATTCACTGAGTTTATCGACCCGTCATGCATAGCGACATATTTTCATATACTTAATCTCGATATAGCGACAGAAGATGAGTTAACTGGCGATTGTTTCTTCTAACAATTCTTTGTAATTTGTCATCAGTAATCCCTTTGATAGTTTTTGTTAATAATCCAATTATCCAGTTATTAATTCAATTATTAATTGTTAATACTTGCAAATGACCATATTATATTACCGAATACTTACTTTGAGTTTATTGTGGGAGAAGCCATTATGAAATACGATTGGTACCAATTTCGTCAAGCCGTACTCCGTGACGGCGTGGTGCCGTATTCGTTCCAGTGCGGCGACCAGCGTCGTAATGGAGGGCATTTGATTCTCGACGCGGATGGGGTCGGCGTGGACTGTGAGCGCAAACTCTTTCCCGAATCCGAATGCTTTGAATGGACACTGGGCTTTCGCAACACGGGCACGGCAGAAACGGCGCTGCTCAGCGAACTGCGCAGTCTGGACATTACCCTGTCGCCGCCGGCGGATGGGGGAAAGGCGACGATCCATGCTGTGCGCGGCTGTGGGAATGGAGACAAACCTTTCGCCCTTGAGAGGGTTGTTCCAGAGCGCGGCACGACGTGGCGCATCGGCAATCCTGGCGGAGGCAAGACGGGCTGGTATCTGCCGTTCTTCAATCTCGATTTTGGCGGGGGCGGCCTCTTTTGCAGTCTGGGCTGGCCTGGGAGGTGGACGCTCGCGGTGGAGCATTGCAACGACGGTTCGCTTCGGCTCACAGGCGGCATTGAACGGGCCGAACTGTTATTACATCCGGGCGAGGCAATCAGCTTGCCGACCGTGCTGCTGATGTTCTGGGAAGGCGACCGCACGGCCGCGCATAACCGGTTCCGCCAGCACATCCTGAAGTTTCACAGCCCGACCTGCAACGGCAAGCCGGCGCCTGATCTACTGGCCTGTGCCACCTGGGGCGGCATGAAGACGCACAACCACCTGCGACTGATTGATGACCTTAAGCAACACCAGGCGCCGTTCGATTGCTATTGGATGGACGCCGGCTGGTACGGGGCGGCCCACGAAACCGAGGAGTACCAGAGCCTGAAGACCGAAGACTGGTTCTTTCACGTCGGTGACTGGCGACCCAATGCCATCGTGCACCCCGATGGTCTCAAGCCGGTCAGCGACGCCGCGCACGCCGCGGGCATGAAGTTCCTGCTCTGGTTTGAGGTAGAACGTGCGATCGAATCCAGCCCCTGGGTCCAGGATCATCCGGACTGGTATTTCGCGAAACGCACCATCTCCACGCTGGTCGGGCGCTCCTGCACCTGGCTTGTCTTCAACTTCGGCAACCCCGAGGCGCGGCAGGCCATGACGGACCACATAGCCAGACTGATTGCGGAGAACGGCATTGATGTGTTCCGCCAGGACTGCAACGTCGGGCTCGCTCAGTGTTGGGATGAGCACGACACCCCCTGCCGCGTCGGCATGGCGGAAATCCGCTATGTCGAGGGCCTGCTGGCCTTCTGGAACGGGTTGAAGATGCGATTCCCGCACCTGCTGTTCGACCTGGTGCAGCGCCGCGACCTGGCCTCACTCGCCCGCTCGCTTGACATGTCCCGGTCCGATCACGAGTTCATGCCGAATACGGAACCCATCGCGAGCCAGGGTGCACAGTATGGCCTGTCGCACTGGACTCCGCTGTCCGGGACCGGGGTGCCATTCGGTACAGGAAAGGACTATGTGTGCCTCAGCGGGCTGTCATCCTCGTTTGGCACGGCGGTCTTTACATCGATCAGTTACGACTCGGTCTGCGTGGAACCGCCAGTCGACTACCCGTGGGATTGGCTGCGACGGATGCTCGATATCCATCGACGTGCCCGCCCATTCTTCCGAGGAGATTTCTATCCGTTGCTCGAGCATGTCCATTCGAATCAGCTCTGGGGCGCGATGCAGTTCCACTGCGCCGACCTCGGTGCCGGGATGGTGGTGGTGTACCGCCGGCCCGATAGTCCGTTCACCACCGCACGCTTCTTGTTGCGGGGTGTTGCCGCGGATTGTTCCTGCTACCTTGATGACTCCAGCTCAGACGGAATCAGCCTGGAGGGAACCGTCTTGGAAGTGCGCTTGAACAAGGCACCGGCGGCAACCGTGGCGTTCTACCGTCTGACGCCGCACCGAACGGACGGTCACGCCGGAGCCGGAGCATTCAGTGGTGATTAGCCGCGAGAACGAGGACCCGCCAATTAGTAGGTGCAGGCGGTCATACTATACGATAAACAGTGAAAGGTAGGCAGTATGAAACACACACAGAGCGGTAAATACGGAGTGTCACGAATGGCGGTGGTTCTCGCGGGACTGATGTTGGTCGCAATCAACAGCGTCACAGGAGCCGAGAAAGCAGCGACTGCGGAGTCGCCAAAGAACGAGGAGATGAAGATGAAGAATCAATGGGTGCAAGAACATTTGACGGATGCCAAGGCGAAGCCGCCGTTCTCGTTTGTCTATGACGGGAAGGCGTCGGAGGCACTGCTGGCGGAGTGGCCGAAGAATGTAGAGGCGAAGAAACTCGACGCCAACCGCACGCAGCACACCATGACGTGGACAGATCCGAAGACCGGGCTGGGGGTGTGCTGTGTCGCCATCGTCTATCAGGACTACCCGGTGGTCGAGTGGACCGTCCATTTCACAAACACGGGCGACAAGGATAGCCCGGTTCTGGAGCAGGTGATGGGGTTGGATGCGGCCGTCGCGCCGGAGGCCGTTGGTCAGGTCGTGCTGCATCGGCTGAACGGAGCACCATCCGGGGTTGACGACTGGATGCCTTTCGATCAGCCGTTGGCAGCCGGGAAGCGCATCGATTTCGCGGCGACGGCTGGTCGGTCGTCCAATGTGTCGCCCTGGTTCAACGTCGATTGGGGTAACGGCGGGACCATCACGGCCATTGGCTGGTCTGGGCAGTGGTGTGCGTCGGTGGAATTCAAGGATGGCCAGATCCGTACGCGTGCCGGCATGCAGAACCTGCGCACGGTGCTGCACCCGGGCGAAAGTGTTCGGAGCGCGCGCATTCTGCAGCTCCACTGGCAAGGTGGCGATCAGTTCCGCGGCTACAACCTGTTTCGCCAGGCGATGCTGGCGCATATCATGCCGCGTATCAACGGGCAGCTTGTCGTACCGCCGATTGTCCACCTCAGCACCTCTTTCTACGAACTGAACGATTCCAACGAAAAGAATGTGCTGTCGCATTTGGAGTCTATCAAGGGGTTGGGATTCGAGATGTTCTGGCTGGATGCCTACTGGACTGGTCCGAACGGGTTTCCCAACAGCATGGGCAACTACGGATTTCCCATTGAGCGTGTGGAGCCGAAGGACCGCTTCCCGAACGGCCTGAAGGTAATCGGCGACGCGGTCGAGGCCGAAGGCCTTGGCTTTGTGCTCTGGTTCGAACCGGAACGTGTGGCGTCTGGCACCTTCATCGCCAAGGAGCACCCGGAATGGGTGATCAACAGCCTGTTCAATCTGGGGATTCCCGAGGCCCGCCGTTTTATGACCGACTATCTCAACGCGGCCATCAAGGCATATAAAGTGAGCTGTCTGCGCATCGACTACAACATCGATCCGCTGGGTCCCTGGCAGGCAATGGATGCCAAGGATCCCAGCCGGACCGGCATGACCGAGATGCGTTATGTCGAAGGACTCTACCAGATGTGGGATGACATTCTGCGGGCCAACCCGAAGCTGTTCATCGACAACTGCGCCAGCGGTGGCCGCCGGATTGATCTGGAGACGATGTCGCGCTCCATCCCGCTCTGGCGGAGCGACAATACCTGCGACATGCTGGACCATCAGGCTAAGACTGTCGCTCTGGCTGCAATCAAGAATCAGTTGATGAGCGGTGGCCTGAACCGATATGTGCCGTTCAGCACCGTGGGTCAGATGGGGGCCACGCAGTACCTGTTCCGCAGCGGCTTCAATGCCGGCATCGCCTTTGGCGAGGATGTGCGGCCCAAGGACTACCCGCGGGATCTCCTGAAGCAGGGGATCGCCGAAGGCAAGCGTATTCGCAAGTACTTCTTCGGCAACTTCTATCCCCTGGTCGAGTCCGGGCACGATGCGAGCGGCTGGTGTGTGCTGCAATATCATCGGCCGGCGCAGGGCGACGGCATGGTCATGGCGTTTCGTCGGGAGCAGGCGCCGGACAACACCCGCGTCTGCGAACTGCGCGAGATCAACCCCGCAGCGAGCTACCGCGTGACGATCTACCGCGCGTACGAGCCAGAAGCGCCGCTGGTGATGAAAGGTGCCGAACTTCAGAAGTTCAAGGTCGTGATCGACGATCGCCAGGGCTCCGTGATCATGGAGTACTGCAGCCTGTGAGCGGTGGCGCCGGCAAGTTCGTCTGCTATGTGAACGGCGTGGAAAAGAACAGCGACGCCGGGAGTGGCGTTCTACCGTATAACGCCGCACCATACGGACGGCCACGCCGGTACCGGAGGACTCGGAGGTGAGTAGCCGCGACGTTCTTTCTGTGGCTTCATTTTAATGATAATTAAAGGATACCAAACACATGAAATCGAAATTACTGAAACAAATATGCATTCCCTTAAAGGAAAAATAACCATGAACCCAAACACCACCACACCTTCGCAAACGAACACCATCGACGGGCCAGACTGGCAGATCGCTGCCGACTCGCCAACAAAGGACTCGATGAGAAGTGGTTCGATATGATAATTATATAGTCTTAGAAATAGAACCTATCCCAAATACTCGAACTTTGGGGATAATTAAAAGGAGAAATTGTGCCGATAATTGTTTTGTAGATGCTGCTACCTTTCTGGTCTTTGCAAATGCTGGCAAATTATTTTTTTTCAAATATGGTGCCGACCATAAATCGTTGTGGATGGTATGTTTCATAATTGGCAATATTTTTGGTGCGTCAAGCATCTGGTTTTCCATGAAGATATTTACATATCTAAATCCCAATGTAGTCTTGATTTGTACTGGAATTGGCACATTCATTCTGGTACAACTTAAAATGATGATTTTCTTTAACTCCCGGTTATCTATATTACAATTAGTTGGTTTGTTTATTGCGTTAGTAGGAATGACTTTGACTGTTTTATGCGGAAAAACTACAATATAATTACTTGAATAAGAAGTAATTACGCGATTTCGGACGCTT
The DNA here is from genome assembly GCA_964638715.1 of uncultured bacterium. Classification (GTDB taxonomy): domain Bacteria; phylum Armatimonadota; class Hebobacteria; order CAIYQO01; family CAIYQO01; genus JBAXQQ01. Next base: position 80,872 of record CAZWZF010000016.1, on the reverse strand, counting down.
TATTCTGAGTAAAGGTGTAATAAAATATGAATAAACCATCTGCATCCCCGGCAACATCACCGGCAGATATGGTGAAAAGCCGTAACTGGACGGGAAGGTATTTCTCTTCACCGTCGAAATTGCCGTTTTCATTTTATAAAGACGGCAAGAAGATTTACGGTATTCCTGACGATTGGTATCCGACAATTGTAAAAAAGCGAATTGATGCCAATATTGTGGAAACGGTGTTTGAAGGCATTGACAGTGCCGGTTTGATGGTACAGGTGGAAATGCTGGAATATAGCGACTTTCCAGTAGTTGAGTGGACAGTTTGGCTGATAAATAATAGTGAGATGGACAGCACTATTATTTATGATTTGCAGGGGATTGATGCCAGTTTTGTAGGATCTGCACCAGTATTGCTGCACTGCAATGGAGATTTTTGTAATGAAACCGGTTATACCACACTTGAAACACCGTTGATTGACGGAAAATCTCTGACCTTTGCGCCTAATGGCGGTCGTTCTTGTGATGGAGCATTTCCGTATTATCGTGTTCAGTTTGCAGATAGCGGGTTGACGCTGGCGATTGGCTGGCCCGGGCAATGGTCTGCTGTATTTGATGGTACTGGTGATGGTGTTGATATAAAGGCGGGGCAGCAATTAACAAATATTAGCCTTAGTCCTGGTGAAAAGATACGTTCTCCGCGAATAACCATGATGTCATGGGTTGGCGATTCTACCCGGGCTATTAATATTTGGCGGCGCTGGTACATGGCACATATCATTCCAAGAACAGACGGTAAGCCATTGCAGCCGCTTATGGCGGTTTGCGGTACCGGTGAAGGCGAAGAATTTACCGGTGCAACAACGGAAAACCAGTTGCAATATCAGAATAAATTTGCGGCATTGGGAATTGATTTTGATGTCTGGTGGATAGATGCCGGATGGTACCCGTGTAAAGACGAGAATGGCGATAAAAAATGGTGGCATACAGGTTCATGGCTGCCAGACCCGGACAGGTTCCCAAATGGCATGAAGAAAGTATCCGAAAATGCAAGCAAGTATGGTGCGCGTTTACTGGTATGGTTTGAACCAGAAAGGGTGACCACCGGGAGCAAACTTTTCAATGGACATCCAGAATGGTTGCTGAAGAAAGAAAATGATTTCAATTCATTGTTAAATATGGGTAACTCTGATTGTAGACAATGGCTGACTAATTATGTATGCGATTTAATAAAGAAAAACGGTATTGGTATTTACCGGCAAGACTTCAACTTTGAACCCCTTGATTTCTGGCGTCTGAATGAACCGGAAAACCGCCAGGGTATGAATGAAAACCTGCATATACAGGGATACCTGCAATATTGGGATGATTTGCTGGTGCGCAACCCGAATCTATGGATAGACTCCTGCGCATCCGGTGGTCGCCGCAATGACTTGGAGACCATGCGCCGGTCGGTTCCTTTGCATTACACCGATTATGGTTATGGCAATCACCCTGTGAAACTGGCATTTCATAATACCATGTATTCATGGATACCATATTTCAAAGAATCGACATCTTCATGGCATCCTGATAGATATGAATATATCAGGTATGATGAATCGTTGGATAGCTTCACATTTCACTGCGCGATGGCGGGTATGCTGTTTGTCACCATAGATATCCGACGCGATGATTATGATATTGAACTATGCAAAAAAATGGTTCCCATCTGGCGACGGGCAGCAGAATTTTTATTGAATGGCGATTACTATTCATTAACTTCATTTACCAGGACAGATAAAGAATGGAATGTTGTGCAATTTGATATGCCGGAAACTGGCAATGGCATAATTCAGGGAATACGACATGTATTTTGCCCGGAAGATAAATGTATTGTTAATTTGCAGGGAATTGATGCAGGATATGAGTACCTGCTCGAGAATATGGAGACAGATGAAACCTTGCAAATATCGGGAACTGAATTGATTAATAATAGGTTCACTTTCTCGCTGCCGCCACGCAGCGGTGCTGTATGGTTTTACAAGAAAATTTAAGGGAAAATAAATGCATAATTTATTGAATGGAAAATGGCGTATAGCCTGTGATATTAATAATTGCGGGCAAGAATTGGGATGGGTCGCGTCTATACCTGACGATACTAAAACTGTCCCGGTACCCGGAATAGTGCAGCAGGCATTTCCGAACCATCAGGGGGTATCGTGGTATTGGCGGACATTTACTCAAAATGTTTTGCCGTCAAAAAATGAACGTGCTATTCTGCGATTTGGCGCAGTTGAGTACCACGCTACTGTTTGGCTGAATGGTATTTCCGTAGGTGGCCACGAAGGGTCGGAAACGCCATTTGAGATGGATGTCACTGATGTATTGCAAGCCGGTGAAAATTTGTTGGCGGTGCGGGTATTGAAACCGGGCGAGGAACCTATCGATGGATTTATATTGGAAGAGATTCCGCACCGCAATCAATATGTCAACTCCAAGTTTCAACCTGGAATGAGTATGAATATTGCAGGCATTATCGGTAAGGTTGAACTTTTAATTGTTCCTGATGTGCGAATTATTGATGTATTTGCACGTCCAGATTGTAAAACCGGGGAGATTAATGTCACTGTTACTGTAAAGAATGACAGCTGTGAAAAAATTACTGGAGATATAAAATTGACAGCAGGTGCAGCAAGTCCAACTGAAGGTGGGCATATTCTGAAACATGTGAGTCAAATTGCTGAAATTAATCAAGGAATTTCTACTTATGAATTTACTGTAAAAATTAATCAACCGCATCTGTGGAACCTGGATAACCCTTATCTTTACCGCATCACAGTACATCTTAATAATCATGAGTTGTCGATTCGCTGTGGTTTTCGCGATTTCAGGGTTAAAGACGGCTTTTTCTATTTAAATGGTAAAAAGATATTTTTAAAATCTTCCCACACCGGCAATCATTTTCCCATTGGTACTATCGTTCCGGTTGATCCGGATCACATGCGCCGCGACCTGCTGATGGCAAAAACAGCAGGATTTAACTGCATTCGCTGGATTGCCGGTGTTGCGCTTCCTGAACAACTGGATTTTTGCGATGAAATCGGGTTGATGGTATATGAAGAAAATTATGCGTCCTGGGCGTTATATGATTGTCCAAATTTAATTGAACGTTATGAGCGCAGTTATAACGAGATGATACTTCGCGACCGCAATCATCCGAGTATCACTATCTGGGGAATGATTAATGAAATGCCGGAAGGAGCGACAACTCGCTGCTCTGTTGCTTATCTGCCGAAATTGCGCAAGTTGGACCCGACACGGTTAGTGCTGCAGCATAGCGGTCGCTGGGACGGTGACCCGAAAATAGGTTCGGTCAGCAATCCCGGCAGTGGTGAATGGGAACCTGTTTGGGGAGTTGAAGGGCCAGACGCGCCGGAAGTGGATAAAACGCTGAATTGGGAACCTGGTGGCTACCTTGACCGGGCTGGCGACGCGCATTTTTACTCATCTTTCCCGATGTCAGAAAAATACAAGCATCAATTGCGTACCCTTGGCGAGGGAACGAGGCCGGTGTTTTTGTCTGAATGTGGAATAGGCAGTCAATTTAACGCTATCGAAGAATTGCGCGGATTTGACCGCCAGGGTGTCCCTGATGATTTGTTTGACCGCAACTACATTCGCGGTATGGCGGATAAGTTTAATGCTGACTGGAAACGCTTCAACATGGATGAAGTATATCCATTCCCGGTAGATTTTTTCCGTGACAGCTATAAACGTCATTCAGAACAGCGACGTTTGTTGTTTGATATGATCCGCGCAAACCCGCAATATTGCGGTTATAACCTGACTGGTTTACTGGATCACGCATTGACAGGCGAGGGTTTATGGTCGTTTTGGAGGCGTTGGAAAAATGATATCGCAGAAGTTCTGGAAGATGGCTGGTCGTCGTTGCGCTGGTGCCTATTTGTCTCTCCCAAGCATGGCTATGCGGAAAACCCGATTGAAATTGAGGCGGTGCTGGCAAATGAAGGAGTGTTGAAGCCAGGAAATTACCCGGTAACTTTCCGTATCTGGGGTGCAAATAGCAGTATGGTATGGGAAAAGTGCACTATAATTAATGTACCTGATACGGGCGATTTTGCTTTGCCGGTGATAAAAGAACAAGTACAGTTGGATTTGCCAACTGGTGAGTATATATTTTCTGCTGACATTGAAAATGGCGGCGCGCCAACTGGTGACCGATTGCAATTCCGCGTAACAAAACCTTCTGATATTTCCCAAGAGAAACGAACTGTATATTGCTGGGGATTAGATGAAAATGCTCTCACATTTTTAACTAAACAAGGCTGCACCTGTATACCATATATTTCAAATGCTGCTGGTGGTGCCCAAAAAGTAATTTTGATTGGAGATATACCATATTCTGAGGTTAATCAGGAAAGTTGGAAAGCACTTCTCCGAGAGATTGAAGCAGGTGCATGTGCGGTAATACTCAGCGCAAATCCGTTTAGAAAAGATGGGGCAATGCCTGGCGAAACACCCAGAGAAGCATTATCGGAAGGTGCAGAATTGCCATGGGGTGGTTTATTGATAGCTCACGGAGTTCACGATTGGCTTTACCATCATGATTGTGTGGGAAAACGTCACCAAATATTTAAATCACTTCAAAGCGGTGGAATTCTCGACTGGAATTACTGGGGAGCAGTTGTCGGTCATGCCTGGTTTGATATGCCGGATTCATCTTGCCAAGTAATAGCCGCTGGTTTTGGTGTCGGTTATTGCTGTCCCGGCGGTTTCAATAGCGGGATATTAATCGGCAGGCAGCAATGCGGGAAAGGTTCTGTGTTGTTTAATTCGCTGCAAGTGCTTGATTTTATCGGCAAACATCCTGCCGCGGATCAATTGCTTATAAATATGATTGCAAATGTTGTCAATTTTCAAGGAGAAAAACTGTGAACAATAATTTAGAAAATATTCTTTTCCCGCAACCTACCATCGGCGTATATTGCGACGGGGTGCCGATATATTCTTACGGGTATACCCATATTTTGGGTCAGGGACCTGACCTGATTGATGTTGCCAGTATGCAGATGGGAAATGATGCGCCATTACAGAAAATTCGGTTGAAGAAAAGTTCTGAAATCGGTTACAACTTATTGGGCGGCACCACTCCGCGAATGCCGCGAACACCAGAGAATGATTATTTGCCGGTAGAGCCAATTCATCTGATAGATGGCGATCCGACGACTTGCTGGTGCAGTCGCACTATACCGCAATCCAACGCAGAACCGGCGTGGATACGCATTGACCTTGCTGGTGAAAAAGCAATTGAAAAGATAGTATTGCGTAAACGAATTCCCGGAGCTGTCAGAAACCAGGTCGGTTCTATGCGGATGGACGAAGGTGCAGTTGAAGTCGGGATGGCGATACCGGATTATCTGGAAATAAAAGTTTCCTGTGACGCGATGAATTGGGAAACTGTATTTATTGGCAGCAGTGAAGACACCCCGGAAAAAAGAGAGTTTAGCTGCGAGTTTATTCCCCGCAAGGCAAAACAGATTTGGATTATTGGCAAGCAATTAAAGCGGGTGGAAAATTGGCACTTCTCATTTTCAATAGCATCTGTTGATGTATATGACTTGAAAGGACGCAATCTTGCGTTGGCAAGCCGCGGTGCCGGCGCAACGGTTAGTTCGACACAGCACACTATGGGACAAACTCGCGAAGAGCATCACCGGTTATGGCCTGTTTTCGCCGACCTTGGACTGAAATGGATAAGGGTTGGCTATCACGATGACCCGATAAATTGGCACTGGGTGGAGAAAGAAAAAGGCAAGCTGGAGATAGACCATGAAACTGATGCGGCGGTTACCCATGCGGTAAACAATGGCATTGATATTGTAATGTCGCTGAACTTCGGCAATCGCCTGTATTCAAATGAAGATCCGACGCGAAAGCTGCCGCAACTGTGGGAATGGTATTACGAAAATCCACGTCCACCCACGACTCCTGAAGCGTTGATTGGGTGGGGGAATTACATTCGTTTCATGTGCCGGCATTTTAAGGACCGGGTGAAAGTTTTCGAGGTATGGAACGAATGGAATTGCGATTTGTATTGGGGAGAAAAAGAAAGCCTGCAAAATTACCTGGCGGTGGCACGGGTTGCCATCCCGATTATTCGTGAAGAATGCCCGGACGCAAAGGTGATGATGGGTTCAGTCGCAGGATTCTCTCATTTATTCAATGTTGATTGGACGCCGGAACAATTTGATGCGGAGTCTGCCGGGAATAATATATTTTTATCTGCTGTCCGCGAATTGGCAAAAGATGTTGATATCATAGGTTGGCATCCGTATTATCAGCCAGATCCTGATACTGCGGTGGTTACCAGGCATCGCGAGGCTATATCAGTATTTGATAAATGGGCGGCGAAGCAAGGTTTCAAAGGCGTGCAGGCATGTACCGAATATAATATTGGCGCCAGTTGTCCGTCACCTTCGACACCATTCTGGTGGGGAAACTTTGAATGTTCGGAAATAGAAAAAGCCAAATATGTCGCGCGTCACACCACATTGCATACATCACTGGGAATAAGCTCTTTTTTCTGCGAGGTATGGGCAAATACTAACTACCCGCTTGATCTGGGACTGATGCGCCGCTCCTTCGCTGCCGACCCGATATCGCCGCTGCAGCCGCAACCGGCTTATTATGCCATGCGCAATCTATCGACAGCATTTGATGGTCTGAATCCTGATAATTTCATGATACAGGTAATTGGTGCGCCGGAAAACCTGGAAATATGCACTATGTCGCGGCCCGGTGAAAAAGTAGCGGCTATATGGCTAACCGGAAAAGCACAGGATGAATGTGAAGGATTGCCGGTACAAGTTGTAATCCAGGGCATTTTCAAATCTGTAATAGGTTTTGATAGTATGAATGGGGTAGAACAGGAACTGGCATTTTCAACCATGAATGGCGAGACAATACTGGATGGAATATTGCTTAAAGATTATCCGGTATTGTTAAGGTTTTGCAGCTAAAAGTTATTCCAAATATGTCATGTGTGCAAGTGGGAAGGGGCGGAGTGCTCTTTCCAATTCGCCGTGGATAAAACTCAGGAACACTCCGAAGTTTATCATGGGGACACCGGCTTCGTCTGCTTTTATGCTGCGGCTAAGCATTTCCTGACGGTTAATCATGCAGCCGCCGCAATGGATTACAAGATCGTAGGTATCCAAATCCGCCGGGAATTCCGCACCGCTGGAATGATGGAAATCTATATCGCCGCCGACATGCTGGCGCAGCCAGCGCGGTATTTGAACGCTGCCAATATCATCAGCCTGTTTATGGTGTGTACACGCTTCCGCTATCAACACTTTCGCGCCGGGTTTCATTGTTTCCATAGCCTTAACGCCGCGGACAAGGCTTTCCAGATCGCCTTTTAACCGCGCCATCAGGATGCTGAAGGTGGTAAATGGGATATCATCTGGAGTGTCGGCAGACGCTTTCAATACCGCCTGCGAGTCAGTAACTACCAGCGCCGGCTTTTTCTTCAGATTAGCCAGAGCCATTTTTAGTTCGCGTTCTTTTACCACCACGCTCCAGGCATCATGGTCAAGCGAGTCGCGGATAGTCATTACCTGCGGTAAAATCAACCGTCCAGCGGGTGCCGCTTTGTCTATCGGCACAACCAATACGACGCAATCACCTGGACGTACCAGACCATCCAGTACAGAATTATTCATTGCTCCAGACGGTGCATTTTTAATAATCAGCTTTTTAAGTGAATCAATTCCAGTATTATTTACTGATGAAACCACAGCATTTGGCAGTTTTTTTGCTTCAATCCAATCGGTAATATCCTTTGTTGGAGAACAAATATCAGCTTTATTTACTGCAATTATCACCGGGCAATTGCGAATTTTCAGCTTTTCCAGCAATTCATCTTCATGGATTGTCATGCCGCCATCAGCAGGAATTACAATAATAGCCAGGTCAGTCCGGTCTATTACCCGCAAGGTTTTTTTTACACGCATATCGCCAAGTTCGCCGGTGTCGTCAATTCCAGCGGTATCGGTCATTACCACCGGCCCTAATGGCAGCAGTTCCATCGATTTTATCACCGGATCGGTAGTAGTTCCGGCGACTTCAGACACGATAGCCGCCTGCTGGTTTGTCAGGCTGTTTATCAGGCTGGATTTACCGGCATTCCTACGTCCAAATATAGATATATGCAGGCGCGAACCTGCAGGTGTTTGATTTAAATTGGTCATAATATTACTCTTTTATCACAAATTACCCTTTTAGATATTGATTAAACCTTATGATTAGAATACAATTAAAAAAAATGCAACTAAATAACATGTCCTGGGGTATTATATACAAAATACCCGTGAGGTGAAAATATGAAAATTTTAACGTTGTTAACAATATCCTGCGCGTTATTTGCATCATTGGCAATTAACGCTGCTGTGCCCAAAATTTCATTGAATGTACCTGTGAATAATTCTACTGATATTCAAATGAATCCGAATTGCGTTTGGCAGTCAGTGCCTTCAGCTACTTCATACTGGTTTGAAGTATCAACGTCAACAACAGTTGACGCAAATACCGGTGAATTCACATCGAAAACACGCAACCATAAATTTGATATGAAAACTAATAATTTCTGGCAGATTCGTGCAGGTTTACATCCCAATACAAAATATTATTGGCACGTTTTAGTGAAAATTGGAACTGAGTTAGGTCCCTGGTCGGATATTTGGAACTTTACCACTACAAGTGTTGTTGACAAACCTTATCAGGTATCTCCAGATGATGGCGCAACAATGGTAGATATTCCAGTACCCATGACATTTATGAAAGTTCCCAATGCAACTAAATATAACTTGCAAATAACTGACCTTTCAACTAATAAAACGATCGTCAATGATCAGAACATTCTCGATAATAATGGAGATCCACAGAATGTAATATATACAGTCACTAACTTGTCTGCACTCACTAATTTTTCATGGCGTGTTCGCTGTATGGTAAATAGTAATTGGGGGGCATGGACGGACGCTATAACATTCACTACCGGTGAATCGCTGGCTGCACCAACATTATTAACACCAATAAATGGCGCAACCAGCCAGTCAATTACCCCAACATTAACTTATAAAGTTTTAAATGGGCAGACATACAGAGTAGATTTTTCAAAAGATAAGACTTTCACATCAAATGTTGGCACATTTACTAAGTCATCTGGTAGTGTTTCATTAGCAAATCTTGATTATTCAATAACCTATTATTGGCGTGCGCGGGCCGAAAGCGACTTATCTACCGGATTATGGTCAGAAACATGGTCGTTTACTACTGGCGCACCAGCAGCATTATATTTCCCTGATTTAATGATAAAGGCGAATGGATATGACGGAAATATCGGTATGGATCAACAAGATATATCTAATTCCGGAACATATTTTGCAGTTTTAGAAGCTAATTCTCTTAAGAAAGCAGTTTTCTATATTACTTTAAAGAATGCCGGGAATGTGGCTGGAAATATTGATATATTTGTAGCAGCATTTGATAACGCTTCACAAGCAAAATTGTCAAAATGGATAGTGAAGTTCACTAATTCAACTGGGAAAGATTTATCTACAAGTGTTGCAAATGGCAATGCTTATCGGATTGAAAAAATGATTCCAGGTACTTCGCAGGTTTATCGTTTGGAAGTATCACCAAGCAGCGGAGTTATAAATAATGATGCAATTTCAATGCTGGTTAATGTTAAAGCTTTAGGAAGCGATGGCAATTATATTCCTGAAGCCCGGGACAGCGTGAAAGCAGTAACGGTAAAAACTGCGCGTGGAAATAAATAAGGGAGTTTTATAATGCGAAAATTAACTCTGATTGTATTGTTCGCGATGTCAATTATTTGGGCATCAGCAGTTGGCAACTGGATTGTTTATACATCTACCGTGACAGGTACACCCGGTCAGGTATACATGATGAATGATGACGGGTCGAATAATGAACAGATTACCATGGTAGATGCTAATAATTTACGGCCATATATCAGCAAGAATGCAACTGGAAATCTGATAGCGTATGATAGCGACCGTGATGGTAATTATGAAATTTACCTTATGTCTGATAATGGCGATAAAGAAGTTCGTATTACAACTGATGCCGGATCAGATATGGATCCCACCATCAGCGGCGATTTGGCTACAATCATATATGTTCACAGCAGTGGCGGTAGAAACCAGTTATATAAAAAGAGATACCTTGGATTAGATCCTTTTAGTGCTACAAATTGGTCAGCACCTATAGATATTTCAAATTCCACTACAACAGTAGAAGATTCGCCAGCCATCAGTCGTGATGGACAATCTATCGTTTATGTATCCTCACCATCTGGTGTTGCGGCACAGATGGAAATATGGACAATGGATCTGAACGGCAACAATAAAACACAGATTACCAATAATAATTTCCCGGATAAGCACCCTGACATCAGTCCAGATGGCAAGTTTATAGTTTATTATTCTACCCGAACAAATGGAAATGATATTTATCTTTATGATATTGCGAATAAGAAAGAATATCAAGTGACTAATACCGGAAATAATCTGTATCCAACATTTAACGTTGATGGAAAATCAATTGCTTTTTCAAGTTCAAGGTTTGGCAACCATAACGAAATATGCCTGGTTGATATTAGCGATTTGACTAAATTAGATACTGCAACCGTAACCCGCGTTACCAATACTGATGCAGGTGTGGATAATCGCGACCCGACTATGCTGCCGGGAACACGACCGCCGACGCCTGCAAAAATTGATGCTCCTTTACAGGTTTTACCAGCAAATGGAGCAACAAATACCAGTTTCAATCTGACTTTCCAATGGAATACAGTTGCCATTGCAACTCGATATAATATGCAGGTTTCATCTGATAATCAATTTGTAAATATCGTTTATCAGACAACTCAACCTTTCACCTTGACCACGGCAAATGTCACCGGACTGCAACCCGGTACTACATATTATTGGCGGGTACAGGCTGGCGACCAGTATCGCTGGGGTTCATATTCATCGATATGGTCATTTGCGACAAAAGCTCCTGATTTGGCGGTACCAGTATTGGCGTCGCCTGTTAATGCGGCAACCGCTATATCATTGCCTCCGCAGTTAGCATGGAACGCTGTAAGTCTTGCTACAATGTATGACACCCAGGTTGCTACTGATAATCAATTTACAACAACATCTCTTGTTTTTGATCGTACTGGCAATACATCATTAAATGTATATGTTCCGAATCTTTTAAATAACACACGATATTATTGGCGTGTCAGGGCAACGAATGCGAATGCACAATCTGCTTATAGTGCAGCAATATACTTTAATACCGGTGCTGTATCCTTAGGTGCTCCGACATTAGTATCTCCAGTAACTAATCAGCAGGCTGTTTCAATAACTCCAAAATTAACCTGGACTGCCGTAACGAATGCAACCAGTTATCAGTACCAGTTATATACCACCAGTGATTTGTCCGGGAATCCGGTAGCAGGTGTTTCAAACAGCACATCAGCAACATTTACGACCAATGCTCTTGCACGTACTACCACATACTATTGGCGGGTACGCGGAGTTGGACCGAGTAATGCGCTGGGAAGCTGGTCGAAAACTGGTGTATTCACCACTGTTTTGGGACCACCGACATTGTTAACACCGGCAGATAATGGAACAGTAAATAGTCCTGTTACTTTCACATGGGCAGCATATCCGTTAGCGACACAATTTATCGTTAACATTTCCACAACTAACGCATTTACAAATGTTGTGCGCTATACAACAACAACTAATTCATTGCCAAACATTATCCTGACAGCCGGTAATTATTATTGGCGCGTACAGGCTACCAATGGCATCAGCACATCCGATTGGACGACTTATCGAACATTCAGAGTTAACACCACAGTGGTTCAGCATCGACCGGATATGATGATTAAAGCCTTGAATGATATCGTTTTCCAGGGTGAGAAAGTATATTATACCGGTGCGTATAATGCTAATACTGCCAACGCACAGGTATCAATGTCATCTGTACCATATCGAAAAATTGCCACTTTCATAATTAACTTGCGAAATGACGGCAATTCGACTGAAAATTACTTGATACAATTAAATCCTGTGGGGAATTATAATAACTGGAAATTCCGATTGATGTTGAATAATTATGATCTAACTACCCGCGCCACTAATGGCGGGTATTTGCTGGAAAATGTTAAACCGACTACAGTGGTAAAAACTGGCGATACTATTCAACTAAGATTGGAAGCAAGCCCGTATTCAACTAATCTGAAATCAGGAGCAACACCTGACCAGTTTACTCTTGATATCGTAGCGACAACTGTTGGTACCGGCGCAGTGGTTGATGTAGTAAGAGCTGTTGTTTATAGAGTAGAAGACAGCAAAATAAAATAAAGCAACAGAATATATAAACCATTAAATCTCCTCGTTTTTCAATCGGGGAGATTTTTTTATTGATTTCATTTGATGGATTTGGTATTCTCGAAAAAACGTGAGGTAAAAATGACATATTTTGATAAACAGAATCTCTGGTTAGAGAAAGCAAATGAATTATTGCCAATATTGCAACATGAAATTTTTAAACCTTTGCATGTGGTGAATACAATTTCTGATACTGAATCTTTTCAAGGATGGCGGGTTAATATAATTGGAACTGTTGAAGAGATATATCAGAAAACTTATGGCGGGAATGATTCATTTATTCTTGATTTCGGTGAACATATTACTGGATATTTGAAATTTAAGATAAATAAATTTGGACAGCATGACGCGCCATTGCGGCTTAAATTTATTTTTGGTGAAGTTCCGGCGGAAGTTTCTGAACCGTTTGACCCAAAGACTGCCGGTTTAAGCAGGTCATGGCTGCAGGATGAAATTATCAATATAGATGAAACACCAATTGAAATAAACTTGCCAAGACGCTATGCATTTCGATATCTGAAAATCGAGTTAATTGATACATCGAGTAATTATAGGATTGGTTTTGCGGATATTATTTGCGATGCCGTTACTTCCGGCTCGTTTGATTTGCCGGTTGATACAGATATTCCGGCAGATTTATTGCTAATTGATCAAGTAAGTTTACGAACCTTGCGGGATTGTATGCAAACAGTATATGAAGATGGTCCTAAACGCGACCGACGATTGTGGCTGGGTGATTTGCGTTTGATGATGATGTCAAACGCGGTGTCATTTCGCAATTTCGATTTAGTACGCAGGTGTTTGTATTTATTTGCCGGTCTGGCACAGGATGATGGGCTTGTTGCCGGTTGTGTTTATGAAAGGCCAGTGCCCTCACTCGGTAATAATCTGCTGACCTATTCATGCCTGATGGCATCGGTGTTATATGATTACGCGATTGAAAGCGGTGATTGGCAGACAGCAGAAGAGTTATTGCCGGTAGCTGCGAGGCAGTTGGATATTGTATGGGAAAACGTTAATGAAGAAGGTCTTTTCTGCAACTTACCGGGGACGTGGTTATTTTTTGACTGGTGTCCCGAATTAAATCATACTGCCGCGATGCAGGCAACTGTCATTTATTGTCTGCGGGCATTATTAAAATTAGCTTTACAGGCTGGTGATGAGAATCTGGCATCTGTAACCGAAAAAAGATTGGCGAAAATGGCGCTTGCCGCTGAAAGTATGTATGATGAAAAGTCAGGTTTATTTGTCAGTGGGGAAAATAATCAAATATCCTGGGGTTCGCAGGCATGGATGGTGCTGGCAGAAGTAGTCACCGGTGAAAAAGCTGTCGGGGTATTGCGCCGGATGATAGCCTGTAAAGAGGCTATCAAACCGAATGGTCCGTATCTGTATCATCATGTCATTCATGCCATGCTATTAAGCGGGTTAAAGACAGAAGCAACTGAAATATTAAAATGGTACTGGGGCGGTATGATAGAACGCGGAGCAACTACATTTTGGGAAGTATTCAGGCCGGGTACTGACAGATTCAGCGCGTATGGAAATTTCCTGATTGACAGCTATTGCCATGCCTGGAGCGCGACACCGGCGTATCTGATAAGACGATATTTGAAAGATTGAAATTTGTGCCTGTACCCAATCAGAAAACTATATTATTTCCAACTCGTCCCCACCCAGCAATTCCCAGTATAAGTCGTAACTTTTCTGGTCGAAAAGGACGGGAATGATAAGTTTTATGTGAACACTTTTTGTCAGGAATTTTTTCATTTCACGCAGCGCAATATTTGCTGCCCGGGCGGCGGGGAAAGAATATATTCCGGTGCTGATAGCGGGGAAAGCGATTGATGTTAATTGATGGGATTCGGCTATTGATAAAGACCTTTGATAACATGATGCCAGCAAATTATCCTCATCTTTATTACCCCCGCGCCAAATTGGCCCCACGGTGTGTATGACATGTTTTGCCGGTAATTTGTAACCGCCGGTGATTACCGCGTCGCCGGTTGCACAACCGCCAAAGGTAATGCACTCGCCCAATAATCTTACCCCTGCCGCGCGATGAATGGCACCATCAACGCCGCCGCCACCCAGCAAAGTGCTGTTAGCCGCGTTTACAATTGCGTCAACAGTTATTTTAGTAATATCACCCTGGTGCAGCCTTATAATTCCAGACATATCTATCCTTATTTTTATTGTTACACAGAGATTCACAGAGGAGACACAAGTTGCACGGAGTATTATAAAAACCTCTGTGAAACTCTGTGTCTCCTCTGTGTAATTATCGTTAACCCTTGTCGGTTTTGTTCTCGTGTTTCTGCCGAATCTCTTTGCGGCGGATTTTACCGCTGATGGTTTTTGGCAATTGTTCGACAAACTCAATAACTCGCGGGTATTTGTAAGGTGCGGTTGATGATTTTACATGTTCCTGAATATGTTTAGCCAGGTCATCGCTTGGCTCATATTGCGGGGTTAATACTACTGATGCGCGAACTACCTGGCCGCGTACCGGGTCGGGCATGCCGGTGACTGCACATTCCAATACTGCCGGGTGTTCTATCAATACACTTTCAACTTCAAACGGGCTAACCAGATAACCGCTGGTTTTAATCAGGTCGTCGACACGCCCGGCAAACCACAGGTAGCCGTCATTATCGCGCGATGCAACATCACCGGTATAATAGACATCCTTATTCCATACTAACTCGCTTAGTAATTTGTCGCGATAATAGCAATCGAACATTCCAACCGGTTTCCCGGTTTTTGTTCTTACTACGATCTGCCCTTCATGATTATCAGTAGCAGGTTTATCTTCTTCGTCTACCAGGTCCAGCACATATCCAGGAGATGGCTTGCCCATAGAACCTGGTTTTGGCTCGAACCATTCAAAGTTGCCAACGGCAACGGTCATTTCGGTTTGTCCGTAACCTTCGGCTAATTTCAGTCCGGTTGCTTTGTAAAACTTCTGGAAAACTTCCGGGTTCAACGGCTCTCCGGCTACTGTGCAATGGTGCAGCGATGAAAGGTTATATTTTTTGATATCTTCCTGGATAAGGTATCGATAAACGGTTGGTGGCGCGCAGAAAGTATTCACACCGTATTTTTCAAGTACCCCTAACAGTTTTGATGGGTCGAATCTCTCGAATTCATATACCATAACAGCGGCGCCGCACAGCCATTGGCCATATATTTTCCCCCATGCTGATTTTGCCCATCCGGTATCTGCCAGGGTGAAATGAATGCCGTCGTCTTCGACATGCTGCCAGAACTTCGCGGTGAGAATATGACCGATTGGGTAGGAATATGAGTGCCGTACCATCTTGGGATATCCGGTGGTACCGCTGGTGAAATATAGCAGCATCGGGTCGGTCGCGAATATTTCCGGTCGTGGGTAATTACCTTTGGCATCATTCATTGCTTTGTCTAAACTAACCCAATCTTCTCTCTCGCCATCTAATAACAGTTTAAACTCCAAAGACGGGCAATCCGGGTGAGATGCATCAACATGTTCAAGCACTTTTTCATCATTGAGAGATATAATCATGCGGATATCTGCCGCTTTGTTGCGATAGGTTATATCGCGTGGTGAAAGCATGTGGGTGGCGGGAATGGCGACAGCACCGATTTTATGCAATGCGACCAGGCAGAACCAGTATTCGAACTTGCGCCGTAGAATCAGCATCACCGGATCGCCTTTTTTAATTCCAAGACCGGAGATGAAATGCGCCAGATTGTCGCTTTTTTCTTTTAATTCAGCAAAAGTGACTATTTTTTCATTACCGGTGTCGTCACACCATACTATGGCACGTTTTTCCGGGCATTCACTGGCTATTTTATCTACAACATCGTATGCAAAATTAAAGTTATCTGGTACAATTAGCTTCCAGTTTTCAATGAAATCTTCATAAGATTGGAAGGTGCTTTGCTCTAAATATTTGTCAAAAAGCATTATTTTTAACCTCTGTCATGTTAAAGTATGATTAAAATTCGATAAACCTGCTTGAATTCCTTCCTAAAATGGGGCAAAGATATTAAAATAAGGCATATTTATACGCGACGATTTCCGGCTAATAGGGTATAATAGATATATGAAGGTGAATTGTTGTAAAAAGTTTAATAGCGTAAATTCTGGTTTTACGCTGATAGAAATTTTAGTCGTAGTTGCAATTATGGCGCTATTGGCTGCAATAACTTTGCCGGTTTTCTTCAATATGCGAACAAGCGACAGGAAAAGCACCTGCGCCAGCAATATGGAAGCGATGGGACGCGCGTTAATAGAGTATTATCAGGATTATAAAGTTTATCCTCCGGGTCTGCGGCCTGATTACGCCATGAAGGTATGGGCAAATGACGCGAAGGCTTATCAGGCAATTCCATTGGCAACCCAGCCGAACCGTGGTATGTCGCCGCAATTTGCAGCGATACCCATACCTCCGATGAATCCTACTACAGGCACTTTTAAGTTATTATGTTATCCGCGCAGCACTCTCAGGCAGCAATACAAAGTTACTGTGACGATAGTGAGTGGACCTACAGTAACGTTTCCATTTTTGCCATATCAATATAATTGGAATAGCACTAATGGTTCATCAGGATCGGGAACAGTGAATTTCGGTGTCCAAGCCTTATTTGATACGGTAAAGGTTCAATTCACTGGCGTAAGTTTTACAATCGGTGAAAGTTGGAGTTTCTACACTTTTGTGGATGACAATATGAGATTGGGTGGGGCTTTCAGTAATCCTCACGCTAAAAATGGAATAATTCAATTGAAATATACGATTACTATTCAAACAGGCTCCACCAGTACAGCACCTACAACCCCTAACACTTATACATGGAGCGCAGCAGATAGCAAAAATCCCGGCAATATTTTGGAAACCGGCGGACCTGTCACTATACAAGCCAATACAGCACTGCCACTCAGCAATGGGTTATCTGTAAGGTTCGACGATGCATGTGGACATTATGCCGGCGATAATTGGACATTTATTACTGTGGAAGCGCCGTTTGACACTGATGCTGCTGGTACATGCACCTGGTATGACTGGCGGCCGCGCCTGACAGCACGATTAAGCCAGGCATTGAATGCCGGGACGACAACAGTTGCGGTTACCACTCTTATGCCATTTGATACACCTTGCCTGGTAACTATTCGTGATGCTGTAACCCCGTCAATTACGGCAAATGCACGTATTATCAACGTTAATCCCACTGCATTCCCGCCGACGGTTACATTTGACAACCCGGTAGTGCAAACATTTGCCAATAACTCTGTTATTGACCCCGGTAGCGGAATTTATCATCTCACAACATATTCATATATGACTGAAGATGAAAGGCGCAACTTACATTTCGTGTCAAAAAATTATACTTTTGAGAATTACGGGTTATCATATCTGTATTATAAATACCTGAAAGACGAGGGGATTTATTCGCGTTCATTAAATTATTTACATTGCCCGACTGATATAAAAAATGACCGGATTGACCGGACATTGCAGATAAATAAACTGCAGGTTAATGATTTAGACACACGCAGACCGTATGATCCGCTGCATGCCGGGTATAACAAATACGACTTTACATATAATTTTGACCAGTATATCAATGAAATAACCGCTTTTGATAATGCACTTGGTTACGGAGCACTGCATATAAGACGGCAATTAGTCGATCCAAACCCGCCGGCAGATACAGTAATAAACTGGTGCTTCCAACATCGTGGTACCTTGCCATCACCAGGCCAGTATTATTTTAACACCGAGGCAAATACATTCCTGGCAACAGATGGAAAAACATATATAACGCCAGATGGACAGCCGGTAGGAACATCGATTGCTGGTGTCACCAGTGATAAGTTGGCGGATGATAAAATGGCGGAATATAAAAATCAGCGCGATGTAGTATTATGGCTGGATGGTTCGTCCGGCTCAGTTGCGCCGCAAATAGTAAAATCGACAGTTGGAAAATATTACTGGCTGCCAACTTTCCTGACTTCCAGCGCAGAACAAAGGTAACGAAAATGATGATGGCAAAAGTGATAGGCAATAGAAAACGCGGCTTCAGCCTTGTAGAGGTGCTGGTGGCGGTGGCGATATTGCTTGTTGGCGTTGTTGCCGCTTTATACATTTTCCCGCCGGGTTTTGCGTCATTTAAAAAGTCGCAGGATGATGATGTCGCGTCAAAATTAGTACAGAAATATGCAGATGATTTGTTGAAAAATCCAGACAGCGTGCCAGATGCTATTATGCCGGTTGATACTTCATACAGTTTGCCAAACAATGAAGTAGGAACGTTTTTTAGCGATATAAATGCAGTTGATTATATAAATAATGCAGCCCCTATCCCCGCGGCAACATCGCGATATAATTGGCTACAAAAACACATGTTGAAAACACCCAGTGCGCAATGGCCATTATGGCAGCCACAGGCAGCGCGGGTTATGCGATGGGTAGTTGGCGAAAAAATTAAAGTACCAGCAGAAACAGTTTCTGTTACCAGCACATCCGGTGAATTTTTTGTACAAAAATATACCCCGGTCTTTTCACCATTAGTGCCAAATGCAGACTGGGACAGCTTGAACAATAAATATTCAGCAGAACCGGTGACGATATATGACTTGCGATATACCCGGGTAGATACGTCTGATTTGCTGGATAGCGGTAAACTTAATTACATGATTGATTACAGTACCGGCGTAGTAACGTTTGCGTCTGAGTCTTTTGACCGGAAAATACGCATAACTTTTTTAGTTATGTCAGGCACAACTATCAGGCAATATCCAGTAGGAGACGGCACAATTTCTCCTGCTGTTGCTACTGTTATTGCGGGAACAACTACTTTGAATTTAAAAACTCTACCTGGATATATTGCCGGTTCTGTAATAATTCCCGGCAGCGAACAGTTTAACCGTGCTTATACATATGTTAGTTTTAAAGATTATCGCACAACTCCCACCATATTAACCAGTGGTAAATATACTTTTGAGCCACCTGACCCGCAGACTAACCTGTTATTTGGCAACATATATTTCAGTCGGTCTGATACTGGTAAATCAGTAAAGATGGATTATCAAGTCGCTGACTGGGGAATCTTACACGAGGATGTTACGGTCAATAACAATGGATATTTGAAATTGGCGGTGCAAAACCCGAAGATAGCTGGAAAGCCAAACTACCCGCGTGAACCGGCGCCATGGGGTTTGTTTACTCCATTGAATCTGGCAGCCACTAATTCCGCGTCTGTAGTGCAGAATAATACTGTTATGGCGATGGTAGATATGCAAACCGGGCAGGCATACGAGATAGTATACGATCCCAACCATTTTGTTGAGGATTATAACAAAGCCTTAACTCCAGTTTCTGATTTGGGACCGGGTTATGACTCCGGTTGGCAATCAATGCAGACTTATAAATTAGTACCGACTTCATATAATCCATCTAATTGGACGTCGCCGATGCGTGACGCAGTTGCTCGTACCGACCAGTTGAAATTGATTGATATGACTCAGGCAGAAAAAGGGACACTGCGGGTAGGCTCTGGACTGGCAACTGATAAGAAATCATGGCAAAATCTGCGCGGCCGCACCTTGCGGGTTTATTATCGAGCTACTCGTGATTGGACCCTGCAAATTACCCGTCCACCGGCGCAATTCTGGTCGCAAAGCACAACCCCAACCGCAGCGGTTTCCCTTGGTTGGAATAGGTATAATGCGGCAACGCCAAATATTATTTATGTTCCTGGTGTATATGCCGGTGCATCGTTGGCGATTGATTATCAGACAGAAGATGTAACCAATAATTCATTTGCATTAGCGACAGCAACCGCTGCTGTAACTAATGGCACAACGATTACCGTAGATGATACTTCCAGTATAAAAGCTGGTATGCAGATTCAATTAATTGATACTGTTGATACCACGAAACGTCCAATTAGAGTCGTGGCATCGGTAACATCTGGCACACAATTCACAATTACCACAGCTTTAACTGTTTCTAATGGCAGTGTATTTGTAACACCAAATCCATTGTCAATGGCACTTTGTACATTTAAGAAAAATAATAGTGGTAACGTTTCTTCGATTCGAAATTTAAATACTGTAGATAATTATGAATATGCTAAACCGACATTACCTGATAATCGAATAATTGTTAAATTAACCTCTATCGGTCCTGGAAATAAAGTAACTTTCACATCTACTCCCGCGATAACAGTAGTGAAAGATGATTTGTTAATGCCAATAGTGGTAACATCGTCAGTAACATCGGCGATAAATGAAATACATGGCGAGGTTCACGTGGTGCCGGTACCAGACAGCACAACCGGCGCAAGCAAAATAATTCTGCGCAAGAATTACAAAGCCGGCAGTACAATTTCCGTTCGGGGAATGTCTGTTACGGTACGGGCTTTATGGATACAGGAAAGAAGCGGTGTGGCTTACGAGGTTGACGGCAAAACAGAACCACCTACTTCCCGGACACTCAGCGAACGGTGGATCAGCAAGTCTGTAGATATCGTTTTGCCGGAATCAGCGCGATAAAAGGTGAGATAATGAGAAGGCACGCTTTTACATTAGTTGAGATATTGGTTACAGTGGCGGTTCTCGCAGTCGTCATGACGCTGCTCACCGTGCCTTTAATGTCTTCCCTGGGATATGTAAAAAAAGCAAAAGCCATTTCTGAAGCGAAAACCGCAGCTTTAAAAGCTATTGATAATATTAAATCTGATATCGAAGAAGCTTCGGTTATATTTGATTTCCCCGTCACCGGAGAAGGGATAACTTATTTAAAAGATACCACAGACCCTACATCTGGTGTTGTAACTGGTCAGACCATGCACCGGTATCTGCGCATTCTCGATTTTCCGTGGTATTGGGGTGGGCAAACCCCGCC
Organism: uncultured bacterium; assembly: GCA_964638715.1. Classification (GTDB taxonomy): domain Bacteria; phylum Armatimonadota; class Hebobacteria; order CAIYQO01; family CAIYQO01; genus JBAXQQ01. The sequence continues at coordinate 59,514 of CAZWZF010000016.1, read as the reverse complement.
GGCTAAATGGACTTTGCTGCAGCCTGACTATGTAGATGGCACTTTACCCCGGTATAAAGATAGGTATGCTCCTTTTCACTTGTCAGAGAAGAGCGGCACAGAACCGAGAAACCCGTTTATTATCGCGCAATATAACCTGCCGACATCGTTTGACTGGTCAGCCAATTCTGCCGAAGTGTGGAATTATTCGGCACCATTGGATACCGCGAATTATGTGGCATTGGCAAATGGAATGAAAAACCGGACAGTGATAGAGCGAATGTATAGAAATGACCTCCAGGCTATCACCCCGTATGGCGCAATGTGGGATATTCCGGCATTTGTGGCTAACCCGGTGCGAATTAATAATGAAACTTTGACTATGGATAAAGATTCGACAGGCGAAGTTAAACCCGGAGTACTTTTTTCCCGCAACGGTTTGTGGGCAGCCAGAAACCAGTTGTTGGATGAATGGGCAGCCAGCGCATGGTCGGGATGGTATACTATAGACAAGCCATCTTTTATGAAATTATATGGTGTAAACTCCGCGGATACCGATAAAATGATCGCAAAGGATTACACAGCACCATTCTTTTCAATTATGAAATCGATAACTCCTTTCTATCCGATAAACACTAATCCCTTTGGGTATAAAATTAAGATTTATGATAAAAACGGCATGTTGTGCTATGGTACTGCTATAGATACTGCCAAAACTTATTCTATCGTTTTAGAACGTCATTTTATGGATTATCCGCCAATGGAACGGGATGATTTCAATATTAAATTATCGACATGGGCAACAGGATACCCGATTTGGACAAAAGACGATATTGATGCGCAGCGCTTAGCCGGCAAGGTTGTATTTAACCAGCCGATGGCACCGACCAAGATTGATATGTCGACAGGTTTCCTGCCAGTTCCTACCGGTTGGGATGATAATGGAACCTATTTAGCAACTCCGCCGTATAAAATAGTAGTATGGGACGGAGCAAATGCTGCATCTAAAGAGACATTTGTTTACGTTAAAAACCCTGTAACATTGGGGAAAGATGAATATACTTTAACAGCAACTGCTGCCGATAAGTATAAAAAGAATTCCCGCGCTATAACATTTGGCAAAAAGCGCGATGGGTCAACATTAAGCGGCAACGTTGAAATATGGTATCCAGAGCCAAAAGCAGGCAAAGCAATTCAACCATTGTATTATATTTGTGATTTGCAGCCAGATGATGTGGCGACGGCAAGTTATTCAACCAAGGGGCAGATTGATGTGACCCTGACATTAGCACGGCAAGATACCGCCGCGCGTTCACCCGAGCAGTCGCGGCAGGACTATTCAGTCGCCATACGGCTTGAAGCGAAAAACGCCGTTCGCCGTGCGTTGGAAAGCAGGTGATTTGTATGATAATAAGCAGAGATAAATATATGAAACATCAAGGTCAGGCATTAATTATTGCTGTAATAGTCCTGTTTTTACTGGTTGGTTTAGGCGGATATTTTGTATCTCTCATCAATGCGTCATTGGTACAGTCTGCCCGCCAGAATGATAAGAGACAGTTGGATGAAATAACCCGTGCCGGGCTTGATCTTGCCAGAAATCAATTGCGCTTCAGTTCTGCCGGCGCAGATTGGCGTCCTGATGACGGGCCGGATCCAAATAATGTGGGATGGATTCGTTACGACAAAGGCTTTTACAAACTCACCGTCACTTATGGACCGCAGGCAACTATTGATAACAATAATCCGTTCGGTCAGAATATCTCTGACAGCTATATTAAAATTTCGGTAGATTCAGCGCTGGCATTGCAAAACCCGCCAGATCCGGGGATGGAAGCCACAGCTGGTACGGACGAATACCAGGCTTATTTGAAAGGATTCCAGAATCCGCAGCGTTTCTTGCGCCGTTCGATAGCGGCAATGATACCAATAGGATTAACAGATAACCTGATCTGGCTGACGAATATTGACGGCAGCAGCGACCCGATGGTATTGGGCAGTGGGCTTATGCTTAATAATCCGGCGATTCCAGGGATTCAAAATACCGCAGATACATTTTTAACAACCATTACCAGTTCGCCAATTAATATTGACTTCAACAATACTACTTCGTATTACAATGTTTCAATATCATCATTCTATTATCGACCGGTTTATGAAGGGCCTATTTACGCGCAGGGAGATCTGCAGTTGGGCGGTGGGTGGTTTTACCTGCTTGACCCGTCTGGTACCGACGCACAGAATTACAAGTCAAAATATGCTGTCCAGCGTAACGACCAGATGATTTCGACCAGATCATTAAATGATTATGGCGAAGCGACCGCGTCTGTGATGTTGAATATTCAGAGTCCAAATGAAATTAAATCTGATGCCAACCGGGTAAGTGCGTCAACGGTCGCATTCATCAGGACGCCGGATAATGATAAAACCGTACCTAAAATAAATGCTCCGAAGATAAATGAAATCGGCTCTGGTTATGCCGCAGACAGGTACCGACGCCTTACCAGGGATAGCGGCACCTGGACTTCGGGGGTGAATACCGGTGATTTAGGGTATGGCGATGGTATTTATATCGATAATCGCAATGACATCCAATTTGGCGGCGATATTGATTCGCTGAGAAATGATTGGATGCACCCGGAAAGACTGACATATTGGAAGAATGGCATTTATCGACCGGATAAACCAGGCTCAGATATTACTTCAACAGTTAAGCCGCGCGCAGTCACTATAATATTACGCGATTGGAAATATGACGCTACAGGTAATATAGTTGATATCCCACGGCTTGAATTAAGAAGATATGATAAACCATTTAAAGATACAAAAGGTGTTGATTTAACAGCGCAAACAGATGTTGATTCTGATGGCGATACATTTTATTGGGTAGAGATGTCTTACCCGAAAAACGGAATTATTTTTGCGGAAGGCAATGTTAAAGTAATAAATGAACGCATAGCACCCGACCCTGCAAATGTCAGTGATTTAGGCAGAGAAGGCGGTTTGCCTTCATCAATAGCCTTTGATATTCGCAGTAAAAAACCTTTGCCTTTGACTGATTATCCAAATCAGCAGGCCTGGGGTGGTTTTAAAAATAATACTGCCACGACATATTATATTAATGATTACAATCGCCGATTTGATCTTAGCATTGTCAGTGGCGGTACCATTTATATTCAAAGCAATTTGCTTAACCCGGCTTCACGCCAGGAACAATATGTATCGGATATTACCGCGAATACCAAAACGACAATCGTATCCGGCACACCTTATGACAGCAAACTTGCGCTTTTCGCATTAGACAATGTCTGTTTTAATCCGACACCGGCAATGTTCACCCCGCCAGTTTTGTCCGGCAGTGCCACATTGAAGGATGGCAATAAAGAAAAGGTAAATTCATTAGCAGCAGCAGATACCGCGACGGTGACATTCAATACCGCTGGAAAAGTTAATCAAAGCTTGCGAATGTTATTGCGTCATGGTTATGATAATACTAATGTCGCGAAAATAAATTCTGTTGTGAAAATGATGGTGAATAACCAGGCATTTAAATGGAACAACACAAATACTTTACTGACTCTCACAACAAAAGCATTTAATAATACCCCGTTATTGCCGGCATCGTGGCGGGTAGATGACTCTTTAAAATATACTTCTCTTATGCCGGTAATCGGTTACGGTGCTGATAATACCGCCGTGCTTACCGTTGATAATACCGCACAGGCTGCCTACATTCTTGGTGCCGGGAACAATGAAACCAGCAATGTTGAAAATAATTTCCTCGGTTCCGGCATGCTGGTAACCGGTCAGGATATGCAGATTGACGCATTGGTATATGCCCAGCGGGGAAATTGGTTCGTCATTCCCGGACACTATTATAACGAGTCGACGGACCTGCAAATTGCTGATATGAAACCGCCATTCCCAAGATATCATGAGCCTATGGATGTGAGATTTATTTTAAATGGCGCGATTGTAGAGAATCGTCCTGCCCCGCCGGAAGATGAAGATAGCTGGATGAGTCATTGGCGCGGATCAAATTATTCATATTATTCAATTGATGGCAAAAAGCCGGCAATGTTTAATCCCAGCGCAATGGCATCAGACTGGGACCAGAATGCATGGCGATGGCTTAACCGGCGTATGGGCGTTGAATATCATTACGACGCCACCTTGTCGCGGCCAGTATGTTATGATACCGAGACCGACCAGGCCACCGGCGCAACCTGGCTGTCATACCGACCGCGCATACCGAAACTGCCAGTTGCTGACAACCTGTTGAATTATAATCAGATACACATGTAAACAATAAATGTCGCGGGAAAAGGTAGGGGAATTGTCCCCAATTCCCGCGACAGAGCCGGTTATAAGAAACATATATGGGTTGTATCGATCTGTTCTTTTGCGTAGTGCAAAAATTGCAAACCTTGTTTTGTCGTTGAAACCGGAACTTTATTATATGAAAAACACTGTCGCGGGAGCTGGGGACAGCTCCACTACCACCTGCGGAAAATGGAGACAGGACATCTTATGATTTTTTTAAAGGATTACATATTAAAATTGAGTCGCCCGGCATTAATATTACTATGCTGGGTGTTTTTATTTGCCACTAATGCTGTTGCGCAGAATGTAATAAGCTATCCGCCGGGATTGGATTATGTGCGCGTGGTTGAATTATCAGAGAAAGATATATTTTCAGGAAAGGCACCAGATAATTTAATGGAAGCATTATTGAGGGTTTCTACCAGTAATGATTTGCCTGCCTCATTACATTTGACAGGTGTAGAAAGAGGAGAGGGGATAAAAGTCATTTCTCCTGATGAACTTGTAAAATATGAATGTGATAAAATAATGTTCTGCGAAATAAAAACGATGTCATATTTTTCCCTGCGACAGTTAGCAGCTATAAGATGTGCAGTAGCAGATGGTGACTGGTTGATAATTAACTTTAGCGGTATGTATGGCGATGATATATTAAAAGTAAAGATATTTCCTGATTTACCTATTTTTAATACGGCAAGATTTGATAAGAATGCAGCCCTTATATTTCCTGATGACCATTTTGGAATTAAAGACAGCTTAAAACAATTAGATAATAATTTAGGTTTTTATACGACAAATAGCATGCCGCAATTTATGCAAACGGAATTTATTAATGGTAATAAAGCGGCAGTTTGGAGTTGCAAATATGGTAAAGGACGAATAATTATCGATGGATTAGGGATAAAATATGAAAATTTCATTAAAGCATATAATAAAGGCATTGATAAAGAATACTTCTCCCTGTTCCCACTTTACCGCAAATCAGAATTATCGATGAAAGGTGATTTCGAACGTTATCCCGGTGGAATGGTAAATGAAGATGGCGAGAAAAGCTACGGATATAAAAATGAAAATAGTTTAATCGTAAACGAAAAAGTTCCTGTTGAGATAAAGACAAATGCGCAAATATATCAAGCGATATTACCAGCATTAAAGGGTAAATATACCCGCAATATCACAACCGATTTACTGGTGCAAACCGACGATAAGGTGATATCTGCTACATTATTATCGCCATTTATTGAGGGTGAATATGAACAAAAGTATCCAGAACCGGGTAAAGAGTTATGGCGAATAAAACAAGATGGGGTAAAGTCATTTGTAGTACAAGATAATTTGTTATTCACTGCTGACGCAAAATGTGCTGTTAATATATTTGATGTCATTACCGGCAATGCGGTATTGTCGCTACCTGGTATTGTCGACAGGTATGAATTAATCGGTAATCTGGCAGTGGTTCCATTACGGTTGAATGTTGCGGAAAATATGCAGGATATCGCAATGACGGTAATAATACCGTGTCGCGATAAACAAAGCGGTAGCGCTGGTTTACTGGCGATATTGCCGGGGTTCAAGTTGAATATCCTGCCGCCGCAAATGCCAATAGAGAAATTGCCGGAAGATTTTACCGTTACTGACGCAAAGGATGCGAAGGTGACTGGCAGCAATTTGAATGATTATTTTACTTCTGTCATCCCTGCTGGTAATACTCTCACCGGGTTATTTAATAGCTGGCAGATGTATTCCAGCGGAAAAATAAAACTGCCGTTAAAAATTGCTTATAAAAACGAAATGCTGGGCAGCATGAATCTTTTTCCGGTGAAAAATCCCGTATTCAACGACATTGGCAATACCTTGCAATATTTCATTCAAGTACCGGGTGAAAAGGTTGACGGTGAGATAACATCTATTGGCAGTGAAATATACTTGAGTAATGATAAAGGTATGATTTATGCGGTGGATTGTACCGATATTCTTTCTAAAATGCCAATAAGCAAACCGGTGGCAATTATTAACGACAAAATATCAAAATGGCAGATTAAAGATAGAAAAGTATCATTTACCACCACGAAGGATGATAAATTTAAAATCAGTGATAATGATAATAACCTGCGTGTTATGGTGAAGATTGGCGAAATAGCTGATAAATTCACACAGATTACAGATATTGTCGATAACGTGATGCCAAAAGATATTATCGGCAAACGCGTCGCATTGAAGAAAGATGAAAAGTTTTTTGATGCTGGAAAAGTTCTTGAGTTTACGAAAACTGTAATTAAATTATCCGCTAAGGAAATACCTATCGAGTTCGCTGGTGCGGAAGTATGGATAAACAGCGATGATATTGCCGTAACAAACGGTGAGATTTTAATTAATCCTGGCGAATTGGATGCTGATAAATCGCCGCTGAAACTGACAACATTAAATGGTGAAAATATCCCTTGGTATACCGATAAAAATGGTAAAGTTGAGTTGAATTATACCATTGCCGGCAATACCGGAGCGGTGCAGGTTAGTGATGATTTGCAGATTAAATATTACGGACAGATATTGAAAGTGAAATACTACAAAAATGTCGCTGAAAAACCTTCTATTATTGAAGTTCTGGCATATTTGCCTGATAATCTAAAGCAACTGCCGAAAGATTTGAAACCTTTCACCCCGCCATTTTTCGCTGCTGATTCCCGCCGGATTGTTCATTTTAATCAGTTCGGCAAGTCAGATTATCAGTTAAATGGTTACTATCATGATAAGAGTTATGACTTCGGCTATATTAACAATATGCAGGTATTGCATAACGGCAACTTGCTGGTATGCGACACCGGCAAATCAAAGGTAGTTGAGATTACCAGGGATGGCAGTTTTGTCTGGTCATATCCTGATGTGACTTTGGATAAGATTGATACCAATGATGGTAAAAATATTGAGTTGCCGGATGAATCATTCCTGAAAATTAATGCACCGCGCGATGCCCGGCGATACGAGATAAAGAAACAGATGGATGAAGTGAAGATTACCATTGAAGGTAAAGTTATCTCACTCGGTAAAGCGGAAATTACCTGGCAAAGCACACTTATAGCCGATACCGACAATTTCCGCGTAATTGAGGTAATTCGTCCTTTTGTGAAATTATTTCGATCTTCATTTAATGATGATAAGTTAAAAATGACAGAAGGATCATATTACCGGCCGTATTGTTATTATGAGTTCAAAGGCGAGAAAAGATACCTGCGTCAGACGGCTGCGGTAATAGCAGATGGCAAGTCGCTGGGGTTGAAAAAGCCGCTGACTTTCCTCACCGCTTACAGATATTCCGATGACGCGACATTGCCTGATGACGATATCATTATCAGCGGTGTGCGGACAAAAACTTTGCTGACAGCAAATAACCTGCCGGTGGATGCACCTGATGTGAAAGATAAAAAACTGCGGGTATTCATTCTAAAAAGGGAAAATGCGGAAAAGCAGATGAATCTGGCGGTGAATCCATATAATAATCAATATGACTTTTTGCCGGATGGCGTAGAGACAAACTCAATCCGCCACATATTTTTTGATGGTAAAAACGGGATAATTATTCATGATTTGAATAATATTATAACGTTAAAAACCAACAGCAGTGCAGATAAATCATCGATTGAATTACAATCAAATGACAACATTATTGCTTATTCTTATGCTCCATTCCGCTGGTATGCCGGCGAGAATTTAAAATCGATAGCTGCTGATATCGATGGATCATTAAGAATCGGCGATATGAAAATAACCCGGGAGAAAGGTTTTTATCCAGGTGACACTGTCGAGATGAAGTATCCGACGGTAATCGCGATTGATTGGGGTGCAGATGAATAAATATATAATTACTGCGTTAATACTGCTATTCTCTGCAACAATTTCTTTTGCTGTACCAGGTTTGAAATGGTCAGCGGAGATTGGGCATAGTTTTAAGTCGCCGGCGATAACGACTGATAAAAAGTTTGCGGTGGCTGCAACTGACGAAGGCAAAGTTATATGGGTAAATATAGCTGATGGTACAAGTTCGCTGACAGATAAAAAGCTGCCAATTATTGAAAGCAAATACGCCACCGCTTTTCGTGCGGCACCGCTGATTACCAGTAAAAATGAAATCTACGCACCTAATACCGACGGCAGGTTATACATTTGTGATGAAAAAGGGAAAATAACGGTATTGCCTTCCGGCGCGTCATGGGGACCGATGCTGGCGACACCGACGGAAATTATTCTGAAAGATAAACGGCGAATATTATGTCCCTCTATGGATGGCAATATTTACGCGGTAAATCCTGATGATAAAAGCTGGGTTGTCTGGTATGCCGCCGGTGCCGGCATAGAATCAGGATTGTCGGTTGGTGCTTACACTCCGGTGGTGAATCTCACTATTGCCCAGAAAGCTGATGCCGGGTCAATAGAAATTACCGTGAATGATGCGACTGGCATAAACCCCGGCGATGAACTTCGTCGTGACGATAAGTTTATAGGCTTTGTTAAATCAGTAAATGATAAAACAATACAATTCAATGATAAAATTCCCAATGAGTTGAATGTTGGGGATGTATTGGCAACTTACCCGCATTTGCCGGTTTATTTTGGCTCGAATACCGGACGGGTTTATGCGTTGAATGGTGATATGGAAAAATCTAACCTGCGCTGGGTATTTCCGGATGCTTCAACCCGGGTATCAAGTTTTATTTCTCCATTGGCGTTAAATGGCGATAAACTATACGCGGTTAATCGTGCAGGAAATATCTATTGTTTCAACGCTTTAACCGGGAGAGTAATTGCTGGACCGATTATTGCTGATACCGAAACCGGCACTTTTGTGAATGTTTGCCTGTTAAAAGATGTGCCATTATTTTCCACTGATAACGGCACGATATGGCAGTTGAAAGATTCAAAATTGGCAAAATTCTATGGTGATTCGAAAGCTGTTACGCAATTTTCATCTGCTGATAAGGTATACCTTACCGACATGACCGGCGGTGCGTTTGCCATTAATGCTGATATGACAACGGTGTGGAAATATAATTACGATTTTGGCAAATTGCTGGCGGTTGTTTTATGTGGTGAAAATACTATTGCAACGACAGTAGATGGGAAACTCATTTGTATTGCCGAAGATGGCAATTTTAAAACTGCTGCTGTCGGCAATATTGCAACTCGTCCGGGTTTCACCGCGCCGGGAACTTTGCCGGATGGCGGCGCGCGCTGGAGCAGTGCCTTCACCGGCCCGCAATCATATTCGCCGGTAGTTGCCATGATGGCTGACACCGTCCGCAAAACTCGCCTGGCTAAAGCAATTATCGCCGGTACTCGAAATATCCCGGTACAGGATGCAGCGAACATATATGTCGGCGATTATATGTCCATTGGCAGCGAAGACCTGGGACCAGTGCTGGATGTCACCCGCGATAAAGGAAATCAGCAGATTTTCGTTCGCGACGCAACCACGCAGGATTATCCGATAGATACTGAAATAGGAACTTTGCTGTATCGCCGCGCAAAACTAACCGGCGGAAAAATGATTGAATACAAGCCGGTTATTAATTCAGATGACAGAACAAAGCATGAAGTATGGGCTATGCCGGTTGACGCATTTTTCCCGCGCAATAATTTTACTATGAATGTCAGTATGGATCTTAGCCAATATGATAAAGCAGAAACTCAAGTTGGATTATATTTAGATGCTACCGATAATGAGAAACGTGGTGCTTTAGTTATCCCTTTTTGTGTTATGAGTAATAAAAGAAATGGTGAATATATATTTTTTGGATTTAATGATTTACGTGCTAATTATATTGGAGATAAATATAGCAAGAGTTTAAATCAAAATAGATATGATTTTTGGATAGAATCCCATAATGGTGTTATAACGGCTTGGGTAATAAATAATGAAAAAGAATTAGAGAAACTATGTGAAATAGGTACTGATTATAAAGCACCTGCAAGAAGATGGAATATCTTTGCGAATGTAACAAATGTAAAAGTGGAGGAAAATGTTCAGCCAATAATATCTATAAAATGGTATCCCGGTGTTGTTATATCTAAAAAATTAATTGTCACTCCAAATAGCTCAACATTTACCGTTGATCATGGTGAAAGGCTGCTTGGCGGCGACACCATTCAACTCACCCAAAGTGCAAGTGGGTCGTCAGACCTGTTGAAAATATTGAAGGTTGACGGGAATGAAGTTATGCTGGATGCTGATTCGCGGGCAAGATATGACTATACCGTCGGTGACATCGCCTGGGTTGGCACTCCGGCGCAATGGGCTGTGTTTACCGCAGGTGATGATGGGGTGGTGCGGGCAGCAGACGCAGATACCGGCAGGCTGTTATGGAAGAATGAATTGCGCGGCGAGATGGGTGCGGTACGGGTGCCAGTGCTGGTAAACAGCAGACTGAACCGCATTTATGCCGCCTCGCTTTCCGGCAGGATATTTGCCTTCTCGCAAAATGGTTTATTTTGTTGGGCATATCCCGATTTCAACACCAAACCCGCCGCGCCGTTTTCTACCCCTATGATAATGGACGCGTCAAACAGCGTAATTGCCGTAGATGATGCCGGTGTGGTGTATCGTGTAAATGCTGATGGGATACTTGATTGGAAGCTGAATACTGACGCGGGAAAACCAGTAAAGTTGTCAATATTCCGCTGGAACGAAACCTGGCGAATCACGTTGGTGACTGAAAATAAATTAATCCTCATTTCGCCATTGGGTGAGATATTGAAAAAGATTGATATCGGGAAAGTGGTGACCGCATATTCTGATGACAAACTATATATTCTGACTGACACCGGCGAACTGAAATCTTACGCTGATTTTGATAATTTAAAAGGTGAAACTGTTGATACTGATTTACCAAAAAATACCAGCCAAATATTGCCAATGGCGAATGGCTGGCTGGCGGTGGCAGACAAAGAACTTGTATACATGGATAAAAATGGAAAGAAAAAGTTTGTTCTGGATGAAAAAATAAATGCGATTGCTGTTGATAACCTGGGCAGAATAATCGCTGCATCTGGCAATGACGTAGTTTGCTTGCCCGAAACGGGCAAGTGGGGTGACGGCAAAATTTCATGGCGCAAAAAGCTGCTCTCGCGCATCACCGGTGTGTCGTTATGGTACAGCACTGTAATCGCCACGACCGAGGATGGCAGAATGATTTCGCTGGGTGCGCCGCGATTTGACGAGAAAACGGAGAAAATTAACCCGCCGGTTTCAATGGATTATAATTTAAAGTTGCTGCCCGGACCAACACAACCGACACTTACCGATATGCCTCAGTTTAATGACGACTTATTGACTGATACCGTTAAAGATTCGAATGGTATAGAATTTTTAAATAAAAACATCGCAATGCCAAATATTGACGGATTTATGGTAAATCCGACAGTTATCAGCGCGGTGATTGCTGCTGATGTGCCGGTTGGAAGTAGCGAGATATTGGTGCAATCAATTAACAACTTTTACATCGGCGACAAGGTTATTTTTACACGGCAGAATGGTGCTGACCCAACAGAATATACTGACAGCTATACCATTACCGGGATAGTGAATACCCCGGAAGAAAAGATAATTGTAAAATTGAATAAAGGCATTGAAAAAAGCCGCGCCGCCGGTGATGTCATGGTGTTGTATTTACCGGATAAATATACCTTCACAAAAGGCGCAATATTGTCCGGGCAAAGATTGGTATTGTCAGACCAGGCTGGTACAAAATTCGCCTTTGGTCCCAACGGTATGACTAATAACGGACATTTTCCGATGGTAAAGAAGAAAATATCTCCGGTTAATCTAACTGCGGATATTGTGCTGACCCGCAATAATTTCCCGGAATTAACTGAGAACCTAAAGATAAAAATCACAGATGCTGAAAAAACTATAGACGCAACCATTAAAGATATCATGATTAATAAAGGAAATGAAGGAGTATCAATAGAGAAGAAACTTAAAAATGGAGATAAAGTTTATGCAGTGACATTGGCAACTATAGGTGAATTTACAGTAGGTGATATTTTATATACTGACGCGTTCACTGGTGAGATAGTTGCTCTTAATAAAATTAACGATTATTTTCTTGCTGTTTTGGCTGCTGATACCAGAATATGGAATGACGGGAAGTTTGAAAAGGCGAAAATAATCCGCTGTTATTCATCTGATATCAGTCTTGAAAATATGGATAATGGTGTTGAAAAATGGAATGTAAATAGCAGCACAATCGGACTGAATGGCAAACTGCTGAATATGTCAGCAAATTATCGCCAGGCGGAAATTGGCTCCGTCAGGTTCGACGATATGCGTCTTTATGGTGTCACAGAAAATGCTGAGTTGTTTTCGTTGAATATACTTGGTGATTTGAAATGGCGATACAATCTGCCACTTACTGGCAAGGTGTTGAATATACTATTCAATAACGACAAATCAATAGTTTTTGTGACTGTATCCGGTAAAGAAAAGTCGATGTTTTATGCTGTAAAATTGACAGGTGTTGATGATGAGAAAAGAATAATCGTACAAAGTGAAATAGATGGTTCTTTTGAAAAAATTGAGAAGGATGGCGATAATATAAAACTGATTGGCAAAAAAACGTCAGCTATTATTAATCCAACAAATGGCAAAGTTGTGAAAAATGTTGATGGTGTTAATGTAGGAGATAGATTACAACCTGTTGCTATAGAGAAAACAACTGATGGTAAAACGATAACTTTAATTAATAGTGGCATAGAATGGGTAATTATTAAAAGTTTTGGTGACATTATGACAAAGCAAGGAGAAAAGAAGCTTTTAATAGATAATTATTGGATTAATTATAAAATATCCAAGTTTAAAAAAGATGACAACGTTATTGAAGTAAGTATTACAAAGGATGCATTGCTGATTTGCAAATATGCCGACAAGATTCTTGTTTATAAAATTAATGCCGGCAGTAATCTGACCGACGCCATTTTCTCCCATCCTGATAATTATTATCTTACCGGAATGACTAATCCCGGCAGCATTTATGATAAGTTAGCGGATAATTTTTATGAATTAGTTACTAAAAAGTCGTATATATTTAACGGAAAAACTCTGACAGATATCAGCAATGCTGAAAAGATAACTTTACCGGCAGGGAAATACTCGCAGGCGTTGTCCGGCAAATATATCGATACTAATAACAATGGTCAATGGGATTATTTTGAGCCGATTAAGAAAGATGAAGCTGCGGAATTGGATGTTGATAAACATGCGCTGGTATCCCGATATCCGAATGTTGCAAACTACGTTTTCAGCAATTTTGATTATACTGAAGATGACAGTAACTTTAAGATGAACAGAATTGGCAGTTCTCATGATGTTGCTTTTGATAAAAACAGCAATGTTGATGATGCAATAGGATTGTATAATGCGTCTGTAAACAGCGTTGATAATAATATTGACAGCAAAATGCAGGCGAACAAGCTGATTGCTGAGCAATATATTTCTGACTGCAAGATGGATGCCAAGTTTGTGGCAGAAGTGAAGAAGTGGAAGAATTATCTGGATGGCGCAGAAAGAAACCCCACCGCGATGGATATAAACGAGAATGATACCGTGGTGATTGTGTCCAGCGATACCGTGATGAATGGCGTTAAAGCTGAAGAGAACAAAGTCGATACCCAACTATGGATAAGACATCTGAAATCTATGATGGCGACTGCGGTGGAGGACATCAAAGCTGGGGACAAAAAGATAAAACTGCTGCCTGAAGAGATAAAGAGTATTCACGCTGCCGATGACAGCACATCCGACATAATAGAGATTAAGAATGATAAAGGTGAAGTAGAATTGCTGGCGCGAATTATCGTGGCGGATGAAGAAAGCATCACAATAGACAGAGCGGTGAAGAATAATCTCGTTGCTGCTGATTGCACTATTACCATCACTGGCGCGCCGTGGCAGCCGATATTAACCGATGATGAAATAGTGGAAATTCAGGATAAGTTTGCCGACCCGGGTGACGAGAAAGATGCAATCCCGCACCCGATTCGTTATGAATATCCTTCGATAAATTATAACGCCGAAAGGATGCTGGTGGTATTTACGGTATCAGCAACCAGGCGGGTGACAATTAACGGGCAGCCGCAATACCAGCCTGCATCATATATGATTGTTAAAAAATGCGACCCGTGGGGCAGAGGAGATGGGGTATTGGATTGGGTGGAAAGCAACGCGCCATCTGAGAGAAATGTTCCGCGAAATGCCAAAAGTTACCCGACCCTTATTACCGGGTTGCCAAATCTGGATAAAGTTATTATTTACGGTTCCGGTTCGCGCGGAATATTCTGTGCCGTTGAAGACCCCAAAGGTAACTGGACTACCGAAATACCATTCGCAGAACTGAATGCCAGTCTTGATGATATCAGCCGCGCCCGCGCCTGGGTAGAGCATGACGAGAAGGATACCCGCTATTTCAACATGATATTCAGCGCCGCACAAAACGGAAGCAGTTCATTATATTATGCTCGTTACTTATCAGAATTAGTGAATGGAAAATTAACATTTACACTGCAGCCGTTAACCATTGCAGATATTGATGTTGACGGTCGGATGATTGATGACCTGAAAGAAACGACCCCGGGAAATTTTGTCGGCAATTATTCAGCTTGGCAGGATCTGCGGGTAATCATCGATGGTGCCGAAGAAAAAGTCACACTATTACCGGGTCAGGAAACCTTCATATATAAGCGCGATAACGACTTAAAAATACAGATTAACCCTTATAGTGGAACGGCAAAAGTGCTGATAGGAAAAGTACAGGATTTAATTTTTACCGGTTACCCATCCCTGCAAAAATTGACGGATACTCCAGGCGCGGATAAGATGCCAACGAAAATTTTATACGGCGATGATGTCGCGGTGAGTTGGATACGGTCATATTCTGACTGGATGGGAAGCAGAATATATGTGGGCGGATGGAAACTAAAACGTGACCCGCTATTTAAAAATGTGGTAATGCGGTTGGAGAAAAATGAGATAAATCAGCAAATGGTCATCCTTAGCGGGCTGGAAAATGACAGCGACGTGGTAGCAGCAGATATGCCTGCCAGTGACGGCAAAAAACTGCGCCTGTTCACCATCGGCTGGCGCGGAGAAAAAGAAAACCCGGGAAGAAACGACCTGTTCATGTCAGTCGTGTCGATAAGGGATTGAATTTTTTTTGACATGATTAACATGATTGACATGATTAGATTTAATTTTATTGAGGGAAAATCTTATAAATTATAAAATATATCAAAAAGAGATAATGATATGAACAATGATGAGTTTACTGAGAAAATCATAGGGTGTGCTATGCGAGTTCATTCTGTACTTGGTCCAGGATTTCTCGAATCGGTATACGAAAATGCACTTGCTCATGAATTGCGCAAAGCTGGTATCAATGTAGAATGCCAATGTCCTATACAGGTTAAATATGATGGAGTTATTGTCGGTGATTATGTAGCTGATATGTGTGTTGAAAATAAAGTAATCATTGAAAATAAAGCTGTTAATTCATTGGCTATTGCACATGAAGTTCAATTAGTTAATTATTTATCTGCTACTGGTATTGATGTTGGACTGTTATTCAACTTTGGTACATTAAGTCTGCAACATAAAAGAAAACATCGAATATATTGCAAGATTAAATAGTATTTTTTGACATGATTAACATGATTTTATATCTAAATGGCGAAGCCAAAAATCATGTCAATCATGTTAATCATGTCAAAAACAAAAAAACTACGGATTCAGCAGGTGTCCCAGTTTATCACTTTTTGTCCACATTAATATGATCTTAATTTTTAAAATGGCGAAGCCAAAATCATGTCAATCATGTTAATCATGTCAAAAAAATAAAGAACTACGGATTCAGCAGATGTCCCAGTTTATCTCTTTTTGTTCGCAGGTATTTCTCGTTATGTTTATTAGGGTCTATTATTATCGGCACCGCTTCTACCACTTCTAACCCGTAGCCTTCCAGACCAATGATTTTGCGCGGGTTATTGGTTAGCAAACGCAGTTTTCTTAACCCCAGGTCGCAAAGTACCTGGGCACCAATGCCATAATCGCGCAGGTCGGCGGCAAACCCCAGCATTTCATTTGCTTCCACGGTGTCTGCACCTTTGTCCTGCAATTCATAAGCGCGCAATTTATTCGCCAGTCCGATGCCGCGACCTTCGTGGTCAATATATAGCAACACACCGCGACCTTCTTCCTGTATCATCTCCAACGCGCGTTTTAACTGTTCGCCGCAATCGCAACGCAGGCTGTGGAATACGTCGCCGGTCAGACAGCTTGAATGTACTCGGGTAAGTATTGGGTCTTCGTTGAGTTCACCCAGGGTAATTGCCAGATAGGGACGATTATCAATTTCGCTGGTGTAGCAAATTGCTTTGAAATCACCATATTCTGTCGGTAATAATGTATCAACAACGCGCTTTATTAATTTTTCATAGCGGTTGCGGTATTCTATAATCTGTTTGACATTAACAATTTTCAGGTCAAATTTATGGGCAAATTCTATCAGTTGCGCCTGTCGTGCCATGGTTCCGTCGTCCTGGATAACCTCGCAAATTAAACCTACCGGTGGCAGACCGGCTATTTTACATAAATCAACAGATGCCTCGGTATGTCCGGCGCGTTGCAAGATGCCGCCTTCGCGGGCGATAAGCGGGAACATGTGACCTGGCCGTACGATGTCATCAGCGGTTTTTGTATAATCAGCCAATACATTTGCGGTGATAGCGCGGTCGCTTGCGGATATGCCGGTGGTAATGCCCTGACGTGCGTCTGTAGAGATGGTGAAAGCGGTACAATGAGCATCTTCGTTAGACGCTACCATAGGGGGAAGGTTTAATGTAGTTGCCCGATCTGCTGTCATTGGCACACATATCAGTCCGCGGGCTTCTTTAATCATTAGATTAATCGTGTCCGGGGTTGCCATCGCGGCAGAAGCTACCAAATCACCTTCATCTTCACGAGATTCATCGTCAATAACAACGATACATTTTCCAGCTTTTAAATCCGCTGCAGCCTCAGCAATGGTAGCAAATATATTTTTATTATCCATTTATCATAACCTGAAAAGTTTGCTGGCCCCATTTGGGGCCAGCTAAAGAGTGAAAGTTCTTATTTCGCTGCGCTTGCAGTAGCGGTAGATTTGGTAGCTACAGCCGGTCGGCATTTGCCGAACGTACCGCGCCAGATTTTACCGCGCTTGGTGCGTTTATCGCCTTTACCCATGATGCCCTCCAACGAATATTTGATTGCCTGCTTATTATAGCATTTTTCTGTATGGATTAACAAAAGTGGTGTATTAGCGGTGTATTAGTATTGATGTAAATTTATATTAATCAGTTGTCTTTATATATAAATTTATTAAGGTAGACAAAACTTTGTCAATGGTAGTATCATAATGTCACTCAACTGAAAGGTAATGCAGAAAGCCAATATAGATTTATCAAGAGATATAATTTATTCAAATAGTGTTATTGATATTTATGGTTTGAAGCATGAAAAAAGAGAAGTCCCTATTATTGAGGTAATATATGAATGACTTAATTATTTATCATTATCCTCCAGAATTAATGTCTTTGTTAATTGACACTATACCGTTATTGCAAAAGTCAAAAATTGATGTTGTTACTTTTTTTAGAGGTGCAGGTGTTTCAGAATTGTTACTAACTGATATTAGACAACAATTGACTCGAGATTCATCGACTATAAATAAATATGAAATAACACGTCGAGTGTTAAAAAATATTAATGAAGGTGCTGATAAAACTATCAAAGCAAGACGTGAGATTCTTAAACGTGTTGTTGAATTTGAAAACTTTGATTCTTGTTGGCCTGATGATAGATTAAAAGCAAAAGGTTTGGTTGCAAGTATTAGAGAATTGATAAATGTAAAAGATACTTTTACAAAAATTAATAACGAACTTGATCGAACACGTGTTGAAAGAATTCGTTTGCAGAAAGAAAAAGATGATAAGTTAAATAATTACCGTCAGGAATCTGAGTGTTTAAAAAATGATTTTTTTGCATTATTTAGTTTAAATGATCCTTATAAGAGAGGTAAAACTCTTGAAACAGTGATAAATCGTCTTTTTCAACATTATAATATTCTTATTCGTGAAGCATTTGTAGTGGTAAGTCAAGAAGGTGAAGGAATTATCGAACAAATTGATGGCGTAATTTCAATTGATGGTATGCTTTATCTTGTTGAGATAAAATGGTGGAAGGATCCGGTTGGTCGCCCAGAAGTATCTGAACATTTGGTGCGTCTTTTCACGAGAGATGGAGTCGGTGGTATATTTATTTCTGCATCCGATTATACAAAAGCTGCTGTTACAACTTGTAAAGAAGTATTAGCTCAGCGAACAATTACGCTATGCACATTACATGAAGTTGTAAATATACTTCAAGAAGGAGGTAACTTATTGGAGTTCCTTCGTAAGAAATTGGAAATTGCACGAATTGAGAAAAATCCTTATGGTAATCCATTAGGAATATAGAATTAGTAATAACTAATATATAACTAATATTTTTTTTATTCTTAATATTATTAAAATAAAAGTGTAGAATTATTTATTATTTTAATAATATGAAAAAGGAATAAACTTCATTTTAGCGTGTTTCCAAAATATGGTACCCACCCATATAAATATTGGAGAATAGATGGTGCAATAATCATGATTATAAAGATCACTAATGATAAAGAACTGACAATTGGTAGAGAATAATGCGCTGCAGTTGGTTCATCTGGTTGTTCTTTCATAGCATATGTTGGCACTGCACCACTATGAAAAAATACTGCAATCCACAAAGGCCATGTCGGAACATCAGGATTTAATATCGAAAAGAATCGAAGTAAAGCAACAACGAAAACAGTGTAAGCACCTACAACAAATGATTGGCTTATTGCAGTAATAATAAAACCAATAATAACAAGAAAATTATTTTCTTTTTTCCTTCCCACGTCAAACAATATATTTCCAGGTAAGCCAGCTAAACCCATTATAAACATGACAATAGCAATATTAAATAAACCTACCGTAAAAGATATAAGCATAATTATTAAAGCAAATATTGTTTTCATTGTTTTCTCCGAATCATAACTTAAAAATCAATAATGATGATATATTTAAGTGATTTACTAATAATGAATAAATTATATCAGAACTTTCGCTTAAGGTCACTTCGACAAACTGTAACCGGTCGTTGAGCCTGTCGAAGCGACCATTTTTAAGCAGAAGTCTCTTTAAAAACGAAAGTCCTATTATATAATATTAAAGAAAATAATGTAAAAATAAAAAAAAATTAAAAGCCAGGCAACACTGCCTAACACTACAAAAACGATTGACCATGGAGATAATGTCATACGAATCCGTGAGTTTGGTTGTACATTGGCAATTCCAGCATTCATAGCATTTACTCCCTCTTTTAATGGTATAAGAGATAACGCTATTAATATAAGGGTAATTAAATTTAATACTGCTGCATCAAATGGTTTTATATATCTACTATATGTGTCAATAATTCTTTCAACAATACAGAAAGAAAAAAAAAGGTTTGCCGCAAATAAAGGATTCCATGATGAAATATAACCACCCTGCTTACCAAATAAAAAAGCATATTTAAAGAAACTCCATAAACACAAAGGAGAAAAAATAGCATTAATAACAGCATTTCCTTTTAAATCATACTGTATTAATAATAACTTCCATGTTCGATAAAACCAGACAAACTGATAATAGCCTAACGTCATCATCATCATTAATGAGACATACCAAAACGGGCGTGCAATTGAATATGGCGAAGTATTTGGGTTTATATAACTTGTTTCAGATGACGAAATAACTTGATTAGGTAGTTTTTCTTCATCAAGTAATGGTATATGACAATATTCGCAAGAAACAATATCATTTATTGAGTCGGAATTAATATGGTTTATCTTGCCACAAGATCGGCATTCATATGGTTTTATATTGCTCATTATTTAATCTCCCATTAAAGTTTTTTAATAATAGGTATTATACGAGTAGATGTCAAGCATTTCCAACAACATCATTTTCACTTTACACTTTACACTTTAAAATATAGTTAATAATTTGTTATTTATATTAACTATTAATTATTTGATATTTTAACAAATGTATTGGATTATAAATAGTTATAACATCAGATGTTTTATTGGACTTATAATCGTACAGAATACGCTGCAAACATACTGCATTACGGGTTAATATAGATACTTTATTTCTTGACATTACAGAATGAATGACTGAGTATTCAAAGTATTTAATTTGATAAGTGTTCATTTTCTCACCAGCTACTCCTTTTTTTATAATCTTTTATAATCCTAACCCAAATAAATTGGAAAAGTTTTCGGTTTTCAGTTTTCAGTTTTCAGATTGAGTTGCTTTATGAAATTTTCAATTTAAAATCATGACTTTTTGTTCGGATTTGGTTGCTAACTGACTAATAATCGATGTAAAACAAATATAAAAACTGTTTTTCTTATTGCAATTACCATTTTATCCTATACCGGTATTAATAATCATGAAGGTGAAAATATAGGTTTGTATGACACCACTATTAGTTCACCAGAGTTTAAAGGACATATATTGTATGAAGAAACGGATAGTAATTATGGGTGTAACAAAATATAATGATCCGTGGTGAGTGTGGAGTGTGTAATTAATACTAAATTAAGTTTAAGCATTTTGAGAATTATTGTTAATTTGGTGATTGTATATTTTTAGATATCTTCTCTTTAAATGAATTACTTTTGATGATTTAATTTTACATTGCGTCCAATAATTAAGTTTTCCGATAATTGAGCGATGCTGTTTAGTGGTGATTTGTGTATTAATAGAGTTTATTTCATTACATAATATAGAATATGATTTGAAAGGTATATCTAAACCATCATTTACTTTAATACCAGTAATTATTTGTTCTGTTTCTGTTGTTAACATTATTTCAGTTTTTGATTCATTTATTTTATATCTTTCATCTTCGATAATAGTATTTGCCTTATTGATAAATGATTCTGATAAGTTATAATTGGCAGAAAATGCAATATCATCCATATATATTGAAAAAGTTGCATTGTTTTTTTCTGCTAAATCAAGAAGTCGAAGTGATAATTTTTCAGTTGCTAACACAGCTATAATTCCACTTGTTGGCGATCCTTGTGGTAAGCAATCATGATAAATAGTTAATCGTGTTAAGATATTAGCTATTTTTGGGCAACATCCTAAGCGTTTATAAAAAATATTGTAAACCCGTTCTGATTTTACAGATGGAAAAAAATCAGATATATCCATTGTAATTACAATTTTCTTTTTGATATGTTTATTTGCATGGTCAATATGAGAACGGCTTTTAACACCCCCCTTAATAATGTCATGTATTAATAAACGTTGTAATAGTTGGTTTATATTTCTTTGTATAACTTTCAATTCATGAATCGGTGGATTTATTTCTCTTTCACCTATTCCAGATTTTTTTTGTATTTTATTAGAATAGAAAAAATCATCCTCGTTAACAGAGATTGCCCCACTAATTTGAAGCAATTTTTGTTGTGGAGTTTTTATTAATTTTGACAGATGATTAATATCATTAATTTTTAGTGTCTTTAATTTTCTCATATCAGTAAATTATATAACTTTTAATGTGAAAAGCCTTACGCATTTAAACATAAGGCTTTTCTATATAATATATTGCCAATTTTTACATTGGCATTGTTTATAGGGGTGGAAAGCGCGTACAATTTTTTCTATAATTTCAAGTAATGAAACAATAGAAGCAAGTATCAATATGATTGAGTTCATATTTTCTACTTTTTCAGTTCGCTGGCCGGACCGATCAACATTGGTTGTTGTACCAATCTGACAGGCATTCCGGCTGCGTTTTTTATGTCTTTTTTTAGACATTAGATGTCCTCCTTTCATAGTTTATTTGGGCCACGAATCTCTCGATTCGGCTTTCGTACCCAGCAGAAGATAATTAGTCAACTGCGCTTATGCACCAATCATTATTAATAGGCGGATTATCGATTTTTCAGTTTGTTTGTTACTTATAAACGATGCCGCTTTGCCACGATGAGACAATGACGATGCCCAGATACCCATATTGTTTTTCAAATATGGTCAAGAATAAAAAATTAACTTTATTATTCTTCACTTAAGAGACAAAAGGAGTTTTACACCAACAGCCGGCAAATATTAAGTTTTCAAGGAACCAAGTAATTTGTTAGTATTTCAACCATATCAAATTACAAAGATAGTATACATATTATTTATCTTTATGTCAATAGCAATAAAGCGGTGGGAGTCATTGCGTAATATCTATAACATTAAATAATTTACAGGACTTATTACCGGTACAGATGAACCGGAAAAATCCTGAATATTGCGGGTTACAATATAATCTACTTTATTTCTTAATGCGACTGCATGAACGACAGCATCTTCAAAGTCTGGTATTGAATCAGATAAAGCGACCTGAATATCCAGTGCCAACACATCAGCAATGGTAACCAATTGAAGCAAGCGTTCTATGATCTCCTTCGCTTTATTATCATCTTTAAATGATTTTCGTAGCAGATAATAGATATCAGTAATTGCTGTTGCGGATACAATACATTCGGTATTGTTTGTCGCTGATTGTTTGATAACTTCATAAGATGATTCAAAAAACGGTTCTCGTTTTAGAAAAATATCAAGAATAATATTTGTGTCTATTAAAATCATCATTTTCTTGCCAGACGTTCCTTCTTAATATTATCCATAGTGATTGATTCATCTGTGACGATACCCACCAGGCTATCAAGCAAGGCAACTTTATCAGCAGTGGCACTTGTTAATTTCGCGATATTCTTTCCATTTTTAGTTATATAGATATCGTGGGTCGCGGCAAGTATGAGATACTTGCCAATATTGCTTTTTAATTCAGTAGCTGTTATTAACATGAATATTACCTCCTTTATAGGTTATTACTCACTGATTCAACTTCATTATACCCATATCGCACGATAATATCAATAATATCGTGCGATTTTAAAGAATTTGTCTGTTGAATATTTAAATTTTTACATCGATAAATAGGATTTAAAGGATAAAATCGCAATGAAAGATCACTGTAGTTCTTGTAGATGAAATAACATTAAATCTCTTTAATCCTAATAATCGATGTAAAATTTAAACCAGCAAAATACGAATAGTTATTTTTCTGATTTTCTATTGCAGAATCAACACTAAAAGTTCATAATACCGCCAGAGGTTTTACTAATGAAAACTGAGATGACATCTTTTGAGCGGGTGACTGCTTTACTGAATCAAAAGACCCCTGACCGGATGGGGTTGATGGACCATTATTGGGGTGAGACTATTCCCGATTACTGGCTGAAACAAGGGTTCCCGGAGAATACTGACCCGGGTGAATATTTTGATTATGATATTCGGTTTGTGGCGGGGTGGTTGGATAGCGCACCGTTATATGATTTGAAAGATGTTACTGTTGATGAATCTGACGAATGGAAATTGACGAAAAACCGTAACGGGGCAACACTACGCTGGTGGAAACATAAATCCGGCACCCCGGAACATGTCGATTTTGATTGCACATCGATAGAAAAATGGGAAAAGGATTACAAGCCGAATCTATTGGAACTCAACAAAGCTCGGGTGAATCCAACTGCTATGCGAGATGAGATTTTAAAGGCGCGTTCGCTGAATAAATATTCATCACAGGGAAACTTATTTGTATTTGAACTGTTGCGCGGGATACTTGGCGATGTGGCAATGCTTGAAAACTTTGCGCTTGAGCCGGAGTGGATACAGGATTTTTGCAATACATACACAGATTTTTACATCAAACACCTTGATTACATGTATGCCGAAGCCGGGGTGCAACCAGATAGTGCTTTCATATATGAAGACCTTGGCTACAGCAATGGCCTGTTTTGTTCGCCGGCAATGTACCGTGAATTAATCCAGCCTTCCCATAAACGGCTGGTAGACTATTTCCACAATCGTGGAATGAAAGTGGTGCTTCATAGTTGCGGTCGTATTGTTGACGGTGTTGAAGCGATAATTGAAGCCGGTTTCGACTGTCTGCAGCCAATGGAAGCTAAATGCGGTAACAACGTAATCGACTTCGCAACCAAATATCCTGGAAAAATAGCATTCATGGGCAACATCGATGTCCGCGCCTTGGAAAGCGGTGACAAAAAGGCCATGGATGAAGAAATTCGGCCAAAAATGCAGGCTTTGAAAGAAAAAGGCACCCCATATTTCTTTCACACCGACCATTCCATATCGCCGTTAGTTACCCTGGAAGCGTATAGATACGCGCTAAAGGTATATCGTGAGGAATGCGAGTATTAGATAATTAAAAATTAATAATTAATAATTAAAAATTGATAATTATGATGGAAACTGACATAAATAAAAGATTAAAGCCTTTATATAATTTTTAATTTTTAATTATCAATTTTTAATTCATTTCCTCTGTGTCTCCTCAGTGTATCTCTGTGTAACTAATAAAAAATAAAGGAAATTGTTGGGTTTTGTTTAATTTTTTATATTATGAAAAATATTACTCATGTTGTTGATTTTTGTGTAGTAGGCGGAGGACTGTCAGGTTTGTCTGCCGCTATTGCCGCTGCCCGTCGCGGGTTAAAAGTAGCATTGATGCAGGACAGGCCGATACCGGGTGGCAACTCTTCCAGCGAGGTTCGCATGTGGGTGTGCGGTGCGCACGGGCAGGGAAACCGCGAGACAGGAATTATCGAAGAGATTCATCTGGAAAATATGTATCGCAACCCGGGTGGAAACTGGCAGATTTGGGATTCTGTTTTGTATGAAAAAGCACGATACCAAGAAAACCTTACCCTTTTATTAAACTGCAGTTGCAATAGCGCGCAGACTATCGATAATAAAATCATCTCTGTCACTGGGTGGCAATTGACTACCGAAACTACTCACACGGTACAAGCGGCGTATTTTGCCGACTGCTCCGGCGATTCCATATTGGCGCATCTTGCTGGCGCTGAATACCGCATCGGTCATGAAGCACGCGCAGAATTTAACGAAGATATTGCTCCTGAAATAACTGACCGGGAAACCATGGGCATGAGCTGTCTGATTCAGGCACGCGAAATGAGCACCCCGCAAAAATTCATTCCGCCAGCCTGGGCAAAGAAGTTCCCTGACCATGATTCAATGAGTAATCGTGGTCATGAGTTTAAAAATCCAGAAGGCAATAATTTCTGGTGGATTGAATTGGGTGGAGTTAACGACAGTATTCATGATACAGAAATGCTGCGCGATGAGTTGTTGAAAATAGCATTTGGAATATGGGACCACATCAAGAACCAGGGTGACCACGGTGCGGATAATTGGGTGCTGGAATGGATAGGATTCCTGCCCGGCAAACGTGAAAGCCGACGATGTGTGGGTGATATTTTAATGAACCAGCACGACGTGCGCGCCGGCGGAACATTTGATGATGTTGTCGCGTATGGCGGCTGGAGTATGGATGATCATCATCCGGGCGGTTTCTGGTATCCGGGGCATCCGACTATTTTTCATCCGGCACCATCGCCTTTTGGAATCCCTTATCGAACGCTATATTCAAAAAATATCGACAATCTCTGGTTCGCCGGACGCAATATCAGCATGACCCATGTCGCCATGAGTTCGAGCAGAGTAATGGC
The DNA here is from genome assembly GCA_964638715.1 of uncultured bacterium. GTDB lineage: Bacteria > Armatimonadota > Hebobacteria > CAIYQO01 > CAIYQO01 > JBAXQQ01. The sequence continues at coordinate 33,463 of CAZWZF010000016.1, read as the reverse complement.
AACATGTTCAACCCTGGGACAGGCGGTGGGTACTGCTGCGGCAATCGCAAAAAAACACAGTTTGTCGCCGCGCGGTGTATATGAAAAGGCTATCAGAGAACTGCAAAATGAATTGATGAATGACGACTGTTATCTGCCCGGGTTGCTGCGTAATATCAGTGAAATAACCAGCAGAGCAAAGATAACAGATTCAACCATTGAAAAAGAAAAACTGCGCAGCGGTCTTGACCGGGCAAAAGGTGATGAATCAAATTGTTGGACCGCGAAAAGCGGCGACTGTGTAGAGTATTCATTTGCTGATGAAACTGAAATATCAGAAATCTCGCTGGTATTTGACAGCAATCTTGATCGCAGGCAGCATAACCAGCCTTGCTGTTACCCGCTGGATGCGCCACAGCGCGAAGTGCCGGCAACGATGACCAGGTCGTTTGCGATAACCGGAATTGATGAAAATGGCAAGGAAAATGTAATAGCCGATGTAGAAAATAATTATCAGCGCCTGGTGAAGATAAAAGCCAGTGGTAAATTCAACAGTATTAAATTAAAAATCGGCAGCAGTTGGGGCAATGAAGAAGTAAATGTATTCAGTTTCGAGGTGAAATAGACGGTATTTATGAAAAAAATCACCATTCTGGGAGCTACTGGTTCAATAGGACGTCAAACGGTTGAGGTTGTGCTGGCTCATCCTGACAAGTTTGCGGCGAATACTGTTACTGCAAATCGTTCGGTGAATGAATTGGCGCAAATAGCTATTTCAGTCGGCGCAAAAAAGGCGGTTATTGCTGATGAGTCGCTGTATGACGGATTAAAACAAGCGCTGGCAGGTACAGCTATTGAAGCTGTTGCGGGAAATGATGAAATAGTAAATGCGGCAATCGGCGATGACGATATTGTAATGGCTGCAATGGTTGGCGCCGCCGGTTTATCCCCATTAATAGCGGCATTGAGCGCTGGTAAAACGGTATCATTGGCAAATAAGGAACCGCTGGTGGCTGCCGGTGAAATAATCATGCGCACAGCAAAGGAAAATGCCGCGACAATAATACCTGTGGATAGCGAACCCAGCGCGATTTTTCAATGTATGATGGGGCAAAGTATAAAAAGCTTGTCAAAGATATGGCTGACGGCATCGGGTGGGGCATTAAAGCACTTGTCGCTGTTTGAATTGGAACGGGTTACACCGGAAATGGCATTGCAGCATCCCACCTGGCAGATGGGCAGGAAAATCACCATTGACTCTGCAACATTGATGAATAAAGGGTTAGAGATGATTGAGGCATACTGGCTTTTTGGAGTGCCGGCGTATGACATTGAAATAATAATTCATCCACAATCCATCCTGCATTCGCTGGTGGAGTTTTGCGACGGAACTATGCTGGCACAAATGGGATTGCCAACGATGCTGACGCCGATACAATTTGCCTTGGGTTATCCTGAAAGATTAGCGAAAAACTGGGCACCGCTGAAACTGGCAGAATTGGGAATGGTGACATTTCAGCAGTTGGATACCAGCCGTTTCCCGGCACCGGATTTAGCGAGGAACGCCATTGAAATCGGCGGCAACTGCCCGGCATGCCTGAATGCAGCCAACGAAATAGCTGTTGAAGCATTTTTAAATGGTAAAATAGGATTCATGGATATAACCAGAGTTGTTGCAAAGATGCTGGATACTTATCAAACAATTATCAATAAGCCGACACTTGAAGATATAATCAATACTGATAGTGAAGTTCGAGTACAAACTGAAGAAGTAATTAATCGAATGCGGTAAAAAAGGGGAGAATCATGTTTGAACCAGATATTGATTTCGGTCAGGCGATGAATATGCTGAAAAGAGCCGATGCAACCCTGCGCGAGTTTGTAGCACCGGTATGGCCGGGGGTAAAATACGCAGTAGCATGGATTGATAAAAAACCGCGCGGATATTTTTTAACAGATAAGTTTGATAGCGAGAAATGGGTAGTATTTGAACGGCAGGAAGATGACACGATTAAATTATTGCGTGATGCTGAAGCTGCTGAAATAAATAAGTTCATGAGTTTTATGCCAAAATTTGGCGTCCATTTAATCGGTGGCGGGATGATTTTTCCGGCAGAACTGGCTGATAAAATGCGCGGGATAAGCGGGCCTATGCCGGCGGTATTCGCGCCGAAAGAAGCCGGTAAACGTGTTCAGGTGAGATTTGACGGGGTTAATGTGTTATTTGATGGCGAGGAAGGAAAAGCGATTGCTCAACATTCCGACCCTTTTGCGGGCAGCGCATTGTTTGACCCGGGTGATTCATTCTCGTTAAGCGGGAAAGAAGAATGTAAAGAAGAAGCCGATAAAATGGCAGAAGCATTGGCAGCAGATAAGAGTAAGAAAAAAGTTTGGGCGATGAAGGCATTGATAAAAATAGCGAAGCGCGAATTGAAATCAATGGTTCTTGAAGATGGGAAATATTATATTGATGTGAAGGATGAAAACGGCACAGAGAGTTTAGTTATCGAAAAAGCCGTTTCTCCGGTAACATCAGGTATATCATTGGGTGGGTCAAGAGATTTAGACATAAGGGCGTTAACGCGCAAATTGCAGGAAAGTGTGATACTTGCCTGGCGAAGTAAGGAAGAATAATGGGGAATAAATTACAATTAGAAGGCAAAAATATTCATATTATCGGTCTTGGTGCCAAGGGAACCGGTCGCGCCTGTGCTGAAGTTTTAGGTAGAATGGGTGCAAATATCACCATTTCTGACAGTAAATCGCCTGAAATATTAGCAGATGAAGTCGGAAAATTGCAAGGCAAGGGGATAACTTTTCTATTGGGTGATGATGCATATAAAGGGATTGAAAATGCTAACCTGGTAATTCCCAGTCCCGGTGTTCCCATGACAATTGAGCCGATTAGACGTGCAATAGCACACGACGTGCCGGTATTGAGCGAGATTGAGATAGCCTATCGCATATCAGAAGCACCAATTATTGCCATTACCGGCACTAAAGGAAAAACCACTACTACCACTTTGGTCGGTTTATTGCTGGAAGCATGCGGCATAGAAACTTATGTTGGCGGTAATATCGGAAAACCACTGATTGAATTAGCGGAAATAGCGCCGAAAGATTCGATTTTAGTGGCAGAAGTCAGTTCGTTTCAGTTGGAAGCAGTGAAAAATTTTGCACCGCATATTGCAATATTCACAAACTTGTATCCTGACCATCTGGATCGGTATGATTATTCAATGGAACTGTATTTACGGGCAAAAATGAATTTGTTCCGCCAGCAGTTGTCATCGGACTATATAATTCTTCATGAAACATTACCGGAACAGAAGTCAATTTTAAAGTTTACCGATGCACATTGCGTTTTTGTCAGTGTGGAAAATGAAATATCAAATGGTGTGTATATTCATGATGGCGTCATTTATTCAGGCATTTCCGGTTCAGTCAAAAAGATTGCTGATCTAAAAGATATTCGTCTTCGTGGTGAGCATAACCTGGGAAACATCTTGCAAGCGATAGCCGCAGTTAATCTGGTAACAGATAAAGTATCTGAAGTTGCGGCAGCTGTGCTGGCAGACTTCAAAGGTGTTGCCAATCGATTGGAAGAAGTTGATACCATTAATGGGGTGACATTTTATAATGATTCACAAGGAACGACGCCGATCGCAGTACGTATGGCACTGGCGGCGTTTGCTCCGGACAAACCGGTTTTGATAGCAGGCGGCAGAGCCAAAATCGCCGACTTCACCGAACTGGGCATGGATGTGGTAAAATATGCTAAAGCTGTTATCTTAATTGGCGAAGCTGCTGATTTGATTAGCGATGCTATAGCAAAAGCAGATAGCAATTTCCCGGTTTACCGGTCAGCAACTCTGCCGGATGCGGTGAATAAAGCGTTTGAAATAGCTGGTGGTTCTGCGGTAGTAATGTCGCCTGCCTGCGCAAGTTTTGATATGTTCACAAATATGGAACATCGCGGCGATGTTTTTCGTGCGGCAGTTGCAGAATTAAAGAAGAAAAATAGCTGAAATGATTAGCCGCCATTGAATGATGGAATAATAACTTAAATGCATACCGATATTATAAAAGAGAATAAAGAAGGCTTTACACTGGTAGAGTTATTAGTGGTAATAGCACTCATCTGTGTTTTAGTTGCCATGATTTTTCCTATCGCCCGTAATGCTACAGAACGTTCTGTGCGTTCAACCTGCTTGTCGAGTCTGCAGATACTGGCGCGCAGCGTTGGGTCATACCAACAGGATCATGGTGTATACCCGCCGGAACCAGGTGCAATCGGTGCTCGCGGCATTCCTACCGGTGGAATTACCGGTTTGGCTTTAGATGATCCTTCTTTAACATCAAAAAATCTCTGGTGTGAAAAAGACCCATATCCTGATAATTTCCCAACTAGACCAAATTATACACCACGACGGGACAGTACCAATTCGTCGTATGCCCGTGATTATAACTATTACGGATTTGCAACTGATGTAAATGGTATGCCATTCCCAATACCCGACCCAAAATCGGCTTATTCCCTGTATGGTGCGGACGTTAACAATGGCGACTTGAAATTAGTTGATAAAATGCTTGCCGGTGGTACAGAGACTTATCGTCCCAAAGCATTATTTCCCGGGCTTTGGAACCCGCATGCTTCACCGGATACAATAATAACATTTTGCCGATTTCATAATCCTGGCACAGACCAGCCAATTCCGGTGCCAATAGTAAACCTTGGCGGAACAGCGACAATAGAATGGGTAGATAAGCCATCGCTGACGAATGCTGGTTATACAAACCGTCGTCCGGCAGTAGGTGCGGTGAAATTACCACCGATTGACTGGAGAATAAATAAATCTGCTTTTCCGTTCCCTGATAAAGGGAAGATGCCGGATAATAAAACCATGGGTGATTCACTGGGTAATGCGACAGCAGATAATATGCCGATAGTTCGTTCGTTTTACCGGCAATTTGGTGATACTGATATTGGTGGTACGCCTCCTCCTGGTCAGATTTACAAATGGTATGATACCGGTATTGATGTAAAACAGGGTGATATCATTATGGTGTTGGCAAATAGTAAATGGAACTTTGTAAGCAAAATATCATTAACAAATCTTGATACCCGGTTCCAAAACGCAGATGGTAGTGTGAAAGCTGAATACAGCACATTATTTAATGAAGATGGATATTTATGGTTTTCACCGGAAGGTGATGTGTTTGATAAAAGCAATACTTCAAGACCAACAATGTTTTGTCCCAATAAACCTCACTGTATGCTGGTAGGCATGATTGGCGACCTTCCTGCAATTGCAAATACCGACCCAATAGAACGGGCGAAATATGTATTTCCAATTGGCAGCAGGTATTCATATATTGTTCCGGCTGGTGTTAATGGTACTTTCCGCCTGGCAATGAATGACACTGCTAACAATTATGCTGACAACCAGGGTTGGGGAGAGGTGTGGGTAGGATATTATCGCACAACCGTACAGGCGCGTTAAGATAGCTTATGAGATAGCCCAACCTTCTATTGACTACAGGCATATTAAAAAGGTATTATTATAAGCCGGATGAGATGGAATGTCCGCAACTTTGACCGGGAGACATAAAATGAAAAGTTTAGCCATTGGCGATCAAGTGCGTTTAACGATGCGCGCAGCGAATATGCATCAATCATATAAAGTTATTGACCAGGCAGTAGCACCAGAACGTGAACCGGTAGATGGTTTAATTTTTGCAATCCGTAATATTAAAACCGGATTATTAGTAGCAAGTACTGATAGTGATTTTGATAATTTCGTAATAGAGATATTATTCGACCGTACTTTTAATCCGCGTTATGCAGATTACAGCAATGCTCCTAAAACAGTAGACCGCCCGTCATCAGCACCACGTTATATCGGCGTGAAAAAAGCATTGAAAGATGCTGCTGAAAAGGGAACTTTATATTCAACCTCAAATAAAGAGCTATGGCAGGAAAGTCCATTGGCAAAACATTTGAAAGGTTGGAAAATTATCAAAGTTCGGTCAAACGAAATAGAATTAATGGAAGTTAAATAGCCGAATAGGTTGTATTTGCATATAGATAATTTGATGATAAAACCTGCAATTGTAACTAATTTGCGGGTTTTGTGTCATATATTATAATGCGAAAATATTTGTTTTTCTTATTATTTATAATCTTTTCCATATCATCATTTGCGGCAGACATCCCGGAACCGGATGTAAAAATAACGGCGCAGGATGGAGGGTATAAAGTCGCAACCCCATATTATAATGTTTTGATTGGCGCAGATGGAAACCTGCACTCATTTAAGATTAAAGATGTCGAGTTCATCGATACTACTTCAGAAAAGCTGGGTTTAGCATCATTTTTTGATAGAACACCAGTATTTTTAACCGACATCAAAACTGATGATAATACCATCACAGCATCATCAGATTATTACAAAATCAAGTACATTTTCAATGAAGGTTTTATGAATATTTATCTTCGGCAAAATGCTGCTGATGCTTCAAGCTATACCTTTGTCGGGTCGAAAAATTTACAGTATGTAATGAATCTTAAAGAGGAATCTATTGCCGCAGTTCCAGCGAGTTTAAACTGGGGTGATGTAGCCTTGATTATGCCTGCAGGCGAACGGTTAGAGATATTTGGCGGCAGTACTATTTGGAAACTCGACACCGGTCAGCAGGTATATGAACGTTCAAATATTCCTCAAAACCAGGAAGTATCGTTAACCCTGGTACCGCGAGTATTAAATCCATTAACGGCACCATTAATTAAATTAACAGACTTATCGGTAACATTTAGCAGTAAGGACTGGATAGCGGCAAATGATGATGCTACTAAAGTGGCAGTGACTATAAAAAATAATTCAAATGATGAATTGAAGATTCCGCTCAGTAATTTTATTACCAATTCGCAAAATAAACAGATATATAAAAAGACAACGACAGTAACAGTACCGCCACATTCGACATCAGATTTTGATTTTGATTTTGATTTGACTATGCCGGATTTCTATACTATTAAATCTTCAATCTCGTTAGAAAAGTCAGAGAAATCATCTACGGTTGTAATAGGTTATAAACCTGACCAGATACAGTTGCCGGTGACACGTCCCAGTGATTTTGATGATTATTGGCAAAAAATATCAGATGCGGCGAAGACAGAGAATGTATCTTTGCGACGCATCCCTGATGATAAAAATAGCACACCAACTGTACAGGTGTTCCGAATAGTTATGGAAAGCGGCGAGATTAGTTGTTATGGCTGGCTGGCGATACCGCGTAAAAAGGGCAGATATCCAGGTTTATTGATGCTGCAGGGTGAATATACCCGCGCTTCAAAACCGAATACTTCGGTAGCCGCCTGCGGGTTAGTGACCATGATGCTGGAACCAACCGGGCAATTGCCGGATAATCAGCAGATACCATTGAATACCCGCGTGTTTACCAGTCCAACATCTCCAGATGATTTCGGAATGCGGAAAGTGGTGATACGATATTTACAGGCATTGGATGTGCTTGCGAAATCACCTGAAGTTGATGGGACACGATTAGCCGCCACCGGTGTCGGTACCGGTGGGGCAATTTCAATAATATTAGCAGCGCTGGATAGTAGAGTGAAAGCAGTTGCCCCGGATGTCATGAGCTATTCTGTCGTCGACTATGGCATGAAAGATGATAAAGGAAACGTAAAGAATAATTGGCCATATCCTGAAGCTGTTAAATATATAAGGGAAAACCCGGAGATGTCCGCTAAAGTGTTGAATATCATGCTGTATTTCGATGCGTGCAATTTTGCATCAGCTGTAAAAGTTCCGGTAATGATTAGTGCTGGTTTAAAGGATTCTTTCGCACCTCCAACGAATATTTACAGTGTCTTTAACAGGTTAAGCGGGCCTCGAATTATAAAAATGTATTTCGCAGGTCACGAAGGCGGTGCGGCTTCTCATTGGGAAATCAAAGTAAAGTGGCTTCTTGGTGTATTAGGTGAGCCATTGCCGGTTGAAGAAAATAACTAACAAGGCGACTTGCCATTAATGGACTTAACTAATTCCGATGTTTTAATGCCTATTTTGAAAAAGTATGGCTTTTATACTAAAAAGGGACTGGGTCAGCATTTTTTGATGAATAAAGAAGCTGTTGACCTGATTGTAGAAAAAGCCGCTGCTCATAATCTGCCCATACTTGAAATTGGACCGGGAGTAGGCACGGTTACCCGGCAACTGGCAGAAACTGGCCTTGAAGTTTTAGCAGTGGAAATTGATTATCGGGCAATGGGAGTATTGCGCGAAACCGTTGGAAAATTTGATAGTGTTACTGTCGTTCATGATGACTTTCTGAAAGTTGATTTGCCGCAATTGCTGGCGGGTAAACGCTGGGTTGTGGTTGGCAATCTGCCATATTATATTACTTCACCAATTATTGAAATCTTATTGGAAAATCACAGCTTCTTTCATGCGATGTATTTCTTATTGCAGATTGAAGTTGTTGACCGTTTATCCTCACCACCAGGCAGCAAGGTTTATAGTTCATTATCAGTATTCGCCCAGACATTCGCGAATGTGAATAAACTCATGAAGGTTCCCGGCGACTCTTTTATGCCGCCGCCGCGGGTGGATTCAGCAATTGTCGAATTTTTAATGCACGAAAAACCGCTGGCTGCTGATGATATCCGGGAACTGTTTTTTAAAATAGTGCGGGCTTCATTCGGGCAGCGACGTAAAACTATTCTGAACTCGTTGAATGCTTCAGCGGTGATTGATGGCGAAAAATCTGTTGTTGAAAAGTTGCTGACAGATGCCGGAATAATGCCGGTACAACGGGCAGAAACGGTGAGTATAGAACAATTTTTACAACTGGCAAAACTTGTACGGGAGTTTGAAAAATGTATGTAGGTGTTGATTATTACCCGGAACATTGGGCTCCGGAACGTTGGGAAACTGATGCGCGTCTGATGTCGGAAGCGGGATTTAATGTCGTGCGTCTGGCAGAGTTCGCCTGGGTTATGATGGAACCTGAAGAAGGCAAATATGAATTCGGATGGTTGGATGATGCCCTTGCTATTCTAAAGAAATATGGAATCAGCGCAATTTTAGGCACTCCAACCGGATCTATGCCGGCATGGGTAGCGCGGAAATATCCTGAAACACTGGCTACACTGCCCAATGGTTCGCAAAAAATATGGGGTGTCCGTAAACAGAATTGTTTTACATCCGGCGCATTCCGCATGTTGTCAGAAAAAATCACCCTGGCAATGGCTGAGCATTTTAAAAATACTCCTAATGTAATTGGCTGGCAGACTGATAATGAGTTTGGTGGCGACCCGTGTTTTTGCAATAGTTGCCGCGCAGAATTTCAGGATTGGCTGCGGGTAAAATACCAGTCTCTTGATGAACTCAACCGCGCCTGGGGGACACATTTCTGGGGACATACTTATGGCACCTGGGGAGAAATAACCTTGCCGGAAAGCATTGGCGCGTATAATCCGGGACTATGTCTTGATTGGCAACGTTTCGTAAGCTGGCATAATGTGAGATTCCAGGCTGACCAGATAAAGATATTGCGAAATACCTGCAAAGACCAGTTTGTGACTCATAACCTTATGGGGATGTATGAAGAAGTCGATTATTACGATTTGTCACGCGATTTAGATTTTGTAAGTTGGGATAATTATCCTGTCCACGGCAAACCAGATGCACATAGATATACCGCGTCAGCAGCGGCAGATATAATGCGCGGGGTGAAATGCAAGAATTTCTGGATTATGGAACAAACCGCCGGACCTCCCGGTTGGGGTGAAATGGGACGCAATCCGCGTCCGGGTGAAATAAGAAGTGTTGCGTTTCAGCAAGTTGCTCATGGCGCAGACGGCATGGTGTGGTTCCGCTGGCGCACCTGCACTGCCGGTCGCGAACAATACTGGCATGGGCTGTTGGGTCACGACGGGATACCAGCGCGCAGATACGGCGAAGCGGCGCAGACAGCAAAAGAATTGCACAAGATTACTGCAGAACTGCAAGGCACCACTGTGAAGACTGATGTTGCGATAATATGGGATTATGATTCACTCTGGGCGTTGCGTATTCAACCTGCATTCAGTAAAAACCGTTATGCTGACGAAGTGATGCGCTGGTATCGTGCTTTGACTGATGCTGGTGTTTCAGTAGATATGATTCATCCGACCGCGGATTTTAGTAAATATAAAGCTGTATTTGCACCGCAGCAGTATATCTTGCCGGATGAGATAGCAGATAAAATGAATAGATATGTGCAGGTTGGCGGAGTACTGGTCACTGGTTTTCGAACCGGGGTGAAAGATGCGACCAGTTTATGTTATGACCGCACATTGCCAGGCAAGTTATCAGATTGCCTGGGCATAAAGATTGAAGAATATGAATCAATCACCTGGGAAGAGGGATACAAATGTGCTGGCGAGTTGACCGGTGAGTTTACGTCAATATCATTTTGTGATTGGGTAAAAGCTGCGGGAGCGACAGTATTGGCTGCATATAATGAACCGCACATGAAAAATTATGCGGCAGCAACTGTTAATAAATTCGGCAGCGGTACTGCCTTTTACGTGGGAACTATTGCGAAAGAGGATGGGTTTTATGCAAAAATAACCGGTGAAGTAATGAAAGATGCAGCAATTTCACCGATGTTTGTACCTGGTACAGGTGTGGAAGCTACAATTCGCGCCGGTGCCGGCAAAGAGTTGTTATTCCTGGTGAACCATGGATTTGATACCCGCGAAGTTGATGTTCCTGCTGGGAAAATAGAGTTGTTGAGTGGTGAAATTACTGCGGAAAAATTAACATTAGACTCACAAGGTGTTGCGATTATTAAGCTAAAATAATAATGGATTGGATGATTGCTTTTAATAAATTGTTTACTTTCTAAAAGCAATCATCCTTAAAAGATTAAATATTAATTAAAAATAAGTAAATATTGTATGGAAAACTGTTAATTTGACACTTAAAAAGATATAATATCTTGATATAATTTATTATTATTCGGTGAGAAAATGCAAGATGATATAATTTTTAATCGAGCAGAACTGACATCGCGTTTAGGCGGTGACAAAAAAACTACAGATGAGATTTTAGCAATATTTGCAGAAGAATTGCGTGAACTTCTTCAACTATTACAAGATGCTATCGATAAATATGATTACCCATCTATACATTCTGTGGCCCATACCATGAAAGGTGCTGCGGCAAACGTGGGTGCGATATCTTTAGCCGGGCATGCTGCTAAAATTATCAAAGCGGCAGATGATAAGTTAAATTTTGAAATTGATCAAATTTTAGATAATTTATTAATTGATGCCGCTACTGTTATTTCTATGATAAAGACTAAAGTTTGAACGGAGAAAATTAATGACAAATGGTGAATGTGAACGATTTGATATTAAAACCATGCGGGATTGGTTGAATCAAATTCGCCAGGATTATTCTAATTATCTCAATGCAATTATAGGTTACAGCGATTTATTAGCATTTGATCCAAATATAGCTGATGAAAGGTTTTGTCACGATTCTCAGCGCATCAGTATACTTGGAAAACAGATGGTATTGATGATTTATGAGATACTCGATCCGATGAAATTAGAGTCGCTGCCATCCATAGAACTGCGTGAGATAGGAATTATCTTTCGTCATACATTACGAATGCCGATGGGTGCTATATTAGGATATTGCGAGTCGATGCAATCGGCACGATGGTTAAATATTGACAGCACATTTTATGAAGATATTAAAAATATCATTGATTCAGTGAATGTAATGCAGGAAATTGCCGTTGAATTAATTAATGGCACATATTGTGAATCAAAGTTGTCGCAGAATGTGTGTAATGAAGACCAGATTAAAGAATATGAGCATTTCTGGATAAATATTCCCCCATCAAAGTTTGTTGTGCCTGAAACACAATTCGGCAAGATATTAGTGGTTGATGATAGCATTACTAACCGGGAACTTTTATCACGTTCTTTAAAACGATTGGGATTTGAAATAGTAAGCGTGGAAAGCGGACTGAAAGCATTAGAAAAATTAGAGCAAGAAGAATTTGATCTGGTATTGTTAGATTATATGATGCCGGTGGTGAATGGCTTGCAGATTTTGCAATGTATTCGCAGCGTATATACCATGCCGCAATTACCGGTTATTATGGTAACTGTCAAAGATGAAAGTGAAGCAATCGTTGAGGCATTAAAGAGCGGCGCAAATGATTATGTAATGAAACCGTTCACACTTCCGGTAGTTACCGCGCGTATTCATACACAATTAATGCTGAAAAGAACAATGACTGAATTACTGCATATTAACGAAGTATTGGAAGGTCAGGCAATTAATGACGGTTTAACCGGGATATCTAACCGTCGTCATTTTGACGAATTCTTAACACGTGAATGGTTCCGTGCAATGCGATATAACAGCAATTTGTCTTTAATCATGATTGATGTTGATAAATTTAAGAATTATAATGATATGCTGGGGCATGATGCTGGCGATACTATTTTAAAATTAGTGGCGAAAACAGCAGTAGAATGTATTGAAAGATCAACTGACATGGTGGCGCGGTACGGTGGCGAGGAATTTGCTATTATTTTGCCGGGTACTACCATACATGGCGCAGAGACAGTAGGAGAACGTGTAAGGGCATCTATTGAAGCATTAAATATCGAACATCCAAATTCACCGCTTGGCAAATTAACTGTCAGCGTAGGTGTAGCAACCATGTTCCCCAAATCAGAATGTTCACCCCGCGACTTAATTGTTGCAGCCGATGAAATGCTTTATTGTGCTAAACATGAAGGCAGGAATTTAGTTCGGTTGAAAGATGTGAAAGATTAATTGTATTTTTCTGAAAAAATCAGCAGAAAATCTTTATTTTTTCTGAAAAATTGATTATGATTATATAACATTAAACCAGAAGGGGACTTTTATGTTCAAAACAAGTCATTTACGTTTGTTCGTAGCAGGATGCCTTTTAATATCGGCTATCCTCACCTCAGTTGCTCAAGATACAATAACGTTGTCGAAAGCAACCGGGATTATTAAGATCAGTAATCCGATGCAGATTATTGATGAATATTCTCCACTATTAAAGAAGATTGATCGTGTAATAGACACGATGCCTGCTGATATCAAAAAGAAGAATGACAAAGACACCAAATTGCCTTCTGATGTAGCCGGAGAAATCCGCAGACACCTTAATGATGCTGCTATTAACGCGTGTATCGATATTCGCGGCGATATCTATATTGCCATGTATATGGATGTTGATGCATATCGTGAATATATGGCAGAACAGATGAGCGAACTTAGCGCGATGACTGAAGACGGGGCGAAACCTGTCAAGAAGAATGAAAAAGAACAACTCGCAAAAATGCTAAAAGTCTATGGATTAAAAATTATCATCCCAATTTCAGACATGGCTAAATTTGAAACGCTATTCAATGAGTTCAAGAAAAAAGAATTGACCGATTCACCTGTTAATTTTACCATGATTGATAAATACGCCGTTGTAACATTTGATAAAGACAAACTGAAAGCAACCAAGATTGATTTTGATGTAACATTCAAATCAAAATGTTCTATCGCGTCACATTCTAATAACCCCGGCGATGAATACATGGATGCAATTCAGGAAAATATGCCGATGATGGTAATGCCATTTATCACCCCGTTTCTTGATTTTGAAAAACAAATGATGAAAGAAATTAAATCATCAGATTCTGGAATTGGCGTTGTGAATGATAATATTATGATGGAGACATTCATCACCCCAATTGTCGGCGGCAAATTAGACGCTACCCTGAAAGCGCCAACATCACCGGATGCCGCGAATGAAGCATTGGCAATGATGCCGGCAGATATGGCGATGGCATCAACAGAGATTGGCATGGGTGAAGGCTATCCATCAAGCAATGAAATCGTTAATGTATTGTTGAAAACAATTGCCGCTTCTGGAACTCCGGCAAAATCTACTGGTTTAATTAAAGCAGTGAAAAGCCTGCAAGACCAGACTGCCAAGGGTGGGGCATGTGGTTTCACATTGCCAGGTGATACCGCAACTTCAACTTCATCAATGGTTATGGTATATGACGTTAAAAGCGAAACCGGCGCACGCGATGCGATGACTGCTATTGTAAATGCATTCCCCGCGTTCATCGGCGGCATTATGAATGGTGTAGTTGCAAATGACGTTAAGTTATACAATCGCAAAGACGCTGCCAAGGTTAACGGCATAACCAGCGACCTGTTCAGATTAGTTGTTAAAGGTTCCAGCCAGGAAACTGAAATGACCGGCAAACCCGCACCGGATATGGCAAATATTGAAATGCGCGTTGCATACGTCAATAACAAGATGATTGTTACCGTCGGCAAAAACTCGCTGCCGACTTTAGAAGCAATGTTGAAGGGAATCGACGCAAAAACCACCTTCACAACATCAGGAAGTTATGTAGGCATGATGGCGCAACTGCCGGCAACCGGAGTTCGCAATTTAGCCTACATCTCAATGCCTGGTGCAGTAAAGGCTGCCATAAAGACATTTGTTCCCGGTACCGATAAAGATAAAATCCTGAAGGTATTAACTAAGGTAGCAGTACCGAAAAAGAATATCGTTGGCTACGACGAAATAACTGGCGGCGACGACCACACAGTAGTAATTTATCCGCTGGATCAAGTTGATTATATTATCAATGCTGTAACAGAAATTGGCAAAGAAATGGATAAGGATAAACCAGTTAATAAGACGGTTAAACCTGGAACAACAAAGCCAACCGGAAAACCAAAAGCAAATTAATAAATTAAAAGAGATGAAAGCCGCACCTGTGAAAGTGGGTGCGGCTTTTTTTTGTTATGAACTTTTGTCTGAACAACGGATTGAGAGGATTTTTGGGATTTGATGGATTTTGCTATAGTTGTAAATTGTGGGTAAGTAGACAATAATAATCCACCTAATTCTTTTGATCCTCTCAATCCGTGGTTCAGACAAAAAATCTACCTGTAAAACCGTTTATTCAACTCATAACTGCTGATAGTCATCATTATGGGGTCGCCGTGGGGGCATATAGTGGGCGAGGATGACTCCTGAAGGCCGTCTATCAGGTTTTGCTGTTCTGTTGGCGTCAGGAACTTTCCGGCTTTCAGGGCGCCGTGACAGGCGATTATAGCGATGAATTTTCGGCGGGCTTCCATGATTGATTTTTCGATGTTGTTATCTTCCGCGTATGACGCGATATGGTTGATTCCGCACAGGTCGGCAATAATTTCGCGCAGAGTACCTTCGGCGTCGCGGGTCGACAGGATAGCCGGCACGGCGCGTACCATGATGCTTTGTCCGCTTAACGGCTGCAGGTCGTAACCGCAACTGAGAAAAGACTCCAGTTTTTCCAGAATGATTGATAGTTCGGTATGGTCGAAATGAATATTTTGCGGCATTAACAACAATTGCGAGTCAACATTGGAATAATTTGCCAGCATTTTATCAAAAATTATTCTTTCATGGGCGCGGTGCTGGTTGATAATCAGCAAACCGTCTCTGCCTTCTGCCAGCAGATATGCGTTATGCAACTGGCCGATGGCGCGGATACCGGTGATATGGGATGGGGCGGCAGGGGTAGGATGACTTTCTGCTGTCGGCATCTGGCGAATGTTTGATGGCATGACGTTAAGATGCGGTAATTCGTTTGTTGTGGTGATTGCCGGCAGTTCGTTATCAGTATTCCTGCGAAACGAGTCCGGGCTTGGCTGCCATGTTGACAGCGTCTTTGCCATATTAACGTCAGTCATCGCGTTTTTGACTGCTTTATGCACCGCGGAATGCATCTCGCCGTCACGATGAAACCGCACTTCCGCCTTTGCCGGGTGAACGTTCACATCGACTAACTCGGGATCCATGTAAATGCGGATTACCCCGACGGGGAATCGTTTCGGTTCTAAATGACCATCAAACGGCATTTCAAAGGCGTGGGTGAGGGTGCGGTTGATGATTCTTCTGCCATTTACAAAGAAAAGCTGCCCGCTGCGGTTTGGCCGGGAATGTTCCGGTTTGCCGGCAAATCCTTCAATCTTTATCCCGGGTATTTCAAGTTTTACCTTTGACATCGATTCGGCAACTTCGCGTCCCAGCCATGAAGATACTCTGCCTTCCATCTCTGCCACCGGACGGGATAATGATTCGCGTCCATTGACTATCAGTCGGAAATCTATTTTGTTGTGGCATAATGACAACGCGTTGATAATATCGGTTATCTGTCCGAGTTCTGTCTGGTCGGATTTTAGAAATTTCAGCCTTGCCGGAGTGTTGAAAAATAGCTGCCGCACTTCAATTCGCGTTCCCGCCGGGCAGCTTATATCTTCCATTTCTTCTATTTTCCCAGCGTTAATCATCAGGTTTACCCCCAGTTCCGCGTCGCGCAGGCGGGTGGTAATATGCATATTGCTGATAGATGATATCGACGGCATCGCCTCACCGCGAAAACCAAGGGTGCGGATGGAAAATAAATCATCTGCGGTAGAAATTTTGCTGGTGGCATGTCTCTGCAGCGATAGTACTGCATCTTCTGCCGACATTCCTATGCCATCGTCCGTTACCGCAATAAGTTTTTTTCCGGCATCTTCAATTTCGATGATAATATGTGTACCGCCCGCATCAATAGAGTTTTCTACCAGTTCTTTTACTACTGATGCCGGCCGTTCGATAACTTCGCCAGCGGATATTTTATTAGCAATAGATTCTTCTAAAATCTGAATGGTCATGTAATTTATGCCTTTAATGTTATCAATGTTAATTCAGGCGGGCAGGAAAATCTAACCGGCACCCGGGTAGAGCCGACACCACGGCTGACATATAGCATGGCATCGCCAACTTCATGCAGTCCGCTGGAAAATTCCGCGGGCAGTGAAATATTATTGTAAAGTGCTTTGCCATCCGGCATGCATATTTGTCCGCCATGGGTATGGCCGGTCAATATCAGCTTGATTCTTTTATCAATTGGCCGGTTGATAATCTCCGGTGAATGTGCGAGTAAAATAACAGACGCGTTATCCGGCACTGGTGCCAGTGCAATCGGCAATATGTCGCGTTCGTGATGCGGGTCATCAACACCGGTAATCCACAATTCTTTGCCATTACGCTGCAGGCATAAAGAGTGGTTAACCAGTAATTTTATATGTTTTGTCCAACTTTTGCGGGTATCTTCGTTAATGCGATAATCTGCATTGCCAAGGATACCAACAGTTTTGCACCGTGCTGATAACGAGTCAAAAAGTTGGATCGCAGAATTCGACGACATGCTGGTGAAGCAATAATCGCCACCCAGGCATATTAAGTCTGGCTTGGCTTCGTCGCATTTTTGCAGGATTAAATCTATTTTGCTGGTATGCTGCCGCAGATGAGTATCGGTAATGAATAATAATTTAAAATCATCAAATTGAGTCGGCAAACCGGGCAATTTGACCTTTAAATCTGATAATTCAAGTTGTTTGCTATTTTTTAGTCCCTGCCACAGTGCTGCTGCTCCCACTGCTCCCGCCGCCAGTAACAGTACTTTTAACAAGCGATTGTCCATTCTTGTCCTCATTTTGCATATAAAATTTGCCAACAGCAAAGCCATCAGCGGATTTTAATTCACCTTTATTCCCGCGCCATCGCAATTCGCCGCGAATACCATCTCCGTCGTCATCACGCACTGTAATGCCGAAATTTATCAAGCCATTTGGTAAAATAACGCCAGGCAGTTCCGACACCGGGATAGCCGTTTCAATCCAGCACTTCGTCAAATATTCATCCGGCTTTTTGCCTTCCTCGACATTGGTTTTCTCGGTGTTTAGTATCGCGTGGGCGCGGACATATCCCAACAATGCGTCGGGTATTTCCTGATACTTATCATCTGCCAATTTAATATAAGTCGCTGTCGGATTTCCGCCAATTATTATTTCATAAGGTGCAGCAGGTGGATTACCAATAGGGTTTGAGGGTGCAATATATATAATTACAGTATCGCCAGCATCGGGATTTTCATTACTTCCGGGATGCCAGGAGTCGTCAATTATAAATGCGGATATGACGATATATCCTTTTTTCCATCCGATATTCACTGTTGCCGACAAATCGTCATCACTGGCGTAAATTACCGTTTTACCTGTTTTAATCCGCCAATTCCAACGATTAAGCGTTATCTTGCTGTTATCATTCCACTCATCAATTTTGCCATCTAATTTATTTTTTACCGGTGCAGGATGGATGATAAATGGATTTAAAGGCAGCGGCTTAGCGGCGTGACAGGCTATGACGGTAAAAATAGCTGCAATAGCGAATATCTTTTTCATTACATGCTGCGCAATCGCGCTATCCTTTCATCGATAGGCGGGTGTGTGCTGAACATAGAGTTTAACCATCCACCGTGGTCTTGCAGAGGATTGGATATATATAAATTAGCTGTAGCTTTGTTGGCTACTTCCAATGGATTGGTATCGCGTGATATTGCTTCCAACGCACCGGCAAGCCCTTCTGGGTAGCGGGTTAATTTAACGGCATGGGCATCTGCCAGGTATTCACGTTTTCGTGATACCGCTAATTGCATCAGTGTAGCAACAATAGGCGAAATAACTATTACGATCAGCGCGATGATAGCCAATATGCCGCCACCGCTGTCATTGCTGCTGCGCCTTCTGCCGCCACCAAAAAAACTTATTCTTATCAGCCAGTCGGATAACAGCACAATGGTGCCAACTAATATTGATGTGAGAGTTGCCAGCAAGATGTCGCGGTTCACTACATGGCTTAATTCATGAGCCAGAACGCCTTCTATCTGGTAGCGATCTAATTTATCCAGCAGTCCGGTAGTAACAGCAACTGCGGAATGTTCTAAATCGCGTCCGGTTGCAAAAGCATTTGGTGCTTCATCATCAATTATATACAAAGGCGGTATTGTTCCCAGACCAGCTGCAATGGTAAGGCCTTCCATAGTATTAAACAGCACCGGGAATTCTTCTTTTGTTGCCGGGCGCGCCTGCGACATGGAAAGTACTATCTTGTCAGAATTATAGTAGCTGGCATAAGTAGTAATGAAAGTGATAACCATGGCAATAATGGCTAAAGGTACTGCTAAATCACGATCAAAGTATACCCCTGCTGCCCAGATTAGACCAGTGAAAAATATAATGAAAACAATCATCAGGATCCAGGTGCCGGTTATATTTCCGGCAATCTGGTCTTGAAACAGCATAGGCTGTCTTATATGTGGCGGCGGCTGATAATTGTTGATATTTATCTCTCGACGCTCTGTATCTTGTACTTCTAATCCAAATTTAAAATCAGGCATTGCTTAAAATTTAACCTGTGGTACTTCGCGGTCGGCATCCACAACTTCAAAATATTTCTGTTCAGAAAATCCCCATGACGCTGCGAACATTACTGTTGGGAAAGTTTTAATGGATGCGTTGAAAACATTTACTGTGTCATTGTAATATTGTCGTGCGAATGCGATTTTTGATTCAGTTGCGGTTAATTCTTCCTGCAACTGCATGTAGCTGGCATTAGCTTTCAAGTCAGGATATGATTCTGAAAGGGCGAAAAGTGACTTTAAAGTGCCTGACAGCGTATTTTCTGCCTGCTGTTTGTCTTCGATAGTTGTAGCACTCATCGCCATATTTCTGGCTTGAATAACTTTTTCCAAGGTGCTGCTCTCGAAATTCGAGTAGCCTTTAACTGTTTCAATAAGGTTAGGAATCAAGTCATGTCGGCGTTTTAACTGGACATCAATTTGACTCCAGGCATTTCTTATCATTTCACGCAGGTTTACTAATCGGTTGTAAATACCGACAAACATAAAAATGATAATTACTACCAATGCGATAGCAACGATAAGTGGACCCCACATAATGCGCCTCCAGTTTCTTTTTATAGATTATATTACTCGCAAGCTGTATTGTCGATAAT
Organism: uncultured bacterium; assembly: GCA_964638715.1. Classification (GTDB taxonomy): domain Bacteria; phylum Armatimonadota; class Hebobacteria; order CAIYQO01; family CAIYQO01; genus JBAXQQ01. Next base: position 13,516 of record CAZWZF010000016.1, on the reverse strand, counting down.
ATCGCAACCACAATTTGAAGTTTCATGATTTATTTTGGGAATTTCTTTCTTTACCAGCGATTTTTTCCACATTCCAGAATAAAAGAATATCAGGCTAAGCACCGCGCTGACTGCGACACCAGCCACCATGGCTATCCAAATCCCGTGAATATCCCTATTGCGATGTGGCAGGAATGAAAACCACCAGTTGCCGGTGGAAAGCCCAGATAAATAATAGGCAAGCGGCACACGGACAACCCAAAGGCCAACTACGGTTGAAATAGTGGTTATCAGTGTCATACCGGCACCATTCATGACGCCGTTTGCGCTGAACATTATTGAATAAATCATATAGCTTATCGCCATTACCCGCAGATAATCCATTGCGTAATTCATTACTATTTGCGAGTCTGATTTTATGAATGGCATCAGCAATACATGCGGAAATAATGCTGCTGATAACGCGATAATAAGTGTGATTCCGCCGCTGATAATCATTCCCCAATAAAATGCTGTACCTGCCCGATTAAATTTCTCTATGCCGATATTTTGTCCGGCCACTGATGAAATAGCCATTCCCATTAACATAGCCGGCATGAATGCTATATTATCAATGGTCATCCCGGCACCAAATGCTGCTGAAGCATTTGTGCCGAATTGATTAATCATATAGGTCATCATCATAAATTGTGCGGAAACTAATATTTGCTGGAATGCTGATGGCAGTCCGATTTTAAATATCATTTTTGCGGTAGGCTTATCAAAACAGAATTTCAACCAGCTTGGCGATACCGGCGACTGTTTTCTTCTCATAAATAACGCCAGTGATATCAAACCACCGGACATTGTTATTAAAGTAGCATACATGGTTCCGTTGATTCCACATTTTGGTAGTCCAAACATGCCGAAAATAAGTATCGGGTCTAAAATAGCCGTTAAAACAAGAAAAATTGATTGGAAATATAAAGGTGATATAGTATCGCCAATACCGCGCAATAATGCGACCAGCAGGAACATGGTGAATTGAACAGGCATGGTTAAAAACAGCAGTTTTAAAAAGCCTTCGGTTTGCTGCATGATTTCCGGCGGGGTGTGGATTAATGTCAGCAATTCATGTGCAAATATAGTGCCAAGGACAGTAAGCACGATTGACATACCCAGAATGATCATCCATGAGGTATTTACAACTCTGCGAAGATCTTTTATCTGTTTTGCGCCGTAATATTGCGATACCAGGATAGACGATGCGATAGTCATGCCGTTAATTATCGCCATCATGATAAAAAATACCGGGAAGCTGTTAGTCACTGCTGCCATAGCATCAGGACCCAGAAAATGTCCAACCCAGATACGGTTAACGACCATATACATTGTTTGCAGCAAATTGCCCAACAACATCGGTAAAGCTATATGTAATAAGTTCCTCGGGATTGATCCGGTAGTAAAATCCTTGCCACCACCATGCGTTTTTTTCTCTTCTGTCATGGATTTATTATACCAATTTAGGTTTTTAAAAGATAGATGAAATTATTTGTTTTAAAGCTTGGTTATAGAGAAAAAATAAAGCGAAGAGCCATAAAATTGTGTATACTTTTCCTGAAAGAATGAAACAGGGGATTCGACATGGGTACAGATAATTCTATAGACTGGGAAGCGTTCGATTATACCGGCCCGGTTGAAATTGGCGATGGTTGTAATAATGGTGAACAAAACGATTGGGAAAACCCGGCGGTTTTTGCGCGAAATAAAGAATATCCCCATGCGACATTGATGCCGTATCCAAATGAGTTTCCTGCATTAGATGGTGACCGCTATGCATCATCATATTGTCAGATGTTGAATGGATTATGGAAGTTTTATTATGCGGCTAATCCTGCGGTAGTTCCAATTGATTTTTTAAAAGAATCATTTGATGTTAATAATTGGGATGACTTGCCGGTTCCAAGTCATTGGGAATTGCATGGTTATGGCATCCCTATTTATACCAATATTCAGTATCCAATTCCGGTTAATCCGCCATTTGTACCGCATGATGATAATCCGACCGGGTGTTATCGACGAAATTTCACTATTCCTGATGGATGGGATAATAAACAGGTTTTTCTGGTATTTGAAGGTGTAGAGTCGGCATTTTACCTTTGGGTGAATGGTAAACAAGTCGGTTACAGCCAGGGTAGCAGAAATCAGGCGGAGTTTAACATCACACAATATCTGCAGAAAGGTGAAAATGTCCTGGCAGTGCAAGTTTTTCGCTGGTCAGACGCGACATATATGGAAGACCAGGATATGTGGTGGATGAGTGGTATTTTTCGTGATGTTTACCTGTATGCTGCACCGCATATACACCTTCGTGATTTGGCAGTTCGCACGGTATTGGATGATCAGTATAAAGACGCTGATTTGCAAATAACTGCTAAAGTAAAGAGTTTTTCCAATCAGGTAGTTAATTGCCGGGTTGAATGTGAACTGCTTGATAATCAAAATACCCGGGTTTTTGTTGATGAAGTTAAAGCAAATGTTACTGATGAATTGACTGTAATAGTCTCACAACAGGTGAATAATCCTTTAAAATGGACGTCTGAAACACCCAATTTATATACTTTGCTGGTTACTACACGGGATGAAAATGATATTGTTTTGTCGGTTAACAGCGTTAAAGTGGGATTTCGCAAGGTTGAGATTAAAGACAGCCAACTTTTTATAAATGGGGTTGCAATCCGCTTGAAAGGTGTAAACCGTCACGAGTGGGATTGCGAACGCGGACGCAGCATTACTGAAGATGTCATGCGATATGATATAGAACTCATTAAACAACATAATTTTAACGCCGTCCGCACCTCGCATTATCCAAATCACCCGCGCTGGTATGAGTTATGTGATGAGTTAGGTTTGTATCTGATTGATGAAGCCGATCAGGAAAGCCATGGAATGTTTGATAAATTAAGCAATGATCCTGCCTGGTGTGAAGCCTATATTGACCGGGCGCAAAGACTGGTGGAAAGAGATAAAAATCATCCTTGTGTAATCATTTGGTCGCTTGGAAACGAGTCAGGTTATGGTCCCAATATTGATGCCATGGCGGAAACTATTCGCGAGATTGATAACACCAGGCCGATAAATTATTATCATGCTATGTCGGCACCGGTGGTAGATATGGTGGGTATGCATTATCCTACTTTGCAGAATATTGAAGATTTAGTGCAAAACGAGAAATCAGGACGTCCGATATTACTGGAAGAATATGCGTTGTCAATGGGAAACAGCACTGGTAATATGCAGGAATATCAGGATTTGATAGAATCACACCCTCGATTAATCGGCGGATTTATCTGGGAATGGATAGACCATGGCATTAAACGCGTAAATTCGGACGGTATCGTATGGCATGCCTACGGCGGTGATTTTGGCGATGTACCGAACGATGGCAATTATTGCCTCGATGGAATTGTCTCTTCAGACCGCACCCCGCAGCCTGCTTTGATAGATTTTAAGCATGTCATTCAACCTGCGAGATTTAAAGCAATAGATTTATTGCATGGCAAGGTGGAAGTCACTAATAAATATTACTTTACGAATCTAAATTTATTGGATATCCGTTGGGTATTACAAGCAGATGACAAGATATTGCAGGAAGGTATATTATCACCGGTTGAGATTCCGCCAGGTGAAAAAGGCACATTAACAATTCCTTATAACGTATCGGTCCCAATCGCCGGAGTGGAATATCGCCTAACTTTGAGTATTTGTTTGCGCGGTGAGGTTAATTGGGCTAAATCAGGTCTTGAAGTCGCCTGGGAACAGTTTACTTTGCCAATCAGCATTCCTGCTGAAATATTAGACTTAACTGTTATGCCGCCGGTAGTTGTTGTAGATAAAGATAATGCAATAATTGTTGTCGGTGAAGATTTTAAAATTATCTTTTGCCGTAATGTCGGCACCATGGTTTCATGGTTATACAAGAGACGGGAATTATTAAACCGTGGACCGATTTTGAACATTTGGCGTGCACCACTGGATAATGATGTGGCATTTGCCGATAGTTGGCGAAAGGCAGGATATGATAATTTGCAGATTACAAATGTCGATATGCAGAGCTGTCAACAGGATTCTTCATGTGTTGTAGTAAATGTTGAAACCTGTCAATCTGCTGATGACAATGTCATATTTATCAGTAAATATAACTATAAAATTTATGGGAATGGTGATATAGAAATATCTCATACTGTCATTCCAGCAGCAGGTTTGCCTACTTTGCCGCGATTGGGGACACAGTGGCAGATTCCAGCGGGATATGAAAAATTCACCTGGTATGGTCGCGGTCCCTGGGAAACAATGGCAGACAGAAAACTCGGGGCAAAAGTTGATTTGTATAGCGGCAGCGTAGATGAACAGCATGTACCATATACATTTCCACAGGAATGTGGGAATAAGACGGATGTACGCTGGGCAGCGCTTACCGACTCTACCGGTGCCGGGTTGCTGGTAGTAGCACAGTCATTGATGGAAGTTAGTGTTTCACATTATTCGACTGAAGATATGACAGATGCAACGCACACTTATGAATTGAAGCGCAGTGATGAAATTACATTGAATATAGATTGGCGTCAGGCCGGCACCGGCAACACCTGTCTGCGTGCTGAACGACTGCCACAATACCAGATACCCTCCAAACCAGTGAGTTACAGTATAATAATTCGACCATTGTCGGCTGGGGAGAATGATTTGATGAAATTGAGTATAATCAGCCTGTCAAAAGAATCAAAATAGATACAAACTGCGTATAAATCATATAATTCGCTTTTATTGCGAAAATAGTTTTTAGACATGATTAACATTTTTAATTGCTAAGCATAAAAGTCCTGTTAATCATGTTAATCCTGTCAAAAAAATAAAGCAAAGGAAAAATAATGACATCACCATATTTTGACACTAACAGCGAATATTTTCAGGAATATTTCGCGAAAGGGCAGGTATACCAGGACTATGTTGCTGCCGGTGAAGAACAGCAGATTGCAAATGTGAGAAATTATGAATCGCTGATTGCGCTTACTGATGAACAGAAAGCGCTCTTGGCAACCTATACCATGAAGATGAAAGTATTGGTATTAAGCGGTATCTGGTGCGGCGACTGCACGCGGCAAATACCGATGTTAAAAGTAATTGAAGAGGCATCCACACTAATTGAAATGCGTTATCTTGATAGCCGCACTTACCCGGAACTTCACGATAAACTACGCATTAACGGCGCATCAAAAGTACCGGTAGTGGTGGTATTTTCAGAGGATTTCTTTGAACTTGCCCGTTTTGGCGATCGCCATCTCAGCGTTTATCGCCGCAAAGCAGCCACTGAACTCGGACCAACCTGCGAAACCGGCTTTATTCCACCATCAGATGACGCGTTGGCGACAGAATTAAGCGAGTGGTGCAACTTTTTTGAGCGTTTGCAATTAATGTTAAAATTATCTCCAATGTTAAGAAAGAGATATGGAATATAATAAAAATAAGCGAAAATTATGTAATGAAAGCGTATTGTGAATTAATGACAAATAGATACAGTTTATATGTTAAACCTGATGATAAATTGCCTGTTTTAAAATCTGTAGTTGGTGGAATTGCAGCAGGGATTTCTGCTGATTATCCTGCAAGTGTGATATTGCCTTGCTGTAAAGATGTTCCTGCAATAGGTGGTGCTGTCATTCATCTGGCCGATAGCTCAACACCGGTAATATTTAACGGGAAGTGTGTTGGCGCATCTTGGGAAGATGGCAATATTCGCTGGACAGAAGTATCCGGTATATTACCGGATGATATAACTTTATCTCCAAAAGAACAGGCGGACTCTGCGCTCATAAATCTTGACCGCGCATTAGTCGCTGGCGGTTCTTCTTTTGATAATGTAGTGCGGACATGGTTCATAAATAACCGGATAAATGACTGGTATGGAGATTTTAATATTGCCCGCAACAATTTCTTTAAATCGCGTGGTGTATACGATAGGCTGGTGCCTGCATCAACCGGTGTCGGAGCACCCAACCATGCCGACGCGGCACTGATAGCAGCAGCTATTTCAGTCCAACCGTTAAACGATAATGTGAAGATATCAGCAATTCCATCGCCACTGCAATGTCCGGCGCCTGCGTATGGTTCATCATTCAGCCGCGCATTGGAAATTGAAAGTTCGCACGGACGAAGATTAACTATTTCCGGTACGGCATCTATTGAACCGGGTGGAGCAACTGTTTTTGCAGGTGATGTGCGCAAGCAGATAGAGCTGACCGGACTGGTGGTATTGGCAATATTAGAATCACGCGGAATGAGTTTTACCGATGTAAGCAGCGGAATTTGCTGGTGTGCGATACCAGAAGCAGTTCCGGCGTTTTATGACTGGGCACAGGCGGTCGGTTTCCCTGCCGAACGCTGCATGACGGCATCTGCCGATATTTGCCGGCCAGACTTGTTAATTGAATTAGAATTGGAAGCATGTAAGTAATATATCCGATTATTGTAGATGAATTTTTTGATAGGATTAACATGATTAACAAGATTGTTTTGGCTTCGCCAAAATAGTATTAAATCATGTTAATCATGTCAAAAATTAATTAATGATAGATTTACGACACTGATGCTTTGAATCCGGCTTCTTTCAATGCCTCTACCCATGGTGCCACATCTTCCGGGGTGGCTGCGGGAATATCTTCCGGCATGGGTGATTCTCCGCCCAGTCCAGACCATTTGCCTGTTCCCAACCGGTGATAAGGCATGAACTCAACCAGTGGCGCGGCAGGCAGGGAACGCAGGAAATCAAGCAAGCCGGCAAGGAATTCCGGTTCGGCGTTATACTGAGGAATCCAGGGAATACGCAGTATTATTTGCCAACCTTCAGCGACCATCTGCCGGATATTCGCCAGGGTTTGCACGTTAGATTGCCCGCAAATCTCTTTATGCCGGGCATCATCGGTATGTTTTATATCTACCAGCCAGCCATCTACCAGCGGTTTCAATTCCAGCATCTTTTTCCATGGAAATGAAGCGGTGGTTTCCACCATGGTATGCATGCCTTCTTCTTTTGCTTTTGCCAGCAGTTCCCTGGTAAATGCAAATTGCGCCAGCGGTTCACCGCCGGATAGTGTCATGCCGCCGCCGGATTGGGTGTAAAACGGCACATCGCGGCGGACAACCGCCAGAACTTCCTCAACTGTCTTGCTTTCACCGACTAATTCGATAGCAACGCTGGGGCAGGCATCGGCACACGCACCGCATTTAATGCAATCTTTCAATTCAATGTCATGAGAATCAGCGGTTACAGTATGGCCATGTTGTGGGCAAACGGTGACACAGCGACCGCAATGGGTGCACAACGCTATAGCAAGGCGTATTTGCGGCTGCGAAGTTAATCCTTCGGGATTGTGGCACCACCGGCAGCGAAAAGGACAGCCTTTCAAGAATACGGTTGTGCGAATCCCCGGCCCGTCATGCAGGGAAAACCGTTGAATATTAAAAACCATGCCGGTTAATGTCTTAGTCATTTCATCCCAACTTAATAATCGTCTGTATACCGGGCAAATTGTAGCAATCTTTATGATGATTGGAAATAGATAATTGAATATTTGAATTGATATTGAGATATTTATTAATAAAATGACTTGGTCGCTGACTTGGTCGTTTATGATTATATGGATATAATCCTCATTTAATTTGCATAAGTGAAGATTATATCCATATAAATTACTCAACCACCTATTCCGCCGGTTTGATATCCCGCATTGATTCGATGGTGCTTACGAAGATGTTGCCTTTTTCCATTCGGAATGGCGGGGTGGCGGGCAGGTATGGAGTACCGAGGAACGGTTTCAGTGTCCAGGCGAGTTGCGCGCCTACCAGGCAATATAGTATCAGCCAGGCGACCAGTACATTCTTTGTTTGATTATTTGCTTTTGGTTTTTCTTCGCCGTCATCCATTGCCTGCATACTCATCAGCCCTTCGGCAAGTATCTTTACCCCGAATAAACCGGAGATGATGAATATTATGGTATGCATAATTTTCATAAAGTGGTAATTGTCGGTGACGACGGTGAACAGCATTGAAATGGGGGCAAACACTAACAGGATGATGCTGGTTCCTGCCAGTGCGAAGAGCATCAGCGTCATTGACGGCAGAAAATGCAACTTCATTCCAATTGCCAGGTTGATGATATAAAGCGCAAATGCGCATACCAGCAGTGTTAATAAGAAGAGAAGCGGGATTTTAAGTGCCACCAGGAAAGGCAGCATCCAACCGCCGGCTTCTTTTAGCTGCGCGTCGGGAGCCAGTTCAATTTTCGTGTAACCTTTTTCTTTGCTTATTCCAATAACCTGGTAGGCATCAGAAGGATTGGTGGTGTTGAAACGGATAGTGGCTTCAGTAATTTTCGATGAGATGTCCAAACTGGTGTAAACGGCTTTGTTTTCTGTTGTCATTCCAGCGATGGTGCCTTTGATAGCCGGAGTATCTTTTGTTGTCAGTTCGAAATCACTAAAGAAATAGTCCGGGTGGATACACCGGAATGCTCCCATAACCGCGCCGTATATCGCGCTGGATATCAGAAAGAGCATGAGAAGCCGCATGCACAATTGGCGCAAATCTTTGCCTTCCCGCGCTGTGCGGTAAAGCGCGCTGCGGTCTCGCAACAGTTCGTCAATCATCTGGAAAAGTTTCATTTGGTTTCACTCCTTTTTGCCGGGCAATTTTAGATTTTAAAGATTAGACCATTAATTATTATTTATGTTTCATATCCCTTGAAATCATGCAGGAAATAGCTAAAACAAACGGAAAAGTTCATCATAGAAATATTGTCGAGGAGATTATAATGAAATATCGTGGTGTGGCTTATTATCCGGAGTATTGGCCGGAAGAACGATGGGTGGAAGATATTCGCCTGATGCGGGAAGCACACATAAATATGGTGCGGGTGGGGGAGTTCGCCTGGACAGCAATGGAACCGTCAGAGGGTAATTTTACTTTGGAATGGCTGCATAGATTGGTACAGCAGATGGGTGACGCGGGGATTAGTGTGATGCTATGCACTCCTACCGCTACACCGCCGGCATGGCTTGCCGACCAGTATCCGCATGCGATTTTGATGCAGCTTAACGGTGGACGGATGGAGCATGGCAGACGTCGGCACTATTGCCCGACCAGCCAGGTATTTCGCGCGCATTCGAGGCGGATAACTGATGTTATGAGCCGCGAGTTCTCCCATTATTCAAATGTGTTGTGGCAGCTTGATAACGAACTTGGACCGGAAAGCGGCGGGTGTTATTGCGATAATTGCCAGGCGCAGTATCGGCTGTGGCTGCAAAAGAAATATGGTACATTGGATGAACTTAATCGCCGCTGGGGAACCAGATTCTGGAGCGTAGATTACACCGATTGGGGACAGGTGCGGTTGGCGTATGGCGACATGTATTCGTCAATGAAACTGGACACCCAGCGATTCCGTTCGGATTGTTTTGTTGATTTCGCGCGGGAACAAACAAATATCATTCGCAAAAATCATCAATCTGCGGTAGTTACTACCAATGGCATGGGACCGATATTTGACCCGATAAATTATTACGATTTGTTTGCGGAGTTGGATTTTGCCCCGGACGATCTGTATTTCGATATCGCTACCATGGACGGCAACGCCATGGCAATGGATATTTACCGCAATTACAAAAAAGGTATCCCATTCTGGATTACTGAGACCGGCAGCGGTGCGTTGTCTGCTGATAAATGCCCCACCGCCGGGCAAGTGCGCTGCTGGGCATTTTCCGCATTAGCGCGTGGTTGCGCGGGATATAATATTTTCCGCTGGCGCACCTGTTTGTCCGGGCAGGAGCAGGAATTGCAGGGGGTAATCGAATATAGCGGGAAACCGCGAAGGCGATACCAGACAGTGAAGAATCTTTACACCGAACTGGAATCATTGTGGCCGCAATTTGAATCCGCACCGCTGCCGGTTTGTGATGTTGCCATTATTAATGATTATCAGTCGCTGTGGGCTTACCAGGCATCGCGGATAAATAATCATGTCAAATATGTCCAGCGGTTCCACGAAGTTTACAAGGCATTTTATGACCGCAATGTGCAGGTTGACGTGATCCCACCTGACCGTAATTTGAGCTGTTATAAGATAGTCGTTTTACCTTCGATGGTTATGGTAAGCGATGAGTTTGCGCAAAAACTGCGAGAGTTTGTACAGGCAGGCGGTACAGTATTCTCCATGCCGCAACTGGCATGGCGCGATGAAAATAATAATTACCTTCCGGCATGTGCACCAGGAGATATGAGCGATATATTCGGTTTTCATGCCGAAGGCGGCATGTACCTGCGTAATTTTACTGGTCCCGACCAGGCATTATGGGTTCCCAAGGAAAACTTTGCTGACGAAACCCCGGGAGTAAAAGCGCAGTTAGCAGGCAGCGAAGTGACTGATGCAGTTAATTCCTGGATGGAAGATATCGAGTTGGATGGCGGTGCTGCGCTGGGAAGATTTACCGACAATGATTTTGCAGATTCTCCGGTTATTGTAAAAAACAACTATGGCAAAGGTACGACATTGTATGCTGCCGCTTACCCGAGTATATCATTGCTGGGCAAATTAATTGACGAAACCCTTGCCAGTGCGGGGATAGTTGCCGGAATAGAAACGCCGGAATACGTCGAAGTGCTGCGTCGTGGTGAATATACTTTCGTCATCAATCATCGCGCAGAACCGGTTGTTGTGCCAATGCCGGCTGGAAAGGTGATAACAGGCGAGTATAAAGATGGTCATGTCATATTAGGCGCGCATGATTTGTGCTTGATGAAAAAGTAAATAGATAAATTTGAATGCTGAATTAGAAACCGAGCACTATTAACACAGTGTTCGGTTTTCTTTGTTAATTTAATGTCATTTATCAAATAGAGTGGATTAAATTTTAATATAAATTATCAGAGTCATGTTAAAACTGTAATATAATTTGATATAGTATAAAAACACATGAAATACTGCTATTTTTTTGATTTATAATGTGTATAATATGCTCATCTCTATTGATTGTTGAGTTTTATTATGACTACTGAATGTAAATATATTTTAGGCGATAAAGTAATATCTGCTGTATCAACGACACTAACGCCGTCACTCACCAAATTGCGTGACGATGTGCTGAGAATGCATCAGGGACCGCAGCCGATAATGGTGGAAAATATTTATAGCGATGCCCGGGCATGGGCTGCACATTCTGCTGATGAAGATTGGCTGTTGTGGCGTGGACGCCGCACCTTTGAGCGATTGCGGAATATGACAGTTACCGCAAATGCTGATGAATTGATTGTCGGTTTGCCTGCTTTTCGACATCCTACCGAAAACGACCAGGTATTTATTGAGGAAGCTAATAAAATATTGGCAACCATGCCGCCGTTTCCCGGCAGCGATACCGGGCATTTTCATCCTGATTATGAAAAATTGTTTAGCATCGGCATTCGCGGCATCCGCCAGCAGATTGATGAATATCGCAAGATTAATACCGATATCGAATCGCAAAACTTTTATGACTCCTGCAACCTTGCTCTTTATGGGTTGACGTCCTATATTAATAATATTGAAAGAATCTGCCGCGATAACGCGGAAGCCGGCAAAGACGGTAATTGGGCTGAATTAGCGGAGATTTGCGAATGGGTGTCATCCGAACCGCCGCGCACCTTTAAAGAAGCGATTCAACTGATGTTTTTCGCGACTATTGCGTTGTGGATTGGCGAGGATCATTATCTTACTACTCCCGGACGCATAGACCAGACTTTATGGCGATTTTATGTTGCTGATATAAAGGCAGATAGAATCACTCCGCAGGATGCGCTGGACCTTATTTGCGCTTTGTATATTCAGTTGAATAGATTATTATGGCCGGGTTCCGCTGTTTCCGTGCTTGTAGGCGGTCGCGATACTGATGGCAACGCAGTGGTTAATGACCTGACATACCTGGCATTAGCGGCGCGCAGGTTAACCTACCTGGTATACCCTACGGTAGCAATTGCCTGGCATACAGAAACGCCGGATGAGTTAATGAATTACGGTTGTGAAATACTTGCTTCCGGCATTGGCGACCCGGCGTTTTTTAATGATGAAATTATTGCCTTGGGGCTTCGCACTCACGGAGTATCAGTGCCGGATAGTTATAATTATATGAACTCAACTTGCGTGGAGATAAAGGTTTGCGGCGCGTCAAATATGTGGGTTGCCTCGCCATATTTCAATTGTCCGCAATCATTGTTGGATGTGATGGGGCAGGTTGCCGGGAATAAAATTAACGAACCGAAAAATTTCGGTGAATTATCAGAAAAAGTACGTTTAAATTTGGCTGCTAAAGTTGAAAAAGCGGCTCAGGAACATGATGAAAAATGGAGATTGCGCGCTGATAGGGGATGTTTTCCGTTAGCGAGCTGTTTCATCAGTGATTGCCTTGCAACAGGTCACGATTTTGACCGGGGTGGAGCACGGTACAACTGGGTAGAGAACTCATTTGTTGGACTGGCAAACCTTGCTGACAGTATGATGGCGATTAATGAACTTGTTTACGAAAATAAAGAGATGAGCCTGGCGGAGTTTTACGGGATATTGAAAGCTGATTTTGCCGATAATGAAGAGTTGCGAAAGCGAATTCGCGGTCGGCTGCCTGCCTATGGCAACGATGATGACCGCGTCGATGCTCTGGCAAACGAATGGGCGACATTTATCATGGATACTTCGGAAAGCCAGACGGTAGGCGGCCATCCTTATGTTCCGGGATTTTTCTGCTGGATAATGCACGGTGTATTGGGCAGCCAGACAATGGCGACGCCAGATGGCAGATACGCGGGACAACCGCTGGCAGATGGGGCAGGGGCGGCGCAGGGACGCGAACTGGTAGGTCCTACAGCGTCGGTACTATCCAGCACGAAATGGTGCCAACAGCGCGCGTTGGGCGGCGCGGTACATAACGCCAAGTTCCCGAAAACATTAATGAAAACGGCGCATGGCAAAACAGCACTGAAAAATGTAATAACCACCTTCCTGCAGCGCGGCGGATTTGAAATTCAGGTAAACGTAGTCGATGCCGATGTCCTGCGAAAAGCGCAGGCAAACCCGGAAGAATATGCGGACTTAGTGGTAAGGGTAGCAGGCTACTCCGACTATTTCATCCATCTCAGCAAGATAATGCAGGATGAAGTTATTACCCGGACTGAACATGAGTTGTAAAGAGAAAAGTATAATTTTATATTGTTGTAGAAATAATTTCGACTCCATTAGGAGTCAGATGTTTGTGGAACAAGTTTCAAAATAACATTACGACCCCATCCGTCGAAGTTGCATTGATAAGATATGTATAAGGATGAGAGCAATGCTGTGCACAGTAGAATTATTACTGTGAATAATAGCGGTTATTATAAATATACTACCCACTCCATGGTCAATGAATTACGAATCATCTTCATTTCTAAAAACTGAACACCGAAAACTAAAAACTTAACACCCTAACCCCTAACCCCTAACCC
>CAZWZF010000015.1:0-98682 GCA_964638715.1 uncultured bacterium | reverse complement strand
GTGCTGGTGCTGCTACTCATCATCTGTTTAATCAGATAATGGTTTATGGTCCGGGTTAGAAGTTATTTAAAAAGAGTATTGGACTGATACCTATCTCCTAACCCCAATAAATATGACAAGGTTATATGGTCATTAGTTTTCAGATCCAGAATCCAGAAAGCATGATCAATCATTGGGGTTAGACGTTAATTTAGGAAATTGCATACTATACTATTTTTTAATATAGCAAAATAAAGAAGAAAAACTATGAAAACCAGTCAAAAAGGTTTTACCCTAATCGAATTGCTGGTAGTGATAGCCATTATTGCCATCCTCGCCGCAATTTTATTCCCAGTCTTTGCCCGAGCGCGAGAGAAAGCACGGCAGACGACGTGCATTAATAATCAACGGCAAATCATGGCATCCTTGCAAATGTTTGCGCAGGATCATGAGGAAACATTTCCATCCTTGCAAACGGTTTGGAAAGATATCAGTGTCGACCCCGGTATTCTGATTTGTCCGACTGCCGGAAAATCCTTACAGTTAGCCTATGTCTATGACTTCCCGCGCTGCGCCTCAACAACCCTGGGCAGCCTCGCCGACCCGACCACAACCTGGGTCACCGCAGATGCTGATTCCAACGGGTTGGTCGCCTATCGGCATTCGAATAACGCCATCGCGAGTTACGCCGATGGACATGTGGGAACTGCGGGATCAACTATAAACGGTATCCTGAATGTGCAGTTTCAGGGGTATAATCCCGGCAGTGATTTATCCCCAGGTCCCATCATGACTGGTGCCGCGGCTATTGGGTCAGGCTATTGGAATGGCCTTACTATTGCGGCTAACACCGTCACCTCGATTACCGGTAACAGTTTAAAACTATCATCTGGATATGCCACACCGTTGTCAGTCAATGTGTCGTGCAGCAACGACGGAACAAAGATATTGGCCTCGGATTGGATCAGGCCAGCGGAGGGCAACCAGACCAATATTCCCCTTCTGGATGCCTATCTCGCCTTCAATTCCAGTGGTGCGGATTCTGCCAAGTCCTGTGCTTTCAACATCGATGGCCTGGTATCAAACAATACCTACGATATGTATTTCTATGGAACTCCCGCGAAATGGACAGGGAACTCCACGAAAGTGACAATTGCCGGTACATCGAAAACACTCCCAAGCGGATGGTCAGGCAGTTATGTAGAGAACACCAATTACCTGCGTTTTTCCGGGCTGACCGCGCCGATTTCCGGGACGCTGGCGCCGGGAGGCAGCAATTATGCGATCTTCAATGGTTTTCAACTGGCCGGGACATTTTCCATTGATTTGATGCCGAAAGACCTGATCAATTTAAATTTAATGGGCTATAATACATCGGACGGCGATACGGCGCCGACATCAAATCCCAATAACGGAGCGGCGGTGCTGGGAAATACCGGAGATTTCTGGAACTACATCTCGGCCAACGATAGCAAAGTCAGCAATATATCCAAGACGAACATGAAAATGGCGGATGGCAAACGCGTATCTACGGTAGGTTTCAGTGCCACGGAAAATGCCAACGGTGGTTCATCCACTTTTCGCGCGGATTGTATTCGCGCTTCTGAAGGAACCTGGGGGAATGCGCTCTGGCAAAATTATCTCTTTATCAACTCAACCGAACCCGCAGCGACCACCATCTCCTTCACTCTTAACGGACTGGCGTCCGGATACGGCTACAATCTCTATTTTTACTGCCAGGCGGGGGGCTATAACGGCCAATCGTCGACAGTTACCATCAACGGTGTGACAAAATCCGCTGTTTCTACCGGGGGCACCGGCTTCCGGCAAGGCGACAACTATGTCGCCTTCACCGGCATCCCCGCGGGCAGTGACGGCACCATCACCGGAACACTCGGGCATCCTGCGGGAGGGATAGCCATTTTAAATGGCCTGCAGATTTCCGGTCCGTTCGCAACAACGCAGTAAAGACTTAAGCAACCCATTCTTTAATAAGTAAGAAAAAGTTTAAAGTTCATTAAATATATAGCGCAGATGCGAAATAATTCTTTAATCACAAAAGCGTATCTGCATAATCAAAACCTATACTCCGAAAAGGATGTATGATATCCATGAAAAACACACTAAACAACCATTTTCGCGGTGAAATCCGCGACTTTAATATTAATTCGTCAGACACGGTACCGGTTGCCGACGACTTGAAACTATCTGAAATGGCCGCAGCGGCTTTGAATTACCTGCGCGGCAATCCGGAACCTACACGGAATTACGAATGTAAATTTTCACTTGGTCCACTGGGTATTCCCGTCCATGTGCCGTTGTTGCCGTCGAACAAATATGGCTTCGACCCGATTGCGCTGGGTGACACTGACTGTCGTATGGACTGGCAATACGCGCACATGCGGGAAATGGCTGGCGATACGCAGGTGGAGGAGGTTGAACACGGCGTGCGGGGGCGGATACGGAACTATCGTCATGCCGACGGACTGGTGTGGATGAATCCCGCGGCGTGGGTCGGAACATTGCAGTCTCCCAGTGCCATCGAGGCGTTGAAGCACGAATGGGCATTCACCTGGGCAAGTGGAAAGCTGCTGGTCAGCCTTTCCGAAGAGTACCAACGGACACAGGAGGCGGCGCTGAAGGAAGACTGCCGCGCCATCTTTCTGGCGCTGTCGGAACTCGCGAACCATGACGACCAGGGACGGGCGTTTCTCCCGCACGGTGCCGCCCCCTGGCGGAACGGCGAATGGCTGCACCTGAGCGACGCCGGTACAAACCAGGGTTGGGGTGGCGAATTATCACACGGATATCCTTTTATCACCGAACCACTTGTTCGTTACTGGGAATGCACCGGCGATACTGATGCCCTCGATTTAGCAAAGGCATTTGCCGAAGGACATCTGGCGGCTGTACAACCGGATATGGGGGAACATCGGATTGATTCAGAGACCGGAACCTTCAGCAAACATGTCCATCTGCACACTCATGAAATATGGGGAGTTGCGCACCTGGGACAGGTTACCGGAGACCAGCGTTTTCTTGACTGGGCGGAACGCGCTTTCCGCTTTGTCCTGAGCCAGGGAACCGATTATGGATGGTATCCAGAATATATTCCACAACATGACTATCGCACGGAGATTTGCGTGGTGGGGGACATGACAAGCATTGCCACCAATCTCGCGCGCGCCGGCCGTCCTGAATTCTGGGATCATATTGAACGAATCGTGCGTAATGAATTGCAGCGTTCGCAATTTTTCCTCACCCCCGCTTTTGTGGCGCTATTTCGTCAAATCCATCAGGATAAACCGGCGGCCGATGTTGATAACGCGTTGGCGGAATTGTGTAGGATAGAAGGCGGGTTTGTGTCACAGGCGGCTTTTGATGATTGGGTCGGTTTCCCCGGGCCTACACTCGGTGCCCCTGGCATGTATGCAAATGGCATCCAGATGATGGGATGCTGCCCACCGGAAGGTATGCGCGGATTATGGGAAGCATGGCAAGGAATTGTCGAGGAACGACCGGAAGGCATATTCATTAATTTACCATTCTCGCGCGAACATCCGGCGGCCACAGTGACCGCCTTCCGACCCGCAGACGGGGGATTCCTGATCGAGACTAAACAAGCAGGAGACTACTTCCTGCGTCCGCCATCTTGGGCTGACCACACTGATGTAACGTTATTGCGCGGCAATGAGCGCATTGATACCAAATGGGGCGGTCCCGCCAACGCCTACGCCGTCTGCGAGGCGGTGAAGCCTGGGGAGCGATTGACCTTGCGGTGGCCTGTCCCCCACTTCACGCAGGTCTTCCGGGCGCAGAGCGTACCGAGCCGGAAGCAACCGGTCACCGTCGAGTGGCTCGGTAACACCGTGCAAAGTGTAAGTCCGAAGGGGCAATATCTTCCTATGTTTAATGGTAACGACTGAAAGAAAGGTAACGAGCATGAACAGAAATTACGACGTGGCGGCCTATATTTGGCCCTCCTATCACTATGAGCCGCGGGTGGAGCATTTCTGGCCGGAGAAGGACGGCGAATGGTACACGGTACGCCGCGGTACGCCGCGTTTCCCAGGCCATGACATGCCTCGCATCCCCCTGCTGGGCTGCCAGGACGAAGCCGACCCGGCGGTCATGCGCCAGCATGTCGAACTGGCTATGGCCCACGGCATCAACGTGTTCATCGTGGACTGGTATTGGTACGAAAATGCGCCGTGCTTCGAGCGACAACTCAACGAAGGGCTCATTCCTGCGCTCGAAGGGACGGACTGCAAGTTCTACCTGATGTGGGCCAACCACGATGTCGACAACCTCTGGAACATGCATGTGGATACCCACTCGGACCAAGTCCAGTGGCAGGGCAGGGTCTCGCGGACGGTGCTTGAATCTATGTTCGATCGCATCATCGAGAAGTACCTTCACCTGGATTGCTACTACCGCATCGCGGACATGCCGGTCTTCTCGATCTTCGATAATACCAATCTGATCGCCGGGCTCGGTGGCGTCGAACCGACGGTGGAAGCCTTTGCCTGGATGCGCCGGCGTTGTGTGGAACGTGGTCTTCTTGGCCTCGATATCCAGGCCATTGCTCGCTTGTGGGCCGCCACCGGCGCCATCGGATTCGATAGCGCCACCGCCTACCAGTATGTCGACGACGCCGGCTTCACCGGCGACTATGTGGTGTGGGCCAATCAGGCAATCCGTCATTGGCCCGACTACGAGGCAATCCACGGGATCTACTACCCACACGTTTCGATCGGCTGGGACAACACCCACCGCAATCCCTCCGCCGGCCAGGAAAGCGTGGTCATCAACGCCACGCCGGACGCCTTCGAAGCCTGCCTGTGGAAGGCCAAGGCCTGGCTTGATGCGCGCCCGCAGCAGGCGCCGCTGGTCACCATCAATAGTTGGAACGAATGGACCGAAGGCAGCTACTTGCTGCCGGATATGCGCTGGGGTTACGGTTACCTGCGCGCCGTGCGGAATGTGTTCGGAGGCCAACAATGACGAAGAAGACTGTGCAACGACTGATAATAACAGGACTGATGGCTCTGACGCTTCCAGCGTGGGCGGCGGAGACCGAGATCGGTACGGTGACGATGCCGCTGGACGGCAACCTGAGCGCCGCCATATATGAGCCGGGTGGCCAGATTGTGCGGACACTTTTGTCAGCGGCCCCGCAAACCAAGGACGCAGTGGTCAAACTCGTATGGGACGGCAAAGACGATGCCGGCAAACCGGCACCGGCGGGTAAATACCTGTGGAAATCACTCGCCAGCCGGGCGAAAGGCGTGGACGACGGCTGGATCGGCGAGATGGCAAATCCGCCTTACGGCGAGTTGAGCGAACATGGTGCCAATGTGGAGGCGGTGGCGGTGGACAGTGACGGCAATGTTTATGAAACCTCCGGCTGGGAAGAGGCGCATCAGGAACTGCGCGTCTGGTCGTCGGACGGCAAAGGACTCCGGTACCGCGGGGCTCAAGGCGGCTCCGGCATCGCGGTAGATGATAAGTATGTCTATCAACTGGCGGAGAATAAAGTTCGACGCTACACGAAGGAGAAATTCCTGATGCGCTACTGGACCGGCACGCTGCATGGCACGATTGAAATGAAAGATGGTGTCATGGCATTGGGTGTCGGCAAGGACGCCATCTGGGTGTGCGGCAAGGACCGCGTCGAGTTGCATGACAAGTTGACCGGTGACGTGACTAAGACCATCGCCATCACCGCGCCGCTGGCCGCTACCGTCGACGCGCGGGGATACGGCTGGGTGGCCAACAGCGGCGACCGCGTCACCGAATATGCTCCAGATGGCACAAAGGGCCGGGAAATTACTGGCCTGAAGAAGCCCGGTGCGCTCACCTTCGGCGGGCCCCAACAACACCTGTATATTGGCGAAGTGGCGACAGGTCGTGTCCTCGAATACGAACTGGCGACATTGAAACAAGTGAACGCACTTTTCTCGGCGGCAAAACCGGGACAGGTGAGCGACACGGCACTTTATTGGCCGTTGACCGGGCGGGCAAGTCTGGCGGTGGATGCCCAGGGCCGCATCACGGTGGCTGATATCGGCGGTCACCGCGTGCTGACCTTCACCTCGGAGGGCAAACTGCTGTGTCAGCGTTACAGTGAGATGGTTATGGCTCCGTTGGTTGATGCGCAGGCCGCTCATGATCTGGTGCTTAGTCATAACATGGAATATGAAGTGAATTATCAACCGGGTCCTGAATACGGCAAGTGGAAAGTTCTTAACAACTGGTGTGGAACTTATAATGGCGTGCGGCGCAAGCTCGGTAATCGCCAATATATATTCTCCATCAACAACGGCAAAAAGATCGCTGTATACGATGTGAAAGACGATGCCATGCGCCCCTGCGCCGTCATCGGCGCCGACGCCGGCCTTTATATCTGGATCGACACCAATGGAGACGGCAAGCAGCAGGACGATGAAACCGTGAAGACACCCGGGGACAACAACTATGCCACCTACGCGCCCGGAGTATGGGTTGATGGTACGGGGAACTTCTGGATCGCCAACTGGGGTGGAGCAACAGTGAAACTGCCGTTAGACGGCATCGACGAAAAAGGCAATCCGTGCTACGACTGGACACACAAGCAGACGGTCATTGCGAAAGATGCCTCAAAGTGGGGAATGGATCCGCGCAACATGCGCATTGATCCGAAGAACGGCGATATTTATCGGGTGGGCAGTTCCGCCTACCATACCGCACCGGGATTTGGTTTCTGGATGGGTGGGTCGGTGGTTGAACGCTACACTGCGGATGGCAAGCGGGTAAGCGCTTTCCCGGTTCTCGATGGCCACCAGGCGGTGGTGATTGCCACCGACAGCGATGGCCAGTATTTCTATACCGGACACTCGGGGGGAAACGCGACCGGCGGTTTGCACTGGATTCGCATGTATACGACCGATGGGCTGCTGGTGACCGTCTGCAACATGGGCGGCCCGAGCGGCAGTAACGGCGGATGGATGGACCATGGCTTTGCGTTGACCGCCTTCACCCATCCGAAAACCGGAGTTCACTACGCCTACGCGGAGGAAGTCTACTGGGGCAAATCTATCCGCTATCGCATCGACAATCTTGATACCCTGGTGCGCCCCGGCCAGGGTGAATTCACCTGGGAAATTCCAGCGACAACAGGAGGCGCGAAATGAAGCGAATTTTGATACTGATACTCAGTCTGGCAACCACCCTTGCCGCGTTCGGCGGTCCGGTTACGTTGCAGGTTGATAAGACGGCCATTACCGAGGGGGAAGCCGTAACCTGCACCGTCACACGGGTGGACACCGTTGGCGCGCTGACGGTCAACTATGCTGACGGCTTGCCGAGGGTGACCATCACAGGTGTGAATGTTTCCAGTGCCTCCAACGGTTGGGGACCTGCCCCCAACGCCATTGATGGCAGGCTGAACACCATCTGGATGAACGCCGGCAACTCGCAGAACGAAGGGAAGGACGACGCCCCGTGGATTGCCTTTACCTTTGACCAGGTATACAAACTTCAGACGGTTCGTGTGGCGAATTATTTCAGCGCCGGAGAATCGCAACGCGCTGTCCAAGATGTGCTCATCGAAGTCTCCATCGACGGCACGATGTTTACGCCTTTGGGGGTGAGGAAACTTAGCCCGGCATCTCGGACGAAAGAAAGCGTCTTTGAATCGTTCCCGCTGGATGGCGTTGCGGCGAAAGCCGTGCGGCTGAGCATTAAATCGAATTATGCGAAGGAGTTCGGCAAAGGTACCAGCTTTGATGGCACTTGGGCGAACAACAGTGTCGTTGGTCTGGCCGAGGTAGAATTCGATGCAGTCGGCGTGGGGCGTGACCGGATCCAGCAGCTCCCCGGCGCCGTCGTCATTCCGGACGGGCAAGCCAGTACCTCGTTTCCGGTCCAAACCCTCGATGACAAACGCATCCAAGGCCCGGCCAATTTGCAGCTTCGCCTGCTGGCGGGCACGAACTACACGGTGGGCACACCCGGCAGTGCCGACGTAGCGGTGGCGGACAACGATACGGGCGATGAGGTGAGCATCACGGCGACCACGCCGACCGCGACCGGGCAAAAGCCTGGCGTATTCACCCTGAAGCGAAACGGAACGAAAGGCGATTTAGTGGTGCGCTACGTCACCAGCACCGTGCCCGTGCCCATCGCCGCCGTCAGTTGCAGCGATGTGTCCCGTTCCTCGCCGACCAATATGATTGACGGAAATCTGCAAACCGCTTTTTGCAACACGGGGAATGCCGAACGGGAAAGTGAGCAAATCGATGATCCCTGGATCATTTTCACCTTCGACAAGGTTACCACTGTGGGTCGGATGCGCGTGGCCAACTACGTTAACCCCGGGCACACGTTCCGCGGTATAAGAGAAGTAGAAGTGCTGGCGGCGACCGGCATGTCGGATTTTGTCTCACTGGGGGTGCGCACCTTCAAGCGCACTGTCGATAGTGCCAAAGTCAGCGAGTTCGAGAATATTAACCTGGGCGGCGTGAAGGCGCGCCGCATCATGTTCCGGGTGAAATCGAACTATGCCCGCGAGTTCGGCAAGGG
Source organism: uncultured bacterium (assembly GCA_964638715.1). Taxonomy (GTDB): domain Bacteria; phylum Armatimonadota; class Hebobacteria; order CAIYQO01; family CAIYQO01; genus JBAXQQ01. The sequence continues at coordinate 90,141 of CAZWZF010000015.1, read as the reverse complement.
CACATCGTTCGAAGGAGCCTATGCGAATGGTAGTTATGTCGGCCTTGCCGAGGTGGAATTCCTCACCGGCAGCACGGCGAGTAAAGAGGACATTCAGGAAACGCTGACCGGTACGCTCACCATCCCGGATGGTAAAGACAGCGTGACACTCACCATTATACCGGTGGAGGATAAAGAGCAGACCGTCGATAAGAAAGTTGTTCTCACGTTGATTCCGGATTTCATAACATATACAGTCTCTGATTTCAATGCGGCGACCGTGACGATCAAGGAGTAGGAATGAGTGAGCTAACCAAAGAATTGAATTTGCGATGGTCCGGGCAGAGTATCGGTATTGATGTTGATAGTCACACGCTCTTGCGTGGTGGTTTACCAACACTCGCCTGGCGGTATGCCAGCGAAACGGATTGGCGATGGGACACGGCAACCGTGCTGAGCGTGGACACCAACGAACCTGGCAGCTTGACCTTTACCCTGCGCCTGGGGCCGGTGTCGGCGACGATGGCGGCCGTTCAAGGCTCCGACGGTGCCTTGACACTCTCGGGTGATCTTTGCAGTGATGCGGATCGGCCGATCGAGTTGGCTCGTTTCCACTATATGCAGGGCACTCTGGCGCAGGACGACAACCTGCTGGCTTTGACAGAAAACCGACTATTTCGCCGAGGGGAACCGGTTGCCTCGCATCGGGAGCGACTGGAGAAGACTTGGGCAGGATTTCATGTTGCCTGGCCGCGACTATCCGACCCGATTCATGATGAAGCCGATTGGGCGGTGGCCACCGATGTCGCTGTCTTGCTCGGTGCCTGGAATGCCCCCGGATTGGTGGTTGGGTTCACCGGACCTGGCACTGCCTTTGGGGAAATAGGATTGCGTACCGTCGGTGAACGGGACTTCTATATCGGCGTCCGGCTTGACAACATTCTGGTCAACCCCGGTGAGAACCGGACACTGGAACGGGCGAGTTTTATTTGGGGTGACTGGCAGGTAGGACTGCGTCAATGGGCGGAGCAGTGCGCACTTGAACTCGGTACGCGACCGGTTCGGGCACCGCTGGTCGGTTGGTGCTCCTGGTACCAGCACTATAGCGGAGTGCGACCGGAGCACGTGCAGCAGGCCGCGCGCGAGTTCGCTTCCTGGCCGATTCCGCCTGGCGGTAGGTTGATCCAGATAGACGACGGTTTTCAGATAATGCCGGGCGACTGGCAACCCAACGAGTTGTTCCGCGATACATGGACGGATTTGCCGAAAGAGATCGCCGCCAGCGGCTCGATTCCCGGCTTATGGCTGGCACCGACCACGGTATTTCACCGGCATCCGATTGTGAAGGAGCATCCGGAATGGCTCCAACGATTGTCCGATGGCCAGCCGGCGGTCTCGTTCAGCAACTGGGGCTGGTGCGATGGCGAAGGCTGGCGTTGGGGCGACACCACTTCGCCAACTTACTATCTCGATCCTGATCATCCCGGCGCGCAGGCGTTCATGGTTGAAATCATACGCGAAGCAGTGCAAGCAGGTTGGCGTTATCTGAAACTGGATTTCACCTACGGCCTCAGCACCGCAAGACAGGCGGCGAACCGGTCGCGTACCAGCATGGAGACGTTGCGAGAAATGTACCGTCTGTTCCGCGAAGCCGCCGGGCCGGATACTATCATCTGCGCCTGTATCGGCGAGATGGGTCGTTACGCCCTCGGTTATGCCGACACCGCGCGCCTCGGCGGGGACATTGGCGGCGACTGGTCGACACTCGGGCGCAACCTGATGGAGTTTCTCCCGCGACTATGTACAAATGGTCTGTGGTGGAACGGCGATCCGGACGTTTTCTACATGCGGTCCGCGAACTCCAGCCTCTCGCTTGAGGAAAGCTGGGTGCTCACCGGCACCATCGGCCTCATCGGCGGCGTGTTTCTCACCTCCGACTTTGCCGGCCAGTGGGACGAGGAAGCGGCGCACCGCGTCGGGCATTTCTGGAACTCCGTCGGCCCCCATCTGCCGGAAAGCCAGCAAGGCGTCTACACCGCCGGCGGGGTGGTCGAAGCGTTACGCGTGACCGCTGCCGACGGCACGCACCGCGTCGCGTTGTATAACTGGACTGACGAACCGCGGACCCTCCGCGTCCCCCTGGCAGCAGTAGGACTGCCTGAAACAGTTTGCGTGCTGGGTTCCTTTCCCGAGACTCCACCAGTGCGACTGTGCGATGGGATGTTCGTGTGCGAGAACCAGCCGGCACACAGCCTGCGGATTGTCGAGACAGACTCAAAATTGTTATCATTCAACAGCACGTTGTCCAGTGAAAAGGTGAACGCATGATAAATATATCAATGACGATCAAGAAGCAGAAAATCAAAATTAAAGAAAGAAAATAATGAATAAACATGAATTGAGTAGTCTGTCCCCTAATTACCATGTCCCCTAATTACCATAAACCTGAATCGGAGAAACATATGTTAACTCGACAAAAGAATAAAGTCATCGGCATCACGACGGCGGCCTTCGCCTTCGAGATGGACGCAAGTCAAGGACTGAAAGCCATAAGCTGGCAAAACAAGCTGAGCGGGGAAACGCTTGCCTTGGGCGGCGGAGCGGAGTTGGGCGTCGTCCTCGACCAGGCCAAAGAGCGCATCTGGATCGAGGGCTGGCATTTTCAGCGCACGGACAAGGCGGCGGTCGGGGCGGATGAGGAGAGCGGTTTCCTGGCGGGCTATCACCGGCCCGAATACCCGGACATCGACGAAAGCATGCAGGACGCCGCGCGATGGCAACGCTGCACCGGGCTGTGTCCTCTTGTTGTTGCGGACTCCCACTGGGCCTGGGCGCGGACGCGGGTGTTTCTGCCGGAGGCCGTGGAAGGCGAGCCGCTGACGTTGACGCTGGGCGGCTTTGGGGTGGGCGACTTCCGGCACACGCGGGTCTTTTTTAATGGCGAGTTGATTGGAGAACGCAAACCCTCAGGGGCCTGGTTCGAGCCGGGAACGTATGTGTTGCGTCCCGAGCACCCCGCTTATGCCAAGTTGCGCTTCGGGCAGGTGAATATCCTCGCGCTGCAACTCGGCGGCTCGATCAATCGGAACGCCCGGCTCGACGCAGTGGATCCCTCCGGCGCACACACCTGGCCGTATCCGTTTATCATTCAGCCGCCGTATTTCCAGCACATCGAGGCGGGAGAAAACCCGGTGCGCAAGCTCAGTTTTGAGGTCGAGTCGCACGCGGGCGGGCAGGAGGAGCTGCGGGTTGTCCTTGCGGCCCGGGAAGAATCGCTGCGCGCCGAAATTCTCTACCGCTCGGAAGACTCGGGGCGCACGCTGGTCAAATCGGTGACGCTCACCAACACCGGCGCGCAGGCGGTGCGGGTCATGAATCTTGGCCTCGGCGATTACCGCACTGGCGTGGAAGTGACCGAGGGCAACATGGGTTTCCCGGTCTATGCCGACGGGGCCAGTTTCTTCACACTCGACCATCCGGCCGGCTGGGCGATGGGCGAGGCTGGGCGGGTGCGGCTGCGGCAGTTTCCCGGCGTCTCCATCGAGCCGGAAGCGAGCTTCGCGTGCATGAATGCCGTGCTCGGGGTCGCGGAAGCCGGGCGGGCGAGGGATGCCTTTCTGGCGCACCTCACGCCGCGCATGCGCCGCGTGCGCCGGGGCCATGACCGGGCCTACTCAGTGATGGATATGTTCGGCGGGTGGCCGGTTCCTCCGACGAAAATAGACCAATTCCTGGATGACCAGCTCACGGAAGCGATCTGCCTGGAGCATGCGGAACGCCTGCGCAAGTTCCACGACAAGACGGGCGAATCCTTCGATTTGGTGTCCGTCGATTTCTGGCAGGATCCGGCTGCGGACCTCGTGCGGTTCAACCGGCATTTTCCGGATGGCTTTGACCGGGCGAAGCGGGCGCTCACCGAGACCGGCCCGCGTCACGGTTTGTGGATTGACAGCTCGGTGTTTGCGAAGTGGCATATCGGGCGCAACCCGCTCGCACTCGGCTGCCTGGCCGGCGAGCCCTCCTACAATATTCCCACCGATCTTTCGAAAGACTGGGCGCAAACGGTCATCTGCCGCGCCGCGGAACCAATCCGAACGATTTTCAAAAATGCCTTTCGGCATCACATCCGCCAGGAAGGGGCGCGGATGCTCAAGTTCGACAACCTGATTTCGGTCTGCCACAGCCAGCGCCACGGCCACTGGCCGGGTGTGTATTCCACCGAGGCGATCTACAACAGCGTCATCGGTTTTCTCGAAGCCATGGACGAGGCGTCGCCGGACGTCTTCCTCATGCTTTACTGGGGGTACCGCTCGCCCTGGTGGCTGCTGCACGGCGACATGCTCTTCGAATGCGGGTTGATGATGGAGGCGGCCTCGCCCTCGCCGACACCATCGCTTTATGTCCGCGATGGCGTGGCGCTCACGCTCGACCAAGGCACCGCCTTTTCCGACGACGTGCCCAAGCTCGGTAAGGATTCGCTCGGTGTTTGGCTCTCGCGCTGGCCATGGAACAGCTCGATCGGCAAGGAACGCTGGCAGGAAGGCGTCGTGATGGACCTTTGCCGCGGCAACCTGCTCTTCCAGCCCTGGATGGGCGAGGACGCGCTGACCGAGGCGGAAATGCGGGACATGGCGCATTTCATGCGCCTGCTGCGGCTGCGCCCGGAATGTTTCCGCCATTCGCGCACGATCCTCGGCGACCCGTGGAAAAATGAACCCTACGCGCAGGTCTGCTCGGACGGACGCCGCGCGTTCGTGGCGGTCAATAACTTTGCCTGGCGCGACTACCCACTCGCCTTCGACAAGCCTGCCGTGTTTGGCATCGACCTGGCGGCGGGATTTACCGTGTTCCGCCATTATCCCGAACCGGCGCGGTTGTCAGGGACGACCGATTGCCTGCGGCCGTTCCAGGTCGCGCTGTATGAACTGGTGCCTGCAGGGCAGGCGCCCTCCTCGGAGATCGCATTCCCCAATGCGCCAGCAGTCGCTGCGTTCGCAGAGCCGACGGTCGCCGTTGCTATCATGGCGAGGAATACCTCCGCCAACATCGGCAAGGAGGATAAGACCGTGGCCACAGCCGGGGTGTATGACGCCATCAAGGAGTCCACCGACGCTTGGCGCGGCTTCGCGGTGTCCGGCAACGCGCCCGTCTCACAATCAGGCGGCACACTGGTGGTTTGCGCGGTCGCCTCGCGCAATGGCAAAGCGGTTCCGACTGGCAGCATTGGTTCCTATTTCAAGGCCAGCCTGACAATGAACGGAACCGACACAAGTATAGCAGCAGTGTTGCCAGACAAGACCTACCCGGCTACCTGGCAGGCTTGGAGGATTGGCGTGCCCGCATCGGCGGTCGCTAACCCCTTTGAGTTGACTATCGCCTGCCGGTTGGCTGCGGATGTCCGGTTGGACTTTCAAGCTCATTACATCAGCGGTTCAACCACAAGGAATGAATATCCGAAGGCGAACGGGGTCGTATATGGACAATAGACACAAGTCGTTGTGCTTTAGCATGGGTTTGGTAGGTTTTGTTCATGGCGCGATCAATCAGGCACAATATAGAAGGTGGGTGGTACCACATATCGACAGAAATAGTTTCAGGGACGAAATAAAAGTCCAATGTCCATATACGACCCCGACCTCTCCGGAGCACCGGTGGAAGCTCTTGAGGCCAACCGTGCCTATGTGTTGCGGCCAACAGCCAATTGAAATAATGGACATTGGTTGCGGTCATCACGATCTCGTCATTTTGGAGGAAATTTAGCATGGGCTTCACGCCAATCAAACTGTTTTGCTGTGACCTGAACTGGACCCTGCAGGACAAGACGTTCCGGCACTGCCCGCCTGCGGCGCCGCAGGACTGGGCATTCGTCAACCCGCGGGAATATTTCGACTGGCATTGCGAGCTCGGTAATAACGTGATGTTCTGCCAGGCCTACACCTTCGGCGGCTTCGCGTTCTATCCGACCCGGCTGGGACCGGTCGCTCCCGGTCCGGGGTGCGAGCTCTTTCCCACGCTGTTCGAGCTGGCGCGCCAAGTCAGGATGCCGACCTGGTCCTACTTCTGCGTCGGCGCGGACCTGATCATTAGCAATCTGCGCGATGGCTGGACTGTGCCGACCAGCAGACAGTTCTCGCCGTACGGCTTTCTGGCGCCGGAAAGCCCGTGGACGGATCTGCTCTGCGAGCGGATCGCCGAGTTCCTGACCTCCTACCCAGTGGACTGGCTGCTGTTCGACTGGTTTGTCTACGGTCACCTGAAGACCGACGAGTTCCAGGTGCAGCCCGCCTGGTTCGTCAAGGAACCGTTCGCGGAAATCATTGGCCGGCCCATGCCCGAAAAGGTCGAGGAAATCACCCCCGAAGAGAACCTGCGCTACAAGAGAGAGGTGCTGTCGTGGCAGTTCCGGCGGTTGCAGGAGACCGTGAAACGGGCCAGTCCGAAAACAAAGATCATCTTTAATGTACCCTATTGGGGCGCGGCGGAAGCCATATGGGTTGACCATCCGATGCTCCGCGAGAGCGACGGTCTGTTCGCCGAAAGCTCGGACGACAGCGTGGTGGAGTGGCTGCTGAGCGTGCGCCGACCTGAGCAGCGGGTGATGACCACGGTGATTGGCCGACTTGACGGCGACCACTGCGACCCGCAGAGCTGGCGCAAGTGGGTCGAGCGCGGCTGTGACCTGTTCGGCTATGCCTGGGGCACGCCGCCGGATTTCCGACCGCACCGTTCCTATGACGCGGGAGTAAAGATTATTCGCGACGCCTTCACGGCCCTGCCGGGAGGACCGCAATGAAGACAGGTGAACCGGCCGTGCGGATTGAAACCGGACCGGCGCGCGCCGAGGTCACGGCGCTCAGTTGGGATACCGAAGGCACCGGCCGCGAGAAAATCAACCTGTTGCGTCCCGGGGCGATGGTGGAATTGCACATCCGTATCGCGGACCGATGGCGCAACGGCATTGACCTGCCGACGCGCGTGGAAACGGATGCCCGAGGCGAACGCACCTATTGGGTTGAGGTGGCGCCAGGGACCGAGATCAACTGGCGGATTCTGGCGGCGGGCGGAAGGCTCAGCATGCAGTTCGGCGGCGTGGGTGTCGGGTTGCGCCACATCACCGGCCTGGAGCTGATCTTCCCGTTCAACGCACGCGTAACCGCCACTACAATCCTCCCGACGGTGTGGCAGGCCGACGGAAAGGTGTGTTCACCCCTGCTGATCAACGCGCCGGACTTCGGCCAGCTCCTTGTTTCCAGCCAGCCCGAAAAGACGCTGACGGCCCGGCTCGAAGGAGACTATCCGCGTCGCGCGGTCGACCTCATTCTAGAACTGCCACAACCCCGCGACGGTCAAGACCTGCGGCTTGATTTCACCCCGGCTTATCTGCCCAAGCCTGCCGACGTTTCGGACGATGCCATGTGGCGACTGGCCAGACGCGGTTGGTTCGGTGCTCTCGCTCCTCTCTCCGACAACCTTAACGAAGAATGGACTATCCAAGGAAAGCAGCTCAAAGTGCGCGACCTGCATGCACCGGGGATGCTGGGTAACGAAGTGATCAGCGGCAACGCCACCTGTTCCACGTGGATGTATGCCGACCATGTGTTTTGGATTCCTGAGTTATCAGCCGGGATTTCGGCAGCGGACCTGTTGCGCCGAACCCTCGATCAGACACTCAAGGTGCGCCTGGGTGCGGATGGCTCACTCGTCAGCTATTGGATGCCCAACGCGGTGGGAGCCTATTCGGACTTTCTTGATTCACAACCCTCCATCATCATCGCCGCCTGGGACTATGTCGAAACTACCGATGACCGGAAGTGGCTTGCGCAGGTCATCACGCAACTGGAAACCATCGCGGATTTCCTCATCAGACGGGATGTGGATGGCGACGGCCTGATCGAGGCCGTGCAGAGCGGCAACCGCGGAACCTTGTCCGATCCCCGCCGGGGATGCTCGTGGTGGGATGCGCTGAACAGCGGTCATAAAGACGGCTACTGCAATGCCTTGATCTATCGTGCCTGGCTCTGCCTCGCCGATCTTGAAATAAAAGTCGGCCGCGCGGAGGCGGCGGGTCGCTATCGCGAGGCGGCTGAGCGTCTGAATGTGGCGTTCACGCGTTCATTATGGAGTGAGGCGAATGGCTGGTTCGGCTGGTGGCGGAGTGCGGATGGTCAGTTGCATGACCCGGCCTCTCCCTTGATTAACGCCATGGCGATCGAGTACGGTATGGTGACGCCGGAGAAAGGACGGGAGATCCTGGGCCGGCTGCAGAAAAAGATGAAGAAGGTTGGGTTCACACGTTTTGATCTTGGTGTCCCAGCCGCGCTTGTGCCGATCATAAAGCAGGACTATCTGCAAGGAATCCCAGCTGGTTCATGTGGCGTACCTGGGCGGGAAGACGGTTCGGACACATTTGGGCAGTATATGAATGGCGGCATCCACGCTGGCCACACGCTGCATTTTCTGGCCGCCCACTACGTTGCCGGCGAACCCGAATTCGCCGACCAGATTCTGCGTGCGATGCTGGAGCGGCAACAACTGGGTCTCTTTCAAAACGGTGTATGGGGAGAATCACCACGGGGTACGGAATGGACGACCTGGGACGGCAATCCCAGCGGCGCAGATGGCTACCTGGCCGACAACTTTCGCTTTCTCGCCGCGATCCTGCTACGGGAACCTGAGCTTCGGAAGCGATTCTACCGTCCCCTCAATCCTGCCGCCGCGCTGACGCAAGCGGCTTGTCTGCCGGCAGAACCAAGTCATTCGGTTGTGCGGGTTGAAACCGGACCGGCGCGGGTGCCGGGGGCAAGCCAAGCAATTGAACAACACGTGGGGGATAATAATGTTTGAAACACAAATAGACGATGAGTTGAGACTAAGAACTTTTTGCGAGGACGATGCGAAGACTCTTTTCCGGGTCGTGGATGAAAACCGTGTGCATCTACGCGAATGGCTGCCGTGGTTGGATGCCAATACTACATCCAAGGATAGCCTCGCTTTCATTCAGTCAACCTTGCGCCAGGAGGCAGCCAACCAAGGATTCACATGTGCTGTCGAGTTTCGTGGACGCATCGTCGGCGTTGCGGGGTACCATCCTATCCGGTGGTACAACAAATCCGTCGAAATTGGATATTGGTTGGCACGTGAGGCTGTCGGCCACGGAATCATGACAAAGTGTTGCCGGTTTCTTATCTCCCATGCCTTTGCCGTATACGGACTCAACCGAGTCCAGATTCCTGCCGCCGTCGGCAACCGCAGAAGTAGAGCCATACCTGAACGCCTTGGCTTCCAGATGGAAGGGATCATTCGAGATGCAGAGTGGTTGTATGATCACTTTGTCGACCACGCCATGTATGCAATGTTGAAGAGAGACTGGGGCGGCGAACAGCAGGATGACGGGTATTCACTGCCCGCTACGCGGTCGTCGAACCCCACACCCAGCAATTTAGACATAGGAGAACAAAAAATGAGCGAAGTCACATATCCTTATCCAGGAGCGGTTAATGTGGCAGCATACGAACTACTCAATCAATGCACTGATCCAGAACGTAAAGTCGAAGGAATCATTAATGGTATTGCTCCTTGGCGTGGGAAGATTATCGTTGATATTGGAGCTGGTTCCGGGTTTCACTCAGTTCGCTTTGCTGAAGAAGGAGCCCACGTTATCGGAATCGAGCCAGACCCACGCCTTCGCCAGCAGATGTTTGACCGACTTAGAGGGTTTCCCGATAGGAAGATTAGTTTACTCGCATCCGGTGCGGAGAGTATTCCACTTTGCAGCGACTATGCTGATATGGTTTATGCGCGCTTTGCTTATTTTTTCGGCACTTCCGCTTGTCTTTCAGGGCTTACCGAGGTGATGCGGATTCTGAGACCTGGTGGAAATTTTTTCATCGTCGACGTCATTCCCGAATGGGGTGAATGGGGAAGGATTACACGAAAGGCCTATCCTACAGTCTTTTATCCAAACTACCATGTAGACCAGTCACACTTCTATGAGTCACACGGATTCACGACGCACCGAGTTGAAACCGTATTCCGCGCACCGGATTGGGAAACCATGAAAACAGTGTTTCAAATGGATTTTCCAGAGGTATGGGAGGAACTGATTCAGGATTTGCCATCATTAGAGTTATCTTATGGAATTGCAGTTTTTCATCGACAGAAAAAATAGATACTGAACAATCGCGTTCAGCTAACCTTTTTCCACTCGGTGGCTGATGTGTGATGTTGTCCAGTGAAAAGGTAAAAATATGACAGAACATATCTTCGGCATCATCGGCGACAGGATACATGACGATACGGCAGGCATTCAGTCAACCTTGCGGCAAAAGGCCGTCGACAATTTAGAAAATGGGGAGGAATTGAACATGAACATACTGGTGACGAGTCTCGTGGCGGAAGCCGAAAAATCGCATTCGGACGCATTAGTGATCCGAAGGCACGATGCCTAATACGACGAGTGGTACTTCGGTAAACCGGTGCAGAAGATCGAAAGCATGTCTGTAACCAAGTTCGTGGTCGGGCTGGGTACAGCGAAAAGTAACGCCGATCCATCGCAGTTTTCTGTCGACTTTCAGCAGGAATACGAGTCCGTTGCGGAGAAATGAAAGCAAAGATTGATAGTTTACCATGCCATAAGAGTACCATGATATGACCTTATTACCAACGCCAAACGGACAATATTGAGATCGGATGGATTTTTGAAGTCGACAGCTTGACACGTGAGGGGGAAGGAGTAATATTCTTATTATTGTAATTTTATGGTAAATATATGGGGTTTACCGAATACTTATGAAATCAAAGAAATTAATTAATATATAACCCGTCCCTGTATTCGTCGACGTGTTCGCCGAATCAAGAATAGCGGATAGGATGGAAGACCAAATGAAACTCAAACTACTCTGTTGTGACGTGTTTTATCGCGAAGTCTGCCACATAGTCGCCGAATCCCCGAATACGTGCGACATCGACTTTCTTCCTCGCGGTCTTCATGACTTGGGATGCGAACGCATGGTTGCTCGCTTGCAAGAGAAGATACATGAGTCCGAAGGGGATGCCTATGACGCCATTTGTCTCGCCTATGGATTATGCAGCAATGGTGTTGTCGGACTATTCAGCAAGGCAACGAGACTTGTCGTTCCGCGCGTACATGACTGCATTGCGCTCTTTCTTGGCTCTCACTCACGATACCAGGAGCGCTTCGATGGATACCCCGGTACTTGGTATCGCACCACGGGCTGGTATGAGCGATTTGATGCGTCGAAAGCGGGAGAAGCCGGCGTTCAGGAACGTATGGGTCTCACCTGGGAACGAAAGAAACTGGTCGAGAAGTACGGAGAGGAAAATGCGGACTACATCCTCGCATTCTTGGGCGATCCGACAGCATATTATGACCGTCTTGCATTTATCGCCATGGGGTTGCCGTGCGAAGACACATTCGAGCGCATGGCGCAAGCAGAAGCCGCGCAAAAATCATGGGTGTACGAAAAGATTGACGGTTCAATGGTCATGCTCAAAGATCTCATTGATGGCAATTGGCACGATGGATTCCTCGTGGTAGAACCGGGAGAAGCTATTGCACCAAGCTACGACAACACGATAGTCAAATCCGAGTCCGTTGCGGAGAAATGAAAGCAAAGATCGATAGTGGCTTACAGCCGCGCGAGAACGCAACGTTGAACGAAAGGATAAACTGAGATGAAACAGGGTTACAGTGGCTCGATAGTCAGGTTAGTAGGTGACCAAGTTGAGAAGGTCACCTCTGATTGTGCGTTATCGCAAGACATGGATAGGCAGACGGCATTGATCGACCTTTCGCGGCGCACGGCGGTCCTCCCACGCATCTCGAAGGTCGATGGTGCCACTATTATCATGGAATTCGTCGGTGGGAACGAAGGACTGACGAAGCTCAATGCGCAGCAGGCAGGCGCATCTATGCGCTTACTTCATGATCTAAACGGTTTCTCGCATCCATGTCAGACAGGTGTGGACTGGCTTGTTCTCCTGGCCAACACCAATCTGGCCAGAGCAAACTGCTCAACACGTGTGGCGCCAGGACTTGCGCAACACTTCCAGAACGATGCCCTGATCCACTCGGAACCTACCCAGTTCATTGATACCAATGCCGGCAGAATCGTATTCATTGACATTGAAGGCATCGGGCGTGGTTCCCGATACCAGGATTTGGGATTCATTGAGTACTCAACTCGTTTATCAGAGAGTCCCGAAGTACTCGTTTCTTTCATGAGGGGATACCTATCGCCCCCAATCCAACTTGACCGGTGGCGTATGCGTCAAATGGCGGGACTGATTGCCCTTGCTTATTCCCGGTTTGCAGATACCGAGAAGCGCCAGGCATTGGGACTTGAACTCATGGAAGAAGCCGAACAACACCTTGAAGGCGACGCTTTGCAGTGTACCTTAAGGTGAGCGTTAGCGGAGAAAGATACCGTCAGAACACAAACGCCTAATTAATGTCACAAGCAATAAGGAGAAACATATTATGTTAGTTCAGAACACTATTCCGGAACAATTGTCGGAAAAGATGACCATCTCTTTCTGGCTGTGGAACTACTTCTACGGCATCAAGAAAGGGGAATATTTTCATGACCTTGAGCAATGCTTTGTGGAGCTCAAGGAACGCGGCTTCAATACCATCCGCGTCGATTCGGGGGCGGGGCTCTGCCACACGGCCGACGGCGAGCCCCGCGGCCAAATCCGCCTCCATGAGCCCTTCCCAGGCTACAGCACCCTGCGCCAGATGGACCAGCGGACCGACATGGCCACGAAAGGCGGATGCCAGTGCAATGTGCTGGATAAAGTTGTCGAGCTTTTCGAACTGGCCAGGAAATACGATGTGCGCGTCATACTATCGAGCTGGTTCTATCTGCATACGTTCTGGTTCGTGGAGGACGGTCTGGTGGAGGAGTTCTTCGCGCTGCCGCCTGAGAAGCGCTTCATGCGGTTCGCTGTGGATACCGACCGTATTCTGTCTGTGCTCAAGGCGCGCGGACTGCAGGGGCAGATCGCATTCGTCGAAATCTTCAATGAATTCGACAGCCTGACTTCCTATTGGGGTTTAGAAAAGCTGTGGAAGACCGACAGCGAAAAGCTTCAGGGGATGCATGATTTCCGCCGCTGGCACGAGGAGGCTTTGGACATGCTCAAGGCGCGCCATCCCGACCTGCTCTTCGCCATCGACACCTGCCATTCAGGCGTCAACCGCGAGATTCTTCCTCGGAACGCGCACGTGTGGAACCACCACATGTATTACAGTTGGGGCGCGTATTGGAAGGTGTTCGAGGCCCCCGTTTATGAAGGCGGATTTGATTTCGCCAATGCAGGAAAACATCCTGCGCTGGGAAGGTTTCTCAGATATCCGCTGATTCCGATCGAGGCGGTTCGCTCATGCCGTAAACACCTCCAGTACGTGGAGCATAGCTGGCCGATCCGGGTCTGGCTTTACAACAACCTGGATGAGCGGAAGCTGCCCGCTCTGGAGCTTCTTCTGGACGAACACCTCACCAACCAGATCGCCGAATACAAGAAGGCTATTGACGACAGCATCCGAATGGCTCTGGAAACGCGCCAGGCGCTCTTCCCGGACATACTACTGGTGGTCGGGGAAGGCGCGACATGGTGCGGACATCTGCAGATGCGCTGGGAAGAGAAGTCGGACGCCTACTGGGAACTCGTCGACTATGCCACGCGCCGCCTGAAGGGTGAAGGCTACTGGGGATGTGTGGCCCGGACGAACTCCGGACCGGAAGATCCTTCCTGGATCGAATTCCCGGCACGCCTTCGGCATGCCACTGCGGCATTCTTGGAAAATCAGGGGCCGTTATCGTCGACCGAAACGGAAAATATGGAGATGTAAATGAAACAGTTCATGTTCAATGGCGGCAAGCATCCCAGGTACTTGATTGATCTTCTGTTCGGCGAAGAAACTTTGCCGAAGACCTGTGATCCATTACTATGGCACAAAGAGTTAGACGATTTCATCGCTGTCCACAGCGAGGACATGTCAGACACTGAACGATAGGATGCGGAGAATTATTTAAAAAGAAAAAACTGAATGTGAGAATTATAGAATATTCTGTATATTTACAAAATATTGTCACATTTAATACTTATTTTTATGGTAAAAGCTATTGAAATTTGAAAATTTTATAGTATAATCTATCATGTCTGGCGGCGGAGATCGCCATAAGGCTATAGGAGACCCAATGAACGAACCAAATCAGATTGCCCCACACCATCAACGCGCCATCGAGAAGATCACCGGCAAGTTCCAGGCTGACCCGCAGGTGGTCGCGTTGCTATTGGCCGGCTCGATTGCCAAGGGCGTACAGAAAGACAACTCGGATGTGGACGTTATTGTGATCCTGACGGATGAAGCAATTGCTCAACGGCAACGCGAGAACCGGTTGGCTGAGTGCCTTTTCGATTTGTGCGACTATAAAGACGGTTATGCCGACATCAAGTACTTCGCCAAGGAGTTTCTGTTCGCCGCCGCGGAGCGCGGGAGTGAACCGACCCGCAACTCGTTCATCGGTGCGCGCTGCCTGTTCACGCATGATCCTGAGATCGAGGCACTCGTCGCTCGAATCCCCGTCTATCAGCTACACGAGAAGGCGGACAAGATTCTGTCGTTCTATGCCGGACTGGCGTTGAGCAGCGGGTTCTTTTGGTGGGAGGCCCAGAAGCGCAACGACCCTTACCTGCGGACGCGCATGGTCAGCGAGGTTGTGCTATTTGGTTGCCGGTTGATCCTGGCGCACAACGAGCGGCTGTTCCCGTGCCAGAAGCGATTGGTCGAAGCCACCGACGCCTGCCCCGACAAGCCCGCGAATTTCCGTGCACTCCTTGATGCGTTTCTCGCCGCCTCAACCGACGACAACATGCTCGCATTCACGAAGTGCATCACCGAATTCCGGGACTGGGGCATCGGCAAGGACTACAGTGTCCCGCTAACGCAGTATCAGCATGACCACGAACAATGGTGGTATCTCCAGCGTCCATACATCGCTGAATGGTAATCAGACCGTCGAGTCAAAATTATGAAAAGCAAAATCAAAGAAGAATTCGCATTGCTTCTCAATGGGTCAATAAGAACCTTATTGGGCGGTGGCTACCGATGTCGTTGTCTTACTTGGCGAATGGAATACCCCCGGGGTTGGTATGGCTTTCAGCATGTGAGGAGCAATTATGTCATTAATGTCATCATTACCAGCAAGAATCACAATACAAATTGCGAAAAAGCTAATTATGGAGACACATTATGAATATACGTTCTGAAACATGCCGGTGTCTGGAGCAAGTTGAAGCCGTTCTGGATCCTGAACACCTGGAGCGAACATATCGGTTATGGGAGGACTGTCGGAATTACCGACCCATTCCACATTTGCCGATGGTTATGGCTTGCCCTGCCCCTGACTGGCCGCAGTATTCCATGGATGAGATTCAAACCGACATGGAAAAGATGCTGGTCTCCGAACTTGCGCATGTCTATGCAGCGTGTTTAGTGAAAGACGACTCATTGCCTTCTATCCGTGCCAACTACGGCACCGGTATCCTGCCGTCGCTCTTCGGTTGCGAGATTGCAAGGTTTGACCATGGCACACTTCCGGCAGCTATACCGTTGCACGATGAGGAAAAGGTTCGAGCCCATATAGAGTCAGGCATCCCGGATTTACGCGGCGGCCTGGGCGGCCGAGTATTCGACACTGTGGCGTTCTACGTCGACACCTTCAGCGCCTATCCTAATATCCGTAAATGGGTAAAAATTGACTTGGCCGACACGCAGGGTCCTTTGGATGCCGCCGATGTAATATGGGGAAGCGAGATATTCGAGGCGATGTATGTGGATCCAGACCTGACACACGCTTTCATTAGTCTGGTGACAGATACGCTGGCGGCGTTTACACGCGCCCACCAGAAACTGGACGGTATTCCCTTTAACCCGGCGCCGACATCTCTCGGTCGAGTGTGTATCCGCGAAGATTGCAGTGTTATGGTGAGTGGTGAGATGTATGACATATTTTGCAAACCGTATGCCCAGCGGTTATTGGACGAATTTGGTGGTTCTATTCATTGGTGCGGCGATGGTAAGGCTTGGTGGCGGTCGTTAATTACTCTGCGCAACCTGAACGCGGTCAATCCCTACCAGGGTCAGTTCTATGATCCAGTCGAAATGCACCGCTACTGCCGCGATGCAGGTGTTATGATCTGGCAATGGACCATCGGTCTGAGTCCAGCTCAGCGCGAGGAAATCCGCACCGGGTTCACCTGTCATCAGTGGGCCGTCGATGTGGACGCTGCAAAACAGACATACGATCATTGGAGTCAGTCATGAACAGTCGTGAACGTGTTAAACGCGCCATTCATTTTCAGGGAGTTGACCACATCCCACATCACCTGCCCGATGGGAAGGAAAACGATATCCTGTGGCTTTGGACGCCCCGAGTACCAGATCCGCAACCCTGGACCATCGGAGCCGACGGTCTGGAGCGGCGCATTGATGCGTATGGCATTACCTGGGTCCGTCCGGCGGGTAATCACAACCACGGCGAAAAATGGAATCTGCCCATCCAGGACATCACCCGGCAGGCTGACTATATCCTGCCGAACCAAAATAATCCGGCCTATTTTAAGGATGCCCGTAAAGCCATCGTTAGCAACAATGCGTCTGCAAATCCCAAGTATTGCCTTGGCTTCATGCCGTTCAGCAGCATCAATGAAGGCACTCACAACCTGATGGGCCTGGACAACATGTTCGCGGCCTACTATGAGGACTCGGATTATTTGAAGGCGCTGATTGCCCGGTTGGCCGCAGCACAACGCGAGTCCATTCGCCGCCTGCACGCCATCGGCTGCGATGGAGTCATGGGCTACGACGACTGGGGATTGCAGGATCGTCTCATGGTTCGGTTGGATATGATCGAGGAATTCTTTATGCCGCATTATGTCGAAAACTGGAAACTCGCCCACGACCTGGGGATGGATGTGTGGATGCACTCCTGTGGTTACATCCTGCCGCTGCTGCCGAAATTGCATGAATGGGGTCTGAACGTCATTCAGCAGGATCAGCAGGAGAATCAGGGATTGGAAAACCTCGATGCCGCCGCAGGAGGGAAATTGGCTTTCTGGTGTCCGGTGGACGTGCAGAAGACGATGGTCAATGGAAGCGTCGACGACATCCGCGCCTACGTTCTCCGCATGATGGCGACATTGGGCAATCATCAAGGCGGACTGTGCAGCATGGCTTATAGCACTCCGGACGCCGTCGGCCACGACCCGGAAAAGACCGCCGCCATGTGCGCCGCCTTCCGAGAGATGGGAGTCTATTGCCAGGCAACCGACCTCTCTTAAGGGAGGGACCTATGAACATCATTCAAACCGACATCTTCCTGCGACACACGGCGGACCTGTGCCTCATCAGCCGCACGCTGATCCTCCATTCCGGCCAGGCGTTGCGGTTGGATCCGTTCACCGTCATCCGCCTGGCGCCGCCTATGTCTGATGCCGGTGATCAACTGAAGCGGCCATACCAGAGATCGAGGATAGCAAGTGAAAAGCCGCGGAAGGCAGCCTGCGACGTCACCATTTCCAGACTGACTCCGATGCCGTCATAACACACACCATGCTCATCGGTCTGCGTATAGGCGACATCCAATTCACAGGTGGCGGGCCAAATCTCTCGCTCGATGATGGTCGTCAGACTTGGCCAGACGACCTGCTCCAGATACGTGGCGCCCCGATCCGGATCCGGGCGGGTGATTAGATACGACTCCCGACCTTTCCTGATAGCGTTTTTCACAGTCTCGCTAGTAAGCAGGGGAATGAATTGCGCCTTACCCTCCATCTCCAGCTTGCGGTACACCCGGGCGAGTTCACCGGCGAGGGTGCCTTGCTGCTGTTGGGCGGCTTTCAGCTTCGGCCAACTGGCGTAACCCAATTCACGGGCGATCACCAGTTGGGCATCGACCAAGCGGAGGGAGTTGGGGTGAAAATGCGGATGGTGCGCAGTAAAACGCGCCAGCGCCGTAACGTCGCCCTGGCGGGCGGCTTTCAAAAGGCATTTCGCCTCTTTTCGCAGATGCTCCAGGCATCCGTTGTGCATAGGACCAATCATAACATCTCCTTTTAGATGGCCTGTGTCCGCCGTCAGGCTAAAAGAAGATCAAACATAGTGATCGTTGCAGGTGGGCATCGCCCTTTCCGCGGACTGGAAGCACCCCGAGCGCATAGGTTGATTTTAGCATTCGGCATAAGCATTGTCAATGCAGACTCAAAGTTGTTATCATTCAACACCCATGAGGAAATAAATATGCTTGAACCATTGACAGAAGATAATTTTGCGACTGTTGCCAGTTGGATGTCTGATACGACGGATTATCTACGAGGAAAGCGAGCGTTGACTTGCTCAAACCATATCTGCATCCTTTGAAGGGGGATTTTATGACAAAATTAGCGTACCGGATTAAGGCAGCCTCTGAGATTCACGGGCAGTTCACCCTGCGCAGTGGAAAGATTAGCGACACCTATTTTGATAAATATCGCTTCGAAAGTGACCCGGAACTGCTACGTGACATTGCTAATTGCATGGTCGATCTGATTCCAGACGGCACTCAAGTTCTCTGTGGACTTGAGATGGGCGGCATTCCAGTTGTCACAATGCTTTCTCAATGTTCAGGTCTTCCGGCAGCATTCATACGAAAAGAACGAAAGACACATGGCACATGCAACTATGCTGAAGGCTGTGAATTAATCGGTCGCCGACTGCTACTCGTTGAGGATGTAGTGTCAAGTGGTGGCGCCATAATCGACGCAGCCAAAATGATGCGAGAAGATGGGATGGTTGTAGATACCGCCGTATGTGTCATTGATCGCGAAACAGGTGGAAGTGAAGCTTTAAGCGAATTTGGTATTACCTTGCTCAGTTTACTCAAAGCCTCCGACATTCAAGCATCAACAAGTCAATAAGACAGTGCACCAAAGCCGGTCACGATATTTTTTTAGCTTGTTAACATCTATTCGACCGGCCCTGTGATTTTTAACGTTAGTCAATCGCACTTGGGGAAATATTATGATTGTTAAAATAGTCGATTATGATAATGCGTGGCCAGAAACATTCCGAAAGGAATCAAATTTAATTAAAACAATTATTGGCGATAATTATGTAGAAATACACCATATTGGCAGCACCGCAGTACCGGGATTGGCCGCCAAACCAATTATCGATATGATTTTAGTCGTCCATTCACTAAAGGTCCTTGACGAAATAGACTTAGAGATGACAAATGCTGGGTATGTCCCAAAAGGTGAATATGGGATTTCTGGAAGAAGATATTATCAAAAAGGTGGCAATCGCAGAACTCATCAAATCCATGCATTTCAGCAGAATGATGACAACATAATACGACATCTTGTCTTTAGAGATTACTTAATTAATAATAATGATGTGTGTCGCGAATATGCCACGTTAAAGAAAAAGATTGCCGATGAATGTAAAAATGACATTGAAAAATATTGTGATGGAAAAGAAGCATTTGTGAAACATCATGAGTCAATTGCCATGACACACTATAAAATTAAAATAGCCCAACAAGGCGATGCACCGGAGCACTTCGCACCTGATAATTTTTGAGGTTGTCCAGTAAAAAAGGTAAACACATGATTGTACAAGAAAATATGACCTTCGACCAAAGAGAATACGACGTCCGCTTCGAGTGGGGTGAGCAGGGTGTAGCGATGCTTGCTCCAATTAGTGACGCTATCATCATCGTGGATGTTATGTCATTTTCCACCTGTGTCACCGTGGCGGCGAGTCGAGGAGCTACAGTCTTTCCGTACCGGTGGAAGGATGAGTCTCAAATTGCATTTGCCCAGTCAGTCGGAGCAGAATTGGCTGGGGCCAGAGGAAAGAGCCACTACTCATTGTCGCCAACGTCTCTTCTGCAGATTGCTCCGGAAGCGCGTCTTGTTCTTCCATCACCTAACGGATCAACCTTGACTCTTGCTACCGGCACAACGCCGACGTTCGCTGGTTGCTTCCGCAACTCACTGGCAGTTGCTCAGGCAGCTTTACGTTGCGGACGAAAAATCGCCGTCATTCCAGCAGGCGAACGATGGAATGAGGATAATTCATTGCGGCCATCATACGAGGATTTAGTCGGAGCCGGCGCCATCATTCGGCACTTAACCGGAACCATGTCGCCCGAGGCTCGCATTGCGGTGGACGCGTTTCACGGTGCTGCATCGGATCTGTTAACCCGACTGAAAGAGTGTTCGTCTGGCAAGGAACTGATCGCCAGAGGATTTGAAGACGACATATCTCTCATCGCACAGATAGATGTGAATCACTGTGCGCCAGTTCTGAAAGACGGCGCATATAGGAAGGCAGAACCAGAGGTATACCAATGACAGAACAAAATTCAGGCCTCTTTGGCGACGGGACACATGACGATACGGCAGGCATTCAGGCCCTGCTCGATGCCGGGACTTCGTCCGTGTATCTCCCGCCGCCGCCCAAGCATTACCTCATCAGCCGCACGCTGATCATCCATTCTGGACAGGCGTTGCGGTTGGATCCGTTCACCGTCATCCGCCTGGCACCGCACAGCGACACGGTGATGATCACCAATGACGATCATGAGCATGGCAACGAGAACGTCGCGCTCAGCGGCGGCATCTGGGACATGGACAACCGCAGCCAGGCGCCGAATCCCTTCCCGGCGATGGGCCAGGCGGGGCTGACCATGCCTTACGATCCGCAGCGCTTCATCGGCGTGCTGATGCGTTTTAACCGGGTGCGGAACCTGACCTTGCAAGGGCTGACCCTGCGCGACCCCACCACCTTCGGCGCGCAACTGGGCAATCTCTATCAGTTCACGGTGCGAGACATCACCTTTGACTATAAGAACTCCAATCCGCAGGAAGTCAACATGGACGGTATCCACATCCACGGTAATAGCCGCTACGGTTATATTTCAAACCTTAAGGGTATGACCCACGACGACCTATTAGCGTTAAATGCCGACGATGGAATGGTGGCAGAAATGTCACGCGGGCCGATTGAGGACATCGCGGTGGACGGACTCTTTGCCGAGGACGGATGGACAGCGGTTCGTCTGCTCTCGGCTGGTTCGCCCATTCGCCGCGTCTCCATCCGAAATATCCATGGCACCTACCGCTATAACGTCGTTTCCTTCTCTGACTACAGCTTGCACCCCGGCGAACCCAGCCTCTTCGAGGACATCGCGCTGCGAGACATTCACTGCGCCAAGTCGCGCCGCGGTCTATACAGCAATCCGCCGGCGGGGCCGATTTGGCACGGCTTCGCGCCGATCTACCTGTGGGGCAAGGCACACGTGCGCAACCTTACACTCGACGGCTACACGCGGGTCGAGGAACAGCAAGCTTGCGACGATATTCATCTTGAGCCCGAGGTTGTCGTTGACGGATTCACGGCGCGGGACTGTCACGTAATCAACCGCACAGCCGGTCCCATCGTGTTCCTCAACAACCGGGGCACGATTCGGAACCTGACTTTGGATGGGGTCAGCCAATCGGCCGAAGGCGAGTCGGCGCACGGCGGTCTGGTCCGCAATGACGGAACTATCACCGAGGTGCAGACCGCAAGGCTGCGCGGCGAGAACCTGGCCATGCAGGTGAACGACGTGATGCTCATGAACGAGAACCAACAATTGGAGGAAACCACCGATGAAATCTATTGAAGAGTATGGAAATTTTCCTGCATTTTACTACCAGGGAATTGTACTGGATCCGGCGGAGCTGCGTTACAGCCCGCACCCGGACATCATCCACCCCAGTGTAATCGAAACTGATTCGGCATGGGAGAATCCCCTGGCGAAGTATTACATGTATTATGCGCCGCACGACGCGCCGGGCGGTATTTGCCTGGCACTGGCGGACCACCCGGAAGGGCCGTGGCGCGAGTATCCGTATAATCCGATTATCGGCAATGTATGGCCGCCGCATTACCAGGTCAGCCATGTGTGTAGTCCGCACGCCATCTGGAATTATGATGAAAATTGCATGTTCCTCTATTTCCATGGTGAGAATGACACCACCCGCTATTCGACCTCCCGGGACGGTATCCACTTCGAGTACGGCGACATCGCTGTCACCACACAGAGCTTCGGGCCTGACCTTACGGAAGCCTCTTATGCGCGGGTGTTCCGACTCCAGCGCGATACCGGCAAAGGTCGGTATTGGATGCTGCTTATGGGCACCCTCGCGGGGACGCGCAGCATCTGGCAGGCGTGGTCGTCCGACGGTCGGTACTGGGAGGCGTCTCCGAAGCCATTCATCACACCACCACCAGGAACGGATCAAATGGGACCGGGTTGGCTATTCACCTGGAAAGGGCAAAATTATCTGATTGCGTTTGCCAACCGTGAAGATGCGGAATTGTATAACCCGATTTCTGATTTATATCTATACAGCATTAATGAAGATTTTTCAGAAGCTGAATGTCTGGGATTATTGATGGATCATAAGGTTGCCGGTACTGAAAACTATCGTATTAATGACCCGTGCATATTGCAGACTGAAGAAAAAATATATTTATTTGTAAATGTAGGTCGCCGTCTATGCCAGAGCATCGGGTTGGCGGTGGCAGATATTGATAACACAAAACAATAGAGGTAAATAAACAATGATTAATCACTTGGCTACTAAAATTTCAGGAACTGTCAGGACAGCAAAAGTGCCGGATACTCTTGACCTTTCAGCACGAGCCGCTCTTGCGCTGAATGGATTAGGTGGGAATATCGACCCCGAGTTAATGACAATGTATGGAATTATCCAATTTTGTACAAAACGTCCGTATTTCTCTCATTGGGCGTCTGCTGAAACTCTTTGCGACCCAAAGTTTGCTGAATCTTTCCCGCTAATGCGGGTAATGTCGGGCAGTGACCAATACACCGACCTGGAGAAAAAATTTCGCGACGCGATATTAAGCCGTGTTGATGATGGACTTTATTGGGATAAAGTTAATCCGCGCCGACCATGGCGCAATTCATATGCTACCGGTTTTTATGGCGAGGGAAAAGACGAAGATTTTTGTACGGTTCCGGGTGCGGGTCGTTTGTTGCGAGCATTGCTTGTCTGGCGCGAACTGGGCGGCGGGTCTGAATGCTACCAAATGTTGGATGATTTATGCGGTGGTTTACACCGAATTCTGGTAGTCAAGGATAATTATGGCTATTATCCGGAAAAAGGCGGTTGGGGTGAACCATGCGCTTATCCACGATCCGGTTGGCTGAACACTGATGAATCTCACAGTGACACCGAAGGTGGTGAAGGTGCTGTAACTTGCATGCATGGTCACCAGCTGTATGGTGCCGCGCATTGGTACGAGCAAAGCGGAAGTTTGGTGGCGTTGGATCTTGCAACCAAGCTTGCCAACTACTGTCTGCTGCCTCGTTTTTGGGGTGGTGTCCCCGACCCCGACGGCAACCGCGACGGAC
Source organism: uncultured bacterium (assembly GCA_964638715.1). Taxonomy (GTDB): domain Bacteria; phylum Armatimonadota; class Hebobacteria; order CAIYQO01; family CAIYQO01; genus JBAXQQ01. Next base: position 66,670 of record CAZWZF010000015.1, on the reverse strand, counting down.
TACCCGGTCATGTGGCTCCATGTCAGCCAGACCCGCCATTTACCGCCGGTGCTGAACTCGGTCATTGGTATTCGCATTTTCATGCCCGCGCCATTGTCCTGCGCGGATTGCTGGCTTATGGACGGGCAATAGCCGACCAGAGAATCCTTGAGTTTGTCAGGCGTTCCTATGAGTTCACTTTATCTCAGGGAATACCGCGAATGGGTTGGATTAACTGTTTCCCCGGCGCGTCGAACCAGATGGAAGGCTGCGCGTTGGGTGACATCATCGCTTTAGGCATCCGTATGTCTGACGCGGGTCTTGGCGATTACTGGGATGATGTTGATGCCGCTGTCCGCAACCAACTGGTCGAACAGCAGCTTACGAGCGCTGAAGACTTGGAAAATATCGCTGCACAATTCCAGGATCAACCCGACCCTACTGAGAATGAAAAGACTCCGGGAAAGCTATCTTTTGATAACATTATTCAACGTAGTCTTGGCTGCTTCGCCGGAACTGCGCTTCCCACCAGCATCCCAAATCCCTGGGTTATGCATTGCTGCACTGGAAATGCCACCCAGGGATTATATTACGCATGGGAAGGCACCCTTCGCGAAAATGGCGACCATGCCGTTGTTAACTTGCTGCTCAATCGGGCAGGACGATTGGTAGATATTGACAGTTATTTGCCTTATGAAGGAAAAGTCGTAATCCACAACCATGCAGCCAGCCGCATTTCATTGCGGGTGCCTGGATGGGTTCAACGAAAGTCGGTGCAATTGCGCGTAGGTAATATCAATCGTCCACTGGACTGGGTGGGGCAATATTTATTGGTGACAGATATTAAACCCGGTGATGTTGTCGAACTTACTTTCCCTATATTTGAAAGCACTTCAAGTTACACGGTAAACGCGAATAGCAAAGCCGAAATTGTCTACAAATGCACATTTCGCGGAAGTACCCTGGTCGAAATTTCACCACGCGAAACAAACCTTATCGGCTTACAACTTTACCAGCGTGATACCATGAGAAAAGGCAGCGAAACTCCAATGCGCGAAGTTCAACGGTTCGTTGCTGATAATACAATACTTGGGTGGTGATGAAAAAAGGCGGTAAAAATTGTTGTGTCAATATAATTATTATGAGCGATTGCCGCTATGGAAAATTTATTATGACAAAATATTCTGAAGTTATGACCCATCGGGAGCGGTTTGCCGCCTGTATGAACTATCAACCCGCCGACCGTCTGCCGGTCTATATTTTTGGCTATTGGGACGAAGCCTTGGACCGGTGGCACCAGGAAGGGTTGCCATCGAATCTGACTGTGGCGGAAGCCGTCGGTCTCGATCAGGATTGGGAGGAGGGGATGTGGTCGCTTCATGGTCTCGCTACACCATGGCCTCGATCACCAGAACCGGAAATAATTTTGGAAGAGGCGGATGATTGGCGGCTTGTCAGGACATCTCTGGGCACTGTGGAAAGGCGGTCAAAAATCGGCAGCAGTCTCAGCCAACTCATAACACCGGCGCTGGAACCAACCCGCGAATCATGGAACCGTTTTCGTGGTTTTCTGGACGCTGCTGCCGCCATTCCGCAACCTGATGATTGGGAAGAAAAAGTCGAAACCCTGAACAATCGCGACCGTGTCGCAACATTCATGGCTGGCAGTCTGTATGGTTGGCCGCGCGATTGGATGGGTGTTGAGGGAATTAGTTACCTGATGTATGACGACCCCATACTGTTGGAGGAGATACTGGATTATCTCTCGAACCATTACATTACACTATTCCGTCCGATGCTGGAACGCGTCCAATTTGACTTCGCTTATATTTTCGAGGATTGCTGCGGCAAGTCTGGCCCGCTTTTCTCACCGACCATATATCGGCGGCATTTCGACAAATATTACCGGCGGATGCTGGAGTTCTATCGCGGTATGGGCATCCCGCACATGCTGATTGACAGCGATGGCTGGGTGGACGACCTCGCACCCTGCTGGGTGGAATCCGGTTTCGATATCCTGTTTCCAATCGAAGTCGGCACCTGGGGAGCGGATCCCCGCGCCTTCCGGAAAAGATTCGGCCGTGACTTGAGGATGATGGGTGGTGTAGATAAACACGTCATTGCCAGGGGTGAGGCGGCCATCCGCGCGCACCTTGAGCCTTTACGACCATTAGTCGAGGAAGGCGGATTCCTGCCAATCCCTGATCACCGCATCCCACCAGAAGTCTCGCTGGAACAACTCAAAACTTACGTTCGTGTCTTCAAAGAGGTGTTTAATGGTTGAATAAGGAAAAAGTCATAAATGGTTTCTGGCTGGTAATATCCAAAATTAAATTGTTTCCAGAGAAATACTAAATGAACTCACGTGAATGATTTCTTTATTTCCGTCCTGATAAGCTACCACAGAGTCATAACGATACTCGATTGTAGAATTGCAATAGCGACAGATTGTAATGAAACTGGAATGGGATAAGCAACAACGAAAATGACTACAAAATGTTACTCACACATTATGATTGATAAGAAAATGGCGGTCCACAAGACTGACGGATAATCAGCTCGAATGGCACATAGCAGTGACGTGGTTCATCGTATGCATCGCCATTGATGCGGGCTAACAATGTGTCTACGGCAGTCTTACCCAGTTGCCAGGGATGTTGTTCAATAGTTGTAATCGGGGGATGAGCATACTCGGACCCGTCATAATTCCCAAATCCTAAGATACTCAAGTTCTCGGGAACCTGCCAATTATAATGCCAACAAGCATGCAACGCCTGAAACGCCATCGGATCATTCAACGTAACAAGAGCTGTGATTGCCTGGGATCTACTTGGACCGCAACGCAAAATTTCTTCAAATTGTGGAAGCGTCAAATGAAGGTTTTCAACTCCGAAATATTGGAGGATCTGAAGAAACTTTTGCGCACGAATATGTTCCTGATTGCGCGGATATTTATCAAGGTAACCGATACGCCGATGCCCCATATGTATAAGATAACGGACAGCCATCTCGTTCAGAGCGTGCTCATCCGTACTCACAGAATCCGCAGGCATGGAGATTGCAGAATTATTAACGTTGACAATACTAATATCATGACTCCGTAACGCGAGTAATATCTCCCGAGGAATCGGCACTTCTTGCCCACACCCTATAAGGACGCCAGCCACCCGATGCTCGATAAGTACATGAAGTGCTTTCTGTGTCAATAAAGGATCATATTGCGTTTCTAATACCACTACCTGGTAGTTCTCTTCAAATGCTCGTGCCATCACACCCGAGAGCATACGGCTATGATAACTTTCCGTGAAAGATGGCAACAGGCATCCTAATAGACACGAAGTGCCATTCAAAACATGCTGTGCTGCACGATTATGGTGATAGGCGTATTGTGCAGCCAGCGTATGGATGCGCGCTTTCGTCTTCGGCGCGACATGCGGGTCATCACGCAGTGCCCGGCTCACGGTAATATGTGAGACACCAGCAAGTTGCGCAAGTTTGCGTATAGAAACCATAATGCACTCCTGGTATGTGCCACGCGAACCGATAATATTTTCTACACACACCGGCCCATACTTCAACGCGAAACACATACCCATTAAACATGTTCCATGGAACATTACTTTTTATTTCAACAAATTCATTGGTTTACCTTCTTGACGGTATAATATTGATGGCATAACCAATTTGGAACCATCACCGTTCCCCTGCGAGTTATGACTACTGGAATTTGGAGGCTTATCATGCCCATATATCATCGGAGAGGTTTCACCCTCATCGAATTGCTGGTAGTAATTGCCATTATTGCCATCCTCGCCGCAATTCTCTTCCCTGTCTTTGCACGGGCACGTGAGAAGGCACGGCAGACGACCTGCATCAGCAATCAACGTCAAATTAATTTAGGGATTACCATGTATGCTCAGGATCATGAGGAAACCCTGCCGGGTATACAGGTCTGGACCGACCTTAACCTGCCTGCCGGCGTGACTCAATGCCCGACGGCGAAAGAACTCGTTTGTGGATACGTATATAACAGCCTCTATGCGGGAATCGCATTAGGCACGCTCAATTCGCCAGAGACGAGTTTATTGACAGGCGACGGTAATGCGTCAACCTCACGCAATCTGCCTGGCATCGGCTATCTCTGGTCAGACTACGCTACCACCCGTCATAGTGGCGGCATGATTTGCTCGTATGTCGACGGACATGTCCAATGGTCGAAAAATCTCTTTACCGGTTCGGTGCAAAATGTCATCTGGCTATGCCGGACTAATGTTACCGCTACCGGCAATACCTTGACGAAAACGGGAGGTGTTGATGGCCCCTCCTGGAACGCGGAGGGGGCATCGAGCAAGCAGACAATCCGCGGTGATGGATATGTGCAATTTCAAGCCGGGCAAACGAATAAATACGCGCGGGTATCGTTGCAATATGAACAAAACTTGAGCACAGGAGAAGCGATAGACTACTTGTTGCAATGCAACGTGGGCGGAGCACTGTATTACGGCGAACCCGGTGTAGGACAGGTGCTGATTGGAACGTATACCGTTAATGATATACTGAGGATTGCGCGCATCGGTCAGACCATCATTTACACCCAGAATGGTAAAACCATTTTCACCAGCAGTAAGCCTTGCACCTTACCGTTAGTCGCCAATTGCAGTATCTACAGCGCGGGGGCCTCGATTACCAACGCCACGATATCCGGCGAACTCCTGCCGAGTCGGAGCGATGCTCTGGATGAAGTTGTGTGGGTCAATGCCACCGGCCTGACAGCGACATATACCGGCACAGGCAGCAGTATCCAGAAGACCGGGGGCACTGATGGTGACTGGGGCACAGCGGCGATGAGTGGCACCTCACTGTACGGGGATGGATACGTGCAATATACTCCCGCGCAAACCAATAAACAATTTATGATCGCATTATCAGACAGCATTCCCACTACCTCACCATACTATTCGAGCCTGAAATATGCCATCTACTGCGATGGAGGAGGCAATGTAAAAATATATGAGAATTCAGCAGCGCCGCCCAGTGGGTCTCCGACGGTTTCCTATGCTACCGGTACGCAATTGGCGATCAAACGCACCGGCTCCACGATTACCTATTTGAAAAATAATCAAGTGTTTTATACATCGACTTTAGCAAGTTACATACCGTTACGTGTAGTTGCAGATATGTGTAATTCAGGCGCGAACGCGACGAACGTGCAGGTATATGGTGCTGATCTATAGTAATGAAGGTTTTTATGCATCGTAGTGATTGGTTTCACGCCGCACGTTGGGGTGCGTCGTCGCATTACCTGGCCGATCTGGCCAGCAACACGGTGGCCATCAACCTGGCACCCGATGCGTGGAATCGGCAGATTGACGCCTTTGACGTGGAGGGATTGGCGGATCAACTCGCCGCCGCCAGGGTCGGCTATTACATGCTGACCATCGGCCAGAACTCCGGGTTCTACCTCTCGCCGAACGATGCCTACGACCGCTTCACGGGCATCCATCCGAGCAAGTGTTCCCGCCGCGACGTGGTTGCCGAATTGGCCGACGCCCTCGACCGCCACGGCATCCCGTTGCTGGCGTATCTGCCCAGCGGCGCGCCGACCACAGACCCGACGGCATGCGCAAAACTCCAGTGGGAATGGGGCTTTGAAGGCGGGCATCCGCTCGAAGGGAAACGCACCGGCAAACGACTCCGGGAGTTCCAGATCATGTGGGAGGCGGTAATCCGCGAGTGGTCTCTGTGCTGGGGAAGCCGTGTGAAAGGCTGGTGGTTCGACGGCTGTTATTTCGCCGACGAGATGTACCGGCATCCTGATGCGCCGAATTTCCACAGTTTCGCGGCGGCGGCGCGGGCTGGAAATCCGGACAGCATCGTTTCCTTCAATCCCGGCATCATGCTGACGCCGCATTCGACGGCTGAGGATTTCACGGCTGGGGAGACCAACGAGCCGGGTGAACTCAATTGCCGCGACCGCTGGGTGGTAGCCCCGGACGGCCATCGCGAGCAGTATCACGTATGGAGTTTTCTCGGTCAATTCTGGGGAGCACTACCACTGCGGTATACCACCGCGCAAGCGTATCTGCATACGCGCCGCATCGTGGATCACGGCGGGGTGTTCACCTGGGATGTTCCGATCCAGAAGGATGGCCGACTGCCTACAGATGCCGCCGCGCAACTGGTCGAACTGGGGAAGGCGCTAGGCGAAGCCGATCAACAGGGCTTGATCAAACCACATGCGGAACGCTTCACCTTCAATCAGACCCGGCCGGCCGTACGGCGCGAGGATGGTACGGTGACGCCGGCGGTGGTGGAGGTGCGGATTGAAAATGTCGGCGACCGGACGGAGCTGCTGGTGACCCAGGCGGCGGATCCGGGCGTGGGCGGGCAGTTCGCCGTGGATGTGGTAACGGAATGGTCGCTACCGCGTCTGCCGGAATTGCCAGTGTTATCTGACATCGAGGCGGCGCTTGATGCCGTACCGCCCCGCCGCATGAATGGTGCAGAACTGCGTTTCGCTGTGGCGGGGGACAATCTGCTGCTCCTTGCCCGCGTGGACGATCAGGACGTTCGGACCAACCCCGCCCAACCATGGGCTGGATCCTGCGTTGAGTTATTCGGCTCCAGCGCACCGGTCGAATGTGCGACCGGTGCCGGATCGCGTGTGAGTCAATTCTTTCTGCTCCCGCCCACGGCGAAACAACCAGCGCAAGTACTGTTGTCAAGCGGTGGGCCGATGCCAACGGCCGTGCCGGATGTGGAAATGGTTGGTGCGGTAGCACAAAGCAGCTATACCCTGGCGTTGCGGGTACCGCTCAGGTTGTTCCCTGGCTGGTATCCCGAGTCCGGCCTGTGCCGGCTGGAAGTGGTGGTGACCGGAACCCCAGATAAGTCGGGAGGCGTACAACGACGCACATTGTTCAATTGTGTGGCTCCCTGGAGTCATGTGGCTGGCTTAAGTGTGGGGAAAGTTCCAGAATGATTACGACTGGAGGTAAACCTTGGCAATCGGGCTGGCGTGATCAAATCACTACACAGTGTAAATATTGACCGCTGCAATACAATGGCTTCATCGACACATTGTCTATGTTCCGGAAGTTGGGCATTCATATCAAGCGGTTGCACGATTGTACGTATGTTGTGCCAAAACGGTGGATATACAGTTGAAATTGAAAGTGATTGGAAAGTAGGAACACAACACGCTTCGCTTCACCACCTCTCTTTTTGGCATCTGCACTCCACTTATAGAACAGAGTATTATGGTGTGGTATAATTTATAACCTTAAAAAAGGAATCAGATAAAAATGAACTCACGCGAACGTTTTTTAATAACTATGCAAAACGGACAGGCTGACCGGGTGCCTTGCACGCCGGATTTCAGTTGTATGATTCCTGCCCGCATGACTGGAAAGCCTTACTGGGAAAGCCTGTTATTTAATAATCCGCCACATTGGCAGGCTTATTTGAATGCTGCAGATTATTTTGGCATTGACGCCTGGTTCACCAGCGGGTTGGATTATCAGTATGATGACGGGGTGACCATTGATTCGCAGGTGGTTACACGGACAGAAAACTCGGTGGTTAACCGCTGGACTGCCCATACCCCGGAAGGCGAATTGTGGCAGGAACGGTATTATCCCCATGACGACCCGGATACATTAACACGAAAGTGGATTAAAGACCTGGAAGACGAACTGCACATGTTGAAATATGTATTCCGTATTCCTACAGGGTACAGCCGGGAAACCGTTAGAATGCATAAGAAAGCAATCGCTGGACGACACGCAATCGGTGCAGGAACCGGAATCCCCGGTTTTCACTGGTGGGCTACCGATACTCTTGATGGCGGACTGGAAGCCTTGAGTTATCTTGAAATGGATCGGCCCGATCTGGTTGAAGAAATGCGGGCACATCACTATGCCATGGCGTTGCGGCATATTGAATTTATTTTGGACAGTAAAGAGTTTGATTACGTTTTCATCGGTGCGTCTGGTGGAGTAACTCTTTCCAGTCCTGATTTATTTGATAAATATGCACTGCCATTTGTACAGGAAGCTACCCGAATGTGCAAGCAGGCTGGAATACCGACACTGCTGCACAGTTGCGGCAAAGAAACACACATCGTTAAACGGGCATTTGAAAGTACAGACTTAAGTTGTATCAACCCGCTGGAAGTACCGCCGATGGGTGATTGCAATCTGGCAGAGATAAAACGCATGTATGGCAGCAAACTCGCATTGATGGGCAACCTGCATACTACGGATGTCATGTTAAGAGGAACAGTAGAGCAAGTTAAAAAGGCAGCCTGTCAGGCTATAGACGACGCAGGTGCCGGAGGTGGATTTATATTATCAACCGGTGACCAATGCGGACGCGATACCCCGGATGAAAACATTTTCGCATTGGTGGAAATATGCAAAACATACGGCAAATATATATAATTTTTTAAATATATCACAAAATCCCATTGACACCTGCCCCTGTCAACAATATACTTAGTACAATCTAAGATAAAGTTAATTGTACTAATGAATCGTAAACCGCTCAAATCTCAAATACGGCGTTCATACCGGCTTGAAAGCGTTCTCGATTCTCTGCGCATGCGAATTGTGCAGGGAGAGCTTCAACCCGGCAGTCGTTTCCCTACCCAGGATGATTTGATGAAAGATTTGGGGATAGGGAAAGCCACCGCGCAACGTCTATTTGATATCCTTACAAATGATGGTTTTATCGTGCCTAACGGTTCCAGCGGCACTTTCGTATCGCAAGATCCTCCTCATCTATCGAATTTTGGCGTTGTATTTCCATTTAGCGAATCAGCACTCATACATTCACGATTTTATCTTGGCATTTTATATGAAATTCGCCAATTTACGGCAAAGACACACAGCGATTTTTCAACGTATTATCAACCCTACCTCGAAGGCAGCAATGAATATTTACGGTTGCTTAGTGATATGCAGAATCATCGACTGGCGGGAGTAATTTTCGCTTCCGACTTTGGACCGCTTCTGGGTACCAAAGTTATGTCTTTAAATGATACCCCGCGTGTAGCTATCATGTCTGATAACAATTCCTTAATTCCTGATATACCTGCCGTCTACCCAAATCAGAAAGAATTTATCCAAAAAGCTATTGCGCACCTGGCTGAAGCCGGTAGAAAGCGCATAGCATATATTTCTACCCTAACCATCGATAAAATGAAATCCGCTTTTCATCATGAATTAAAACAGTACCAGATGTTTACACAGCCATATTGGCAATTGCAGGCTGATCCAATGAATCCTTCGCCAATGCGAAATATCATGCACTGTCTTATGCGATTGCCTGCTGAGGATAGACCGGATGGTTTAATTATTTCTGATGATAATCTGGTAGAAGAAACGATTGCGGGACTGGTAGATGCTGGTACTCATGTACCGAATGACTTAACCATCGTCGCACATGCGAATTACCCGTTATGCCCTACCAGTCCCCTTCCAGTACATTGGATTGGGTTCGACCTGCAGGAAGTATTAAACCGGTGTATGGGAATTATTCGCGATGAACGACAGGGAGCAACTCCACCTGCCACCAGCTATATTCAGGCTATCAATTATACGGACTATTCCGTCAAGCTCATCAAGCCCGTTGGCAAACATGCAATGTTGCCGACATCGCCATCATCGCTGAATAAAGGAGCAAAAGTATGATGAACTCACGTCATTATCGAGGTTTTACCCTCATCGAGTTGCTGGTCGTAATTGCCATTATAGCAATTCTCGCCGCCATACTCTTCCCGGTATTTGCCAAAGCACGGGAAAAGGCGCGGCAGAGCACCTGCATGAGTAACCAGCGGCAATTCGCGGTCTCAGTGCAATTGTATGCCCAGGATCACGGCAATAAGCTGCCCCTTGAGCAGACTATATGGAAAGATATCAATGTCGATGCCGGCATCCTGGTCTGCCCGACCAAAGGCAAAGTGGCGCCCAACGGCTATGTCTACAACTACGCCATCGCCGGGGTCGGGCAAGGGAATATCGCCAGTCCGGTGGAGACGTATGTTACCGCAGACGGAGAATCGAGCAGAGGCGCCAATGATGCGCCGAATGTCGCCTATTCATTGAATGAATTCGACGAGCGGCACTCCAGCAAATGCATCGCCAGTTACCTTGACGGACATGTGGGGATGAGCGCGAAAGCGAGCCTGGCCTTCGTGATCTCGAAAAACGGCGAACTCTACCAGCAGGACTGGCTCAATCCGAATATGCTGATTATGTTCTCCATCAATCCCACGGTCAATTTACCTGCTGGTGATTTCACCACAACCATCCCCCGCATCACGGCCTGGCCCGCCGGAATGAAGGCGCAGGTCGGGACCAAAGGGTACGTGCTATATGGGTGGAACAATATCGGCGCGAATTTCACCGCGTCGACGCTGGTGATTCCGACCAGCAGCCCGTTCGCCATCGCGGCATACACGGTCGGCGGCGCGGACGGTATGGCCGGCGCCGGGCATGGCCGGGCAGCCAGCAACTATATGCTCGATGGGACAATGGAAACAGCCGGATCCATCGGCAACCGCGACGGCTCAAATAAATCCGTCACCATCACCATCAAGGATTGCTCGCTGCACTACATCACCGTGGATTCCAATAATTACCAGGGTAACGGGGCGCCGCGCGGCGTGTTTACCCTGGCGAATACCGCAACCACCGCCGGCGCGGTGAAATACGATTACTCGACTGAATCCACCGGAACTGCCGGCGACCGAATTTTCCAGTACAAATTCCAATTTTATACCCGGACCAACACCTTGCTCCTGTCATTCGGGAGCAAGTGTTATGTCAAGGGTCTGTTTTTCGATTAATCGAGAAGGAGATTATCATGCGATATCAACCATCCTCATATGGATTTACATTGATTGAATTGCTGGTGGTCATCAGCATCGTGGCGCTCCTGGCGGCTATTTTATTCCCCGTGTTCGCCCGCGCCCGTGAAAAGGCACACCAGTCCACCTGCACGAGCAACCAGCGACAGCTCGCGGCCGCGCTGCAGATGTATACCCAGGATCATGAGGAACAGCTGCCCTCGATTTCGACCATGTGGAAGGACGTCAATGTCGATGCCGGCATCCTCGTTTGTCCGACATTGGGGTCGGATACACCCAACGGGTATTTGTATAACATCGATCTGGACAACGCGTCCCTGGGGATTATTGCCGATCCGATCTCAACGATGATGACGATCGACGGGAACACATCGGCCCAACCGGGAAAAATCCCGAATATCGCCTATTTTGCCGAACAATTCGACCCACGGCACACCAATAAGGAGATCGCCAGTTTTCTCGACGGGCATGTCGCAATGGGCACGAAAGATACCATCACGATTAAAGGCGGCTTGTATCCCTTCAATACGTCCTTCATCGGGTCAGTGGGGTATTACAACTGGACCAATCCGCTTTGCGTGGTCATCGATTCCTCGAAACCGGCCTTAAGCAAACCGGCAACCGATTATGCCGCCGCACGCGGCGGCAGTTATGCTTCGCCGGACAGCAACCGGATCACGAGCTTCCCCGCCGGCATGCTCTCGGCGGTGGGCAGTTCAGGCTATGTGCTGTTTAACTGGAATACCGCGACCCTGGGAGCGTCCAGCACGCTGCTGGCGCAGCGTTTGAATATCCCCGCCAGTGGGCCGATTGCCATTCCGTCCTACACGGTCGGCGGCAATGATGCCATGGCTGCCGACGGACACGTACGCGGGAGCTGTCGGTATATCGTCGATGGCACGGAAGAAAATACCGGTGGTTATGGGAATATCGGAAGCCGTAACGCGGCAAATAAAGCGCTGGTCTTCACGATCAAAGATGCCAATATCCATTATCTCACGCTGGACTCAAATAACTACCAGGGAAACCAGTGCCCGCGCGGGCAATTCATCGTCACCAGTCCCGTCAACAATGCACAACAGTCGATGATCGACTTCAACGCCACCACCGACCCGACATCGAACACCGGCAACCGCATCTTCCAGTTCCGAATGCAATTCAACCCCACCGATAATCCTACCGGCGGCACGGTCCTGGTGCGCTTCGGCAATAACTGTAATTTGAAAGGGTTGTGGTTTGATTGAATAATAGTGTTGAATAACCGAAAAGCGTAGACGCAGAATGAGTTGATTTGGGACTGCAGATGGCTTAGTACTACTACCGCAGGTAAACACTAATGTTCCTGCCCGTATGATATACTTCCTAGTTGCAGGAGGCAACCATGGATATGCTCGGGAGATGGGCAGAATCGTTCTCGGCCTTTGTCGCGCGTTTTGCTGGCCTGTTTGGCCGCAGCGAACCGCGGGAGCAGCTGGCGAAATACTTGCGCGCGTTACTGGCTACCGTGTCGCGGAAAAACGGGTGGCAGTTAGCCGAGGTGGCGGGGGATGCCGATGCCGCGCGGGACGTGCTGCGGACGTATGTGGTCGTGCAGTTGGGGGAGCCGGAAGGGATTGGGATCGTCGACGAAACCGGATTTCTCAAAAAAAGCACGAATTCGGTGGGGGTGAAGCGGCAGTATAGCGGCACGGCCGGGCGCACCGAGAATTGCCAGATCGGCACGTTTTTGGCCTATGACACGTCGCGCGGACAGTCGCTGATCGCGCCATGGCCAACCGGTATGCTGGGTCGGGTAGGCAGCGCCGGTTATGTATTATTCCGCTGGAACAATACCACCACATTCACCGCCAACACGCTGTGTTTCCCATCAACAAGCCCAATCGCAATCGTCGGCCTGACTGTCGGCGGCGCCGATGGAATGGTGGGTGCAGGAGTAGGCCGCGCCACCACCAGTTATAAAATAGGCGCTACTGTTGAAGTTGGAAACAGTCTCGGTTGCGCCAATTGTTCCGGCAAATCAATCACCTTTACCGTAGCCGATGGCCGCACCCATTATATAACCATCGACTCTCCAAATTACCAGGGAACAGGTCGTCCCCGTGGAATAATAAATCTGAAACCAACCGGCTCAACCGGTGCTGGTGCCAACTTCGACTTTACCGGTGAATCCACCGGCGATGGGAACCGAATAATGCAATACTAGTTCCGCAGCAACATCCCCGGAAACTCACTAACCTTATCATTCGGGACCGCCAATATAAAAGGTGTATTTTTCGATTAACCATTTTAGACAGGATTAACAGGATTTAACATGATAATATATTAAGCCCCTTCCTCAGCCCCTTCCCCGAAGGAGAAGGGGCTTTTTATATTTAATGGTTTTTAGTAAAATCATATAGCCCCTCTCCTCTCGGGGAGGGGTTGGGGTGGGAACTAATTTTATCCCGCCAATCCATGTTAATTACATACAAAGGAGCACTCACATGATACAACCATGGTTTAACGAGGCTAAACTGGGGATTTTTGTGCATTTGGGGATTTATTCCGTAAATGGCATACCCGAGTCGTGGTCATTTTTTAATGGCGAAATATCTTATGACGACTATATGGCGCAATGCGCGGGTTTTACCGCCAGCAATTATGACCCGGTTGAATGGGCAAAGTTATTTAAAGAAGCCGGCGCGCGGTATGCGGTGCTAACTACCAAGCATCACGATGGCGTGGCGTTGTGGGATACTGCTGTCAGCGACTTGAGTGTGGTGAAAAAGACCCCGGCAGGTCGGGATTTAATTGCGCCTTACGCCGATGCCATGCGCGGAGAAGGGATCAAAGTTGGACTTTATTTCTCGCACCTTGACTGGTCGCACCCTGATTACCCCACCGTGCTGCATCCACCCCCTTACACCCCGGCATTGAAAGATAGAAATCCGTTTGCCGACCCGATGGGAGAAGAATCGCCGGAACGCTGGGCTAACTTCATAAAGTTTCACCGTGCGCAACTGAAAGAATTGTGCGAGCGATTCCACCCCGACCTTTTCTGGTTTGACGGCAACTGGGGACGGTCTGCCGAACAATGGGGAATGGCGGAGTTGCGCGAACAATTGCACCAGTGGTCGCCGGGGGTGGTGCTGAATGCCCGCATGAACGGCTATGGCGACTACCAGACGCCGGAACAGGGAATTCCAATCATCAGTCCCGAAGGCCCGTGGGAATTCAGCATGACCGTCAACGACTCCTGGGGATACCAGGTGCAGGACAACAACCATAAATCGGTAACCCAGATAGTGCAGATATTCTGTGATGTCATCGGGATGGGTGGAACACTGCTGTTGGATATCGGCCCATTGGCAGACGGCACCATCACCTCACCACAGGCAGAACGCCTGCGCGGCTTAGGCGCCTGGATTCGCAAGCATGAAGAGGCGGTATACCCGACCATAGCCGGTTTGTCATTCGGGCATTTTTACGGTCCAACAACACTGTCAAAAGATAAGAAAACGCTTTACCTGTACCTTTATGACATCCCGCGTAAAGAGATAATGGTAAAAGGCCTTTATAATGTAGTGAAGAAAGCCCGGGTAGTAGGAACCGATTATGAATTGCAACACCATGTAATGGGCGGCGCATCATGGGTAAACATCCCCGGCATAACCTATATCGAAGTGCCCGAAAATGTTCTTGATGAATCTGTAACCGTAATCGCTCTCGAGTTTGAAGAGGAATTAAAGATATACCATGGCCCGGGACAGTCTATTGAGAAGAATTGAAGGATCAACCACAAAGAACGCAAAGAATTCACAAAGAACACAAAGAATTTCTTGATAATTTTCTTTGTTTTCTTTGTGATCTTTGTGGTTAAATTTTAACAAGTATATCTTTATTAATTTCCACAACCCATTGAACACCCACCTACAAATGATATATAATTAATTATTAATCTCGGAAGCGGTTCCGGGTGATTTGCTTATTGGAGATATTATCATGCGTATTTTCACACTAACTTTCTTCCTTCTCGTTCTTGTCAGCCTGACATTTGCTGAGAGCGGACGCGGACTTAACAAGAAGCTTTATGTTGTTCCGCTGCCGGGGCCGGTGGTTATTGACGGCAATCTTGGCGACTGGGATTGGAGCGGGCATTTTGAGAGTTACGAACGCGAGGAGAACCGCGATAGCCAGCGGGCGGAATGCGCGATGATGTATGATAACGACGCACTGTATATTGGCGCGAAGGTGAAAGATACCACTCCGTTGATGAACCGCCACAACCCGGCGGCGGATGCCGACAAAGCCTGGATGGGAGACTGTCTGCAGGTGCGATTGGTGACTGACCGGCGATTGCCTTTTCCATTTTTAAAAGGCAGCCTGGGTGGTATTGAAGCTACTGGGGCAGAAGTTGGGCAACCGTTGCATTTGATGATATGGTATTTTACAGATAATAAAGAACCAGCTTTACAGATTCATAAATCAATGGCGCTGCAGCCGGTAAGGGCTGAATGGGGACCGCATGGTGTAGTTCCGCATGTAAACTTTCAAGCCGCCTATAAAACAGATACCGACGGAAAAGGTTTTACCATGGAATATCGTATACCATGGGATACCCTAAATGCGAAGGATACCCATCCAGTCGCCGGTGATGTAGCGACGGCAACGCTGCAATTCCTATGGGGTGATGGTTCTGGAATGGTATACAAAAGCTGCGCCTACGACCTGATGAGCCAGGGAGGATTTCCCTGGCAGGATACTGGCTGTTGGGGCAAGTTGATTTTTGCGGAAAAGGGAAATATTCCCCGTGCCTGGGTAGACCCGATGCACAAACCAGCACCGCCAACACCGCTGACATTTACCTACAACCTGCCCGCTGACGGCGATACTACTGTCGCGCTGTATGATAAAGATAATAAAATTGTCCGCCACATCGCAGCCCAGACACCGCGAAAAGCCGGTGAAATTACCGAGAAATGGGATGGGAAAGATTGCAATGGAAATCTGCTCCCCGCTGGCGATTATACCTGGAAAGGCCTGTATCACGCTCCCATAACGACGAAATATGTAATGTCCATCGGCAACTCCGGGCAGCCGGCGTGGAAAACATCCGACGGCACCGGCGGCTGGGGCGGCGATTACGGCCCGCCTACCGCCGCGACTGTTGCCGGCGATAAAATCATCCTTGGCTGGACCGGTCACGAAGCCGGTTGGGGCATCATCGGTACCGACCTGAACGGTAAAAAACTGTGGGGAATCAGTCACAAAAACGCTTCCATACTCGCCACCGACGGGACGCGATTTTTTGCCAATGGCGAAGGTGAAGGCAAAGAAGTCAACGTATATTCCACCGTATCCGGCCAGCCGATGGTATTCGGCAATAAACGCCAGGGGCTGCTGCCGCCGGAAGGCGGCGATGCCGCGTCAAATATCCCCACCGGATTGGCGTATGCCAACGGCACACTCTATGTAAGTTTTGCCACCCGCAACCTGATAGGCGTATATGATGCAGTAAGCGGCGATATAAAAAACACCCTTGAAATACCAAAACCAGGCCGATTGGCAGCCACCGCTGACGGAACGATATATGTTATCAGCGATAAAAAGATCGTGCGCGGTAAAATAATACACCAGCTGAATAATAAAATTACCGATTTTATCACCACAAATATTGACGCACCAGCGGGAATTGCGGTTGATGCCGACGGGATGATTTATGTGGCAAATCAGGGGAAACTGCAAAATATCAGCGTATTCACCGCCGATGGCAAATACAAACGCAGCATCGGCAAAAAAGGTGGGCGACCGGTAATTGGCAAATATGATCCGACCGGCATTCTCGACCCCGGCGGCATCGCGATAGATGGCAAGGGGAAACTATGGGTGCCGGAAACATCAATCCCCATGAAGAGAATCAGCGTATGGAACTGCAAAAGCGGGAAGTTGTTGAAAGAATTCTTTGGCGGATGCTCTTACTCGCCATTCGCCTGGATTGATCCGACAAATAAAAATGAAGCATTTTTCGATAATACCATCTGGAAAATCGACTTGAAGAAGGGAACCTGGTACCCGAAATCAACCTATTATTCACCAAAATCTGCCAACGCGATTAATGCTGGCAATGGCGGCTTTTTCTTTCCATTTCGCACCTTTACCGCGCGCAGCGGCAAGCAATACGCCGTATCTGAAATATGGGCATTCGGCAAGGTGATGTGGATTCGCGAAGGCGACCTGTTCCGCCCGATATATTTCCGGTTCCGCAACCATCCCAATGCTGTGCTGTGCCCACGCGCACCATTTACCATAATGGATGATACAAAAGTCTATCCGCCAGGGAAAGATTACGTATGGGCAGATGCCAATGGTGATATGGAAGCCCAGGTAAGTGAAATAACCGAAGTGCCGGCAATGCCATATTTTCAATGGATGGATGCCGACCTGAATCTTTATGGTGACGGTATAATATACCGTCCGAAAACTGTCGGTAAAGATGGCGTACCAACGTATGACTTTGCTAAACCGGAAAGGATTACAAAAGGTTCTACCGGACAAACCTGGACTGACCCTGACGGAAAGGAAATATGGGGATGGCATGATGGCAGCGACCTTGCCAGATATCGTGCTGATGGAAACCGCGAATGGCTTTACCAGGGATTGCGCACCTGGCGTGATGCTATCAATATCGGTTCACCCGGTCCCGGCACAATGTGGGGAGCCACTTGCCCGGTGGGAATAGTCGGACGATATTCTGGACTTGTCAGTTATTTCGGCACTGTTGACCTGGTGCGAGATGACGGTCTATTTGTATCACAGGTGTTTGAACATGGAGCGAAAGGGAATAATGGCCCTAATATTTATTATGTTGAGTTCCTCGCCGGACAAATGGTACAGCCGAAGGGAACAAATAAAACATATATACTCGCCGGCGACCAGGATTGCCGGGTAAGCGAAGTAATCGGATTGGATACCGTCAAAGATCTGGCTGGCGGCACCTATCACCACACACCGGAACTGGCGGCACAGGCGGCGAAAGCATTCGCGGAATACGACCTGCAGATCGCCGGAAGCAAACCTCTGGTGCTAGCGCGCGGCGGCGCAGCGGGATTGTCGTATACTGACCCGGTAGGCAAAAAAACGGATGACCAGCACGACTTCCAGGTGCAGGCATCATGCGACACAAAAAACCTGTATTTCCGGTATGCGGTTACCTCACCGGCGCCACTGATTAATGCCATTGTCGACCCACAAATGATATTCAAAGGCGGCAATCTGTTGGATATTCAAATCGGTACAAATATGATTGCTGACCCCAAACGCACCAAGCCGACAGTCGGCGACATTCGCCTGCTCATCAGCCAGCGCGACGGCAAACCATGGGCAGTGCTGATGCAGCCAAAAGTTGCCGGTTTTACCGGCACCCCAATTGTTCTTACCTCTCCCCAGGGCAGCGAACCATTTGACGCCATCACCGCAACCGACAAGGTTTTATTGCAAAACTACGCGAAAACCGCCACCGGCTTCACTGTCACCGCAGTAATACCGCGAGACCTGGTTGGATTAACCATACTGAAATCCGGCGACACCCTTCGCATGGACGCCGGTTACATCTACGGCAACATCGGCGGCACCGGCACCGCCAGCCGGGCATATTGGCACAACAACAGCTTTACCGCCAACGTGGTAAATGATATCCCCCACGAAAGCCGACTGGAACCAGCAGAATGGGGAGACGCGAGAGTGGAGTGAAGACGAATTGAAAATTAAAAATTAAAATTTACCCATTCTCTTAAGGAAAAGGAACTTTAATAAGAAGAAATACCCGAAATTTTCAGTCACCGTTTGGAACAGGGTCGCAGCCCGGCTATCCCCAGGAACGCCAATCTCCTGATTAGCAAGTGGTAAAATGATAGTTTCAAAGAAATCAGCCGGGTTGCGACCCTGTTCCACACTGTGACTACAACTCTTAACTATTATAATTTTTAAAAACTTAGAGCAAGGCAAATCCTTATCTAAAACTTAATATGTCCAGTTCCACCTATTAATGTAATTAAATTCGCCCATTAACCCGATAATGCGCAAATCCTTCAAGCAAAGTTTTCATGTTCTCCAACGGCACACCCGGGGCAATCGAACTGCTGCAGGCCAGCATCAAACCGACTTTTGGTCCTTTTTCTACCAACCAGTCCATCTCGCGTTTAACATCTGACGGCTTGCCCATTGGCAATGTGCGGGTTACGGATACACCGGCAATAATAAACAGCGGATCGCCATTGCGGTCAGTCATCTTGCAGATTTTTTCGTAATCCATGCCATCCTCATACTGAAACCCCTGGAATCCGCCAATGCCTGCTTCCAACAATCGCGGAACCATCTCCATAAGGTTGCCATCGCAATGCCATATCAGCCTGATATCGGCATCCAATAATGGCTTAATGGCACGCGCGAAATGAGGCATCCATAAATTATCCAATGTTTTAACATTCACCAGTGTCCCGCGGGAATCTGCCATGTCATGGTCAAGTCGAATTAATCGCGGCAACCCGCCTTCGATAATTGCGCGGGTAGCAATACGGTTATACACTTCGGCAGCATCAGCATATAATTTAAAACCTTTTTCTATTATTTCCGGATACAGCGCGTAAGCTGAAAAATAATTAACATATCCGTATTGGCCATATAGAAACCCCGGGAAGGTGAAAAAGCCGTTATATGGCCCTTTCAGCATATTCATGCCAAAAAAGTTCTGCACCTTCACTTCACCTGCAATACGGCCACGCACTTCTTCATCAACATTCGCTATAAGATTTTTCCGCCATTGTTCCCATTGTGGAAAAAGATATTTTTCCATGTGTTCAACCGCTGCTTCCGGCGAATCAATCCGCATACCATCACAAAAGATTTCTTCCGCGCCGGTAGTTGCGCCGCGGGTTGTATCTTCATAACCCTGGTCGCGCATGCTTAACGGATTTTCAGGTATCCACTGGTCTATGAAACATACGCCGGTTTTCAGCGAAAACTCGCGGTAAACCCGCACCGGGTCCTTCTCATAACTGCCGGGTGGATTACCCGAAAATATATCCAGATGCGACCACTGCATATCATTCAATGTACAGGTGGGAATCCCTCGGACCGGACGCATCGCGATAGTGTCAAGAGCCAATAAGGCATTAGTCTGCCATTTGTCAGCATAATCGTTAAAATCGATATCACTCATATTATTCACCTGGCATTTTTAATGGTGGTGCCACCCAACTGTCGGCATGTTGCGCATGATATATTTCTGTCAATTCCTTGAAAGCATTATCACAGGCAGGAGTGGGAGTAAAATTATTGTGCACAAGTTCAGTATCAATTATTCCCCGCAGCAATAGTATTCGCCAGCGCCAACCAGTTTTTGCCCATTCCGGCATTTCCGCATCAGCAGCCAGCAGCAGATTTGCTGCTTCATCGGCCCCGTCTGTATTGCCAAAACTGACGTGACGGACATCATTATCTATTATCAAATAGTGCGGGAAAGCTCGTTCGAGGATATCTATAGCCCGCACAACTTTATCCACATCAACCACACCTATTGCAGACAGGTATTCACGCACTGTATCCGCCACCGGTTTGGTAGGATTCCAATAGCATTGCGCCATGATTGCCTTGTTAAGGTCTTCGTATATTCCCTCTGAATATGGGAAACCGCCGATAAGACGAGTCAGTGCCTGGTTCCATAACGATTGAATATGTGCCGGCACCGGGTTGGCGCCATACCCACCCCAGGGGTCGCAATGATACATGCTGATTTCCGGAAATCCAACCATTTTAAAACCGCCGGGAACCCCATGCTGCAGCGGATATGGTGGAAAGTCATCGCCATAATCATCTGCCAGCAATAAATCGACCCAATCAGGTTTATCGGCGAATGCGGCATCCAACCCGGCCCATTCACCATCAACAAAATGATCAAAATACCAGGTGGAAAGAACAATTTTCGTCTTTGGAAAGCGCGCGCGAACACGATGAGCAACAGTCCTTGCAATGGAAAGGAAACCATTTGCCCCCCACGGAGAACAAGCAGAACAGGTGCAGCCACCCTGGTCATAAGGCCATATCCAATAGTAGTCAATGCCGATATCATCAAAAAATTCCATCCGCTCCTCAGCCAACTGCAGAATTAACTCGGTTCCGCCGGGTTTGTTCGGACAAATTTCGACATGATAATGTCCGGCAGGTTCGTGGTGATATCCATTTTGTCCGGCAACCCATTCAGCGCGCAACGGTTCCGGACTGTCGGCATAACCTTCATTGGCAAGAGTTGTCAACCCGGTATCCATCCCGATACGTTTTGCCGCCATCAGCATGGCATGCAGTCTTTCCAACATCTTTTGCGCTTCCGGGTCATTAATGCCTTTATAATGGTGCATGTCGAACCAGACACTAAGCACATTGGTGCCCCATAACGCCAATTCTTCAATGTAGCGTTCAACCTTTTCAATTGGCGCATCATGATACCAGTTATGAAAATGGGTGGCAAAGTAGATACCGCGTACCGGCATAACCGGCACTGATGTGCCGCGCCATCTGCCGGGAACAAACTCGCCGGGCATAAAACTCGCGTCGTGCAGTAATTTTCCAATACCGGCGACCAATCCGCGGTCATCATGTCCGCTGATTATTATGCCACCCGCTGCCGCGTCTTCTATACAAAATCCTTCATTTCCAAGCGACAAATCATAAGCCAGGCTAATCGTTAAATCACTCAATCCTTCTGTCTTAACCAATAATCCGGTACGTTCAAACACAATTCGGCTGAACACCATCACTGCCTGCCGTACTACTTCACTAACAACTGCAGGCAAATTAAAGACAATATTGCGCATAAGAACGCTCCTTTCCGGTTAACAACTGCGTGTATTATAGAAGGTATCTCATTGTTTGGTAAACTGCAGTTTTATTATAATCTATTAATCGATGTAAAAAGATTACCTAACTGATATTTTCATTGACACACCACCTTAACAAAGCTATCATTTCACCTAAAGCTGTTCTATCGAAAGAAGTAAATTATGAAAGCTATTATGGTGATGTTTGACTCGTTGAACCGGCGTATGCTGAAACCTTACGGCAGCGATTGGGTACAGACCCCGAATTTTCAGCGGTTGGCGGAGCGCACGGTTACGTTTGATAATTCTTATGTCGCCAGTATGCCGTGTATGCCGGCGCGACGCGATATACATACTGGACGATATAATTTCCTGCATCGCAGTTGGGGACCCATCGAGCCATTTGATGATTCAATGCCAGAACTATTGAAAGACAATGGCGTATATTCGCATCTGATAAGCGACCACTACCATTACTGGGAAGACGGCGGCGCGACATATCACAATCGCTATTCAAGCTGGGAAATAGTGCGGGGTCAGGAATATGACCACTGGAAACCGGCAATTAAAAATCCAAATATACCAGATACAGTACAAAACCTTGGACGCGACCATCATAATTGGACAAGCCGTGCCCATATAACAGACGAAAAAGACCATTACCAGACGGTTACCTTTACCAATGCCCTCGATTTTCTTGAAAACAATCACGACGAAGACAACTGGTTCCTGCATATAGAAACATTCGACCCCCACGAGCCATACTTCGCGCCAGAACGTTTTCGCGACATGTATCCCGGTGACGACACCCCACATTTTGACTGGCCGCCATACGACTTTGTTAATCAAACGCCAGAAGAAGTAGAACGCTGCCGACGGGAAAGCGCAGCTCTGCATACCATGTGCGATGAATCACTGGGTAAAATACTCGACTTCATGGATGATCACGACTTATGGAAAGATACCATGCTTATAGTCAATACCGACCATGGTTTTCTATTGGGTGAGCATGGATGCTGGGCAAAATGCTGGGCGCCGTTTTACAACGAAGTAGCCAACACGCCATTTTTCATTTGGGACCCGCGCTGCGGAGTAAGCAACCAGCGCCGCGATGCATTGGTACAAACTATCGATATTGCGCCAACGCTGCTTGATTATTTCAACTTGCCACTGCCGCCAGACATGCAAGGAATCCCCCTGCGCGAAACCATCGCATCTGACAAGCCGGTGCGCGAAGCAGGCCTGTTCGGATTATTTGGCGGACAGGTGAATTGTACCGACGGACGCTATCTATACATGCGCGGACCTGTTGCGGAAAATGCGCCATTATATGAATACACCCTGATGACTACCCGGCATGGTGTAGGACGGGCATTTATGGATAATGAACTTCTCGCTACCGCAGAATTGGCACCACCGTTTTCATTCACCAAAGGCCTGAAAACATTAAAACTTGATACCACCGCGCATACCCTGGAAACCGGTGCGCCACGGCAAATAAAATTCCCCACCGCGCTATATGACCTGCAAAGCGACCCCGAACAACAACACCCGATAGACTACCCGCAGGTGGAAGCGCGCATGATAAAACTGATGAAAGAACTCATGATAGCAAATGATGCCCCATCAGAGCAGTTTGTAAGGTTGGGGATTTAGAAATTGCAAATTACAAATTGAGAATTGAGAACTTTTCTGATAAATTATAGTATCTGGTTAAATAAATAACCATGTATGTTATTGACACATGACATAAACACATCTATTATCAGACAACACGAAAATAAGGTGCTTTTTAAATGACATCAATACTTCCCTCACCAGCAAAAAAAGCCTGGATGGAACTTGGATATGGCATGTTTATCCATTTCGGCCCGACTACTTTTACCGATTGTGGTTGGGGTGACGGGAGATTCCCGGCTGAAAATTTCAATCCCAAATTACTAAACCCGTCCCAATGGACAGATGTCGCCGTCGAAGCCGGAATGCGGTATGCCGTATTAACTACCAAGCATCACGACGGATTTTGCCTGTGGCCCAGCGAATATACCGAGTATAGCATAAAGAACTCTCCCGGTTCGCCGGATATCGTTGGGATGTTTGTGGACGCGTTTCGTAAAGTCGACATAAAGGTGGGATTGTATTATTCATTGTGGGATCGTAATTACCCGCAATATAATGATGATAAATTATACGCGTTGTATATGCGCAACCAGATGACAGAATTGCTTACCCGATATGGCGATATTTTGGAGATATGGTTTGATGGCGGTTGGGACAAAGACCATCCCACCCGGGAATGGGCATTCAACCCGGAATGGGAAAATGACCCGAAATGTGGATTGTACCATGGCGAACGTTGGGAATGGACAGAGTTATACAACCATATCCATTTACTGCAACCGGATTGCCTGGTGGTGAAAAACTCCAGCAGTGACTGGCCCGGCACGGTGCGCTACCACCCGGTAGACATCCGCACCAGTGAACATTTTGACTTTATATATGAAGAAAAAGAACGCAAACCTGTAATCGACCCGATATTCACCTTGCCGGATAACAGCAAAGAATACCTGCCATTTGAGTTTTGCACCAGCCTGAATCCGCACTGGTTCTGGATAGAAGGCAGCGCATACAGTCACCCATCAGCAGAAACAATCTTCAACTGGTACCGCACCGCAAGAGAAAATGGGGCAAACTTTTTGCTGAATATTGGCCCAAACAAAGAGGGTCTGATTCCTGATTATCATAGAAAATATCTGAAAAAAGCTGCAAGGATGATGGAGGATGTATGATGGTCACTGCCGGGATATCCAGGCTTCACCCCTTTCCAAACGGTGACTTCATTTATTAGATATCTTTCTTTTTATAGAAAAATTGTCAATTGTCAATCGTCAATTGTCAATTTTTTACCCTTTTCTATACAACGTGCAATACCCTTTTATTTCACAGATTTTTTCGAATTGGGTTACGGCGTAGTTGTCGGTCATGCCGGCTACCAGGTCGCAGACTAACCGGGCGCGGGCAGGTACTGGCAGGTCAGGGTCGCAATGCATATTTTCCGGGTATTCCATGAAGTGGTGGAAAAGGCTTTGGATGGCGTCACTGATGAACAGGCGCGAGTCCAGGGGCATTGACCGCACGGTGTAAATGGTTTCATACATGAAGGTTTTTAGTTTGTTGGTGATAACCGTCATGTCCGGCGACATTTTTATGGCGGTTAATTCGCTGCTTGCCGCTATTACATCTTCAACCATAGCGGTCAGCCGGGTACTGTGGGTAAGTCCCAATACCTGCAGCACATCATCCGGCAATTCATCCAGCGTCAATATTCCCTGATTCAGCGCGTCGTCGATGTCATGGCTGGAATAGGCAATGCGGTCGCATAGCGCAACTAATTGCCCCTCCAGGGTAAGCATACC
Source organism: uncultured bacterium (assembly GCA_964638715.1). Classification (GTDB taxonomy): domain Bacteria; phylum Armatimonadota; class Hebobacteria; order CAIYQO01; family CAIYQO01; genus JBAXQQ01. The sequence goes on along the minus strand of CAZWZF010000015.1, from coordinate 41,555 downwards.
GCCTTTCCCCACCCAGTCGGCGTCGCCTTTGCTGTGTTTCAATATGCCATCGCGCACTTCCATGGTCAGGTTCAGGCCTTTACCGTCATGTTCCAATTTATCTACCACTCGCACACCATGTTCAGCGTGATGAAAATGTCCTTTCGGGTCATATTCGTGATAAACTTTATTCAGAGCGGCTTCTCCCGAATGACCGAATGGGCTGTGTCCCAGGTCATGCCCCATCGCGATTGCCTCTACCAAATCCTCGTTGAGCCGCAATGCCCGGGCGATAGTGCGCGCAACCTGGCACATCTCCAGCGTGTGGGTCAGGCGAGTACGCATGTGGTCGGTACGAGTGGATTGAATAAATACCTGGGTTTTATCAGCCAATCGGCGAAATGCCTTGCAATGCAGAATGCGATCACGGTCGCGCTGATATTCGGTGCGATATGGACATGGCTCGGAATAGCGCAAGCGCCCTCGAGTTTGCGCGCTTTTCGCCGCCTGGGGTGCCAATGTCATAACTTCTATTTTCTCGCTAATCTCCCGCGGACATAACCCGGTGAAATCAATCGTCATTACTTATCCTTCACAGTATTCGTTGCGGCAATTTTCCCCAGCATGCGTTCATCGGTTATCACCAGCGAACTCGCCACTGGTCGCCGCCATGCCTTGTCTTCCAGGTTTACTACGTTATTTCCTATCGCCATAGTGGTGCTGGCACCGCCGTCAAAATTCATCGCGTCCACTGCGCCGCGGGATTTCATGAACGCTGCCAATTGGTCAAGAGTCGCGCCGCCGCCGTATACCTTTGGCGCTTCCACCGATACCAGTATCAATTTATTATCTGCGGTTATCCCTATAGCGGTACGGGAAGGAGATCCTTTCGCGATGTCTGGTTTGAACTTTTCAATATCAGCGGTAATTGCCACATTTCCGGCATTCAGCAAGCGAGGGCCAGCACCTACGGCATCGTTAATATTGCGCCAATCATCGGCAATCTTTTCAAATACCTTCACCGTCGCGCCTACATTCAATTTGTCGCGGCACATGTCTGCCATTACCCCGCGCAGCAAAACGCAATATTCGTCATTCTGCAGTGGAATCGGCGCTGTGGGAAGTGTGGTGATAAGGTTGTTTTTCACTATCACACTGATAGTATTATTGCCTGCCGGTGCGGTGGAATATATTTTTCCCGGATAAACCTCGGCATTGGGCGGCACCGGCAATATCGACGCGTCTAAATGCTCCAGTGCTTCAATTTCAACATTATCCGGGAAAATTACCGTGTATCCGCCGGTGGGATTGCCAAATTTCACACCGCCATCCGCCGTCAATCCCAGCGCGGTGCGTTTCCACAACGGCATGGATAATATTTGCCCGGCTGATTTCAACAGGCCGACAGGTTTTGCTTCACCCATGAAATATCCGGCATTCACCCCGCATACACCTCCCGTCCGGACTGTCATATCAGCAACATTTTCTTTTCCTACCGCGGGTACTATCTTTAACGCGACGCGTTTGTCAGTCAAGTCTGCGGTGATTATATGCGCGGAAAAATAACCGGTATCATCCTGGGTTTCATAACGGGTATAGGTTATCCCCGGCGTTAATCTGGATTCAGAAATATTTTTGAAGTTTTTATAGACATCAATCACCGCGCGAAATGGTTTGTCCTTGTCAGCAGGCATGGTAAGAAAAATATATTTCCGCGTCTTCAACAGGTTCAATTCCAGGTTCATGTTTATCCCGTCGACAGTTACCATCGCGTTGGACAACACATCATCTTTGAAGAAATTAAGCGGCAGTGGAAGATATTTTTCTGCCCCGTCCTCACCTACCGCCGGCGGCAAACCATCCGGGGTAAGCGGTGGTATCGGGGTTATCGAGTAAAGCAAGGCTTTATTCAACGGCACATGAACTACCAGTTGCTTACCGCCGTTTTTTACTTCAAATTGCGCGGATTCACCACCCGGCGCGTCGAGAACAATACGCGCTTTTTCGCTGGTCACCGACCAGCGAAGTTGCGGAGAATCCACTGAATATGCCGTTATTACTAATATTGCTGCGAATATTGCTGCGATTATTTTCATCTTTTTATTTTTCCAGTTTAACGTCATTCTTTTCCAGTTGTACTTCATCACCGGATTCGCCATTCAATTTCATCATCTTCAATGACATGGTTTCCGGTTTTACATCTACAACCACGTAATGATATGTCTTTTCAGAAAAGATACGATACGGGTTCTTTGTTACTTCTGTGTCATACAAAGGAGCGCCGCCACCGCCGGTTATGATATATTGTACCCCATTTTTCTCGCTTCTTTCATAAAAATGGTCATGACCGGCAAAAACCACATCAACTTTATATTTCTCAAATATCGGAACCCAATATTTTTGCGCATTTTTATCACTGCCATGCGGTCCCGATGAATAAGGCGGGTAATGACAGGTAACAATTGTCCAATTAACCCCCTCGCCACTTTCTTTCAAGTAATTTTGCAGCCAAATCGCTTGTTTTTCAACATTTCTCGTGCTGTTTAAAAATACCATGCGCACTCCGCCATATATAAACGAATATGCATCATCGCCAACCTCGCCTACTCCCTTGGTCCAGGGGAATATTCCGGCGAAATAACTGGTATTATGTTCATGGTTGCCCACCACTGGCAGATATACCGTGTTCGCCATCAATGACCGGGCAGTAAGGAAAAATCTTTTCCACATATCGGCGTCTTCGCCATTTTCTACCAGGTCGCCGCTATTAATCACAAATCGCGGGTTGCGGGTGAGTATCGCCGCCGCAATCTCTGTGTGCTTTGCATAGTTTGTCCGGGTGTCGCCATAAGCAACAAAAGTGAATGACGCGTCGTTATCCAGCGGAGCTGTATGGAATTTATATTCCCGCACCACATCTTCGCCAAAATTAAAGCTATATGAATAATCACTGTCCGGTGTCAGGTCGCGCAGATTAACGGTGCGGTAATTGCCAGTGGGAGAACCGGAAAACTTTTTGCCCTCAAATGTAAGCGACTCAGCACCATTGTCAGTACGCCAGGAAAACTCAATCGATGTGCTTGTAACACTGCCCTGCACCGGTCCCCAAGTAGCAGCATAACTGCTGACCCACACCATTAATAACAAAAATAACCCAACAATCTTTTTCATATCTATTTTATTCCGCCTTTGCTGTTATATTTTAACATTATTATTTAACACTGTGAAAAATGAAATGGTTACGTAGTAATTTATTTTTAAATTTTATCAACAATGGTGGTTAAGCTAACCTGCCGGGGACAGGCAGCGCATCATGGTTCTGCTAATCTTTATAAACAGGCTAAATTTTCATGATGCAAGCCAGTCCCCTTATCCTACCGCACTTTTTCTATAATTACCTTCATTAAATTTTGACAAATTTTTATCCAGTTATGTAAAAATATTGGCAAATGTAGGGGACTGGCACTTCGGCATGCTCAGCACAGAATTAAATCCGATAAATTTAATCCCTGTAATATTTTAAGCGGTTCCCGGATTTTTGCATGTACCCGGCAGCACCGTTCTTTCGTTCTATTTCGCTTCCGGTATATATTTAATCATCATCATCGTCATGTCGTCACGGCGCGGGGCCTTGTGGGTGTGTGCCAATACCCGTTGAAAGATATTCTCTACTATTTCATTTGCGGATAAATCAATCCGCACCCCGGATACCACTATAGATGCGATTGTGTGGTCGCCAAACTCCTGTTTTTCATGGTTTCGCGCCTCGGTGATGCCGTCGGTAAACACGCAAATAGTGTCGCCGTAATTCAATACAATTTCGTCGCAGGTATATTTGGATGATTTATCAACGCCGATTATCATGCCGCCATTTTCCAAACGCTCCATGTCGCCATTTTTTCTCACCAGCACCGGCAAATCCAGACCGGCATTAACAACTTTCATTATTCCTTCATCCAGGTCTATCGTAAGCACCACAGCGGCTATAAACATCTCCGGCTGCAAAAATTCATATAGAATTTTGTTGGTTTTCTCCATTATTACAATAGGGTCATCTTCAAAATGTGCGGCAGATAAAAATGCTGCTTTAAATAATGGAAACTTCAACGCTTCTTTACCGCTGATATCGGCAATAACGGCGAAGACTTTGCTGTCTGACACCTGAATGATGTCATAAAAATCGCCGCCAAAACCATGTGACGGAACCCAGCGCGACGCGATATCAAGATTCTTTATCTTTGGCATGTCTACCGGGGTCAGCAACTGGTACATCTCTTCTGTTGCCTGGGATTTATTCTTCAGCTTCGCCAATACAACCTGAGATAACGCGTGTTTATCGCGTTCGCGCCGATGCGAATCTACCAGGTAACCGCATAAAATCGCGGTGAGAAACAGGTAAATTATGTTATTGAATAATAGCGAAATTAAATCAAATGGCTGAATTCCGGCTATACTGACAAATGCGACAATATAACCCGTTGACGCGAAAGCTGCCCCGACTATCGCCCCAAGGATGCCAAATGTCATGGCGGAATTTATTATCAACAGGTAGTAAATTGCGAATAAAGGTGTAGCGAAAAAGCCATTGTTTATCGTTAAAGTTAAATAAACCCATAGCGAAGCAAGTGCATAATCGACCAGCATGGTGAAATGCTGCTGCCATCGCAATTTAAGAGTAGTGAATTGTTGAATGACTACCAGAATGTTGTATACTGCGGCAAGACCAATTGAAAACAGTTTGGCATTATTAAACCACACCAATCCATCTGGATTAACCGGCGTTAAAATAACCAGAAAGATGAAGGCCAAACGAAATATGGCAGAGACTAATTCGGCTTCATCTCGTACTTGTATTGCAGTTTTCCCACGGTTGCCCGCGTTATTATCAGTCATTACATAGTTATAATACTACAAATTTCTTATTTTGTTAACCAAATTGATGTTTAATTTTTGTTAAAAGTGGATATAGGAAAATTTTTACTAAATTTTCTTATATCCAAGTTCTATTGCATCATTTCAGCTAATAACAGTTGCTATTGTCTATACAAAATGATATTAAACAACTTTTTGAAAGTAAAAGTTTTTGCATTCAAATCCAAAAACTTTGTAAAATTAGAGAGTTTTATACATTGGAATCCAAAAACTTTATAAAAACAACAAGTTTTATACATTGGAATCCAAAAACTTTGTAAAATTAGTGAGTTTTACATTGTAATCCAAAAACTTTTCACAAATAATTATTCTTTATCTAAAAGCAAACCTTTACTGAAAGCCTCTTTTAATTCACTTTCAATACAATCCCATAATGCCTGGCTGCCGTTTTTTATTTTGCTGTTCAACGCAAGTATTCTATCTTCTGAGATATTATGTTTTCTCCATGTATGACCATTGCTATGCAGGTTTTGAAGAATTGGTGGTATTCGGTCAATTGCTCTTGCGTATTCTGCATCAATATTTTCGCCGTATTCAAATTCATTCCATAATTCCATGAACTCATCCCGTAACTCGTCAGGCAATATACTGAATACTCTTCTGGCACCTGTAATTTCTTTCGCTTTTATTTCCGGGGTATTACTGTTATAAACAATAGTATCGCCGGCATCTATTTCTCCCAAGTCATGAACCAGCAACATTTTAATTACCTTATCAATATCAACTTTTTCATTGGCATGTTCTCGTAACGCCAATGCAGATATGCAGGCATGCCAACTATGTTCTGCTGAATTTTCGTAGCGATCCAACCCAATCGGTTTGCTTTTTCGATAAACATCCTTCAACTTTTCAATTTCAACCATAAATTGAAGAGTTTTAACTATATCATTCATGAAATGTCTCCTTCATATTTTTAGCTTCGTTATTAAACTTTTTCAGCAATCACTGGTAGCATAATTCAGGTATTTATTTATAAATCCAATACTCAACTTCATCCAATTCAAAACCAGTTTGATTGATATTTTTATATTCTCTTTTAATAATTCCACCATTTCTTTCCGGTATTCTTCTGCTTGCATAGTTTCTTTTATCCACCGGATATCGCAAGTATTCAAAATCAATATTTACTCGTGCCCAATTGATTATTGCAGTAACAGCTTCTAATCCATATCCATTGCTATGATTTGACTTTTTTATCCAGATGCCAAGTTCTGGGTCGAGATTGCCAATGTTATGTAAACCGGCACAACCGATAAATTCTTTTGAGTCTTTATGAAGTATTACCAGTTGCAAGTTTGTACCGTTTTCCAAACCATTGACAGACGTTTTTATAAAATTCAATGTTTCACAAATTTCTGTTGCAGGTCTTGGAAACATATACGTAGTAATTTCAGATGTGAAATTTATAAAAATATCTTCAGCGTAATCACTGTTAATTGGGATTAACAACAATCGTTCAGTTTCAATCTGCATATTTAATAAATTCATAATTTCTCCTATTAAATATCTTACTGACTATTCCCAAAAATCCGAGGCAATTTCTATCAAATTACCTTCCGGATCAGCAATCATCGCTGTTCTCATCTTCCATGGTTCATTTCGCGGTTTATACACTTCCCGGCCACCACCTTGAATAATTCTATCAAACTCCTTATCCACATTATCCGGTTCGCCAACATTAATGGCTAATTCGAATGTTCCATTAATATTTGAATTAAAATCAGGAGTTTGATTTATTAGTTTTACTAATTCTTTTCTTTCAAACATTGAAAATCGAATCCCTTCGTGCTTGAACTCCGCATAAGGCCCGTTGCCATCCCATTCAATATCAATACCGATGGTATTTTTATAAAACTCCACCATTTGATGAATATCATTAACGAATATTCCTATCATATCAAACTTTATTACCATAATTATCTCTCTTTTTTATATTTTACAAGATAAAATAATACCTTAGACGATTGCCGTAGGGTATCAAAATTAAATATGTCCAATGTGGGTTTCACCAACAACCCAATTGTATTTTAATAGTTCAAGCCACATATATATCCTCTGTATAACTTTATGTTATCCTTTGCGTTCTCTGTGGTAAAATAAAAGATATCATCAGTATGTTATATTCTAACTTAACCGCAGAGTTACGCAGAGATTATATTACATTTATTTACAAACAACTTGTTTTAGTTCTACGTTCTTTGGGTTTAAGGTACTAATATTAATCCTATTGCACTCCGTCCGCCATTAACGCGGCGATGTCATTATCGGCTAATGCGCGGGTATAAAAGCGCACTCCGTCGATAACGCCGTCTGCTGGCCAGCAATAATTCCCACTTGCATAAGCCGCGCCGATAAGGAACGGCGTACCGGCGTTTAAGGATGGGCCAGTACCGGAATAATTAACGGTCTTTACCAATATACCATTAACATACAACTTGACTTTCATGTTTGTCTTGTCAACAACACCGGTGACGTGGTACCAATTATTTGCGACTACATCATCAGCGCCAACGGCAGATACATTGGTCCATGCCGGCAGACACCAGTGTGTCATACCAAAATCGTTGGGATTATTGAGGGTTAACCCCAGGTGATAACCGCGGCGAAGAAAGATGGAATAGCAGGTGTTGTTAGCATCGGTTGGCGGCATTGATGCTGGTTTGTACCAGGCTGCCATGGTAAAGTTATTATTAAGCCCGGCATCGAGGGTAGCATTAGTTATTTCCACCCGTTGGGCATTGCCATAGAAATTGCCCGCCTGTTTGGTAAATTTCAAGCCATTGCCAACCTTTCCGGCTACCCAGGTAGGATTGGAATATCCCATTAACGTGCCGGTATACCCGCTTTTAGAATCTGCGGCGGTGGTGCCGGTAGTTTCATCCAGTTTCCACCAACTGACCAGCCCGGTGGTAATATCACCCGGTGTAGTATTGAATATTACCGCGCAATCAATCGCTGTTGTACCAGCAGCAACCGGTATATTCGACTCAACATGACCATCGGCAAAACTGGCGACAACCTTGCCGGAATGTCGCGGATCTGCGTTGGCAACAGAATAGGCTATATTATCATTAGACATACCATCACAGGTTAATACAAACTCTGTAACCCCGGCTATGCCGGATATTTTATCAATCTCACCCAATGAAATGTTGCCGGCTTTGCCGTGATAAACATAACCAATGGTGGTTCCCTTACCTTTGGTTGGGCAAATCAGCAAACCCGGGTCAACATTGATATCTTTCCAGATAGTTGTTGTTCCAGGTAGTGTTTCTCCGTAGTCTTGCGCATACATTTGGATAGAAGCGGCTATCTGGCGCTGGTTGCTTTGGCAGGTAGATTGACGTGCTTTTTCTCGTGCGCGGGCAAAGACCGGAAAAAGGATGGCGGCCAAAATGGCAATAATGGCAATCACGACCAGCAGTTCAATAAGGGTAAAACCCTGCTTTATTTTTGAAATAGACATCTGTATCTCCTTTAGATAAAAATGCTTTTATTTGTTAATGAAAACTATTTTTTAGTAGGTATGATTGTATCAAATAACTTTTCTTATTTCAAGGTTTTCAAGGCAATGTAGCAATTTACCTTTTGTTAATTATCTTTTATAAAGCGAGTTTCTCTTGCAAAAAAGTTTTGTTTAAAAAAATCCCAGATACTTCGAAAGATTTATCCTTTAAATCCTGTTAATCGATGTGAAAATTAAATGCCTGCAATTAAGGTGAACATTACAACTTATATTTCCCTTCTCAATGCATCCAACAGGCTTCTCTTTTGAAATCCGCTGCCAGGACAGGCGGTTTGTCCCAGTTCGCGGTGAAAGTAAAGCTGTTTTTCTGTCAGGTTATATTTTTTTATTAACGAACGGACTAATTTTGCGGTTGCTTTCACCTGTGCCGGCGGCGGGGTAGATGGTCCCATCATTCCGCGATTGTCAGATGGTTCAAAATTGCCGATTAATGCTATCCCCAGCATGTCCCAATGGTTTTTTGTATGTTCGCCAGGCAGATATTCAGGACGTCCTGCCAACACAGTCCCATCCTGCTGCACCAGAAAATGATATCCTATATGCCAGGTTTTTCCTGTCCTTGGGTCAATAATTTTAAAACCGCGGCGTTTATGCATTAAATTTATATCCGCGACGCCAACTTTATGCCCATGCGAATATGGCGGAGTGACGGTATGGTGAATCACGATGCCAGTGGGAAAAGTGCGGGTGAAATGATTGCGGAGATTGTAATAATATCTCGCGCCATAACAAACAGCGATTGTCAGCAACAGCCACAATGACAGTTTGAAAAGAAATTTTATCACGGCACCCATTCTTGAACTCATGGTTAAGATGATACCGTGTAGATGTGAAAACGTTGTTACAAGATTATTATGAGGATGTTAAATCTTTTTTGACATGATTTACATGATTAATAGCTTCGCTACTAAACGAATTCAATCCCGTTAATCATGTTAATCCTGTCTAAATAATTACAGCCACCAGCCACTGCCATCAATGCCGCGGGCGATGGTCATTATACGCTGCCATTTGTCAGTGTCTAATTTTGGGCGTTCATTTTTTTCTATCGCAGTGATGAAGTTTTCGGTTAATCCGGCAAAACCGCCGCGTATCAGCGGGTCAGTTGGGCCTTTAAATACTTCTTCGCCTTTAGGTGACCATATCAGCAATTGATTTGGCTGCATCAAACTGCCGCGAACGATATATGTTGATCCGCTTGCATGCAGGGTTAGATGTTCGCAAATCATTGAGCCAAATTCATCGTAATTCAACATGCTGCTGGTGTCATTTTTATGTTTCAACAGCGCATTGGTACGTATATTTGTTTGCATACCGCTTTGCAATGGCTTTGATTCGGCTTCCCAACCGGTAATCGGTCCGGCAAACCATTCAGCCATATTTAAAAACTCAACTATGAATGGCAGCATCGGAGTGCCTTCTATGCGATAATTGCGCTTTACATGGTCTTCCAGCTTTGCGGCAAAGCCATCTTCCATATCTTCCAGGGCATGGCGGCATTTTTGCAGCACCATCATTCGCGGGGGAACATTGTCGGTAATTTCTTTCGCACGCATGTATGTCGGGGCACAAAATCGGTTCTCACCCAACATCAATATTCTCTTATTATATCGTGCCTCATCAAATATTCGCGGGATTTCCAGGTAGTCCAGGGTGATCGGCATTTCACAAAGGACATGACACTTCGCCAGCGCAGAAATGATTTCTTTTCCGCGTTCGCCAGGATTGCCAAATATTATAACAGCATCCAACTCTTCATTTGCCAGCATGGTATCTATATCAAGATAACAGTTATAACCTTCTTCACAATGAAGTTCTTCTGTACCGCTGCATGCTGTAATTTCGCATCTGCCAGATAACCGTAAAAGAGATGGTATATAAAATTTTCGCGCCACGACTCCCAGCCCGGCGCAACCTATTTTTATCAATTGAGTTTCGTCCCTACTTTCTTTCTGCATACATTATAACAGAAAATGCTTAATGCAGCATAAGTTAATTAGAAACAATTAGAATATATTGGTTGCAATGATATTATGAGATTTTAATATTCAATAATTTCAACCACGACAATTACAAATAATAATTAACATGGATAGGCAGGATGGGCAGAATGTTCATTAATTATTGTATATTTCGTTGTTGAATTATTACTATGCAGCCAACCGATATCTTATATTTTCAGCAACTTTCTCAACATATTTTTTCAACAAATTAAGCATATCCTGATTCTGGGGAATTTTATTGTCTAATGTGATTAGTTTACCGCTGTATTTCACTAATTTCCACGCATTCTTTTTCTTCTCAAAGTTCAAGTTCAACTCTCCCAGCATCACGCCATTTTCACCTGCCTGCACTATCGGCACCACGCGCCCGTCCGGTAATTTTACTTCTGCCGGTGCATAGATAAAAGTGTGGCTGTCCGCGCCGACAATTGCGCTTATTCCCGGCACTTCTGTCGCCAATTGCTTGTCTAAATCAAATCCAAGATGTGTCACCGCGATTACGATGTCTGCCTCTTTGTTGAGGGTTGGCATAATCTTCTTTGCCGCAGCTATCGGGTCGGAAATTATCCAGCCTTTCGTCTGCGGGTAATCTTTTGCGCGCGGGGCAGTAAGGCCAAGAAAAGCGACGCGGGTGCCGCGAATAGTCTTAATAATATATGGCTTGACCCCCGGTATCGCGTTGCCATTTGCGTCAGTCCAATTCGCCGTCAGCCAGGGGAACTTTGATTCTTTAATTAAGTTCAACAAAATCCCCTGAGATTCCACCCCATCTTTTGCCTTGAATTCATTATTTCCCACACAAGCCATATCATATTTCATCATATTCAGTGCGGCAATCTCCGGTTCGCCATACCATTGCTTGTGCCAGGGACCACGGGTAAAAGTATCGCCACCATCAATAACAAATATTGATCGCCCAATGGTATTGCGCTTAATTCGCGCTATCATCGTAGCTCGCCGTGCCAACCCGCCAACATCCTTCATCGCCGGGGTAGTCATCATCTGTCCGGGATAGTCATAAGCCAGCAAATTCCCATGCAAATCATTAGTATGCAAAATAGTCATATTTAAAAACGTACCGGCGTAGCTGATAGTAATAGCCAGTGATAATAACAAAACAGCAACAGTTTTTCTCATCAAAATTACCTCAAAAAATACCACAGGAATATTACTACCGGCACAGGATGGCGTCAAGAAAAAGAAACCTGATAAAATTTAGTCACCGTTTGGAACTGGGCGGGAGCCCGGCTATTTAACTTTCTCATTCTCGGGTAAACGACACCGCAAAGCCATTGAAACCATATCGCTTTTTAAACTCATTTTGAGAAAATTCTTTGCGGCCATACATTGAATCACCGATGATAAATCCACCGTCTACCTTCTCCAACAGGGTTATGAAATGCCCGAATTTACCGCTTACTGTACCGAGAATTGCCGGTGCTGGTATGCTTGCCAAATCTTTTTCTACCCTCAATCTTGCCTGCATACCATGATGACGGGCATACCGCATGATGTACCATATCTCAGTACTGCCGGCAGATGTGTAACTTCCGCTTGCGACATCGCGTTCAGATGTTGGTATGCCACTATAGGCAAGTATCGTCGCCAGTGATGCTGGACCACAGGTGGAATGCGTTGTTTGCATACATACCCCATCTTCCCATTTATCTTTTATTGTCATGCCAAGTATCTCAGGCGGAAGTAAATAAGACTTGGCAAACGGTGTAAAAATAAACAAAAAACAAATTATATGCCATTGATACTTTGCAAATTTATTCATCGGTTTGCCATAAAAAACAAAGCCAAAGAACAATCCCCACATCGCGGATAACACCTCGATATAATCAATGCTGCGAAATTGGATATACCACAACGGTTCGCCAAATATATGCGCGTAATAAAGAATAAATGAAAGACCCGGCAGGCAAAACAAAAAGAACAAACAACCCAACAGCCAGCGATAACCCGTCCGGGTAACCCGCCGCGAAAGGTGTTGTCCCAGGTTATAAAGTATAAAACCAATAATTATCGCTGGTATCAGGTTATAGTTTGGGCACATGGATGCTCCTATCTTATTTATCAGCTTTCAATTCTTTTAAACCTACTATACCTTTCCATAAATAATAAATAAAGATATATCGAACAAAAAATGGAGCGACAGAAAAATTAACTCCTGGTTGAGACATGCCCGCAAACATTGATATCGTATCCAATATATAAATACCGAATGCAATATATAGCGCGGGAAGTGAACGACGCTTTGTAAAAAAAGCTAATATTCCATAAATAATGCCTAATACGGCAGAACCATAACCAAGGCCTAATTGCTTGAGTATCGATATATTAAATATCTCTGCTAACAAACCAATCACTATATTTAATATTGCCAATAAATACAAAAGGCTTACAGCACCTTTCAGACGTTCTTCTGGATGGTTACTGCTCCCTATCACAGGCTTGCCATTATGAGATATACATAATTCTCGAGGGATACCTTTTAACTGGATATGTAATATTGATTCGTCTGGCAATTGAAACTCTTTGCCTTTTTGTAATTCAACATCACTGTTAATAACGCCTAAAATGGCATCATTGTATTTTACAGTAAAATCTTTTTTCGATATGCCTTCCCAACTAATTAGAAGACATTTTGGTCCATCAGGAACCAGTGCGTAAGAAAATGAAGCCATTTCACACTCCTCAACAATGTTTTCAATAATATGACAATCAGAATATACAAAATGATGAAATTCTTTGTCAATTATAAAGATAACGAGTTAGTCTTTCATATAACCCGATGGGACAGACATGTTCCTGGCTTCGCCACTCTGTGTCAGTCCCGGAAATTAGTTCCATATACTCTATCCATAAGCATTCAAAACTTTTCGATTATACAATATTACTTTTTATAATCGCAAAAATAACAATTTACTTGCTGTCACCTTTCAAATGCAATCCAACACGTCCGTTCCATGTCCAGATTCTGCTGAGGCGCAGGTCGGTGGTATCTTTTGCTAAAGGGGTTAATGACTGAAATCGCGTTTCGCGGGCATCGCTAAGCAAGTCAAGCAGGCGTTTTGATTGAATATCTGTTGGATTAGGCAGAAAATCTTTGTCTATGCGATGATTTATATCAATAATCGACGCGCCGACTTCAGCTTTTTGTAATTTGTTATGTGTATTGCCGATATAGAGCAGTTGAGACCCATCGCATTTTCCGGAAAAAGAAATATCCGGGTTGCCGCTGCTGCTGTCGGTGGAAATATTTAATGATACAAAACGTCCTTTCCAGTCATTGATTGCATAACTGACGCCTGCACCTTTCAGAGTTGGGTGGGTGAATTGCGCGTCAAAACAGGTATCGATGGTAAATCTGCCATTTCCTTTCAAAAACATATGAAATGGCAGCCAGTTGCATTCGTACCAATTATCGCGAACTACCAGTTTTCCGCCATTCTGCACATCCCAACGTCCAGTGTCGCCGCCTTGAATAAGTATACCCGGTACAGTTTTGCCAGCTTGTGCTGCTGGTCCGCCGATTACTCTTAACGCGGGATACGGCGCCCAGGGATCATCTTTTTCTTGTCCATCCCATTTTCGGTTCCATCCGCCTTCCAGTCCGGTACCTTCGCAGGCGATAATTTGAACGAAAGTTTTATCAAGACCTTCCACTAAAGTGCCAGCACCAAATAATCCATTGGGGTCGCATTCTTGAAGAGTAACCCGGCCATTTTTCTGATCTATTCCTTCTGCCAAAATAGCATCTGTCAAGTTTGGCGCAGGTATTTTATCAAGACCGGCAGTACCGGAAGTACGCAATTTAGTATCTGTTCGCTGCCATGGAGTGGGAGTAATAATTCCAAAATCGCGCAAACGTGCCTGGGTTGGCCCCTTAATAAGCATAACCGGACCAGGTGCTGATTCATCAGTCCATACCAGCATAGTTCCTTTCGGCCCATCTCCCCAGGTGTAGCAGCCATCGCCAACAATGTTAATGCGGGCATTGGCTGGTACGGTAATGGTCTTTTTCAATAAATAACGTCCCTGTGTGAGATGTACCACCGGCCACGCGTCTGGTTTGGATGCTGAGATTTTACAAGCTGAATCAATTGCCTGTTGAATGGCAGCGTCGTCCGACCCAACAGCAACTTCAAAAATTTGACGTTTATTATTTGGCTGCACACCGGGCAGCACCGGCTCTTTAACAAGCTTAATTTGTTTGTCACGTTTAACAACATTGGTATCCAATTCAATCAATTGGCCTTTCACTAAAAATGGATTTGCTACAGTAAAAGTGTTGCAAATTGCGCTTAACCCCATAGGTGCCCAGCCATCCTTAAAATTAGAAGCATTCCCTTCCCATGATGGGGCACCGACCAGTGAAACCCCACTACGCACTACCGGTCCTTTCGCTTCTTTGCGCGAAATAATCACGTTATCCATCATATTTATATTGCCCTGGGTTTCCATCACAATGGCATCGTCTTCTTTAGTATCGACTATAATATTTCCCTGCATGGTAATCAATGCGCCATTTGGCCCATTATTTTTTGCATGGGCAAAGCGCCGCGACCCAATAGAATAATTATTGCGGAGTGCAAAAAATCCGGCATGCCAAATGGTAAAATCAGCTTCCTTGGAATTGCGGAAAACACTTTCATATACGTGTACTACGCCGCCATGGGGTTTGGGTTCGTTTGATACCCCAACATTACAGTCTTCAAAAGTACAATGCCACAACCAGTAGTCCACAGAATTAAAATGATGCAATCCGACGCCAAACTGAGAACACCTGATAAATTTGCACCGCTGCATCAGCACTTCAGAATCCAGCCAGCATTGTTTGCCACCGCCATCAAAACCAGTTGCCATATCTTTGAACACCATATCAGCTAATGAAATGCGATGTGATGGACCCTGGTCTTTAGCTTTGCTGTCATGCCATTTAAAAGCAAAACCAGATGCTGCCTTGCCGGCACCATCAAAAGTCAGCCGTTCAAACCGGCTGTTGCGACCGTTAAACCACAACATTTCTGCCGGGTGTCGCCCATCCCATGCTTTCCATTCCTCCGAATTAAATGCTGGTACCCGCGCAGCACCATCGTAAGCAGGTCCATCCCAGCGAATAATGGTAGTATCAGGATGTTCGCCAATGAAAAATATGCCGGAAACTCCAGTGCGTACCAGTGTTTTAGTAATCCGGTAAGTACCTGCTGGTATCCATATTGCGCTGTGCTTCAATTCAGGTGTGCCAACGCTATCAAGTGCTTTCTGCAATGCTGCGGTATCATCCGCCTTGCCATCGCCAACCGCACCAAAATCTTTCTTCAAGTCATACCATGTGGAAAATGGACCGATAAATTCCTCGTCCCATTTTGATGAAGCAGTTTTAGCTGCTGCGACAGGTGAGAAAAACAATCCTGCTAATACTGTAAAGATTAAAAAGGCTATTTTAATAGATAATGACAAACTTTTCATGGAAACCCCTTGTTTATAAATGTTGATATTGATTTGACAACATATTATCAGGAACGTTCCATAACATAAATAACTTTTTCTAAAAGTAGACATAACTTTTTTAAAATTTATACCTACGCCTGCGGCATACCACCCAGGAAATTGTAAGTTATGCGTTTTTGAATGGCGGCTATCTGGGCAAAGGATTGATTTACCAGGGTTTGTTCTGCCTGTCCAAGGCGTCGCGGATTGATGATGTTATCCGGCACCTGTCCGGAAATTACCACGGCTGCCTGCTGCTGCAGCCGCAAGCGCATGAGGAACTCATAAGCATCTGTGATTTCCTGACAGCTTGATTGTGGTATTACTTCCTGTTCAACCAGCAGTTTCAGACGGTCGAGAGTATGGGTTGCATCAATTTCATGGCGAAGAGCATAGAGTCGCGCGAAATTCACTATAGGCATAACTGCGTCTTTCAAATCAAGCATGCCAGCAAGTTCGCCGCTGGTACCAAGGACACGACCAAACAAACGCGTTGGCGGTTTAAACAAAAGTGCGTTTTGTGCGAAATGCGGGTAGAAAGCCGGGTGTTCGCGCAACGCCGCGAATAGATGCTGGCGCAATTCCCGTGTCAAGTCATTAGCACCATACAACGGCGCGAAATCGAAGAAAATGGTGAACTCCAGCAATTGTTGTGGTTCAGCACGCTCTATCCAATCAGAAAAATATCTTTTCCATGCAGATAATGGCCGGCACCAGCGCGGATTTTGCGCTAAAACATTGCCTTTGCAAAGCGGATATCCGGCTTTATTCAACCAGCCGCAAACGAAAGTACCTAATGAATTCAGATATTTTTCAATTTCTGCTATATTATCTGCATTTGTCGTGTCCTGATATATTATCGCATTATCTTGGTCGCTGGATAACGTCATTTCACCGCGACCCTGGCTGCCCAATGATATAAATGTATAGGGTATAGGTGATGGGCCTAATTCACGTTCGGCAAGTTCTATCAATCGTATTGTAGCGGCATTGCAAACAGCAGACGTCATACGGGTAATCATGTGCGGATGCGCGCCGCAATCAAGCAGCGCCTTCGCCAATCCCGGCACTCGTCGGCAACTGCGAACGACATCATCGGGAGTCTCCGCCTGCTCAACTTCACGGGTTAAAACTATCGGTCCGTAGTTGCGGAATTGCATTAATTCCTGATTGCGAATAACCCCGACGATACGCCCGCCTTCATCCTCTACTGCCAGATGCTGTATCTGCTGTTGTTCCATCAACAGCAATGCTTCATATATCACCGCACGCTCTGATATTTTCGTCAGTGGCGAACTCATTATGCGATATACCGGCTCGTTTCGACTGACATTCGCCGATACCACCCGCTGGCGGATATCGCCATCTGTGACAATGCCGATAATATTCCCGCTTTCTGCCTGTACCAATGCCGCACTTGCCTGGTGATCAGTCATCATTGCGGCAGCGGTATGAATGGGCATATCCAGCGGACAAAATACCACACTGCGTCCTATTGTGCCAATTGGCTGATGCAAAAACAGCAGCGAAGTTTGCATTCGTTCAATCTGCGCTTCCATATCTGCGGTATGTCTTTCCTGCTCGGTAATATCTTCGATAACACCGTCAATATATTTTGCTTCGTTATTTTCATCGCGAATCAATATAGCATTTACTGCCACAGCTTTGCTGGTAAGATCGCTGAATGATAAATGCAAATCTCTTTCGGCCGAACTATTGCGCTGCAATTCAGCAAGAAAATCATCATATTGCGCCGCAGATGAAAAAATATCTGCCAGGGATATTTGTGTGCTGTCAACATTCGCAGCTAATGAAAGTAATGATGTAACCGCACGATTGTAGGCGGTCAGGGTTCCGTGAGAAGTTGCCCGGGCACGAAATATGCCAACCGGCGAATCGGTAACCACCTGCTGTAAATGCTGCCAGCCTTGCTGATGACTTTCATCAACATCAGATGCCGGAGCAACATTACGGGCAAGAAGTATGAAACCGCTGCGTTCGGCAAAAGCTATCCGACTGGGGATTAATACACACTCAATAATAGTTCCGTTTCGGCGTTTCAGCATTCCATCAAACCCGCCTTTCGGGTCATCGCCATTCAACAGGCTGCTCAATTGTATCCACGCCGCGTCATTGTCTTTAACATTCGGGAAAATATCTGACAGGTCAAGCATCTCCAACTCGCTTTGCGTACAACCCAGCATCTCTAAAAATGTGCGATTGGCGTACCGGCAGCGGCCATCCATCACCAGCAATGTACCTTCTGTTGTAGCCTCTACTAATGAACGATACCTTTCAGTAGATTCCCGCAAACTTTCCACCACATCAGCGCGTTCACGCTCTAACCGCAAGGTTTCCAGCATCACATATAACAAAAGCAGCACGACGATTATTGAAATCACCAGCGAAGTACGAACCAGACTGCGCTCAATACGGCTGATCTCCTGTTTTACATCTTCAATATAAATGCCGGTGCCGATTATCCAACCCCATGGTTGAAAGCCTTTAATATATGACTCTTTAGGAACGATTTTACTCGGGTCATCATTCCATTGCCAGACATACTGAGCATATCCTTCATGTCCGCGGCGGACTAAGTCTGCAAACTGTACGAATATTGCCACATTGCGCGGGTCGCGAAAACCAGAAACGTCCGTCCCATTCAAATCTTTCCGGTATGGATGCATTATCATGTGGGGATACATATCCTGCAGCCAGAAATAATCTTTGCCGTCTTTGCCATATCGCAAAGACTCGATTCGCGAAATTGCCATTGCCTGCGCCTGGGCTTTGGTTAACTTGCCGGTGCGTTCATCACGTTCATACGCAACAAGGATACTCCATGCAGAATTGGTAAGTTCGCGAATCATATCGCGTTTACGGTCAAGCAGCGAACGCTCAAATGTGGGTAGGAAAATAGCGTAAATAGCGCCGATAAACAGCGATATGGCGATAAATGTGGGGAATATAAAATGAAAAATGTAGTTTCGCCATTTTAAGCGGGAGCGCTGGCGACTGGATGCTGGTGTGTTATTAACCGGAGTGGGCATATTGCCGCTGCAAACTACGTCGCGAAATCTCTTCCAAAGGTCAGTTGGCATTTCTATCCCAGGGGTATGATTGCGTTCATGCAGGTCGGTACCGCCGCTAACCAGTAATCTTAGGCGTTCTGCCATGTCGCATAAACGCTGGCGATCTTCATCGGAATAAGATGCATAAATAGCTTCAATTCCATCCAATCCCTGCTCTTTAAGAGCTATTACTTGCGATTCCACCTTATCGAAGTCTGGTTCATCCATAATAGGATGTGCCAAAAAAGCACGACCGCCAGCGCGATGCACCAGAGCTATAGCATCCGCGGTGTCAATCCTGCCATCCGGCATGACATTGCCATCTTCCGGTTGTATATGTGCACCTTTTGTACGGATGGATTCGGCGATATTTTGCGCCATTGGAGCGTTAGTCTGACGCAATGATTGCAGCGTTGTTAATAATTCAGGATGGGAGATATCAAATCCATAAGCAAGAAGATGAGTTTCTTTGCCTTGCCATTGAGTAGATATTTCAACAGCGGAAATAAAACCGACTTCATGTCGCGACAATGCCTGGCGAAATTCTTCCAGACCATCTACAGAATTATGGTCTGCAAGGGCGGCGGCAACCACCCCGCCGGCGGCAAGATATTCCGCCAATTCGCGCGGGGTCAAGACACCATCACTATGTACCGAATGAGTATGGAAATCGATGCGGGTATTTTTCTGCATCGTTGCTTCCTTCAAATACGTTTACCCGGTGAACCGGCGTTTCCGGTTCACCGGGTTATGATGTAATTATACCATATCCAGGATTATCAGCTAACAGCTTCTACAGCAGCTTCTGATTCTGTCTCTTTTTTCTTTGTGCATAACGATACAACAATCAGCGTTAGGAAACTCAACGGGATTGAAATAATGCCCGGGTTGCTGAATGGTATCGGCGCGGTAGTTGGGTCTAAGCCATAAAGCTTGAATAAATCAGGCGATAAAGCAATAAGGCCTAACGAAGAAATAATACCGACAAATACAGATGCGGTAATTCCGTTAGCGGTGGTCTGTTTCCAGAACAGCAGCATTAACAATGCCGGCAGGTTTGCCGATGCCGCAACTGCGAATGCGAGACCAACCAGGAAGGTTACGTTCATTCCCTTAAAGAGAATGCCAAGCACAATAGCTATACCGCCAATAACAAACGCGGATATTTTACCGGCTTTCACTTTCTGCTGGTCATTCATTTTAATCTTCATGAAGCGATCCATCAGGTCATGGGCAACTGCGCCGGATGAGGCAACAATCAAACCACTGACGGTACCGAGTACGGTTGCGAATGCAATAGCAGAAATGATGGCAAAGAACATATTGCCAAATGAACGTGCCAACAACGGAGCAGCCATGTTGCTGTCTGCCGGATTAATAACGCCGTTAACCATTGCACCTAATCCCATAAATAAGGTCAGGATGTAAAAGAAACCAATAGCGGCAATAGCAACAATAGTTGATTTGCGCGCACTGGCCTGGTTAGGTACGGTATAGTAGCGAATTAAAATATGCGGCAATGCAGCAGTACCAAGGAATAATGCCAGCATCAATGATACAAAGTCCAGCTTTTCAAGTGGAGTACCTTGAATTTTGAACTTCAAACCGGGACGCATAAGAGTGTTGCCAGGTGTAAGAGTTTGGAAATACACCGTGATTTTCGCGCCTGTTTCATCAACAAACTTTGCATCTTTCCAGCGTCGAACAATAGTATTTTTATCTGACAATGCTGCAAGCATATCAAATGGAGTAACACTTCCTGTTGTTGCCATCTTTCCACCGCGCAGTAATTCAATATTGCCAACCTGGCGCAGGGAGTTTTCTTTTGAAGCCGGAGCACCGTTAACCATCTTTTGTCCATCAGCGGTTACTGCTGCGAATTGGGTCTCACGCAGGAAACCTTTATCAAATGACCACCAGCTTTCCTGACCTTCATGTGATAATCGAACAAGGCGAGAGTGGCTTGCCTTGTCATCATGTTCACTGACAAATTGATATCCCGGGTCTTTTACTGTTATTTTACCATCTACTTCAGGTGCAACTATTGTTTTATAGTTGTAATAAGGAACTTTGCCACCTTGAGTAGGTTGTGTGTTAAACCCGCGTAAAAGAACTGCAACCACTAACGCGGTTGAAAAGATAATCAGCAAACCGCCTTTTAAAAACTGTACATAGGTGGTAGAAGCCATACCGGCGGTGGCAACGATGGTGATAACCACTGCGCCAACGATGATAACACCCCAATGCTGGGCGATTCCGAGTAACGGTTCAACCAATACACCGGCACCAACCATCTGTGGAATGAGGTAGCAGACTGATACAATTAAAGTACTGATAGCGCCTGCCAATTTAATCCCGCGGGAGTTAAACTTGGAGTCTAATGCATCAGTAAATGTATATTTTCCTAAACGGCGCATTGCCTCAGCAACTACAAATAACGCAACAATCCAACCGGCAAGGTAACCGATAGAATATAGGAAACCATCATAACCGACGGTGGCAATCATACCGCAAATACCGAGGAATGATGCTGCTGATAGATAATCGCCGGCAAAAGCGATACCATTTACACCCCAGTGGATTTGTCCGCCGGCAGCATAATAACCGGCAGAAGTCTTGGTTTTTCGTCCAAGATAAACAGAAAGGCCGATAACAAATATAACAAAGCCTAAAAAGATTGCGATTACCATGTTATTTGCTCTCCTCTTCGTTAGCTTGTGCTTCAAGCAGTTTTTCCTGTTTGGTGCACAATTCGTTGTAAATAATCGCCATGATCACAGCAACGAGGATCAAAGCAAAACCATACACGGTGGCCAGATTAAGCCCGGAGAAGATGATTTTCTCCATAAGTACTGGACTATACAGATTGATACCGACAAAACCTGCATAAAATACGCAGTACCAAACGAACATCCATATACCAAGGTGCGTCTTATACGCAATGGCAAAATCTTTGCCTAAAGGCTCTGATGCTGGTTCATGCAGCATAGTTGTTCTCCCTCGTTGACGATATGAGGAGATTTGTGAATAATATTTAATTCTCATATTCACATATATTCGTCAACATAATATAGAGAGTATATGTTAGCTTATCACGTTGTCAATAGCTTAATGACCATTTAGTAAGTTATTTTAAAAAAAATTATAATATTCAAGTTTTGACATATGAATAGTGGCAATACATGTGGTTATTATCTATTGATTATTCAAAAATCAATGTCATAATTATCCTTAAAATCCTATTAATCAATGTAAAAATAAAATAATCTATAAAAGGTGAAATCATACAGCAAAATCTATTGGCAAACGGAATTGCGAGTAGTATTATGGTCGTTAACCGGAATACAAATATTCAGTAAAGTGGAGAAATAATTATGATGACGCATAAAGAGCGATTTTTGACAGCAATGGTAGCAGGCGGCGTGCCCGACCGGGTGCCGGCGACTCCTGATACTTCCAACTATATTCCCTGTAAAAGAACAGGTTTGCCATTTTGGGATATCTATTTTAAAGGTGAAATTCCGCTGTGGAAAGCATATCTGGATGTGACGGATTATTATGATACTGAAGCGTGGATTGCGTGCTGCACCGGACTGCCATTGGAGTATGCCAGTAGTCTGGTGGAACGCAAATCTGAAATTGTATATGATGCTGACCGCGATGCCATGCTGGAAAAACTGCTGATACGCACCCCGGATGGCGACATGACCGCACAAACGCTATGTTATCGCAATGACCCGCCATCGCCGATTGAGAAGTTGATGAAAAATTTGGAAGTTGATTTTGCTAAATATAAATGGCTGATGTCAGAACCAATAGGATACAACGCAGCGGCAGTTGAAGAGATACGCACCGAGTGCGAAAAACGGGAGCAGGCGTTCGGCATGTGCATGGGATACCCCGGTTTTCAGGGGTGGATGTGCTTTGTCGAAGGCGGCGTTGAACCACTCTGCTATGCCGAGATGGATACCCCGGAGATTCTTGAAGAATGGCTGGAAATTGACCTTGCTTATGGTACAAAAGCAATGGAATACATGATTGCCACCAAACCGGACTACCTGCTATTTGGCGGGTCAGGTACTATCACCCTTGCCTCACCGGATTTGGCGCATAAATATGCTATTCCCGCACTAAAAAAATGGTCGGCAATGGCGAAGGAAGCCGGCATTCCCACCATGCTTCACAGTTGCGGCAAATCGCGGATACTGGTAGACCTGTTGTGCGATGAAACTGATGTAAACTGCATTAATCCGCTGGAAATAGCGCCGATGGGCGATGTTGATCTGGCAGAAGTTAAAAAAGCCCGCGGTAGTCAAATTAGCCTGATGGGCAACCTGCATACCACCCAGGTGATGCTGTATGGCACTGCCGACGATGTTAGAAAAGCGGCCAGGCAGGCAATTAGCGATGCTGGAGAAGGCGGCGGTTTCATCCTGTCCACCGGTGACCAATGCGGCCCGGAAACCCCGGAAGAAAATCTTTTTGCCCTGGTTGAAACAGCGAAAGAATACGGCGTTTATGACCAGAAAACCGGCAAATTGAAAAATTTATAATTAACATGGATAGGCAGGATGGGAAGGATATTTTCATCCTGTTAATCCTGTCAAAAAAAACTCTGGAGAAAAAAATGTCGTCAAAACTGAATATCTCAATAATTTCAATTACTGCAGCTTTATTATTTCATATTTCCATTTGCGCAATTTCGCTGCCGATTCAATTTATACTGCCAAAACCCGCGTATGTATCGCTGGTTTTGAATGATTCTAAGGGGAATCGTATTCGCAATCTTGTCGCAGAGAAAAAAATGGATGCAGGAAAACAGGAAATTGCCTGGGACGGGCTTGATGACTCCGGAAAACCTGTTGCTCCGGGAAAATATCGCTGGTGCGGGCTTTACCGGGATGAATTAAAGTTGGAATATCAGTTTTCAGTTTACACTGGTGGAGCAAAATTACCCTGGTTTACTGCACCATCCCATCTCGTTACCGATACCGGTTGGCTGTCAGACCATAATCCTGCATGTTCTATTGCTACTGTAAATGACAAGATATTCATTGGCGCAATAGTAAGCGAAAATGGTCAGGATCTGATGGCACTTGACATAAACGGCAATAAACTTTGGGGACGGGCGCGTCCCAGCGGAAGTGTAGGAGCATCAGTGTTAACTGCGGATGATAAATTTGTTTATGGTGCTGGTGAAGCACAATGGGGCGGCGATAACGCTTATGTCTATCGAATTGACCCGCAAACGTATCAAACTGTAAATATATGGCATCATAAAGGACGGCTGGGACTTCGGGGCATTGCCATTCATGATGGTAAAGTTTATGTTTCATCTGATTTGGAAGAAAAGATATTCGTAATTGATGCTGCGAAAGTGGAGAATAATCAGCAGGTATTACGTGAAATAGCCTTGCCGCAGCCGGGTGGACTGGCATTTACCGGAGATGGAAAACTACTGGCAATTTCTGGAAAGACGACAGTGATTATCCGCGATGATGGCACTTCTCAACCATTAATTACTACTGACCTTAACCATCCTAATCGTATGGTAATAGGCAATGATGGCACTATTTACATCTCTGATGGCCCAACCAGTTGGAATCGTGATAATGATATAGAAAACAACGCGCTGTATGGCAAACCAGCTGTAAGAATTACCGGAGACAACCAAATAAAAGTATTCAACGCTGATGGAAAGTTTATTCGCGCCATCGGTGACAAAGGCGGACGAAAACCAGGCCCGTATAATCCACAAGCGATGCGCTGCCCGGTTGGGTTGGCATTGGATAAACAGAACAGGCTTTGGGTGACAGAATGGGACATGCTGCCAAAACGCATCAGCGTATGGAATCCGCAGAATGGAAAATTAATTACTGAATATATCGGGGCGCATAAATATGGCGGAGGAGGAGCGCTTGATCCCGGTGACCGTACCCAGATGATATACGATGGAATGCTCTTTAAGCTGGATTGGGATAAAGGAACCTGGAAACTGACTGATACCCTGGTAGATATAATGAACGCTGATGTTGAAGACCGCCATTCCTTTGGTGGTTATTCAAATTGGCCGACGCGAATTGTGCGTTATAAAGGACAGCAGTATTTCATTGGCGGTCCAAGCGGGGTGGATGGTTCTGATATGGGCGGTACCATTTGGAAACGAGTAGGAAAAACATTCCAGCCAATTGCATATATTGGTCCTTTTAATCCGGGATTTGACAAGAATAACGTACCAAACAGCAATCATTATCTATATAAAAGGATGCTCGAACAGGTTGGCGATAAACCACCTGGATTTGGCCAAGATGCCGGTTGGCCACCCAACAAATGGCAGGGACATATTTCTTACCTGATGATTTGGGCTGATGCCAATAATGATGGTATTGTTCAGCCGGAAGAAGTGCATTTTTACGATAAACCGCATTGGTGGTTGTACCAGGCGCAGGTCGCATCGGATATGTCAATTTACTTGCGCCAACCTTCTCATCGCAATATAACATCGGTATGGCGGCTTCCACTATCCAGAATTGATAAAAATGGCGTACCCCAATATGATATAACTAAAATCGAGACAATTGCAGAAAAACTTCCTGACACTACCGGTGGTTCAAGCGGTAGTTTTTTGCCTAACTCAACCGGTAAAGTATTCGTTATGAGTCGTCCAATTTGGGGAATTGATCCGAAAACTAAAACCACCTGGCAATATCCAAATGGTTGGCCAATGCTGGGTGATGGCTCTCCGCGACCTCAACCCGGCTTGATTGTCGGCGGATATGGGATGAAGGGTGTTGCTGATGTTGGCGGTGAAGTCGGTTCAGTTCTTGCCATTAATTCTAATTTTGGTCAATGGTACCTGTTGACAGATGATGGCATATTTGTAAGCACGCTGTTTGGCGATACTCGCACATCACCTTTTTGGGGAACTTATTTTAAAGAAGCAAAACGTGGTATGAATGTACAAGGAATTTCACTGGGGCAGGAATCTTTTTCAGGCTCGATTGGCCGCACTTCAGATGGCAATATTTATATTATCGCCGGACATCCGCATTGCAGCATAATAAAAGTTGTCGGGCTGGAATCGATCAAACGATTGCTAGGCAATGAAATTATAATTGACGAAATGATAACTGGTAAGAATGATGCAGATAAAACTATATCTATACCGCTTAGGTTAAAACCTCATAACTGGCAAACATGGGGTGGGGATTCAACTACAATCATCAAATCCGGCGATGTTGAAGTTGCCAGAGTATGGCTTTCCTATGACGGCAATAACATTTATACCAGGTATAAAGTAACCGATGCTTCCCCTTTGCAAAATGCCGGGGGAGATAATAAATTGCTGTTTAAAACCGGCGACAGCGTTGATTTGCAGATAGGTCTTGACTATAAATCAGACAACAAACATACAATACCAGCAAACGGAGATGTACGTCTGCTGATGACAAAAACGAAAGATGGGGCAATAGGTGTACTATATCGCTATAAAGTTGCCAATACTCAAAATCCCGAACGGTTCTGGTCGCCAACTGGTGAAGTATCGGTGGATAAAATAGAATATTTCACAGCAAAAGATCTTTCTATTGAATCATCAATAGATAAAGATGGCTATACCATCAGCGCTATTATTCCCTGGAAAACACTTTACGGCGGGGAGTATCAACCTCCGGTGAACGGCAGTTTACGCGGCGATGTCGGCATACTATATTCTGACCCCAACGGCGCGACAACCGTTGAAAGAATCTATCGTTTTAACAAGAGCACCAGCGTTGTAGCCGATATTCCCAGTGAAATACGCCTGCATCCAGACGCGTGGGGTGAATTGAAATTTATAGTTGAATAAATCCTTAACATTGGAGAAATTACTTTGTCATCAAAACAAAATCCCGTCATATATACAGTTCCAGTGGAAGAGATTCCTGCTGTTGATTATGCTGTCACCGTTAATGGGCAGCCGGTTTTTACCCATCAGGCGCGGGTGTCGGCATACCCGCTGAACCAGGTATGGCCCGGGTACCAGCGGTCTAAATCACAGACTGAGATCGCCTCTTTCGCCAGTTGGGAAATGTCGGGGTCGGTTGACGTTGATATAACCAGCAACCGTCCGGTGAAATCGGTGGTGGTACGTCCGCAATCTGCCGGTATTGCGCCGCATGTCGATGGTGATACAATTTCATTTACCATTAATGAACCGGGGCAATTCTCTGTGGAAGTTAATGGGTCGCATCGTGCACTGCTCCTTTTCGCCAATCCAGCGGAAGAACATATTCCTAACCCGGCAGATTCAAGCGTGCTATATTTCGGTCCCGGCGTCCATTGCCCTGGTTTGATAAACATGACCAGCAACCAGACTGTTTATATTGCCGGTGGGGCAGTGGTATATGGCGCGATTGTCGCTGAGCATGCAACAAATATCGCCATTCTCGGACGCGGCATTCTGGATGGCAGCAAGTTTGACCGTATGCAATTGAACGGCCTGGTCAGCACATATAATTGTAAAAATGTGCGGATAGAAGGCATCACACTGCGCGACCCGTCGGGATGGACTATCGTGCCAGTCGCCTCTTCACATGTATATATCAGCAATATAAAAATTATCGGCAACTGGCGCTACAACACCGACGGCATCGACTTTGTTAATTGCCAGCATTGCGTAATTGAGGATAGCTTCATTCGCAGTTATGATGACTCCATCTGCCTGAAGGGTTACGATAACTGGGGACCTTTCATCTATAAACTCCAGTTATATAAGAACCAATTTGACGGTTATTTCACTATTGACGGCATCAACCGCCAAAGTTTTGCCGACCTGCAGCGGCAGCAAGGCATTTACGCCTGCAATGCCGCACCGATGCATGACTTTCAGGTGCGCAGATGCGTGTTGTGGAACGATTGGGGACGCGCCATGGAAATCGGGTTGGAGACGGTGGCGGCACATATTAGCGATATCCATTTTGAGGATTGCGATATCATTCACACAAATCATGTCGCCATGGATATTCAGAATGGCGATAATGCCTACTGCCACAATATAACTTTTAAAGATATCCGAGTTGAGTTAGACGACTGTCCGCCGCCGCAATACCAAAGCACACTTGACCAGGAATATTCTGTATCCAATGACAACAATTATTTGCCTTGTCTGATTACGCTTCATATCATTCAGGGGTACTGCAATTACAGCGAGGAACGCGGACATATAGACAATATCAGCTTCGAAGATATTATAGCCACCGCTCCCGGTATTCCACCATCACATTTCATCGGTTTCGACGTGGCACATCTGGTGCAAAAGATAACTATAAAAAACCTGCAAATAAACGGTCAGGCTGCCGTAACTCCAGAATCTGCTGGTATTCAGGCTAATGAATTTGTCCGGGATGTGGTGATAGTATGAAACGCATACTTTTTCTTGGCAACAGCATAACAAACCACGCTCCTAAACCCGATATTGGCTGGGATGGCAATTGGGGTATGGCTGCCAGTGCAATCGAAAAAGATTACGTTCATCTGCTGCTGCAACGAATTACAAACTATGACGGCGTAGAACCTGTTGCGCAAATCGAAAACATCGCTGATTTCGAGCGGGAATACGCTACATTTGATATCACCGGGAAATTCAAAAGCTATGCCAATTTTAATGCGGATATCATCGTATTGGCGATTGGCGAAAATGTGCCTGGGCTTGAAACAGAAGATGATAAAATCAACTTCAGCAATGCAATAACAGCATTATTGACACTTTTGCTAAAGGGAAATTCACCTACTCTGCTTGTTCGCAGCACTTTTTGGGCTGACCCGGTAAAAGATGCAATTTTACAGCAAAAATGCTTTGAAGCTGGCGGAACATTTGTTGATATTAGTGGTCTATGTAAAAACGAATTAAACTTTGCCCGTTCCGAACGCGATTATGAACACGCCGGGGTTGCCGCCCACCCGGGAGACGCCGGCATGGCAGCAATTGCTGATGCCATTTTCAATGAATTAAAAATTAATAATTGAGGAAACATCGATTAGCAGGATGGACAGGATATTTTTTGCTATGCAAAAAAAAATCTTGTTAATCATGTTAATCCTGTCTAAAAGAAAAAAAATATGTTAACTAAAAAACAGCGATTAATAAACCAGATAACCGGTGAAGATGTCGACCGTATTCCCATGGTCGGCGGTTGGAATCTGGGGGTACGAAATGTGGCTGAATTGGCAGGTTTGTCAGTTGATTCATATCTGAAAGATCCGTTGGGTGGTGTAATTAAGGCTAACCATCGTCTCGGTGTAGATGCCATTGTACCACCAATTGTGCCGGTTGATATTGATTCCATTCGTGCTGGCTCGTTATTGGAAGCAGGTTTCAGCGAGATTGAACCGGAAGCATTGAAAGAACGTGCAGATGAGATTCCTGACAATGTAAATGAGATATTGAAAAAGTTTGATGCAGTACAGGCAGAGCAGAATTATCGCAATGCCTGGGAACCGTTGATGCAACGTTTGGACGGTATCGAATTTCTGGCAACTGCCTGGGAGGCACCGGCAAATTTCTCGCTGTATTTTCAATATGGTTACGAGGCTTTTTTATCTGCCGTCGCGCTATATCCTGAAGAAGTTGGGCGAATATACTGGGAAGACGCCATCATATCGCGGGAACGAAACAAGGT
The DNA here is from genome assembly GCA_964638715.1 of uncultured bacterium. Taxonomy (GTDB): domain Bacteria; phylum Armatimonadota; class Hebobacteria; order CAIYQO01; family CAIYQO01; genus JBAXQQ01. The sequence goes on along the minus strand of CAZWZF010000015.1, from coordinate 11,887 downwards.
GCTGATTAAGTTGATGCAAGAGTGGGATTTAATTCCCATGCTGTTTTGCGGTCATGATATTTGCGTCAATCGCGGCCCGATGGTCGATCCAGATTTTTTAAAAAAATACTATTGGCAGCACGCAAAATTATCCATGGAACCGTTTTTGGATGCAGGTATTCGTTTTATTCACCATTGCGACGGTAATGTAATGCCGCTGGTTGATGATATGATTGACGCCGGCTTTTCCGGATTTCAGGGATTTCAATATGAATGCGGCGTTGATCCGTATGAATTGTGCAAACGCCGCAGTTTAAAAGGAGAAGTGCCGTTAATATTAGGAGGATTATCTGTCTCGCGAACGCTGCCTGATGGAAAACCAGATGATGTGATTGCGGATGTAGAATACATTCTGAATGCAACCAATGGTGGACGCGGCCTGTTTTTGTTCACCAGCAACGTTACCGGGGTGGAAGTACCTGTTGAAAATATCACTGCCGGTTATGAATATCTAATAAATTATGACCCGCGAAAGTATAAAGGTGCAGGAATAATACAAGAATGGCCCTGGCTGGTAAAACATCCGGAATAAAATAAATTAAAAATTGAAAGTTGAAAATTAAAAATTAGAGTGGGCTTCTTGAATAAGCCCCTCTCCCATCGGGGAGGGGTTGGGGAGGGGCCTTAATTGTCTAAAAAAATGGAGACCATTTATGATTACTAAGCACAATCTTGGGCGCGGAATCAATCTTGGCGGTTGGCTGTCACAGGCACCGGACACAGATGAACACCGCAATAGTTTCATCTGTGAAGATGATTTGAAGCGCATTGCGGAATGGGGATTCGATAATATCCGCCTGCCTTTTGATTACCCGATGATGTGTTCTGCCGCTGGCATCAACACACTTTGCGAATCCGGGTTGGAATGGATAGATAAAGGTATCGAGTGGGCTGAAAATGCCGGATTGAAAGTCATACTTGATATGCACCAACTGCCCGGTTATACCTTCATGGATCCGGTCAACAATCCTGATTCTACCCCGCCTCTTTTCACCGACCCGGAGCAGCAGGAGTTTTATTTCGACCTGTGGCGAACGCTATCACAACGGTACCTGGGACGTTTCCCAAATACAGTGTTTGAATTAGCGAATGAAATAGCCGCACCAACTGCCGGGAAATGGAACGAACTGGCTGCCGCAACGGTAAAGGCTATCCGTGAAATAGATACAAATCGTACCATAATGGTCGGCAGCAATTGTTGGAATGTTTGCAGCACCTATGTCGATTTGGCGGTGATAGACGACCCTAATATAATTTACAACTTCCATTTTTATAATCCGTTTACATTCACACATCAATTGGCGCCATGGAGTCCGGAAGTGATGTATTATGGACAGAACGTAAATTACCCAGGCAATTCACCGGGATTGCGTGACTCCGCAAATCGTGCAACAGCAGAAGGCAACGAACATATCGCTGGAATGCTGAATAACCTGGCGGAATTCTTTGAAGACCGTTTCAGCGACAAACAGCATCTGGTAGAGTTGATGGCTGCATCGTTTAATTTTGCGGCAAAAAATAATGTATCGCTATATTGCGGCGAGTTTGGCGTATATGATGCTGCGCCGACAGCAGACGCTCTGCGGTGGTTAAAAGATACTCTGGAAGTTTTTGCCGAAAATAATGTGTCATGGTCGATATGGTCATACAAAGGATTAGGGTTTGGCATTGTTGATAACGACGGCAAAGTACGCAACCCTGAACAATTAAATATCCTTCGCGGCATTGGATAATAAATAATGAATAATGAAACTATTCGGAAGGCATGTAAATGACGTTAATTGTCAACCGGCTTCCCGATGACCTGGCAGAAGCTTACCACTATGCCGCTGAATATAATGTATTGGCAGCTTTGAATCCAAATATTTTCTTTGGTTTCTTCTCTGTCTGTGCCGACGGCCAGGGGCATGGCGGCGACAACACCTATCCCGGACTCGACTGGGGTCAGTCTGCCGAAGCCTTGCTATGGTTGGGACGTCAGACGGAAGTGCTCGCAAGTTGGGAATATGTGAAGAATTTTCAGCGGGAAGACGGCTTGATTCCTTTCACAATAATTCCGAGTCTTGCCGGCAAGACTACAATGATTGATGACAAATATCCGCTAAGTGCATCAGCCAATGGGGCCATCTTCACCCACTGGGTTCCCGGCAATCCACTGCGCACCCTGGCGAATGTGACTTTTCTGCTGCTGGCGGATGCAATCTTTGCGCATACAGCGGATATAGAATGGCTCAAGTTCCAGATGCCATGGCTGCGTCGTGCCGCAGATTGGCTGCGGATACAAATTACCCCGGATGGTTTGATGCCAGGCGGTGGTTACTACCTGGAACGTCCGACGCGTCTGGAGTTTGACGGCGTTAACCAGTGTTATTCTGCTTATTCCCTGGCACAGGCAGCGCGTTTATTTGCCAGTGCCAACGAAACGGTTGAAGAAGTTAAATGCCTGGAAGCCGCTAACTGTTTGACAACTGCATTTCGCCAGCATTTCTGGGCCGGAGACCATTGCGTTGAATATATCCACCCGGAACACGGAGCCATCAGCCACCACGGCTTTACCGATGTTGACTGGGCTGCCGTGGCAACAGGCGTTGCCAGCGATTCGCAAATCGATATGCTATGGCCAAAGTTAAAGGACAATCACGATTTTCTTTACAATGATATCCCTACTGGTATTGCCACACACCCTGAGACGTATGAAGATTGGGAAATGCAGAATATTGACCGCCACGACCTTGCCGCCATGGGACGTGTCTGGTATCTGGAATGTTGGGCACGATCGCGCATGAATGACCACAAGGGAATTATCAACTCGCTGCGATGCGTAGCGGAAATCGGGAAAGCTAACAACTGGTCTTGGTGGGAACGTTATTACTCAGAGAAAACAGGCGATCTTGGCAAGTACCACTTCAACCGTTACTGCGAATATCCGGCCAATTTCATTCGTATAGTGAACCAGTTTCTGTGATTAGGCTTAAGGTCGCTGAGACTGTCGAAGCGACCATTTTTTAAGCATATTTCTCTTTAAAAGCGAAAGTATGATAATTAAAAGGATTAATAAACTAATGATTAACAAAACATATCATATAGACCCGGTGAATGGCGACGATGCCAATGATGGTTTAACGCCATTAAGTTCCATTAAAACATATATCAATCGCGATATCACCGGTGGCGATACCGTGCTGTTCAAGCGCGGCAGCGTCATTCGCGATATTCTATATACCTGCAATGGCACTGAAAACGTGCCTGTTACTTATGGCGCTTATGGCGACGGTGATAAGCCTGTATTCATGGGTTCGGTACCGGCAGGCGACGCGGGGAAATGGATTGAGGAAAAACCTTCTATCTGGCGATTCACCGGCGAACTTCCCAGCGAAGTCTGCAACCTTATTTTCAATAATGGCGAGTTCTGCGGCAATATGCGCTGGCAACTGGATGAGTTGGGACAACCTGGCGAATGGCACTACACCGGCATCGGTAAAAGCTCCGCTGGAGAGAAGTTGAGTGATGAGACTCTGTATCTCTATTCACCTGTAAATCCCGGACTGGCATATTCCAGCATCGAATGCGCGTTGTGGGGACAGCGGTTGATGGTCAGCGGACAGCATGACATCATACTGGAAAATTTATCTTTTCAAAACTCCGGGGTACATGGTTACCAGGGATTTCACACCAGCAATATCATCATCCGCAACTGCGATTTCCGGTTTATTGGCGGCGCGGTATGGAGCCGCGAGTTAAAGATTCGTTTCGGCAATGCTATTGAATATTGGGATGGCGCCTGCGATAACATTGTCGAAGGCTGCTATTTCGATAACATTTACGACTCCGGGGTCACTCACCAGGGTGGAGAGACCCGCAATATTCCGGAACGAATCTATTTCCGCAATAACTTTTTTAATAATTTTGGCATGTCCGCCTATGAATGCCGCGAACCGTCGCAGGAAATATATTTTGAGCACAATACCTGCGTAAATGCCGGCTGTGGTTTCAGTATGCAAGCGGAAATTCCACCACGCCAATCAGAAATTTACCCGCAACCTATGGGACATCACGTATTCATCTGGCGGGTAGAGCCAGGCACACAACCGGGAAAAGTATATATTCGTCATAATATTTTCAGCGAAGCCCCCTATGGCGCCGCAATTTATTCTATAATTGACCCCATAGATGAACGCCAATTCGTCATCGACAATAATCAATACTGGCAAACAACCGGCGATTTGCTGATGCGCTTTGGCGGAAATAATTACAATATTATAGAATTTGATCGGTATCAAGCAGAATGCGGACAGGACGCACTTAGCATACTTAAAAAGGCGTAATTATGAATATTAAGCAACATATTGAATTAGCCGGTGGAGCCTTGCTGACAATGCTTGACGCGGAAAACGATTATCTACCCACTAATGGATACGAGGTAGCGCATGACCTTGGACGTTGGTGGGATGCAGTGCTGCGGTTGGAAGAAACCATCGGTTTCGTTATTCCGGCAGAGTTGGAATCCGCATCTCTTCGCAACCTTCAGCGACTGACGAATAATACGGATTGTCTATTGATGGTTGATAAAATTAACCCGCACAATTATCGCGAAACCATGCTTGCCTTTGGCGGGTTAGCGCGACGCCGAAACAGCGTGTGGGCAAGGGAAGCCGGTATGAAACTGGTCAGTTCTATGAACCGATGTCTGACTGAATACGGCTATTTTGATTTTACCAGGCTTGGTAGTTGGGGGATGTTCTCTTTCACCGAAGACCCTTCACATACAGAGGAGAAACGTGATGGATGGTTTGATGGCACTGCCACCAGCGGTCGTTGCCTGGAAGCAATAATCTGGTTTTACGAAATAACGAAAGAGCCTATGGCGTTTGACGTAGCACGGCGCATAGCGGAATACCATCTTAATAATTCCGTGAATCACGATGGTAGCATTCGCGCAGAAATATCGAACGCGGAAAATGTTGGCCATAACCATTCATATCATGGCACCCTTCGCGGTTTGCTGCTTTTCGGCCTGCTGACCGGACAGCAGGAATATGTTGACGCTGTTGAAGCCACATACCGCCATGCGGACCACCAACGAATAGTGATGGATTCTGGTTGGGCGCCGCACGATTTAGGCAAATTACGGTTTCCCAATAAATATGGCGACCCGGTAACCGATCCGGCCAGCACCGGTGATGCCGCACAAATCGCGTTATGGTTGGCACTGCATGCCGGATGTACCGACCTGCTTGATGATGTGGAACGTCTTGTTCGCTGCCGCATTATCCCGTCGCAATGTCTTGACGAGAGTTTTAAAAATATCGAAAAACCACGGTGTGAATATGGTGCATGGGCAATTCATGGTTCTTCTCACGGCGAAAAAGGCTGTACTCCAGATGTGCTGGCGGCGGTAACGCATACTTTATGCGATATTTATAACCATATCTGTGTTAAAAACTCCCCGGGTATTCAGGTTAATCTACATTTTGATTATGAGAATGCAGATGTTAAAATTGTCAGTAGAAGAAATGACAAGCATGAATTGTCTGTTATAGTGAAACGTCCTGATAATATTTTAATTCGTGTGCCAAAATGGACACCTGATGAAAGTGTGACAATTTCAATTGACGGCAAGTTAATTCCACTAACAAAAATGGGTGATTTCGCCTGGATTTCGCGTGAGATGTTAACGGAAAATTGCAAAATTGTGTTATGTTGCGATTTGCCGGTAAAATACACTGAAGAAGTAATGCCGTCTGGAAGAAAATATCGTTTAAAATGGCGCGGAGATGAAATAACAGGAATATCTCCACAAGAAGAAAATATGCCATTTTATCCTTATTTATGTGAGGAATAAAATATTATTAATATTGATAATAGATATATAAAATATACAATGGAAATAATCAAATGATAGGTGATTTAAAATGAAAAGTAAAATGACACCGCGTGAAAATGTTATTGCTTCCATTGATTTCAGTGGACCGCAACGTCTTGCCCACGATTTCCCAGAGCCGTTTGGCACCGATTTTGCCGGCATGGGGATGCGTCCTTCCCCTGATATGCGTCCTTACGGAAAAGGTGTCAGCGGGGTTGATGAATGGGGAGCGGTTTGGGAGAATATTGGTGTATGTTCGCTGGGCGAGGTTAAGGAATACCCGCTGAAAGACTGGGCTGATTTTGACAAGCTGAAAATCCCCGACATCAACGACCCGGCACGTTGGGAAACGCTGGAAGAACAGCGCGCCGCCGCCGGGGATAAATTCATCCTTTCCTACGGCGTATCGTTATACGAACGCACCCATTTCGTTCGCGGATTAGAAGAAGTATGGGCCGACATTTATGAAAATCCAGATGAGTTGGGGCATCTTATCGATATTCTTGTCGACATGAACCTGTCGGCGATACCGCGCTTTGCGGCAGCAGGCGCAAACGGCTTCATATTCCCTGACGATTGGGGCCTGCAAAACCGTCCCATGATATCACCGGCAAAATGGCGGGAAATATGGAAACCGCGTTATAAAAAAGTATGGGATTGCTGCCACGCCTACAGCCTGAAAACTTTCATGCACTCCTGCGGTCACATCGTTGACCTGCTTGATGACATGATTGACGCCGGCCTGCAGGTTGTCCACATGGATCAGCAGGAAAATATGGGTCTGGAACTGCTGGGAGAACGTTTCGGCGGACGACTGACATTCTACTCCGGCGTCGATATCCAGATGACATTGGCAAGAGGAATCCCCGACGAAATCCGCGCCTACGCCCGCAAAATGGTAAAACTCCTCGGCCGCCCGGAAGGCGGAATCTTGCCCAGATGGTACACCGACCCCGAAGGCGCCGGCCACACCCCGGAAGCGGTAGAGGTGATGTGTAAAGAATTTTTAAAGATTTCTGATGAGATGTATGGCAACTGAAGTGTGTAGTGTATAGTTTTAAGTTTTCATTTTTAATTTATTATTTTGTACTGAAAACTGAAAACTGAAAACTGAAAACCGAAAACTAAAAACTAAAAAGGTAATTTATGAAAACTATGTCACCACGTGAAAAATGGTTTGCTTATTTCAGGGGCGAAGATGTCGGGCCAATGGTTGCGCCATTGGTGGACAACTGGTCGCTGGATATTCCTTATTACTGGCCATATAATGAGCCGGAGCCGTTCCCGGTGGGGCATCGCCACCATGGCTTTGCGGAGCAGATGGCGATGGCAGAAATTTGCGGGTACGACGGGTTGTTTTACTGTTGGGCTGATTTCCCGCAAATCAAGCCGATAGAAGCCTCTACCACTGAACGCGTCGAGGGAAATACCCGGATTATCGAGAATCGCACTGAGACGCCGTATGGTCCGTTGACATCAATTACCGAAATAGCCGCCACCCAGCGAACGGTGAAGCCGGAAGTGGAAACTGAAGAAGATTTCGTCAAAGTGCGCTGGCTTATCGAACAGTCCGGGCAAATTGACGTTGCCGCCGCAGTGGCGCAAGGCAAGGAAAACCTGTCATCCGTTGGCGACAAGGGTCTCACTGGCATGTGGTGGGGACCGCCAGGTGTTCGCGGCATCGACCGCGCCGACCTGTTCGTCTACATCGCCGAATTCTCCGAGTTGTATAAAGAACTGCTTGATCTGCAATTCCAGGTCGACTTGAAACGCCTTGATATTCTCCGCGAGATGGGGTACGACTTCCTGTTTTACTGCGTTGACGGCACCGAATGGATATCTCCTAACTATTTCGAGGAGTTCATCGCGCCATATACCGAAACCACCATCTCCAAATGGAAAGATATGGGCGGCAGCATAGTATGGCATAGCTGCGGTCTGGTGACCGAGTTTGTCTATCGCGGATATTACAACCGCTACCTGCCGGAAATACTCGAAACCATGAGCGAACCGCCGGTAGGCAACCTGCCGTCGCTGAAATGGGGACGCGAACGCGTAGACCCGCGCATTGCTACCAAAGGCAACATTGACCTGCAATTGCTTCACGACGGCCCCATAGAAGAAATCCGCGCCGAAGTGCGCCGCGTAAAAGAAGAAACCGCCGGCTATCGCCACATAATGGGAGCCAGCGATGACATCCTTAACGGCACCCCGCTGGAAAATATGCTGGCGTTTGTGGATGAAGCGAGAAAGTAATAATATATGAAAACGGCTATTGAATTTGTTTATCATTATCATTATCAATGCACATTAATCAGAATATAATCAACGTTTCGGAACAGGACCTGTGGTCCCTCTAACGCTTAATGATGTCGGTAATAATACATCTTCAATTGTTTGTACATGAGAGTTTATTTGATACAATGCCAGTTGAGCAGCTTTGCGGCCAACTTCTATTAGAGGCAGATATACTGAAGTGAGAAAGTTTTGTCCGCGGTCGTCTGATAAAATGTCGACATCATCGAATCCGACCAGGCTGTAGTCTTCAGGTATGCGTCGTCCCATGTGTTGCAATTGATATGCTATCCGTCGTGCGTCAGCGTCATTTAAACCAAAAATAGCAGTTATCTGCGGATGGTCTTCAAGAAATTGCTGATATTGCATATATGCTGCAAGGTCTGATTTGTCTATAGTTTCTGGATAAGCAAAATCAGGAATCAAAAGGTGGGTCCCGGGAGAACGGGGCATTTGCGTCCATCCGCTATACCATACATGTTCATTTGAACTTAATCCCCATTCCTGTACCGCGCGGTGAATGCCTTTGTTGCGGTCAGCAATCATGTCACTTAAATCAGGATTGAAACTATGCAAAAAATGGCGATGTCCCAGTTCCAACAGGTGGCGGGTTGCCAGATACGCGCCTTGTTCATCATCTGTATGTACGCGTGAGCAACCGGTAATTGATGTGATTAAGCTGATAACTGAACAATCACTCAGAATATTGGCTTTTCTATATTTAGTTAACAATGGTAAAAAATATTGTTCGCCGGAAAATACCAGTAACGCGTCAAGTTCACCGCTGGTAAAAATAGGCGGTAGGGATAATAAAATTGTGGCGGTTGGCGCGTATGATATTACCAGGGCATAACCGGCTTCTTCCAGCACATCCTGTATCCCCTGTAGAATAGCATTAAAGTAGTTTGAATGGTGATAATGAATAGGCAACAATACACCAATGGCATGATTCACAAATTGAGTTCCATATCTGCGACGAATGAGGCGACGGGCTGAATGCTGCATAGCGGAATTGTAACCCATTTCTTCAGCAACAATATGAATTCGCTTTCGAGTTGCAATTGGAATCTGTGGGTCATCCAATAGGGATAACGATACTGTCGTGCGTGTAACACCGCATCGCTTAGCTATATCCTGCTGGGTAACAACTTTTTTTGATAATACTTCATCAGTCATGCTTTCATTATAATCATCGCAATATTCACCGTCAATTCGAACAGATTTATTATAAGGGACATATATAGAAAAAGATAAACCATTCATACTCATCATTTTAACTTTTTTTAAAATGATGGTTAAATATATTGACATCGCATGTAAAAATAAATATAATAAAAAATAAATATTTACTTTCACGTGAAAGTAAATTGTATTTCATCAAAAAAAGGAGAAATCTATGAACAAATCACATCAAAAAGGTTTCACCCTCATCGAATTGTTGGTCGTGATTGCCATTATTGCCATCCTCGCCGCCATCTTATTTCCGGTATTTGCACAGGCACGTGAGAAAGCGCGACAATCTACCTGTACCAGCAATCAACGACAGATTGCCGCTAGCGTATTAATGTATACGCAAGATCATGAAGAAATGTTACCATCAACAGCATCTATTTGGAGAGATATTTCGGTTGATCCAAAACTTCTGGTTGATCCATCCCGTTCATTAATAACAAATGGATATGGATACAACTATACGGTTTCACTAAAATCATTAGGCGAAATACAGGTGCCTAATGAAAAACCATTGATAGCGGATAGTACTAATCCAGAAAACTTTGTTATTTCCTGGCTTGACTATGATTTACGACATAATAAAAATGCCATAATTGCTTATATTGATGGTCATGTCGGGTCAGTAAAGATAGCATTGCCTGATTTAGTGGCGGATCAAGACTTAATGACTGATATAAGCGGATTGGCAAATGGTTCATCATTACCTGCATCCTGGACAGTGGTTACTGGTTCACCAAACGCAGGCGCAATTCAGGTAAAGACTGGCGATGGTCAATCAACATCATGGATTGATATAAATGGATACAACAAAACAGCCTATCGGTCATTGCAAGGTGGAACAGTCAGACAATGGGTTTTAACAGCGCTAATTAAAGGTAATCATGGGCCTTCAAATGGCGGTGATCATGCCTATATGCAGGTACGTGATGATTTGGGTAATGCCATAGTCAGCCTGGATTACAATCGCAATGACAGTGGTCCTTTTGGGTGTAGCAACTACCTGACATATAACACCACAACCGCAATATACGCCGGTAGTGGAACTTCCTGGACAACATTTACCAGCGATTGGACCAAAATAGTTATAACTTGCGCGCGGGGACGTACGGTATTTCAAATGAAAGATTCCACCAGTAAGCAACTCATTTACCTGGAAATGCCATCATACGGAAAGTGGTTCAGTCCATCCACGGTATACTTTACTGAAAACCAAAATAATAGCGCGAACAAAGGTTATCAGATAAATTTGCTTAAATTTGGCTGCACTATATAAATCATGAAAGGGGGTATGAAATGTTGAATATAAAATCATTAAAAGGTTTTACATTGATTGAACTGCTGGTAGTCATTGCCATTATTGCTGTGCTGGCCGCCATATTATTTCCGGTATTTGCCCGTGCTCGCGAGAAAGCACGGCAAACAAGCTGTATGAATAATCAAAGACAAATTACGACTTCAATGCTGTTAATGGCACAGGACCGTGGTGATGTGCTTCCAGCCAAGGAGACCGTATGGACGGATATAAATATGCCGGTGCAATCATTGAGCTGTCCCACGGCAGGTATGAAAGATAAAAATACCTACGGTTACAGCATCGGAGCTGCCGGTATGCCGCTTGGTGAGCTTGTTAATCCCGCCGCTACAGTTTTAATTGGTGATAGCAGCGCGTCAAACAATATACTTGCTGCAACATCTGATGTTGATTTGCGTCATAGCAGCTCTGCCATTGTCTCTTATGTTGATGGTCATCAATCAACGGTGAAAACAATAGGTTCATTTGTTAATCCTACCATTAGCCTGGTCGATAATATTTATGCCGGTGTATCACTGCCATCAACATGGTCGACATCTGGTACAGGTACCAGTACTGTTACCTGGGGTGACGGGTGTATGAATCCATATATTGATGTAAAAGCTACCAGCGAAAGCGCATCTATGATATTAAATCGTGATTTAGGAACTATCACTAATGCAACTTCATGGGTGGTTACTACAAATATTAAATATTACACCAATTCACTTAATGGCGGCGACAATAATTATTTTTCTGTAGTTGATAGCGCGGGAACTGTAATAGCATCTTTTTGTTTTTGCCGTGGCGACCCCTGGGGTGGCGGTGTGGGATTTGATTCAGGTCATATTAATCGGGGTGTATTTAACAACTATATGGTAGGTTCGACTTCGACAACACCAAGTATTCAAAACTACACCTTATCATGGAATCCTATCAAGATTTCTGCGGCCGGCGGTAATGTAACGTTGGAATATGCAAATAAATATATAGTCCAACGACCAGCCACCGGAAATTGGCAAAACCCAAAATATATACGCATCCAACCTTATGGTGGTAATAATATATATATAGAAAGTTTAATGTGGGGTAATTTCTAACATCTAATTTTAATCTATTTTAAAATTCTGCGCAAATTGCGGTCATTCACTGCCTTAATTTATAAT
>CAZWZF010000014.1:0-99460 GCA_964638715.1 uncultured bacterium | reverse complement strand
TATCTTCACCGCTCTTGCCCCATTTGTTCAGATAGAAAATATATTTCTCTATTTGCATTATAGCACCTGAAAGGTCTCTAATAGGTACATAATTATCTCGATATTGACCTCGGGAAACCATTAAATTTTTATCAGAGTATGGTTTTTTTATTTCTATAATATCTGAATTACCGTTTGTATCTATTAATAGAAAGTCTATTCTTCGTTCCTTTTTTGAATAAACATCATTAATTTTTACTTCTTTTAGTACAACAACATATTTAGGATAAATAAGAGGAATGATATCAAGCATTTTATTTTGCCATTGCTTTTCATCATATTCTTCAGTTTTTTTCAACATTTCTTTTAATTCAGAAAGAATGATTTCATATTTTTGATATTCAGAATCACTAAATATATCGCTAAATGAACCTACGTTAGTTTTACTTAACGTGGTTGTAACTTTTTGTATGTTAATACGTTTTTTTTCGATATACTTCTCATATTTTTTTTCAAAGTCCACAATTGGATCAAAATATTCTTTTAGTATTAATGATACTCTTTTAGATGTATAAAGCGATATTTCACGAACTGATGGGAATCTCGCAATTATCAAGTCAAATATTTCAGTAGATATTGCATTTTCCTTCTGACCTCCTATCCAAATATCTTCATCACAAATTTCAAATATTTCTTTAAAAATCGATTTTTTTATATCATTTCCATATGAGTAAATGAAGGTATAAGGAGTAATATTTTTTTGATAATCTTTATGAAAATAAATATTATGGTTAATATCTAAAACATGAGTATATATTTGCCAATAATCATCATTGATTTCACCAATTTTAAAAGAAATAGTTGTATCGACGTTGACACTATTTGATATAATATAATCATCATCATAAAAGCTATCTTCTTTTTTAAAATAAAAAACACGTTTTAAAGGAAATGTTTCACCAGAATCAATACTACTAACAATATTTTTGATATAACTGTTTGTTGTATCATCCGTATCCAGATTTCTTGGTTCATATTTTAATATTAAAAAGTCTTTAAATTGTAGGATATCAATCATATCAAGCATTATATTAATTCTCCTTTTATTTTTTTCGTTATTAGATCACAAAGTATGCTTCCTTTTTTTTAGGAATTTTTTCTTCTCTTCTTGTACAAAACATATTTTATTGAGCATTTCCTCCTCTAACAAGCTTACTATATTATACAACTTTTCTGGTTCGAATTTTCTGAACGAAATTTTCATTTAACTCATAAATTTATGAGTCAGTAGTTAAAGTATTAATATAGAGAGGCGCAACGGAACCCAAAAATGCCTTCGTTGTAGTCCGGGTAATAGTAGTAGCGACACGCGCAACGACCTTCATCGTCGTCGAGGCCGTCAGTGGCCCACGAACCACCCCGCAACACACGATAATCTCCTGTTTTTGGACCGATAGGATTATTAGCTGGTGAAGTCTTATAATAGTCCTTACTATACCAGTCCGAGCACCATTGCCACACATTCCCTGACATATCTTGTGCTTCACACCAACTTACTCCCGAAGAGAAACTTCCCACAGCCCAGGTAGATTTTCCTAAAAAATATGAATTATAATAATTAACGCATTTTGTCCGATTCCAGCCGTTGTACGGATCAGTTGCAGTAGCTGTGCCACCCCATGGATAGTTGTTCCCCTGCGGTCCACGAGCAGCATATTCCCATTGTGCCTCGGAAGGCAGCGTTGTACCCGCCCAATCAGCATAAGCTTTGCAGTCATACCAAGTAACATTAACAATGGGGTGCTGCTGCAAAACAGAATCATTCCATCCGAGTTTGCCTTCCCAACTATAACCTTCAGGAAATTCTGGTAATTTGCGCGAAGTCGCTATACAAAATGCACAATACTGCGCCACCGTCACATCATACTTATATATCCAAAAACCAGAAAGGGTTACTTCATGAGCTGGATGTTCATTTTTTTCTCCCACCCCATTTGGACTACCCATAATAAACGTACCACCAGGCACCCACACCATCTCAGCAGCATCTTTCGGATTGATCTTTGTTATTGGGTTTATTAGTAAGTTTGGATTAGCAGTAAAAACATCAATATCCTGAATAGCTCTTCGAACTAAACTTGACGAGTTTGTTTGAATCGCAATGATATTGGCTTTTACTATCTCATCTTTTTTTTTACTATCATCAGTAGACATATATATCCTTTCTATAATATTTAAAAAGTTACTCAATTCTTTGACCAACATTATGGTAAAGATAAAAAGAGTAAAAGTATAAAGTGTAATTACGGTACTGGCGAAGCACAACGGAACCCATAATAGTAGCAACAACAATCTGGGTCTTCATAGAGGCGAGACGCACAGCGATCATGGATAAAATCAACTCGAAATGAGCCACCACGAGTTACACGAGATATACCAATCTCTGGACCTTTAGGATTATTTGCATTTTCATATTTATAATAATCTTTATCATACCAATCTGCACACCACTCCGATACATTTCCTGACATATCCATAACACCATAGGAACTTTTCCCCATTGGAAACATACTTACTGGTGTAGTTTCACTACTACCGAGATGATTGCACATATCATAATCCCAATCATTCCCCCATGGAAACACGCGACTATCAGTTCCACGTGCAGCTTTCTCCCATTGTGCTTCAGTCGGTAACCTAACACCCGCCCATTCAGCGTAATCGTTTGCATCATCCCAAGTAACATTAACGATAGGATGAGAGTTCTTCCATCTCCAATGTGGTTGTTGTGGCATTTTATGATTCGTCATCTTGCAGAATTTTCGATATTGCGCTACTGTAACTTCGGTCTCATATATATAAAAAGCATCTATAAAAACCTTGTGTTGAGGTAATTCATGAGAGAACCAGTCACATTTATTAACGAATGAATCTGGTAATGGTTGATAAGTAGTGTGATATTTTATCAGTCTCAAACGTTCTTCTTCGTTTGTGCCCATCAGAAACTCTCCGGCAGGAATCAACACCATCTTCGCGCCGTCAATCGGGTTAATCTTCGTTGTTGGCAGTGACGTAAACGCAAACAATTCTAACTGCGCGTTTTTAACAATATTTCTACTTAAAACAGATAACTGTGGATTTGCAATAAAAACATCAATATCCTTAATCCCTCTTCGGACTAGACTTGACGAGTTTTTCTGAAGCGCAAGGATATAGGCTTTTACTATCTCATCTTTTTTTTCTTTATTATCATCTGTAGACATGTTTTATCCTCTAAGTTCTGCCAACTCGACTTGTGCCTCTTGAATCTTAAAGTCGATAGATATTGCCATTTCAGAAAGGATATCCCTATCTGCTAAATCCGCGTCATTTACTTTGTTCATCAAAATATAGAGATCAGAGTTTATCACTTCATTAATTTCCAGTTCAATATCTGCCAACCGCTTTTCAACTTGCGCAATTGTTCGGATGATTTTAATTAATTCAAAAGCTATGCCATCGCCAGATACAGATTCGGGACAATCATGCCATTGATTTAGAATATCCTGAATCTTAGGGATATCTTTTCTGGCGTAAGCAGCATTTAATTCAGCCATTAACCTTGTACGAAGAAGACGAGATTTTTCGTCGGTTGCCTTGTCGGGATGGATAAGTAATGCTATTTTGCGGTATAACTTCTTGGCGTCTTCTGATTCTTCAGCATTTAACTTTGTTTCTTCCGGTTCGCTGTCTATACCTTCGAACTCATCCGCCGCCTCATTAGCCTGGGTTCTGGCTTTACTGGCGTCTTCATTCAATTCTTCATTATGGGGTTCTTTGCTTGCTTTTAATTCCGCAATTTGTGCCAGAATTTCGTCGAGTTCAACATATTTACAACCAACTTTTGAATAATAGCGATGCTGGAAATGCATAACAGAGATTTTTATTTCTTCAAGGTTAAGTTCTTTTTCAGCAAGCATATCAGAAAGTCGTTCTAACTCTGCCTTTTTCTTTTCAAGTTCAACCTCTTCCGGCGTATTCGATTTTACCAGGTCTGTTGTCATCATTTTATCCTTACAGTAATTCATTATCTATTCAATATAGTTAAATGTTAGCATTATGGTATGGTGATGTCAATTTATGGGGAAGTTTTGAAACTAATAATATTTTTTATAATCCAATAATCCATAAATCCACAAAATCATAACTCTGACAAATAAAAACTGAGTGTAATCCCCACAACAATCTGGTAAAATATCACTGTATGGTACAGATAATTGTAAGTTATAATATTGAATCGCCAGCGGACGAGTATGATGTTACTCATTTGGCTGAAAAGTTGGCTTTGTGCGGGCATGACGTCTGGCGGGTGCCGGAGTTGTACCATGTGCCGGATGAAGAAATAGATGATTTTTTATTTCATTTTAACGGCGATATAGTCTATGTAACACAATTACACATCCGGGCGGCAGAATGGATGCTGCGGAAACATTCTGACCGGTTTAATTCGCTGACTATTTTTTCGACCCGCGAAAATTCTGATTTGCAGCACTTAGGTAGTGAAATTTGCACGCAATTTGAGAGTACCGGAAAAGCTGGTCTTATTACCAGCGTTACATTGCCAAACTCACCGCGCTGGTACCCGGTGATTGACCGCGGAAGATGTGTTAATTGCGGACGATGCCGGCAGTTTTGCCTGTTCGGTGTATACATTGAGAAACTTGATGGAACCATATCTGCGGATAACCCCGACCGGTGCAAGACCGGATGCCCCGCCTGCAGCCGCATTTGCCCGCAAGGCGCAATAATATTCCCATTGTATAATGACGATGCCGTCAGTGGAGCACCCGGG
The DNA here is from genome assembly GCA_964638715.1 of uncultured bacterium. GTDB lineage: Bacteria > Armatimonadota > Hebobacteria > CAIYQO01 > CAIYQO01 > JBAXQQ01. Next base: position 94,650 of record CAZWZF010000014.1, on the reverse strand, counting down.
TTATTCATGACGCCAGACCTGAAAGCGCGTAGATTTTACCTGCAAAGAACTGCACAGCCATGTCCGAAATGCGGCACTATTATCACCTCAACAAGTGGCGGCAGTGAAGGTGAAGGAAGCTGCTCTGAATGTGGCAGTCCGTATGTAGGCAAAGAAGCTGAAATTGATGCGGAAATAATGTCGCTGATAAATGACTTGGAAGATTATCAGAAACGAGGAGATGCATGACGGACGGATTTCCCATTGTCCTCACCGCAGACCGGGTGTTGATGGCAAATTATGATATCTTGTTTGATGGTATGCTGTCGGCAAGTTTGACTACCATTACCCCACCGCAAATATTCGCTGATTTGCTGATGCCATGGGGAGATAAGAAGAACGCGCCATTGGGATTGCGGCGCATACAGACGGCACTGATTAACGATGGATTTTCTGCCAATGATATCGCACTGGTGGATGAACGAGACTTGCATAAAGTTGTCGGAAAAAACACGAAAATCATCGGCGTCAGCGGTGGCGAACCCTGCGGGTTGGGGATGAACTCCACCACCATGTCAGAGATTGCCGGCGGTAAACCATGGCCGCAAGCGATGTTTAATAACCTGATGAAGAAAGTTAATGCTGCCAGGAAAAATGCTCCAAATGCAAAAGTAATTTTCGGTGGTCCTGGAGCATGGCAATTCAATATTAATGAACTTCTAAAATTTGGCATTGATCATATAATTCTTTGTTACGCCGAAGGCAATGCAGCAACTGTATTCAAACAACTTATCGATGGCAAGCTGCTTCCCGTTAAAATAGATGGCGTTGGGGTGCCGGCAGAGATGATACCGCGAATCACCGGGCCAACTACCATGGGAATAGTAGAAATCAGCCGCGGCTGCGGTTTGGGATGCCAATTTTGCACCCTGGGCAAGGAAACTATGCAGCACTTGCCGACAGAAACTATTATTGCTGATATTCAGACCAACATCGCCGCTGGCAACCCGAATGCTGCTATTTTAAGCGAAGATTTGCTGCGGTATGGTGGCGATGGCATGAAAGTAAACCCGACAAAATTGCTGGAAATGCTGGAGCAGGTGCGAAACATCGACGGTCTGAAACTGATGCAGATCGACCATATAAATGTAGTTAGCGTGACAAAATATACTGATGAAGAGTTGAAAAAAATTTACGATATTATCACCCGGGGACAACAACACAAATACCCGTGGGTTAACCTGGGTATTGAAACAGTGAATGGCGAGTTGCTGAAGAAAAATGGCGGCGCGCCGAAGATGGGAACCATTCAGGCTGAAGATTGGGGAGATGTTTGCGCGGAGACAATTCGCCGATTATCAAAAGCTGGTTTTTTATGCATGGCAAGTTTAATAATAGGTTTGCCGGGAGAAACGCCAGCGGATATTCAAGCGACGCTGGAATGGGTGCAGAAACTGAGCGGCGAAAAAGTAACCGTTTTCCCGGTGCTGTATGCCCCGCCCGGTGATGAACGCGCGTTTACCGCGGATGATTTAACTATCCCGCATTTGAAATTATTATCAACGGCATATAACCTGAACTTTAAATGGATACCGATAATGTATACCGACAACCAGACCGGCGGGGGAACGCCAGCGTGGAAGCGGAATATGCTGCGGATGATGAGTATTGGACAAGTAATCGAGTGGAAAATATTCTTTGAAATTCACAAAATCTCCGCAAGGCGCAGGCAATGAATGATTTTAACGCTTTAATTGACGAGTCTATAGCAAAATTGTCGGATATGCTGATTAAGAAGCGAACTGGACATATCTGGCGGGGACGGTTATCATCATCGGCGTTATCGACAGCAGTCACTATATCCGCGTTTGTCATTGGCGGTGATACCGTTGATAAATCACATATTGACACAGCGGTTCAGTGGCTGATTGCCAACCAGAATAATGATGGCGGTTGGGGAGACACCCCGGAAAGCATCTCGAATATCTCCACCACACTGTTATCACTTTCAGCACTGATTTTGTCAGACAATGACTCACTGCCTGCGGCTATTTCTGCCCGAGAATATATTTCAAAAACTATTGGCAACTCTAATATTCCAACACATTTAAGCAAATTTTATGGCAAAGACCGCACCTTTGCGGTGCCGATATTGATGAATTGCGCTTTGGCTGGACTGGTGGATTGGCATACAATTCCGGCATTGCCGTTTGAACTTGCCGCGGTGCCGGGAAAGTTATATAAATTCCTGCGTCTGCAAGTGGTAAGCTACGCATTACCTGCCTTGATTGCAGTGGGAATTATATTGCATCACAAAAACCCGGTAAAATGCCCAAAACGGTTTCTTCGCAATTGGGTAATTCCAAAAGTTCGTGAAAAACTGATTGCCATTCAGCCGGTGCATGGTGGATATCTGGATGCTGCTCCCTTGACTGCTTTCACTGCCATGAGCATGTTGTCGGTATTTCCTGATGACCCGGCAGGTAGGCTGGCGTTGAACTTTTTGCGGCAGTCAATGCGGCCTGATGGCAGTCTGCCTATTGACACCGACCTGGCAATATGGGCAACCAGCGGAACGATAAATGCGTTGGCGACAGCAGGACAGCCGATTGAAAATGCTGATGAATTGGCAGCATGGTATGCAGAAAATCAGTATAAAACAATCCATCCATTCACCGGAGCAGAACCTGACGGATGGGGGTGGACCGACCTGCCAGGGGCAGTACCGGATGCGGACGACACCAGCGGAGCAATCATTGCGCTTGATAAATTAGGAGTATCATCACCTCAAGCAGCCGGTATAAACTGGCTGCTTAACTTGCAGAACAGCGACGGCGGCTGGCCAACATTTTGCCGCGGTTGGGGACAATTGCCATTTGATAAGTCAACCCCGGATATCACTGCCCACGCGATACGTGCGTTATCGCTGAACCCTTCACCAGTTACTATTGCCGCCTGCAAAAAAGGATTCAATTATTTAAAGTCTGTACAACGCACAGATGGCTCCTGGGTTCCGTTGTGGTTTGGCAGCCAGAGTGTTCCGGGCGGTCATAACCCGGTATTCGGTACCGCGCGCGTTTTACTGGCTTATGAAAATATGAACAATCCGCAAGCTGATAAAGGTGAAAAATACCTGCTATCCGCACAAAATACCGATGGCGGTTGGGGTGGCGATGCCGGTGTAATTTCGACGAATGAAGAGACTGCATTAGCCGTGATAGCATTGGCTGGCAGAAAAAACGAGGAATGCAAACAGTCGGCACTACGCGGTGCAAAATATCTATTGGCAAAAATAGCATCCGGTGAAATAACGAAATCGTCTCCAATCGGTTTATATTTCGCGTCGCTATGGTATGATGAGGAATTATACCCGTTAATCTGGTCGCTGGAAGCACTGGGGAAAGTGCGGGGAATGAGTTGAATACGGTCTGTTACATTGCATTTGACCAATATCCCGCGCCCAAAGGCGCATCCACACATATTGGCGCCTTCATGAATGCATTGTCCCGGCAATATGACGTCACCCTTATTTGTCTCGGAGCAACCGACCAGCAAATATTGACTGATGGCGTTAACATAATAAACATGCGCTTGAAATCTGCCAATTACCTTGACCGCGCTTGCGAGTTTCGCGCGTGTATTTCCGACCATTTATTTACCAATAATTACGACTACATACAATTCCGAACCGGTTGGGCAGGATTGCCGGCAGCAAGCCACCGCAAATCTGCGAAATTGATATATGAAGTAAACGCGGTAGAAAGCATCGAGTTGAAATACCATTACCCATTGCTGTCTGAATCGTCAGAGACAATAGTACGCCTGCAAAATCAGGAAGATGAAGCGATGAAAACGGCAGATATAATCGTGACACCATCGAGCGTAACCGCGCGATATATAAACTTAAGATGCCCGGAAGCAAAAATTGCGGTCATTCAAAATGGCGTCTATATAGATATTTTCACCGCCGGGGCAATGCAGCACAATTCCCCACCGGTATTCCTGTATATTGGCACTTTTGCGCCATGGCAAGGGGTTGATTTGTTATTAAAAGCGGCATCCATTGCCAGCCATGATGCGCATTTTCGCCTTAAACTGGCTGGCCATCAATCACGCAAATGGATGCCGCATCTGTATAAAATGGTGCGCAAACTGCAACTGGATGAAATTGTCAATTTTCTGGCGCCGGTGGAACACGACCAAGTCCCGGCATTAATCCAATCCGCCGATGCCTGCCTGCTGCCACTTGTCCCGGATGAACGCAATTGCGTTCAGGGTTGCAGCCCGTTGAAAGCACTGGAATATATCGCCTGCGGCAAACCAGTAATCGCCGCGGATTTGCCGGTTGCCCGGGAAATATTATCAGAAGATGACACTTTGTTTTACACCGCCGGGAAATACAATCGCCTGGCTGAACGAATAACAGAACTATGCCTGAATCCTATGATGCGAATAAAAATGGGCACAAATGCCCGCCAGAACGCGTTGAAATATGACTGGAAATTTGCCGGCGAAAAGCTGCTGGGAGTTTATAGTAAATTGTAATAAAATTATTAATAACGAAAAGCTCTTAACACAAGAGTAATTATGATGGTTTACTTAACAGCTTCAAATATTTTTTCATCTTTTACATCTGAAAAGTAAACACGATATCCTTTTTCTGCTATTTCCCATTTGTATTTTTTTTCTACTACGTTTCGTCCATTTATTCCTAACAACTTCAATTCATTACAATGCGTAATTGCATAAATCAACACTCTCTCTAAATCATCTTTATCTTCAGGAATAAAAGTTAAACCGCAATTATTTTCTTTTACAATACGACCAAGTGGACCAACATCTGAGACAATACATGGTACAGAAGCAGACATATATTGAAACAACTTATTAGGAATTGTTGTACGAATTAACTCAGTATCTCGATGTGGAATGATGCCAAAGTCTGATTGACGGATCCAATTCATCGCAGTATTGTGAGGAACAAAGTCTATTATTGTCAATACTTTTTCAGCATCAAATTTTACAACTAATTTTTTTAGTTCTTTTCTGCGTTTCAGTGATGCACCAACTACATATATTCTGAATGGTGGCACATTATTTTTTATTAGTTTACCGGCTACTTCAATTAATAGATCTAATCCGCGGAATGGATTAATTCCTCCTATATAACTTAAAATAACTTCATCAGATTGAATGGGTAATTTCTCATCAGCTATTTTATCAAAGAATTTCAAAAACTCCACATTAAGTGCAACAGTTATTCGTGCCGGTTCAATGCCATATTTATCTATTAAATGTTGTTTATATTCTTCGATAACTACAAATATATGGTCGCATTGTGGAAGTAACTCACGTTCCACTGCAATTAATTCCGGCACATTCCCTCGTAATATAGACATTTGGCGTGAATATGGATTACCGAAACGAATTCTTGAGTCATAAATATAAGCTGGAGTGTTTTCATGCATATCACACACCACGCGAATTTCTTTTCGTCCAGTTTTAGCAAGAATACGAAAAACTATTGGCAGTGCTGGAGTATCTTTTACCATTATCACATCGTATGTCACTTTCTTAATCAACTGCTCCAAATAATCTGCCAAACCTTTATCACATACTACACCAGAACTTCCTCTAAATAACTTTGTCATACTTGATTTAAATTTTTTGTTTTTTGAATATTCTAATACTCGCACTTTTTCAGAAACATCAAATCCCATTTCCCGTCCAATATTGATATTACCAAGTTTTCCTTCAGGTATAAGAATATCGCATTCCCAATCTGAAGCAAGAATGCTCCAAATTACTTTTGACATGCGAACACGAAAAGGAAGACCTTCTGTTCGAATAATTAAAACTTTTGACATAAAATAATATCTCCCTTAATATTTAATTGACAAGCGAAATTATATTGATAATTCTCTCTTTGTATCAGATTACTATTACTTATGTATATTTTTTATATTTTTCTGGGCATCTTTTTACTATTATATTTATTTCTAAATAAAAGTTCAATTTTTCTTAAGAATTCAAATGAATAATCACGTGAGGTAAATGCATTATAATCTAAATACGGGAATGCATTACGTGATTGCGATAAAGGATACTCTCCATTTAAAACTCTTATAAACAATTGTGAATATGCTTCACCCATTACTTCAATTGAAAAACGTAATTTAGCATTATTATAACTCGCTTGACTCATTTGATACCATGTATCAGCATCCTTTGAAAGTTTATAAATAGTATCGGCGAAACCTGTAGTATCGCCTATACCAATAAGGAATCCATCTTCATTATTAGTAATAACGAAATCAGATATTCCAGGAAGAAGGGATGCTATTGGAACACAACCACATGCCTGTGATTCTGATAACACTAATGGCAAACCTTCATAATGAGATGGCATTAGCAGAATATGAGATGATAACATTAACTGATAAACTTGATCCTGTAAAAGTAATCCACGAAAATCAACCCTATCTAAAACTCCGACAATAGCAAGTTCACGTTGTAGTAGTTGCTTATCTTCACCATCACCAACAATAGTCATTGAAAAATCTATACCAAGTGTAATACATTGATGTAATATATCAGGAATATACAATACACCTTTATGACGATGTTCTAATCGACCTACATATAGTAATTGCAAAGGCGAACTAAATGATTGACGTTTGGAAAATGCATCGACTGATGGTATGTCTACTCCATTTGGAATACATATTACCTTACGATCAACTAATAAATCCTGGACAATATTTCGTGTTTTTGGACTTACAGCTATTGCAACATTCCAACATTTTTCATTCGCACATCCAACTCGATATACACTTGGGTGATCATTATGAATAACAGGTATAACTGCTACATTGTCTGGTAATCTCGCCAGAATTGATTGAGAAAAGCGATCATGGTTTAACAAAATCACATCATATTTTCCATTTATAAGATGAGAGGCAACTTTATTAGCATATAATACTGGTATCGACCAATCAAAACCAGCAATAAATTCGCAACTGATTCCAAGTGCTTCACAATGATTAAACAATCTACCTTTCTTAACTGTAGTAATGATGCTGACATCATTATCACTTTGAGATGATAGGTATTTAGCTAAGCGCAATATAAATACCTCAACACCACCTTGTATCATCCATTGTGAAACTAATGCAATGCGCATGAATATATCCTTTTTGTGAATATTTAACTCCAATGGTTCCCATCATTATCGTTATATAATATTATTTTACCATAATCTTATATGGTTATTAATAATCATTTTCCTGAACACCATAATTTTTGCATTAGCATACATAAATAGACGTAACCCGAATGCAAGAGTATACTTTATGAACAAAAATTAGGGGAAGTGTTATTACATCAATTAAAACAGATATTATCCCGGCTATTAAATGTGAAGCATGTAAAAAAGATACTTTGCAAAAATTTGAAGTCCCCGGTGTGTTAATCCTGCAATATTGTCCAAATTGTGATTTTTACCAGAAAGGCATCCCCATCACGGCGTCAAGTTACGAGAAAGATTACCATGAACATTATGCACGCCGGCGCGATGAAAAGCTGAAAGTTTCTTTCGCTCGATTGCAAATTATTCGTAAATTGCTAAAGAATGACAAGTGCAGAATATTGGATATCGGATGTTCCGTAGGCTACGTTGTAGAGGTTGCCAAAAATATCGGATGGGACGCCAGCGGGGTAGACCTGGATGACGAAGTGATAAAGTTTTGTACTGACCGCGGTTTGGATTGCCATGTTTTTGATGGTTTTAATCTCCCCTATCCTGATAACAGCTTTGATTGTGTTACCGCTTGGCATGTGATAGAACATGTGGAAGACGCTGAAAAAACATTACGTGAATGGCTGCGGGTGCTTCGTCCTGGTGGATTGCTGGTACTTGAAACTCCTAATGCCACCTGTCGGCGCGTGCATAAACGCGGCTTGCGCTACAAAAACTTTTGGCCGGCAGAACATTTATACTCCTTTTCACCAAAGGCGTTGCGGCAGTTAATTTTACGGACAAATGTTGAAATTATTCCCACCCCAATGTTATGTGCCACCACAGGTTTAACCCTTGCGAAATGCATATTTATCTGGGGATACCAGTTTCTGGAAATATGTTTAAAATCTATCATGGGTACAAACAAAGCATTTCAAATGTATGTTAAGAAAAAGTAGATATAACTTTCTTAACTATAGATTCAATCCATTGAATTTTATTTTATCATGACTTTTGCTTTTTGAAAATTTTGTAAAGACAATCCCAATCAGGTTGCCGATTTTTCCAATTAACAAGCGAAAGTTCTGCTTAATTGGAAATGATTAAAGGTAGGATATGATAGAGCGTCCTGAACGTATATTAATAATGCAGCTTAGGTATGTCGGTGAAATCATGTTTCTTACCCCGATGATACGAAATATTAAAGAATCATGGCCTGATGTAAAAATTGATTGGCTGATGGAACGCAATAATATCGGATTAATTGAAAATCACCCGCTAATTGATAATAAAATTGTCGCTGAAACAAATAGTTGCCGTGATTATTTCAAGTTAATCAAAAAACTGAAAGACAATCAATATAATTTAATAATTAACTTTCATCGAAGCGAAAAACTATCATTACTCGCTGCACTTGCCAGACCAAAATATATTGCAGGAAGAATGTCGCGCTTATTTTCTTCTCAATTAGATATTAAATTTTCCAGACAGGGTAAAAACAAAATTCATGTAATTGATTTACTGATGGAAAATATCAAGATGTTGGGAATACAACGATACGAAAAAAATCTGATGGAATTATTCCTACCGTGCAGTGCGATAGATTTAGCCGATAAATTATGGGATGAATACAACCTGAATAATAAAAAAGTAATTGGAATTAATCCAGGTGCTTCATGGGAAACAAAGCGATTGCCACCTTCTATCTGGCAGAATGTATGTAGAGAATTAGTCAATTTAGATTATAACCCAATTATATTTGGTGGGCCAACTGATGTAAAAATGGCTGCTGAAATAAATGGCGATTTGAATCTACCAAATTTTACTGGAAAATTATCTATAATCGAGTCGGCAGCACTTTATAGCAAATGTCAGGTTTTTATAAGTGGCGACTCTGGTCCGATGCACATAGCAGCATCACAAAAAATTCCATGTGTCGCAATTTTTGGACCGACTAACCCGATATTATATTCACCTTATGGTGTAAAAAACAAAGTGGTAACCAGTAATTCTTGTTCAGATATTGGCCAATGTATACTTAAAAAATGTCACGCAAAATGTATGACATCTATTAAAATCAATCAGGTCATCGATGCGGTAAAAATGCTAAGCTGAAAACCGTTTACATCTTTATTATTGACAGGTATAATTTATTTGAAGCACAATGCTAACGATATTATTATATCTCTATATATGCTGTGCAGATAAGGAAGCAAAATTAAAATGGGCATTTGTGCTTTATTACTGGCAAAAAATGAGGCAGATCGTATTATTCCCTGTCTGGAAAGTTTAAAATGGGTAGATCAGGTTGTAGTAGTGGTTGACGCGGCTACAACAGATGAGACAGTACAAATATGTAAATCATTCGGTGCAGAAGTAGTGATACACCACTGGTTAGGTTTTGCGGCTCAACTAAGATTCGGTTTAGAATATGTAAAGCAGGATTGGGTATTGCGTATTGATGCCGATGAACAGGTTTCGACACCATTACGTGATAAAATTTTACATTTGCTGGCTAACAAAACTTCTTATGTCGGTTATGAAATAAATACCTGCAATCTTTTCTGGGGTCGCAAACTGCGTGCTTTTTACCCAGACAGCCACTTGCGGTTATTCCGCACCGACGCCGGGCATTTTCCCGACAAAGCAGTACATGAAGCCTGGGTTCCACTTGATCCAAAAGCACGTTTAGGCCATTTAAATGGCGATTTAATTCATAACAGTTACCGCAGTCTGGCGCATTGTGTGGAAAAATGGACGTCTTATGCCCAATTGTCCGCGAAAGATTTAGCTAAAAAAGGCCCGACACGTTCAATAGGCATAGCAATCGGTGACAGTTTGCTGGATTTTATAAAATATTACATCCTTAAAGGCGGTTTTCTGGATGGCGCGGCAGGACTGACTTACAGCCTTGTCCATGCCTATTACATGTATCTGCGCCACGCATCCGCTTATGAAATCTATAAAAAATCTCTTGATACTGATGGTAAATAAATCTATAATAGCAGATTTATCTTTAAGCATGAAAGTCCTGAATTATTTTCGTGTATTTCGTGGTTAAAAATATCTTTGGGTAAATTATTTATAGATATATTATCACAGGGTTTTGATTTATTGGGGATGGCAGTGATATAATACCTGCATGGAAAAGATTAACGAAAATCTGATTGCTTCCTGCGGGATGAACTGCGGCATTTGCAAGGCATATCTGCGAACGAAGAACCGGTGCGTTGGATGCCGGAATATTGGTGCAACCGGACCAAAAACCCGCGTATCATGCAAAATTAAAAATTGTTCGGAACTAAAAGGCAGATACTGTTTTGATTGCGGGCAATTTCCCTGCGACAGATTAAAACACCTGGATAAAAGATATCAGACTAAATACGGCATGAGCGAAATTGAAAATCTGGAAAACATCCGCGATAACGGCATAGACAATTTTATTGAAAATGAACGCAACAAATGGGTGACTGATAACGGCATCATTTGCGTCCATGATAAGAAAATTTATAATGAATAAACGCAACCCGGCAGTAGATGAATACATTGCAAAAGTCGCAGAAAAATCACAGGCTGTTATGCAGGAACTGCGAGAAAACATCTTTGATATTCTCCCCGATGCCGAGGAAGTAATCTATTACCAAATGCCAACTTTCAAATACAAAGGCAAGCCATTCCTGGTATACGCGGAGTTCAAAACCCATCTAAGCCTGGTAACCATGCGGCACAGCATACCAGAAAAGCTGAAAGATAAACTGGCAGGATACAAAATAGCCGGAACAACAATTCATTTCTCCGGCAATAAACCGCTAACAAGAGAACTGCTCGAAAAGATAATCACTGTGCGGTTGGAAGAATTGTAGGATTGAATTTTTTTAAGGTACTACACAACGAAAGCCAATAAAATAATTATATCTAAGTAACCGTGAACTAAAAACATCATAACACTTATTGTGGTTCTCACAAAATCTATTGTTTCTTAATTATAGATTTTCATTCTAACCCCAATAAATTGGACAAGTGTTCTGTATTCAGTTATCAAATTATTTTAATATAAATATCAGATGCAAGCCAATTTCTTTGTTCTCATATCGACCCCAGCAGGGTCACATAATTATAGATAAATCCATCAAGTTAAACCCGACCCCAGAGCGGGTCGCATATAAACAGGCATCTTATCAGTAATTATATCCGACCCGCGCTGGGGTCGATTTTAGATCTTTCAGAATTTTCTATATACATTTGACTCCGCTGGAGTCATGACTTTTCCATATACGACTCATCATAGTGATTCGTATAAGGTTAACAACTCGCGTGAAAGGATGGTGGCGTCATGATATTTTTCTACGTTGGCGTTCACTATCGGCAAATCTGGCGGGTAAAGATTGATTTGTGATGGTTTTATGTAGCATAATACCGGTTTTCCATAAGCTATTGCTTCTATTGCGGCTACGCCATGTGCACCCAATACGAACTGGTCAAGAAATATATCACATTTCTGCAGTAATTCATTTGCTTGTTGATATGGCATATTATGAATTAATTGAAAATCAAAACTATATTTTTTTGTAATTGTTCTATTGCAGATATAACCGCGAGGTTCCCTTTGCATTTATTTTGCTGGGGCTATGAATAATCAATGGTTTATGGTTATCAATTGAAGGAAAAATCGGATTGAATCTTTCTATAGATATTCTGTGCCTTGTCTTATGTATAACCGGAAAAATATTGGGTAATATATACGGATCCAACGCCCGGTATGGCAATAGCACTGCCGCGCCATAACGGGCAAATAATTTTTGATGCCTTTTTGAACGACAGAAAGATTCATTTCTGTATTCCCATAAGTCCTGTTTTTGTATTTCGGCATAATACGGGTTGTCCGCTGATTCTATCCCAGGAATTCGAATATCAAAACAGCAAACTCAATAACCATTTTTTTGTGTTTTTTATGTGCGTATTTTACATCAATTGCCCCGGGTAATGCCCGTTTACAATACCAGTGAACAACATCTGCCCAATCTATCGCATCTAAAATGCATTCTTTATATTTCTGATACGAAAAAAAATGCCTGATTAAATTTGATTTATCAATTTCCGGGAGAATTTCGACATCATCTTTTGAAGTGATAATATCCAAAGTGCATAAACCGCGAGCTTTAACGTCCAAATTACGCATTCCACGAACTGTATCAGATATTTGTGATGCTACATTGCATGGCAGATGTAGAATGCGCATAAAAACCTTCTATTATCTATTATCCACAATATATTATCTATTATTCTCCCCGCAACATGGAGACTTGCTTTGCTATATAATCTACTGCGAAGTATATTTCATCGCGGGTTGTGCTTCTACCCAGTCCTATGCGGAGTGTGCTGAATGAACGGTTCATGGAAAAACCCAGGGCGGCTATTACATGAGATGGTTCGCGCTGAAATGCATTACAGGTAGAACCGGTAGACAAGGCTATTTTGCTGCCGCACATACGTACCAGGTCGGTGGTATTTACCCCGGGAATGAATATATTCAGGTTATTTGGCAAACGAAAATATTGGTTCCCATGCATTTCCACACCACTTATTGCTTTTTGGAATAGCTCCCACATTTCATCACGCAAAATGGCAACTTCGCAAGTTTTTGGCATTTTCTCAAGAGCAATTCCGCACGCTTCGCCCATGCCTACTATTCCCGGCACATTATGGGTTCCACTTCGGCGATTACGTTCCTGACCACCGCCATCCATCTGCGCCTTCAATTTAAATGGCAAATCGCGGTTTATATATAATGCGCCGACGCCCTTGGGACCATATAACTTATGCGCGGAAAGACTGAGCAGATCAACCGGCGATTTCCGTACGTCAATGGGGATATAATTAGCAGACTGCACAGCATCAGTATGAAAGAATATATTATTTTCATGGGCAATATCACCAATATCATCTATCGGGTATTGTGTGCCGATTTCATTATTCGCTGTCATCAGTGAAATTAATATAGTATCTTTGCGAATAGCTTCTTTCAGATGCTGAAGATTAATATTGCCGAATTTATCCACTGGCAGATATGATACTTTCAGGCCATGTTCTTCCATTTCCCTACAGACATTAAAAACCGCGTGATGTTCTATCGAACTGGTGATAATATGTTTGCCACGTCTTTCCAGAGTTTCGATAATGCCTTTAATAGCCAGATTGTCAGACTCGGTACCACCGCTGGTGAATACTATTTCACCAGGGTCTGCATTAATTAATGCCGCGGTTTTCTCGCGAGCAGTTTCTATCGCCAGTGCTGCTTTTTGCCCAAAGATATGATACGCACCCGGGTTGCCATAATTCTCAGTAAGATACGGCATCATCGCTTTCAACACTGCCGGGTCAATCGGAGTGGAAGCGTGATGGTCCATATATATCGGGAGTTTAACGGGCATTTTTCACCTCAAGTAGTACTATGCTTAGGCCTGAATGTTTGACGCATATCACAAGTCTTATCACCACTGTCATCAGTTATTTCGCGTCCAACCTCAAATGCAAACAATCGGGAATTTTTCGCCAATGCATCCCGAACCGGCGACATTTCTTCATTATCAATGTCAGCCAAAATAACTCTGCGCGCATGGTCATTCTGTTCTAATTCGCGCACCATTATATCCCAGGCAAATTTATCGGGTTTACTGAAAACCCGAATTAGATTCGTGTTTAAAGCGGTAAACTTAAGCAATGCTCTCGCACTGTTTGACCGAACTATCCATTCATTGTCGTATAACAAAGAAAAGATAATTTCTATGGTACCTTCCCATTGTAAAAAACCGCAAACACGGGCTACTATTGCACGGATATGAAATTCACTGTTTTTAGCCAGCTTATGTAATTCTTCCATAATTTTCACTTTTCCATTATCATCCATCTCGCGAGGCAGCAATTCCATACCAGCGATTACAGTACTCATATCAGGCGAACGTAATCTATCCAGACAGACATCAAGTGTGGCGTGTTCATGAGCAGCAAATTTCTTGCCGGTAGGCATATTTGACTGCGGCATTTCACCTACACCTTCAGCATGGTCGGTCTTATCCCAACTTACAGTCTTCTTACTGCGTTTTTGCTGATAAAAAGTAGTCAATGCACGATAAGCAGCAAGAATAGCAATATAGTTGGCATACAACATACGTGGGGCAGATAACAACCCGGCAACAGGGCCATATACAATGGTGACCAATATAAATCGTTGTGCCAACCGTATACACATTAAAATTGTTGCTATAAATAATAAATTAGCCAACCATGGCTGATTATCCATCAAAGGCTGCCAATTGTGAAACCAATTTTTTGCCAGGTAGAAATAAATCAAACTTATATACCCGCACATATTTGCAATAGATGATATGAATACTTTGCGGTCTTTCATAAGATTTTCACGGATATGCCAGTTGCCTTGCCATCCAAGACTTTCCCATTCCTGCAATGAGATGCCAATTATCCAGCGGGTTTTTTGCCGTACCGACCGTACAAAATCCATGGGGAAATATGCCCAGTTGCTGATGAATCCTGGACGTTTGCACAATGGCACATACCACGGGGTACCATCATCTAAAATAAGCCGAACGAAGATAGTTTTAATGCCATTCATGTATACGCTCAGCGACATCGAATAATCTTCTGTCAGCGACCCTTCATTGAATAGTTTTTCACCAGTTTCTTCCTGGAGGATAGAGAGTGCCCGACGACTGAAACCTGTCCCCACCCCGGCGAAAGGTACAAAACCGCCTATTTTTTCACGTACTACTACATCTTTCAGGTGATTTTCGGTGAACTCGTCTGCGTATACCCAATGAGTAAACTTCCAAAATGGCACTGGCAGCGGTAAAATAGGCAATTGAATTATTTCAGCACGGGGGATAAGGTAGTTGTATAATAAAAATGAAAATGGATGTACCAGGTCTTCCGCGTCATGCATGGCAAAAATATCAAAAGTCATGTCAAGCGATCGTTCACAGTTGCGAATTGCCTGGTAAACCTGGTTAAGATTGTCAGCTTTATTGGTCGGTCCCGGACGAGTAGTTACAACTTTTACAATTTGAGGATATATAGCCGCGACTTCATCAACGGCGCGCTGGGTCTCAAGGTCATTTGGATAAGTGCCGACGAAAATGGTGTAGTTGCGATATTCGACGCGTTTGATGATATTTTCCACCATTTTGCCGATTACATCTGCCTCTTTCCAAGCCGGCACCATTACAGCAATTTGCTGCTGTTCGCGCAATCTTAAAGTTTGAATCGTTAGTCGTTCACGATTAGCAAACTTTAGATATTTATACAATGACCATATATAAGCACCGATGTCATAGACAAGATCCTGCGTTCCGCTAAGAATAAATATACTCAAAGCGAACATAGTAATCACAAATATGACATCGTGCCAGATTATCAGAATGTCTTGAAGGCTCATTCAATTACCACTATCCCGCAGTTCCTGCAGGTGGTGTTGTATCCTGAGTAGGCTTCGCTGCACGTTTTTTTGATTTTGGAATGAAATTCCGTACAAACCAGCGAATAAACAATAACGCAAGAATGATCAGAATGATAAATATAACCCACATAAGAGGAGTATATCGTGTGTTTTCTGTTCTGATTTCATCTTTCAAATCATTTGCACCACGAGTGGCTATTGATACAACGCGTCCCTTACTTGTAAGTACCGATAATTGATTCTTCAGTTCTGACATAGCAGCAACACTTGAGAACGTATCTGAAACACGTGCTAAAACTTCATCATTTGGTACAATTACTGAATATACAACACCATCAACCTTGTCCCATGGTGAATTAAATGCTTGCAGCAAACCAGATTTAGTTAATTCGCTGGTCATCAAAACTTTTGCTATCGGGTTAACTTTCCAACTGCCTTTACCTTCTGGATATGCTAAAGCCAGGTCTTTCAATTCAGCAAATCTATCCGATTCACTTGGATAGCCGATCATGATAACTGCACTTGCATTGCCGCCTTTACCAGGTGATTCATTACCGGTTATCACACGCCAATCGATAGGATACATGTATTGCTGACCAGCGCGCATGGCTATTCGTGCCGCGGCGGTGAGTTGAGCATCAGTCGGCGAATCTGACAACCACATGACCGGCTGTATTAATTTCCCATCCGACTTAACTAAATACGGGAAATTTTCCAGTGAAGGCATACCCTTGATTTTACCGTCAGTCAATGATATTTCGCTATCACCATCTATAACTGTCCAGGCGACATCATCATAAGTTTTTGAACAATCTAAAGTACCAAGGTCGTGATATAACTCAAAACTAATTACCCAGGTATCTTTTTGCACTTCAGTTAGTGGTATGTATGCTTCTAAAATACCTTTTTTAGGTTCATCTTGTTTTACCGGGTCATTAGCATTTTCTGGACTTAATATAGTACTTGCGATTTGCAAACCGTTGACTTTAATAGTCAATATTGAACGTAGCGGATTTAGTGTAGCAGAGTGGCGGAAATGAATTTTAACTTTCGCGCCGCGACCTAATAAGCATCGCACTGGCCGTTTTAACGTAATAGCACCTGATTGATGCCAGGCACCGGTTAATTTCATATTCTCATATCCCAAATCGCGCAAGGTGAAAGTGCCTTTATAAGCTTTATCATTCGGGTTTGGCATCAGCGGTGAGTATGAAATTTCTGCAGCCATTGTTTCAAGCTGTGATATTGAATCGCGAGTTGATAACAGGTGAGCAGCTTTCAACAGACCTTCGGGGTCGGAACCAGTAACTAACATGCGTGCACGCTGGTCTGTCTCGCTGGTAGGCAGACTTTCAATATAACCAGTACCATTACTTGGCTGAGCATCAGTTAACGATTTCCAGGAACTGGTTTTTCCTATAATTAACTGGTTGCCGATTTCAGATGAAGGTGAATTAGTTGATATTTTTATTGGCAAATCACGACCGGGTTCACGCGAACCCCAATCAGAAGCAATATGCAACATAGCTGCAATATCGGTTTTGTCTGGCGACGGCGGCAAATACCAGGTTGATTGTACAGCGTTTACAGCCAGGGTATCCAATAACGGATAAGGGTACATGGCTATTGGGTAATGCTGACGCGGACTAACCGGTATAAATAGAGTGGATTTAGGACTTATTTTCAGCCAGTTTCCTGCGTGGTCTATATCTCTGCAATCACCTTCAATTGAACGCTGGCGAGTCATTACGCGTAGTTCATTAAAACCGCGTTTTAACAAGTAACTGGGAAATGTCGCGACGAGTGGTTTACCAGCAGCTGCTGTATCAGGTAATTTACGACTTACTAACGGAACATTATTAAGCAGAATAGTAATACTGCCGGTACCATCCATTAATGTATCAGAATATGTGTAATATATCGATACCTGCGGCGGTCCGGTAATTACCATACCAGGACGAATAGGAAACCAATATGACCAACTGTTAGTGGGGTTAGCAAATACTAACTCCTTTGATACTAATGGTACTGAGTAACCCGTAGGTGCTGATTGCGCAACGATAGATAAACCGATCATCGACATAACTAACATTAAAGCGATCAATAATTTTCTCATAATTACTACCTCTTACCCTTCAAAATATTAAATAATACAAAAACAACTTTAAAAATATAAATACATGGAATAAATGTATCTAAAGTTGTAAACCTTGTGTTATGATACACGAAATCATAATGGTTTTAAACATTATTTAGGTATTTTTATTAAATTTTTATTAAAAATACCGGAAAGCACTGAGTTCCTTGCAACAATCATGTCCGAATCGTGTTTTGGATTATCATCGTTCTGCCATTTTGAACTCCACCAGCTAAACCCTATTAATCGGGACCAACGATGACTGAGAATATTTTTCAACGCATTATCTGCCCATTCACCCTGGTTTATTTCTATATTATTTTTTACTGTACCGAACTCTGAAATAACTACTGGTTTATTCGCCAGTTTAGTTAATCGAGGGTATACCCGGTCCATAACTGTAGTAAATTGTTCCGCACCGGTATAATCAGGCGTTTGCGCACCATAAACGCTCAGCCCGATCCAGTTAATATAATCGTCACCGGGATAATAGTTTTCAAAGCGATTCCAATTCACTTCAGGATCGTCGTAAGCATCAACATGAAATACCCAGGTTATATTTTTAGCACCACTAAGGCGTATTTGTTCAATAATGTGACGGTAAGCGGTAACAAACATTTCCGGTCCATTCGCAAGTTTTTTATCGCCTAAACCATTTGTTTTTCCTCCGCCATTATTTATACCCGACCATGGGAAACAGGTGTTATTACATTCAAGCCCATATTCAACAATCAACTGCTTTTTTATTTTTTTCGCAGCTTTTCCCCATAATAGCAAGTCATTGTCAAATTTTCCGGCAATGATATTAGGCAATGTGAAGGTCTTTTCCGTACAGGAACTATCCTCGGATGTCCGAATCATCATGCGAATATATGGCGTACTCCCTCGTTTTACAATCCAAGCTGCCGTTTTCTGCGGGAATGCGCGATTAATACCCCATTCATTTGAAATCATCACCCAATCGGCTTTGCGACCGACTGCTTTTTCATAAGCGTCTAAGTGTTCTGGGGTGGCATCTTCGCTGATGCCATGTGGACCACCGGGGAAAACGCCATGATATATTATAGGAGCAGGCTGTGCAAATATAAAAATGCACAGCCCGATAAGCAGCAACATTATAGAATATTTCAATCTTTACCCCTCAAAAAAAGGTGTCGATTTTTTATCTACCGGTTTTGGCTTTGTTAATTTTGGTACTACTTTTTTTACACCAGACGGCAATTTAGTTTCAGGTATTTTAACCGGTGTTATATTTGTATTTGCCGGCGGTGCTTCTTTTCTAATCTCTACTGGTATCGGTTTTACATCTTTAATTATAATATTTGGTTTAACTACTCTTGATTGTTCTTTTTTTACAATTTTATTTTTAACCATCTTTTTAACTGCCGGTGCTTTTTTAATTATTTGTTTTGCATGTTGAACTTTCGGTTTTGCAATTGGTTTGTTAACTGATATATCAACTGGCGTTACTGTTTTTATTGCTGGTTTTGGCAATTCTTTCAACGCATCCGGTGTAGGCCTGACATGTTCCAATGTAACCAGGCAAAAATTACTGCGCGGGGAGATGGTAATCAATCTAAACTCCGCCTTGTTGCCGGTTGTCATTAAGATATCGCCTGATTCAAGGGTCTTTTCTGTATAAATGCCGCGAATTTTATAGAAAGCTCTTACTTCTGCAGACGTTTTAAATACATCAACCTTGGCAGTTGTGTATAGCCAGGTTATGCCATACTCTTCGTATTTGACTTCTTTTGAATCTTCGACGTAGCTATCCGGCATAATTGTAAAAGTTAAGCTGCCTTTTGGCGCAGGAGAATTCTCCGCAATTACTTTTATGCCAACATTGCCAGGTAATTGCGGCACCGCATAGATAATGACTGCGCATAATAATAGCGATATGGTAATTAATTTACGCATAATTCTGTATTTCCTTTTTCTGCCTATTTTATATCAGCAGATTCTGTTGCTATAAAATTATAACTTTCTTTCTTTAAACCTGCAACTAATTCCCGTAAATAGTTGGGGTCGATAAAAGTATGAACATACGCGCCAACAGTTGCGTCCCGTACCACACGGCATTTTTGCGCTCGTTCAATCAAATCTTTGGGCAGCATTTTTCCTTCTCCACCTTCACCATCAGGTGATATCGCTCCCAGACTTTCCGGCAATCGCAAAAAACCAAACTGGTCGGATGATATTTTATATGGCATGAATTGTTGAGAGTAGTATATCCCTTTTGCACCGCGTACAAACGTAATTGCGCCATCTGCGGCAATACGGTAACGGCGGGCAATGATGGAATAGTCCAGTGGTGATGCCATATAATGCGGCATTACCCATCCGGTAACAGATAATCCTGATTTTTCAACGATATCATCTGCCGCATCAAGTCTTTTTGTCACCCATTCCAGGTTGTCTTCTTTCAATGGCGACATCATTATCCACTTGTTATCTTCAGTCTTGACGTGGAAAAACTCATAATCTGTCCCGGACATACCATCAACCGGGTTAGGGGCAGCATCATATTGGTGGGTATATCCATGCAGGTATATCTTGCCGCCATTATTTTGCGCCTTTTTTAATACTTCAATTAATTCCGGTTTATCTGTTAATTTAACAACATCCTTCTCACCGGTGTTAAGAGCATCTGCAAAACAATGAAATTCTGGAATCAAGCTTATAATAAATGGTATCTTCTCGTCATAAAATACCTGCAGCAATTTTGATAATTGCTCTGGCGGTGTCATTGGGTTAACATCTTCTATCCTGATGAAGGTATATCTTATTTCTAAATGGTTAATGCCCAATATATCATGCAGCAAATCCGCGAAAATCATCCCTCTTTCAGCACGGCCAGAAGATTCTAACGATAAATCCGCAACGAACCAACGATTTGCAGAATTTATGATGTATGGTCGATCGTCTTTTACGAAAGATGATTTCGCAATAGCTTTTTGAGCGTCAACTATCTTGAATAATGCAAAGCCGGGGTGGTTAGCACCATAGCCAAGGTTAACATCTTTGTATTTTATATCGCCGACACCCGGCGAATTGCCCACGAATTTAAAACCGAATTTATTAACAAAATCAGGACTATCATCCTGGGTTTTTGGCAAATATGCGGTTTCCCACAAGTTCTGCCCCAGCCAAACTGCCGTTTTCGCTGATGTCATGAAGTCATGTAAAAAAGATTCCGGTATTTCGGCGGCATATATTGCCCCAAGGTAGAAGGTGAAGTCATAATTATTCATCTCGCCGGACTGGTATTCGCTTACCGGGTGAATTGCCGGATAGATATTAAAATGTGATAGTAAATTGCTCAGTTGCCGGGCGAATAATCCGCCTTTCCAGTCATTCTCAGTTGTTTTGTCATAAACAACCAATACGCGTTTTTCGCCGGATGCAGTAGCGTTATCGACCGCAGATACACCGGCAGTGCCAAACTCAATTGGATAAAAACCAGCTTCCTCAGTCCAGGCTATATGCGCTATTATTAAAAAAATCAACAAACAAATCGTTTTCACTGATTGATAATACCAAATTGAGAGATAGAATTGTTAATTGTGCTTAATTATTTTAAATATTTTAAAATGACTATTTGATACAAAAAGAATGTCCTCATCCAATTCCGAATTTGAATAAGCTATTTTCGATATATTTTTTTCTTTTTCTATTTTTATAAATAGATTTCAGGTCATAACAACATTTATAAAAGTGTTTTTTACACTTTCAGTGCCCTAAATTCAAACAAAAATACTTGTTTTTGAGAGTAAATTATTTAAAAATACTCGATTTTTTGAAAATCATGCGGAAGTCAGGAATAATGGAATGGTCGTCGCAACTTCTCTAAATCAATCATTCTTCCCATTCCTCCCATAATTCCCATTCCTCCCAAAAACTCCCACCAAGGCAGACATCCCTGTCCGCCTTCGCTATCAACTTTCCACTGTCCACTGTCAACTAATTTAATCCTTAATCCCAACCTTCCACTCATCGCTGTTCGCCTTCAACTCCGGCGCGTACATGGCGCTTGCCTTTGTCGGCAGTGCGCTGAACTTGCCAGGGATTTCGGCTCTTACTCGGTAGCTCATGCTGTGTTTTCCTCTTGCCAGCGATCTTACGAACATTGCCACTCTATTGTCGCGAAACTCCACATAGGCTCCCATTTCGTTGCTGGTGTAGCCGCTTTGAACTTCTACTGCTTCGAAACCGGCTGGTTTCATATCTTCAAACAAGATGTATTCGTAGTCGTTCTTGGAATCAATTTCCAGTTCTACTTCAATCAGGTCGCCGCTCTTCAGGTTCGCGCTGCTGTCGATTAATACGCGCTCGTATTTCTCAACTTTCTGATCGAGTACCTGGCCGCGGCTGCCCTGACCGGCTACGGTTTTGTCTACACGTACCAGCTTGTAGTATTTCCGGTTTACCTTAATTTCCAACCCGGCCTTGGTGATATTATCTTCCAGGGTAAAGTTAGTCATGTAGGCGTTGAAATACAACGGGCCAGTGCCAGTCTTAACCATCTTCACTTCGTGAGCGCCGGTGGTAAGGTCTGCGCCTTCCAGAACCAGTTTGTTATCAAAGGTGAACAGGTTGCCGGCATTGATATCTACAGTCTTAACAAATTTATTGTCGATGAATACCTGCAATGTCATATTGGGTTTATCTTCTCCGCTGGCTTTCATGTAGTCGGCAAATGCCTCGACGACATAGGCGGTGTCGCGGGTTGAGTTCCAGTAAGTCGCGTGTTTGCGATTATTCAGCAGGTATTTTACCAGTCCTGCTGCCCTGGTCCCTTTCGGGTCGGTGACGGTCAGCAGTTTCAGGAAATATGCCTGTGCCTCGTATTCACTGCCGTACCAGTACCACCAGTAATTATCGGCTGGCAGTTTCAGGTAGGCGGTCTGGTTTTCTTTGTCTGTCACCAGGTACTGGTCGATATTTTTCACCAGCATATCGCGTTTCTCGATATCATTAACGGTATCAAGGGCGATGCCGAACATGCACTTGGCATAAACCGGCAGGCTCAACCGGTCTTCGTATAGATACTTTCGCATATCCTTGTTGTCGATGCCGCTATCTGTCAGTACCATATAGGTGAAGGCGTCCATGGCGTCTGCCTTTTCTTTTGCCGGCCAATTATGGTTGCCGGAACGCCACATTTTCAGATATCCCAACTGTTCATTCTGGAACTGTTTCAATCGGGTTACTCCGCGCTCCAGCATGTTCGCCGGTATAGCGGTGCCAATCGCTTTCGCGCGTTGCAGACCATGCACCACCACCGCGGTGGTATGCGGGTAACTCTGTTCGCCGTAACCGCTGAACCATCCCCAACCGCCGTCGCTGCATTGCATTGACGCCAGTCGGTTTATTCCAAATGTCACCATCTTAGCGACTTCGGCTTCATCAAATACCGGGTTTTCGTCAAAGCGTTTCCAGCCTTTTGCCCGTTCCACATCGTTGCCGATTTCCTGGGCATTGAGATTGGTTCGCTTGTTTTCGATATCTTTCAGGTTCAGGCCCATCCCCTTCAGGATTTTCTGGGTGGTAAGGGTCGGCAGGAACTTATTCAGCGTCTGTTCGGTACAGCCATACGGGTAATCCGCCATGTATGGCAGCGCGTCAACCATCGCGCCTGCCAGTGTTGGCGACCAGCGTACTTCCAGCCTGCTCTGTTCTGGCAGTCGTTCTGCGGGAACTGTTACCTGTATGCTTGCTTCTTTGCCGGTTGGGCGTATCACGCCGCTGTAGCTTTCTGTCTTCAACATGCCGTGAATCTGTACCGGGAACTTCATCTCCATGGCGTCAGATTCTTCATCGGTGATGGCTTTCATGCGAATTATCGCCTGTCCCGGTTGGACGGCGCGGACGCGAAAATCAACGCGCTTTTCGCCATTGGCGGGCACGTCAACATATTCAATTGCCATCTTTTTGCCGCTTATTTCTGTCGGTTTTCCATTTTCATCCAGCGGGACAAGGGTCGGACCGTCCAATTCCAACACTGCCTTTACCTTTTTGTCAGTCGCCAGGTAATTGTGAATATTGGCGGAAAGGACGACTTCGTCTTTTTGGGTGAAGAATCGCGGTGCCTGCATT
This sequence comes from uncultured bacterium, assembly GCA_964638715.1. GTDB lineage: Bacteria > Armatimonadota > Hebobacteria > CAIYQO01 > CAIYQO01 > JBAXQQ01. The sequence goes on along the minus strand of CAZWZF010000014.1, from coordinate 70,731 downwards.
CGCAGCAGCAAATTCTTGGTTGTTACGGCTTCGGCACTGCCTTCGCCAACGGCGGTTCCCGCACCCATCACCCAACTCTTCATCTTCCAATTAGTCAGGTTTTCCGGCATTTTAAAGGTAATCTGCGCGGTACCGTCAACACCGGTTTCAACTGCCCCGGTCCAGAACGCGGTATCGGCAAACTCCTTGCGGATTGTCGGTTCTACCTCGTTATTGTTAGGTTTATTGGAATATTCAGCCTTTCCACCACCACGAAAATCGATACCTGGTTTTAATTTAGCTCCTGCTATAACCTTCGAAGCAGGCATATATAGTGCTGGTGAAGAAGCAGGTGCAAGTTCAACAGCATTAGAAATAGAAAAATTAGAAATACTTTCTGCTGTTGACATATAACTTGAATCTAAACCTAAAATAATAGGTTTTCCTCTTTTTCTATAACTATAGCCACTTTCATCAGCAGTATTCCCAAACATTCCCAGTTGCTGCATTCTGGTTTCATAATCTTTGTAAATAGCGTATTCGCTTTGCGACAGGTTGTCGCCGGTTGAAGGGTTATGGTTCCGGCGCCATTTCCAGTAAAACTCGCGGATGTCCGGCACGTTGCTGCCGCCGCTGATATATTCAACAGCCTTGTCGTATACGCTCACCACCGCCTGTCCCTGTACCGGGTTCCCGTTGGGGTCGGTCACTTTCAGCTTCACGGTGGCGGTTTCACCCGGTTTATACTTCTCGGAGTTGGGGATAACTGTCACATCCAGCGACTTTTTCACCGGCGGCAATACTATTTCGCGCGCCTCGGTGAATACTTTTCCTCGGCCCACGGTTACTACCTCGACAAAGAAGTTTGGCATATCTTTTAAAGAGACCAGCACATCCTGTATAGAGGTTTTCCCATCCATCTTGATAACCTGCGGCTGTTTATATACGCCATTGGTTGGACGGATAAATAACAATACGGTGGAATCCGGGATGTTGGAGTTTATCATCAGGTTAACTTTCTCGCCCGGTTTGTATTCGCGCTTATCGGGAATAATTTCCAGGTCGTTAAAGCGGAAACCTGCCGGTGCCGCGCCTTCGCCGCGAACGGTGAAGACATAGCCGCCTTCAATGCTGTGCCCCTTTCCATCAACAACGGTGTAGGATAACCGGTATTGCCCGGCGGCTCCCGCTTCCAGTTGTATATTGCTCTTGCCTTCTTCGTCAGTATCCAGTGTCAGGGTATGTACAGTGGTTTCCACCGGCGTGCCATTTGGATATGACAATTTATATACTTTCAATATTCCCGCGCCTTTTACCGGCTTGTTGTCCAGTGTCTGTGCGGTGAAATCTGCCATTATCGGGTCGCCAACCTGGTAATAACCGCGGTCAACCCAGGCATACACCTTGAACGGCTTGCGGGTTGCCAGCACCTGTCCGCTGCCGGTGATGGTACGGCGCGACTGGTCGGTGACTTCCGCGGTAATTTCATATCTGTGGTCGGTATCGCCTTGCATTTCCTTCGCCAATGCGGTGTCGATATTCACATCAACGGTGCCGTCCGGACCGATGGGCACTTCCGCTTCTGCCACTATCTCCGGCTGCGGTTCTGGTCGATAACTGCTCCACCATGAATATACCGGTCGTCGGCAGCCCCAATCACTCCAACCCGGATACCAGTCGTAATCGTATCCGTACCAGCCATAACCGTTGCCATACATCCAATCCCAGTAATAAACGGGATACCAGGACTTTTCATAACTGCTGCGGGTTACTTTATATTTCACCTTCGCCTCGGTTACCGGCGCGCCAAAATAATATTTTGCGGTAATCTTTGCGGTGGCGGTTTCACCCAATGTTATCGGTTCTTTCGGTGCTTCCACAGTGACTTCAAACTCCGGTTTTTTATATTCTTCCACCCGGAAAGTGCCGTTGCTGTCATCATAATTATGAGCATATATAGATATTCGGTAAGTACCCAGCATAGCATCGGCAGTTAAAGGCATTTCACTGGCAACCCCACCGTATTTATCAGCGGTGATATTTTTGTCGAATACTTTTTCATTGCGCGGGTTGTATACCAGCACCCGCATATTTTGACCGGCATACGGACTGTTCCCTTCCTGGTCATACTTTGCAGTATTTACCCATGCCTTGAACTTCACGCTGCCTTCGGGACGATATACCGGTCGGTCAGTGATGATGAATGTTTTTATTTGGTTATATTCCTCATCGTATTGCCTGCCGCTTCCCCAGTAGCTGTTGTAGCCATTATAAGCAAACCGGTTGTCACTGCGCACGGTGGTTATCCAGTTGTACCCGTCTTCACGTGAATTATTCGGTATTAATAACTGTCCGTTTTCATCGGTGGTAAACTGCTTGTCAGATACCAGGGTTTCATTATGCCCGGCACCGTCTTTATCATTTACCCAGTGATTAATATAACCAAAACACGACACCGCTGCGTAAGGGATTGCTTTGCCATTCGCGGCATCAGCAACATATAAATAAGTGCCGTTTTCCATCTGCTTGGTGACTATCGCGGTGTCCGCCACCCATATTATAATGCGGCTGATATTGCCGTTTGCCATCTGCGCGGTCAGCAAATATGCGCCGGCATTCATTAATGGCGTTTTTATGGTAATACGACTGTCAAAATGCCCGGGACGCGGTGATAAACTGACGTCCCAATTAGCGACCGGGTTGCCGAGATATTTGGATTTGTTCTGGTTTACCAACTGGTAGCCAATATTTTCAATTTGCAGTTTGTCCCAATCAAGTTGCGCCGGCTTTGTCCTGATATATGCTTTCACATCCGACAGCAATCGCTGGACATCAATCGGGTTGGCAGTTAGGCGCACCTTATTGCCATTGCGGAATTTATAGCCGACTTCAGTGTTTTTGGCGTAAGGCTGGGTATTGGCAGATTCCAAATCACCCCAGTTGCCGAGGATTTGCTTGATGTTGGCATCATCGCCAACTTTAGCGGCAGTTGGCGGAACCGTTTGATAAGATGGCTCCATTACCACTCGTTTATAATATGTTACCGCGCGGTCATACTGGCGGCGATCCATGTAAATACTGGCAAGCATTTGAATGGAATCGTTTTTGTGTTTGCCCATGCCATCTGCCAAATTGTTGAATAATTTAATGTAGTTGTATTCAACCGGCAGTTTAAATCTTTTTACCCCGGTTGCCAGTTTCGCTATTGTTTCACTGTCAGATAAATTCTGCAGGTTATAGGTATTTTTCGTGGTGTTGGCTTCGTCATCGCCCATCTGGTTAAACCAGCTATATGTCGCCATGGTACGGACATCAAATTGCGAATAGGCGAAATTTGCAAACTTGTAGAGAGCTTCATAGCCAGATGCCGCATCTGCGTCACCGGCTTTTTTCAGCAGCCAGCGCCAGCGTTCGCCATCATTTTTCGCTTTGCTCCAACTTGCTGGTATGGAATATACAATCGGGTTGCCCGCCGCGTCTACTGGCGCGCCGCGACTCATGTCCCGACCGTAGTTGTTATAGTACGTATTTTCATAATCCGGCAATTTGGTGGTATCGGTCAGCGATTGCAGCAGCCACGAATTTTGATTATCACGTCCGCCCAGGAAAGTGTCAGCATAGAAAAGATAAAATTCACCAATTTCGCTGCCTTTGGAAGTGGTCACCAGTCCCGCTGCTTTTTCCATCAACTGCAATGCGCGTACGCGGTCGCGTTCATACGCGTTGCAATATGCGCCGCCGCCACGATTTTGACCGCGGGAAAATTTCCCGGCAATCATATAGCCGTTATGATCAATATTCAAGTAGCTTTGCGCCGCGGTGAATAACAATTTCCAATTCTTGCCGTGAGCAGATATAACTTTCTCACGAAAAGCGTCAATTTCGTCATTATTGCCCAGGTATTGCAGGCAGTTTATTGCATTACTAAAATCTCCGCTGACTTGTTTTGCGTCATCAGCAGGATTTACCGCAAGCCCGGAAAAAACCTTGTAGGCATCCTTGTAATTACCTTTACTCAACGCGGCTTGCGCCTCATTCCGCGTGTTAACAATCGCACCATTCAGGGGACGACTGATAAACAATATGGTAGCGCCAGTTGCGCAAACCAAAATTACCAGGAGCTGAAGAAACTTATTCATCAAAAAACCTCCTACTGAAACCTTTTAACGTACTGTAATTAAAGACTGTGACAAAACCCAAAAAGTTCCATCATTCAATAAAATAGTGAATGATATTTTACACTATTGTTGTTGATATGGCAATTTTATGGGGTGGGTGTGAATGGGATTAACAGGATTCATGTCTCCCTCTTGAGGGGGATGTCACTGCAGTGACAGGGGGAGTGCCAGTCGATCAACTCCCTCCATCACTTCGTGATACCTTCCTCAAGAGGGAGTCATGAAAGCTGTCACACTGATAATTTTTAATTTTGCATTTTTAAAGACTTTTGCAAAATCTGTTTTTTCTAAATTATAGATTGACAACTTAAAAGTCCCTCCCCGGTTGGAGAGGGGAAGACCTACTTTCAGTGACTGACACCGAGTGGCGAAGCCAGGAAGGTGTCTGTCACATCATGTTATCACAAGGTTTTGCAAAAGCATTTTTAATTCATAATTTGCCATTTGCCATTTCCAATTTGCAATTTATCAAATTGTCAACTCCACCACTGCAAACGCGCTTAATTTTATGGTGATTTCGCCTTTGTTTATTGGCAGTTTTTCAATTGGCAGCGCTACACCGAGTTTCGTCTTTTCGTTAATGCTGGTGCTGGTTGCTGATACTGCTGACTTTAGGTTTGTTATGGTGACTTGCTGCGGCTGGTCGGTCAGGTTAATCAGCCAGACGAGTTTTTTGCCGTTTACCCTTGCCGCAAATGCGTCTATTGTTGCCGGCGAATTTTGTTGAATGGCGACATTCAGCATTTGCGCACCACCCAGCGAACCGAGGCGTCTTTGAATTATGCCGGCGTATGCCTGGCTGGAGGTGAATGACGCTTCCTGTACCCCTGCCATTGCCAGGTATTTTATTACCCGGGCAGACCACGCGGCGCCAAATACGCCTTTGTTGCGCGCGTCTGGTCCCGGTCGCAGATATGGCGAGTTCATAGTTATCGCGTCAATGCGGAAATTAGCTTTTGGCAAGGCTGCCCGCAACGAACTGGTCCAATCGACAATGGTCGGAATATTTTCCATGTAGGTATCTTCGTCCGGCATGTGCAGTGCCGGGCAATACGGCATGACTAACTGGCCGGTATCGGCAAACTTTTTCGCGTCGCGGTTATAAGTCATAAAACCGTTTTTCGGTGCTGGCGATAATAGCGGCAGCAATTTGGGCAATTTTATATCTGCCATTAGTTCGCCAATGGCAATTCGCGTTGGTATTGGTGCAATTTCTACCACCGGGTTTGCTACTTCCAACACAAAGGTCTGAGTGCCTTTTTCATTTTTCATTACATTTGGGTATTTATACGGCAATCCGCTCATCGCCTTATACGACGAATCGCCAAAATTGCGCTGGTCTTCCATGCCAAATGACCCGTCTATCAGGCTGGCGGTTATCTTCATCCCATCAATAGTTGTGTAGCGAAGGGTTCGGAAACTATTTAAATTGGCAAGCATATCGTTATGGACATTCACCGGGAATATTCCCGGTATCATAGTGCCTTTCTCATCCAGCAATTCGTAATCTTTGCCTGCCAGTGCCTCGGTACCCAGCAGCATGCATAACCCGATGCGGGGGGTGCTGAAATCCATATTCGCTTTACCGTTTATCTTGAAGGTAATTTTTCCATCTGCGGTACCGGTAATATCTGCGGTCCAGTCGTAGTCAGCCACATCATTTTTCGCGGTGGCAGTTAACTTTATGGTAAAACTGTTTTCCTGCTGGTCGATATTCACCACGCTGAGCTCCGGTATCACGGTATCCCAGCGCGAATCGCGAACGGCAAAATATATTCGGCGCAGGACTTCTGTCTTGCCAACATACAGGTAGCGCAATTCACCATCCTGAAACTTCACATGGATAGGTCCGGCTTTCAAATGGCGAACTACAGACGACTTGCGCTGCTCACCATAAAGTAATTCATCTTGCATTATTGCCTCTTTTGTAACATGGTATGCTGCCAACGCTTCGCGGGTCGCATTTATCACCATTGGGTTTTTATCCGCGATGGCATCTAATAACATGGGAGTTATCTTCTCATTATCAACTCCCGGCTTGCCGGCTATTGATGTCAATGCTTTTACCGCGGCTTCACGAACCAGGCTTTCTCTGTCATTTATCCAGCTTAATATCGACGGCTGCAAGACAGGGATTTCTTTTGTGTTGACGGCAATAATGCGACCCAAGGCAGCGATACATTCCGCGCGTACGATCGGGTCGCCGCTCAAAGCAGTTTTTTGCAAAACAGGGATAGCTTCCGACTGTCCAAGTTTTCCCAGCGCAATTGCCGGGGCAATTTTCAGGTATGGACGCCATGCCTCGCCGGTGCTGATCAGCGTCAGCATCTGCGGAATTGCCTGTTTCCCTTGCTGCACCAGCGACTTCACCGCCGCTTCACTGACATCCCAATGCGGGTCTTTTTGTGCTGCTTCCAATAGTAAAGACAATGCACGCGGGTCAGAATTCGTCGCCAGCGCTTCTACTACTTCCAGGCGTATATCAACATCATCACCCAATGCGGCGGGATGGCTTCTAAAGTTCTTTTCCAATTCTTCAAATGTTATTACCGTTGTCGTCAGGCTTACTGGTTTTGCTTTCCCTTTGCCAGCGATGCAAAATAGGCTTTTCTCGGTGCGGATATATAATTTCCCATCGGCAATTGCGGGTGATGCCAGGCATTTCTCCCCCATACTGTTAATTGCAAGTATCGGAAATACAGGAACTCTTTTCGATAATCCGGTGGCATCCAGCACATACACGTCGCCTTTTTCACTGGGCCAATATATTTTGCCATCGCCAGCAATTGGCGAGGCGGTGAAGTGGCCGGGCACTTTGGTTTCAATCAGAAGTTTCCCGGTGTCGGTAAGTGCCTGCAGCGCGCCGTTATCACCCGGCAGCAGCATACAGGGATAGACTAATGGCGAAGGTACATACGGCCCGCCGACAGTGGCGCGCAGATGAATATTGGTATCCGATATATCGCCGCGGCCAGTTGGGTCAATCGCCAGTGAAGGCCCGTTGCGCCCGGAAGTAACGTATACCAGCCCGTTGGCAAATACCGCGCTGGGTGACAAGTTTGTTACCATCCCTTTGCATCGCCATAACTCTTTTCCCGTTGCCGGGTCGTAAGATATCACCGTGCCGCCATTCACCACTACCTGGTCTTGTCCGCCAACGGTGATTAATAGCGGTGTAGCGAATTGACGTGGTGCCTGTCGCGGAGTGCGCCATTTCTCTACCCCGGTAGCGGTATCAAGCGCGACAATAAAGCTGTTTGCGTCCTGATCGCAATTTTCAATCACCAGGTTTTTATAAAGTACCGGCGAACTCGCCTGGTTATATGAATTTTTAAACGGCCCCAGGTCGCGGGTCCATAGCAGGTTTCCTGCCATATCCAGCGCAACCATGCCGGGGGAATCAAAAAATACGTAGATATTTTTTCCATCTGTAACCGGAGTTGGCGACGCATATCCATTTTTAGTATCCGTTGCGGGTATCCGGTCAGCCGCCAGCTCTTTTTGCCAGGCAATAGCGCCGTCCAGTGCGTTCAGCATCATAACCACCCGCTTTTTACCGCCATCCAAAGAAGCGGACAAGATGATTTTATCACCCCAGATAACCGGCGACGAATTGCCTTCCCCGGGCAGCACTGACTTCCAAACCACATTCTCCGTGACAGACCACGATACCGGAAGATTCTTCTCAACAGAAATCCCCGACCCGTCACCCCGCCACCCCGGCCAGTTAGCCGCGCTGAGCGGCAATATGGCAGCACACAACAAAAACAGGCAAAAATAAAGCAAAAATAAACGCATAAAACAGTCCTTCTAATATTCATGACATGATGGTGTTAATATTGAACTAAAGATGTGGTGTAGTCAAGAGTGTATTAGAGTCTGCTAAGTTATTTTTCGACAAGAAGACCGCACTATCAGTTTAGGTGGCAATATAATTTGTATCAGTGGATGCCTGGCGTCTGTGAAACGTTTGAGAGCTTCTGAAGCCAATTTACCCATTTTAAATAATCGTTGTTGAATAGCAGTTATTGGAGTTGAGTATTGTTCAACTAAAGGTAAATCATCGAATGTTAGTAATGAAATATCTTGCGGATATCGGATACCACGTTTCTCTAATGCTGGCAACAATGCCCAAGTAATATCACAGCCGGCAGAAAAAATTGCAGTTGGTGGATTAGGGGAAGAAAACCACTTATCAAGTGTCTCATTAACAAGTGCCATGTGACCATTTGGATTGTTTTTAAATGCCAATAATTCAGGCGAACGGTCAATATTAAAACGAGTTCTTCCTGACTTAAAAGCATTGAAACGTTCGATATGGTCAAACATATTGGTGAAATAACCTAAGTATCCAACACGATGGTGACCTAATTGTGATAGATAACGCATACCATCATACACCCCGGCAGCATTATCAGTAGCGATAAAATGTAGTAGTTTACCTGGAATATGTGCCCCCAAACACAGTACCTGAAGACCAGCACGTGCGTATTGAACTAATGAAGGCAAATCATCAGATGTTTGAGTGACAGCCACAATACTTGTAGAACCAAGCATTTGCAGTGCTAAAGCAACTTCTTCTGCCGAACGATGATGAAGGAAAACCCAGTCGCGTAGTGGCATATGCTGTTTTAAAGATGAAAACAATCCATTTACATACGGATTATCAAACCCTTCTAATCCCCATCCTAACACAACTATAGGCATTCTGTTAAATATTTCAGACGAAGGCTTAATTCTTACATACGTTCCTTGTTTTGGGTGACGTTCCAGAATTCCCTGTTGGATAAGTAATGTTAATGCCCGATTTGTCGCCCATTGTGACGATTTAAACTCTATAGCTAAATCCGGCAATGCCGGTAATTTATTTCCAGGTTGCCAACGACCTTTATATAATTCGCGCAATATTTGCTGTTTGATATGTTCGTATTTTGTTTCCATGATTTTGGCGATTTTGCAACCTCTTGTAGATTTTACCAGTATAAGTATAATATTACAACTGGTAACTAAAAGTTAGTAGTCAGTTATCAGTATTAAGTGGGAGAATATTATGAAAAAAGGTTTTACTTTAATTGAATTATTAGTAGTAATAGCTATTATAGCTATACTTGCTGCTATTCTATTTCCGGTATTTGCACGTGCGCGTGAGAAGGCACGGCAGACTACATGTACAAGCAATCAGCGCCAGATTGCTGCTACTTTGCAAATGTATCTTCAGGATCATGATGAGCAATATCCGGATACTGCTTCGGTATGGAGTTCTATTAGTGTCGACCCGGGTATGCTGGTATGTCCTACTAAGGGGAAAAGCACACCTAACGGATACGTTTTTAATGGTTGGCTGGGTGGTACAACTGTAGGTACTATTAATGACCCATCTATCCAAGTAGTCACTGGCGATGGGTTAAGCGCAACCAGTTCACAATATGCAAATATTGCGGTTAAATATGCTGATTACGAAGGTCGTCACAGTAATCAGTATATTTTAAGTTATGCAGATGGACATGTAGCAAGTAATGTAAAAGCCCCTATTACAGCATTGCGTCCAGTTGTATGGGGACCAGCATCAGCAAATTACCAGGTAGTACAATCCAATGCAATAGCAATTGGAAGCAGTGTAAAGATGGTTGGTGGACATGGTGGTTGGGGCGCGGGACCTTCTGCTATATTAACTATACCCGGTGATGGCTGGGTAGAATTTAGTGTTGACAGTGACTATGGTACCTGGATTGCGTTAAATCAAGTTGCAACTACAAACTATGGTTGGTACTGGTATTCATTGACAGCTAATTATTATAATACAAAAGGTCAGATAGATGTCTATGAGTCACGAGGTTCCGGTGGTGGGGTAGCCATTCATCCGTGCAATCTCGGGTCTACCGCCAGTCCATATTTCGATAAAACAACGATATTTCGCATAGAACGTCTTGATAGCAAAATAGTTTATAAGAAGGATGGTAAAACATTTTATACTTCTACACTACCAAGTACTGGAAAGTTGTATATCGAAACAAATACCTGGGGTGTTCCCACTACAATCAGCAATGCACGTTATGCTGGGGCTGAATAATATTTTAAAATTTTACTATATGTTTTCAACTTACATTCTATGATAATTTATTAATGGTGCGTGATGTTACAACGTTTTTTATACATCACGCACCGTTTTTGTATGATGCAACTGTTAAATAAATCTAATCTAAAAAACTGACAAATATTAATAGATATTACAGGACTTTCTCTCTGAAAGTCCTGTTATTAGATAATTTTCTTTCACAAAAACCATATCATAAATTAAACAGGTGAAATAAATTATATGAAGAAAATTACATTTATAGTTTTGGGGGAACAATATGAGCAAACGCGATGATATGATGGCGGCACTTGAATGTCGTGAGCCTGCAGGTTCTGTGCCGATATGGGAAATTGAGTTTCAGGCTTGGGATAAGGCTTCCGGTCGTCATGTAGTTTTAGGCAAAGAGTTTGATAATTGCACCCCAAATGAACAGGAAAAAGCGTTGTATGATAATGCTGAGATTCTGTTAACTGTCGCTGATGAATTCCATTATGCCGCGCTGTCAGTTCCCAATAATTACTGGGAGCAGGCACCCGGTATACTGGCTTATTATATCTTGCCGGGTGAAGCGCGATATCGACAATTACAGATTTTACGCGAGCTTGCGCCTGCTGATTTAATGCTGGTTGCCGGCAGTGGTGGTGTTATAGGAATCCCAAGTTCTGAAAATTATGTAGAGTTTTCATACTTGTTATTTGATGCACCGGAAGAAATAGATGAAATGGTGCGAAATGTTCTAAATCATGGAATAAACGAGGCGCGCAGATTGCAGGATTATGGCGCAGATGCTGTATTTACCGCTTCAGATATTGGCGATAATTCTGGTCTATTCTACAATCCAGAGCAGATGCAGCGATATATTCTCCCTGCGCTCTATACATGGTCGCATGCTGTCCGCGAGATGGGATTGTACGCGATTATGCATTCTGACGGAAAATTAACCCGCGCCTTGCCGGATATTGCCGCCAGTGGATTGCACGCACTACAAGCTATAGACCCGGTTGCCGGCATGTCTATGCGAACAGCAAAAGATATTGTCGCCGGTCAACTTTGCCTGTGCGGCAATATTGACTGTGGATTACTGCTTACTGCGACTCCTGATGAAGTATACACTACTACCTCTGAATTGCTGCAGCAATGCAAAACTGGCGGTGGATTAGTGCTGGGAGCATCCAATGCGGTACAGCCTGATGTGCCGGTTGAAAATTACCGGGCAATGATCGCTGCCTGGAAAGATTATGGCAGGTATGATTAAAATTAACGGAACTTGCCGGGTACAGACACGAATCTGTATTGTAGCAGAATTTTTTACTTCTTCACCGCCACCCGGTAAGTATGCAATTCCCGCTGTATTGTTCCCTTATATTTTGACTGAATGCCGATTGAATAGATTCCATCGGCACAATCTGTTGGAATTGTGGCAATGGTGGTAAAGCGCGCGAACTTCATTGGCTCAATTGTGTAGGCGAATTGTTCCTTTTCTGCTTTCCATCCTGCTGGTAATACTGGCGACAGATTGCCGGTTATTGGTTCTTTCGTCCAATTATAAACTGTCATTTCTACTTCTACCGTGTCACCCGGCTTTTTATTCACCTGCGGGTCAAACAGTTCGTCCAGTGGCTGGTCGGCGGGCGTTTTCTGGCGGATTGCTGTGGTATCAAGCGCAACCCGCAGCATTAGTCCCGGATACCATTTCTTTTCGGAATTGGCATATCGGGCAGCTTGTTCGGTTAACGATTTTACCGCTGATGCTATTCGATGGTCATAATGCAATTCTTTTGAACTGTTTGACATGTGATACGCGGTTTGTTTTGCAATTGCCAATGCCGCGTGAGAATTACGCAGGTACGCGCCGTCCTGTTCCTGAATTGCCAACGCCAATTCTGCCTGATGCAGCGACATTATAACTTGGCTGACAGCATCAACCGCTTTTTCTTTGCATAACTCTGGAACCAGCGCAACTGCCTGTGCCAATCTTGCTGCATGAAATAATGTATTTAAATTAAGCTGTTTTACAGTTCCATTTTGCAGAATATTCAATCCTGCTTTTATTTCCGCAGGTGCTTCTGCCAATCTTTTCTTCACCACCGGAGCGAAGATTGCCTGGTTTGCACCGGTGACATATTGAATATATTGTCCCAACTTCAGGGTGATTTTGCCATCTTTTGTCGTTACAGGTTTACTGTTTCCCTGCCAGTCGGTGACAGTGACGACTTTCGCGTCAACGGTCAGGGTGATTTCTTTCTCGCCTTCAATACTCCAGGCGGTGATGACCGGTTTGCCGTTTACCGCAAATAACTGCGTCTGGGCAATGCCATCAGAAATTGGAGCGACATAAAAGGCGTCTTCCAATAATTTGCTGGCAGCAGCATAGGCGAAATAAGCCGGCCACGGCCCTTCCTGCTGGCCGCGCAACAGGTAAGACGGGTCGGTATCACTGTAACATTCAAACCAGGTAAGGCGGTCAAGACCGGCTGCCATCTGGCTGGCATAGATTCGCGGCAGCAGTTTTGCCCCGTCTTCCGGCGTGCGGTTTGCCAACCCCCATAATCCTTCTTCAGTATTCAACAGCGGTTGTCCCGGATATTTCTGGTCGCGGATATTCGCGAGTTCCTTCACCATCACCGCTTTGCTTTCCACCACGCCGTTTACAGGCATGTTGTCCCAGTTTATTATGGTTGAGCCGGGATAATGAATGGGCACGCCATCGGTAAATCCTGCCGCGCCTTTGTCGGCAAGTTCACCCATATCCCGCGCCGACCCGGCGAAACCATCGCAAATCAGCGTAGTACCAGGGTCTAAGGCCTTGGCTATGCTGTATGCTCCCTGCAAGGCAATTACGTATTGTTCATACCGATACGGACCCGGCACATGCCAGAAATAATTCGGCTCGTTCCAGCATTGCCACATCATAGCGGTGCCTTTGTACTGGTTGATAACAGTGGCGAGGTAGTTAAAGAAGTTGTCATACCCGGTAATGCGGCAGCGCGCGAACCCGCCGTTAAGCCACGGTTCGCCGTAGCCAAGGATAACCATCGCCGGCATGGCATGTTCTGTGTAGAAGTTCAACGCATCTGCCGGCTGCAGGTGCCACTCGCCCGGTTTTGGCTCAACATCATTCCAATATACCGGGTTGTGGTTGCGGTTCAACCCGCCACCTATGCGGCGAATCAACTCGGGGTTGCGCTCCATCCGCACCGACCCGAAAGCGGAATAAGGGTGAAAATCATTACCGCGCGACGCGACGCGGCCGCCGAACAACCGCTTTGCCATCAAGACATTCTCATCCTGTTTCGTCTGTATATCGATGGTATAGTATCCGAAATCTTTCGCATCTCCCAATGACAACGGTGCCGACTGGCTGGCGAGTGCGGCTATTGTGCGGTGTTCTTCATGGCTGGCAACAATTTCACCCGCCAGGTTGCGCACAGTGGAAATCAATTTCACCTGTGCCGGTTCATTCCTGAAATTAGTCAGTTGTATATCGACATTTGCCGATTGGGCGCCGACAAAAACATGCCCGGTTTCAGAAGGCAGCACCGCAACCGCCGGGGTGTCAGGCAAAAATGTGCCGTCTTGCGCGAAATGCAGCAAGCGGTCGCCAATGCAGGAAAGGTAAAAGTCGTCTTTTTCTGCAACCATAATTCCGCGGATATCAGTGGCATAACCGGGTGCGTTATCCGGCTTTTTAGCATCTCGCGGGTTAAGGTTCATCTTTATGCCATTTTCGCGCATGTAAGGGGCTTTTGCGGTAAATGGCAGCGGTTCGCCATCTCGTGTCAGTCGCCATACCCAGACGCCGCTTATGCCGTAAATAGTGCCGTCAGGGGCGATATGCAAGTAACGCACCCATGCGTTAGTTGCTTTTTCCACGTCGCCGGTCTGCGCGTTAATGCGGGTCAGTGGGCAATTTCCACCCACCCATAACCCGCCGTCTTTGCCAAACCGCAAAAACTCGGGACGAACTCTCTTGGGAACTGGCAATGTGCGCAGATATTTGCCAGTAGAATCAAAAACCTGTATTTCCGGCGTCGGTTCAGTGCGGCCAAGGTAGATATTATCTTTATTATCTATGGCAACCCCGCCCCAATTAGCAGCGAAACCCGGCTGCTTCACCATCTCCTCAGCATCATAATCTTTGCTTCCGGCACCACCACCGCCCGGCCCGAATACATAGTGTTTTTTGCCTTTAACGCTCATATCCATTCGCACTCCCAGCAGATTCTTATAAGTGCTGGGGTAAGGGCATTTCAGGTAGTCGGCGTTATCTGTCCAAACCGCCGGGTTGCCGTCAGGACCGAACTTGTACGCACCGTTGCGGGTCATGACATAAAAATTATCTTTGCTGTCTACCGCTCCGTCATAACATTCCGCCGGGTCGCTTGCCTGCCCCAATGAACCTTTCGGGTATGTTTCTTCCAATACCCAGGTCGGCGAGTAGCGTCGTCCACGCCACGCCATCCGGTCGGATACCAGGTAGTTGCCATGACTGTCGCGAACCGTGCCATGAAAATACGGAATCAAACGGCTTTGTTCCGCTATCGTGCCGGCAGGCTGCAGGTTCAGCGTGACATGCGCCAGCGATTTTTCCGCCTTCACCTCGACAACATACTGCCCGGGCAAATCGCCGGGAATCTTCTTATCGACAGGCTTTTTAACTTTTAATTCCGCACCCGGCAGTGCCGCATCAGGTTTCTGAATATCGCCAAGCTTGCAGGTATATTCCTGATCCCCAGCCTTGCCGGCGGGCACAACGAACTCTGCGACTTTAGTTGAAGGATGGGCATACCACCGCGCACCGATGCCGTAAGGTAAATTACTGTAAATACCAATAGCAACGGCCGCCGGCGCGGAAAGGGAGTAATTAATAACAACGCTATCCCCCATTGCCAGCAACCCGTCAGCATTCGCAGTCATTGGTTGGTTAGCACTGAGTTTGTCTACAACAACAGAAACAGGATTTTTCGCGGCATTAGCCGTAATGAAACAAGCAATAGCCAGCAATAAAATAAACGGCTTCATCAGCCTGTTATAATCAATAAACACAGCCCTACCTCACAAAATCAATCTGCCATTAATTTTGATGATAATATTACTGTTATACCGGTTGTGTCAATGGAAAGAATTCTGGTGAATATTTAGATATCAATTGAATAATATTTTCCTTCCTTATAACAAAACTCATACTTACCATTGCCGATTTCAAACATATTAGAGTTATATCCTTTTGGTTTGCTGCACAGAGTTACCGTGGCATGAGTATTTGCCGGCAGGGATACAGTCAGATAAATTTTATCACCTTTTCTGCGCCAATACGATGTTATTTTGCCGTGAAGGGTATCAATGGATGCGCGTGCCCATTTTAAATCTTCTGGGGTATATGGGGTTATCAGCACATGTGTATAACCGGGTGGCTCCGAACCAGGAGAAACTCCTGCCAGTGAATTATAAAGCCAAACATCCAGCGGTGACGCCAAAGCATGATGATTCCATGAGCCAGTACCGTCCCATGCTTCTGGAATGGTGGTTCTGTCCTTAACAATGAACTGCCAACTGGGATAATCTTTTAATTTTGCCATTTTCCAGATAATTTGATGCAAGTTGTATGACATAAGGGTGAAAAGAAGAAACGGCAAGCCCGGATAACCACTGGTGGGATGCCAGTTGTGTTCTTTGAGATTTTCTATCAATTGTTGAATGATATTTTCCCTATCTTCTGTTGGCACAGCACCGGAATGCAACGCCCATGCCTGGGATGATTGTTCGCCGTTATCGTAATGTTTTCCATTAAAAAATTCTGTGTTATATGCTTCGCGAATCTCTTTACCCAAATCATAATAATATTCTGCGCGTTCATTATGATTAAGCAATACGCTGATTTCTGTCATCATTTGTACAATGATAATGTAGAAAACAGTAGAAATAGAATTTGGCAAGCCGCTGCGTCCTTCATGTCCTTCCGCAACAGCAAGGTGGTCTCCCCACTGCGAACGCTGGATATGACCGGCGGGTAAATCATCCCAGCCATCGACAAAACCCAGCGGGTCGGTGCCAATTGGACGCTGCAGGAATGTCGCGTGTCCCTGAGTTTTCAGATAAGCGAGATATCTTTCCCATGATTCGTAATGATCTTCAAGGATACGCATATCGCCGGTAAAGCCATACTGCCATAATGGTATAAATAAATAAGCAGCACTCCACACCAAATCTTCCTCCAGTCCGGCGCGGGGAACTATCATATCAGTCACCCCGGAAGGCAACTGACAATCCTGAAAATCGCCAATCCATTTGCGGTAAAGCCGTGCCATGGTAAAGTTATTCATCGCCTGTGGCGCCGATGCCCAGGCATCCGCCCCCCATCCCAACCGTTCCGCACGCTGTGTATCATCAGTGGGTACTCCCATCTGAATGTTGCACCTTTGCGATTGTACCAGGCAGCGGTGGACGTGCATGATACCCGGGTCAGAACAGCCAAACTCGCCGGCGGGGGCAACGTCGGCATGGACGAAACAGCCGGTGAGGGAATTTAGGGTAGGGATGCCGGGGTAGCCGGTCACCTCGACATATTTAAAGCCGCAATAGGTAAACCGCGGTTCATAGGTTTCCTCGCCATTGCCGGACAAGGTATATTTCAACGCTGCTCTGGCGTTGCCGATAGTGCTGGTGTCGATTGCTCCGTCCGGCGTCAGGCATTCGGCATATCGCATTTGCACGGTCTCGCCGCGCATCCCATTTACTTTCAGGCGCACCCATCCAGTGAAATTGACACCCATATCGAATATGAATACGCCTGGCGACTGTTCCCACATTTTAACAGGAGCAAATTCCTGTATAACGCGGTTGGAAGGTGCCATATTGGCGGCAAGCCTTCCACATGGTGACGGCACTACATTTGCGGAAGTCCAATCGGCATCAGAAAATTTCGCTTTAGTCCATCCTGATTGTTCCAACCGCGCGTCATAATCTTCACCATCGTAGATGCAATTAAATGTTATCGGTGACCATGACGATTTCCAGGTGTTATCGGTCACTACCCGGGTAATAGTGCCATCGTTGAACTCAACTTCCATTTGCATTAGCGCGCGCGCCGAACCGTACCACTGGTATTGCCATCCCCAATATTTCTTCTGACCATTAAACCAGCCATTGCCGAGAAATATGCCGACGGCATTTTCGCCGCGTTTCAGCATTTCAGTTATGTCATAAGTATCATACAATATGCGCTTGCGAAATTCAGTGCGGTTTGGCGTTAATACAGCATCACCGACTTTTTGTCCGTTCAAATGCAGTTCGTAAAGCCCCATGCCGGTGATATAAACGCGGGAGCGTTTTACAGCCTTGTTAAGTTTGAAATCTTTGCGGAATAGTGGCGCGCGCTGGTCAGGCTCTATCGCCTGCACCTGCGGATCAAGGTTGCGAAGAATATATCTGCTGACATCGGGCACAACTTCATCCGGGTCGCCACGGCCAATCCATTGCGCCTGCCAATCAGATTCATCGTACAAAGCTGTGCCGAAAGCAGCGGTCTTGCTCCAACGTCCCCATTTGCCGGACTCGTCGCATACCCGCACTTTCCAATAATAAGTGCTGTTGCTGGCAAGGGGTTTGCCGGCATAATAAACCTGAATGGATGTTTTTGATTCGACCACACCACTGTCCCACATATCAGCTTTGCCAACATGCAGCAACTCCGGCGAGGTGGCAACTAACAACCGGTATGCCGATTGCCAGCGATCGCGGCCTCGCAGTGAAACCACCCAGGAAAATCGTGGATCGCGCACATCCAACCCTAACGGTGCCGGGTCATCTTCTACCCACATCTTGTCACTGCGTCGGCGTGTTAACCAATCATTATAAACCGCAACTGACTGATTCATTATTGCAACCCCTTAAATTTATTACTCAAAGATATACTGAGGAGACACAGAGTTCCATGGAGGGATATTAAATTAAAAATTAGAAATTAAAAATGGAAAATGTCGAAAATTCTCAATTTCTATACTCACTTCGTCACGACCTCCCCCGACCCCTCCGAAGGAGGGGAGTTCACTCGTCACCGAGACGGTGACGCCACGTTTCCGTTCTTCCATTCCTCACTCTTCACTCCTCACTCTTCTCTCCTCACTCTTCCATCTTCATCCTATAGATATCCATTGCCGGCATCAGGTCTATGCTGAATGGGCGCAGACGGACTTTAAATGTGGTGACTTCCGCTTTTAATTCGTACTGGGGCAATACGCCGGGTCCGCAGCTATTGCTGCCGATGCCGCCTTGCCGGTAATCCAGGTTGAGGATGGTATTTGGACGTTTTTTCAGGTCATAGGTATGCTGAGCGGCGTCCAAGTCTTCGGTTGAATAATGATGCGCGCTGACATTCATGGTTGGCATGCCCATTGCCATCAGGCCAAAGCCGCGGATGTCGGTTATAGTTGTCCAGCGGACATCCATTTTATTGCCGTTTTCCTGCGGTCGCACATAGTTTTCGAACTGTTCATCAACGGTTCCGCTGAACAGGCCTATTCGAGCGCTTTCGTGTTTGTCAGGATAGCTTTCGTGTGGGCCTCTGCCATACCATGTCATTTTGTTGTATCCGTCCGGCATCCATAATTGCATACCGATGCGGGCAAGGTGCGGCAATTCGCGCAGCGGCGAGGTGAGCATTTCGATTACTACATCGCCGCTGCCGTATACTGTATATTGATATTTGCAGTTGAATACCGGCATTTTCGCGGGTGCGCCAATGACTGATTCGACTTCAAATTTCACGGCAGCATCGCTGACGCTTATTAATTCAGTCTTCACAATACGATGCTGCAATTTGTTAAGTCCCACTTCGCGCCATTTGTTGGCGTGGTGAACGTCATTGTCGGTGTATGCGCGCCATCCGTTGAATTTCGGGCCTTTCTCGATGAGCTGCGCACCGTTGAACTCAAAGCCGGACATTACGCCAAGAGCCTTGTCGACAATTACACTGAATCCGTCGCCGAAAATCTTCAGCGTGCGGCAGGAGTCGATTACCTGCAGTTTCTCCATGCTTGCCAGGGTTAGCACCTTCGCGGGTTCAGCAATCGGCAATTCAAACTGCGCAAAGGCAACTTCGTAACCGGCGGCTGCCCACAAGGTATTGTTTGCCTGTTTGAATTGTGTGTTCACCCGGTACTGAGCACCGGCAATTATCTTTTTCGGAATGCAGTATGGTATGGTGAGTATTTCTGTCGCGCCGGGTGCGGTATTCAATGGCGCTATATCTCCCTGCGATTTAATTTTATCATCGCAATACAATTCCCAATGGATATGCAGGTCACCCAGGGTGGTGAAGTGGTTGCGGTTTTCCACCTGGAATTTTCCTGCCAGCAGGTCTATCGCGGTGACATCCAGCGGCTCCAGCACTTTCTTCAGTTCAATCAGGCCGGTATGCGGCTGACGGTCGGGGAACACCAGTCCGTCGATGCAAAAATTGCCGTCGTTCGGGTAATCTTTAAAGTCGCCGCCGTAGGCAAACCACATCTCGCCATCTTCGGTGTATTGACGAATGCCGTGGTCGGTCCATTCCCAAACGCAGCCGCCTACCAGGCGCGGGTATTTGCGAATGGCGTTCCAGTATTCGCGCAGATTGCCCGGTCCCTGGCCCATGGCGTGGGAATATTCGCACATGAAATACGGACGGTCGTCATCTTCTTTCTGACCCTCTTCAATAATCACGTCAACTGTCGGGTACATAGTGCTGATGACATCGATAAAGCCTTCGGTGCCTTCACGTCCCGGATTGCCCCAACCGGTGGCTCCTTCGTAATGCACAGGACGGGTTGGGTCGTTGTCATGTATCCATTCCGCCATGGCGTTATGGTTTTCGCCATAGCCGGATTCGTTGCCCAGTGACCACATTACAACGCTGGGGTGGTTCTTGTCGCGCTCTACCATGCGGATGGCGCGGTCGACGAAAGCGGCTTTCCATTCCGGCAATTCGGCGGTGGGGTTCCAGTTATTTTCCTTTGTCTGCCAGCGATGCGATGGCTCAAATCCGTGACATTCCAGGTCGGCTTCGTCGATGATGTATAAACCGTAGATATCGCACAGGTCAAGGAAACGCGGGTCCGGGGTATAGTGTGATGTGCGCACACTGTTTACGTTATGCAGTTTCATCACGGTGATATCTTTAATCATCGTTTCCATAGATGTGGCATAGCCGGTATCCGGGTGCGAGTCGTGACGATTAACACCTTTAAACTTAATGGCGACGCCGTTAACGAAGAACTGCTTATCTTTCAATTCAACCTGGCGGAACCCAATGCGCTGGCTGACGACTTCGACAATTTCACCGGCGGGGTTGGTGATGGTGATAACCAGTGTATATAAATTAGGGGTTTCCGCTGTCCACTTGGCAGGTTTTTCAATCATTGGGCCAAAGTTCAGTTCCTGCAATCCGTCCGCACCTTCCAGAGTGGTTTCGGTCTGCCATATTGGGCATCCGCATTTGCTGAACAGCTCAATCTTCGCGGTTCCGTCGCTGGGAACGTCGTTATTTTCAACTCTTACACGCAACAGCAAAATAGCGTCGGTATAGGTATCGTCAAACTCGGTGACGGCGTAAATATCCTGTACCCGCAGCTTTGACTGGGCAATTAAAAATACGTCGCGAAAAATGCCGTTATAGCGCCACATATCCTGGTCTTCCAGATAGCTGGCGTCCGACCACATAAATACCTGGACGGTGACATTGTTCTCGCCGGGGCGGGCAACACTGGTGATGTTGAATTGCGCAGGGATATGGCTGCCTTTGCTGAACCCGACAAATTCGCCGTTCACCCAGACATTAAACGCGCTGCAAACGCCTTCAAAATGCAGGATTAAATCTTTGCCATCCCACGCTGCTGGCACGTTGAAGGTACGGCGGTAAATGCCCACCGGGTTTTCTGTCGGCACAAATGGCGGGTCGCTGGGGTAGGGGAAGTTAACATTGGTATAGTTGGGATTGCCATAGCCGTTTAATTGCCAGACCGATGGAACCTGCATATCAGCCCATTCGGTATCATTATACTGGTCAGCGTAAAAATTCTCCGGCACTTCAAATGGCGCGGTAGAATAAGAAAATTTCCAACAGCCATTCAGCAACCGCAAATACGGACTGGCACCGCGCTCACTATTCAATGCAGCGTCAGCATCCGCAAACGGTATCAGGGTAGTGGCAGGTGCCAGGCGATTACGATGTAAAACCTCTGGGTTCTCCCAGTCCGGTTGTTTATTAAACTTACAATTCATAGTCCAAATCTCCCAAAAACGTTTCATTGAATTAATTAGCATTGTGAAACGGGTATTACTTTTCAACAGTAGTGAGGCATTTCCTGCAAAAACAGGTGGCTTTAGTTAATCAATTGGGTAATGTTGATGCTGTTTAGTGAAAATTAGAGAAATTTAGAGGGAGATACATTATTATTCTTCATAAATAATTTGTCATATTTATCTTGTGTGTAAGGTTTTCTATTTTTGTACAGGTTAAGACGCTTTTTCATATCTACTTCCCGGCTTTTAACTTTGTTTAATGTTATAGCCTTAACTTGATATTTTACAGCATCTTTATAATTGCCAACTCTCGCTTCTGCTGGCGCATGGGTATCTGCAATATTACTTGCCATCATCCCAGATTCATCAAACGATTCGGCTTTCTTTATATATTCCAGCGCCTCTTTTCCATTCCAAAGAGACGAATCATCACTTGATGCCATAAAGCCGGCTGCATTATTATATGCTGTCGCTATATTGATTTGATTTTCTTTCGTTTCATCTGGGATTCCATCAATATAACTTTTAAAATTTTCAAGACTTTTTTTATCATCACGAGCTAAACCATATAAATGACCAAGTACATAATGAGTAAAATAAATATCATTACTGGCATTAGGGTTGTCATCATTGCTTATTTCGATTGCGGCATTAAAATCTTTAGCGGCTTTTTCATATTCATTTAATTTCGAGTATGACATTCCACGATATGTTAAAACCTTGGTAAGATTGGGAGTTATTGCTAATGCCTGAGAAAACTGGTCTATGGCAGGTTGATAATTTCTCTGTGAATAATATGAGCAGCCTCTTATTACGTTGGGAAATGTCTTATTGTCTGAAAGAACACTCCAGCATCCATTATCTTGAACCCATGCGTAATTTTCACCAGCTAATAAATCAATGTGAAATAACATGAATTGGATTCGCTTTACTCTTTGAAAAATTATCATATAAACAACCGCTTGTTCGGCTTGTTTCTTTGCTTCTGGAAGTAAATCTATGGCAAAATCTTCTCTTCTATAATTGTCATTTATTCCTACTCGCCATATTAATGCATTATTGAACTTATCTATTTTCGTTATTTCTTTTGAATAAATATGAATTAAGCCATTATCAGTTACAATAGTACCAATGACATATCCTACTAAAATCGAGAGGACTAATGCTGAAAATAAAATTATTATCTTTTTCCGAAGTGACATGCTATTTTATCCTTCAAATAGAGTCGGCAACTTATTTTACCATTATTTATAAATATATAAAACTTCCCTTACATCCATTCTCCAGAATATCAAATAATTGTATAATAGTTGTATAAGAGGATTTTTTTAATGGCACCACCAATTTACGGTATACCTTTTTGGGCGATATTCACGCTATCTGTTATAGTTGTGTGGTGCTTTGCATGCTACCTTTTTTCATGGATAGGTTGGCGTAGTTTGGCATATTATTACAGTACAAAAATTCACTGGTGAAACGTTCTATTTCCAAAGCGCGATGTTGAGAACTTTTGGGCTATGTTATTATTATCGCTGCATTACCATTGTTGCTAACAATGATGGCATTTATGCGGTAGCTATGCAACTGTTTACTCGTATGATTGGCCATGCCCCCTTGTTTATCCCATGGGATCACATTTATGCTGAAGAAAAGAAATTTTTATGGTTTAATTGGTACGAATTAACAATATGCGAAACTATTAATACCAAGTTTTATGTGTGTAAAAGAGTTGTTGCATATAAGCCTGAAGTTTAGTAAATCCTCTTTTATTTCACAAATCGAGTAGGCGGGGAAGGTAACGACTCCGCCTACTCGATTTAATATATTCTTACCTTGTAATTTCTTCCTGATTTTAACATATTTCACCCTTAGCTTTCTCTATCCGTTCATTTATCTCTTCAATGAAC
The DNA here is from genome assembly GCA_964638715.1 of uncultured bacterium. Lineage (GTDB taxonomy): Bacteria > Armatimonadota > Hebobacteria > CAIYQO01 > CAIYQO01 > JBAXQQ01. The sequence goes on along the minus strand of CAZWZF010000014.1, from coordinate 47,311 downwards.
TTTTTCGGTTCATCCGGGGTGATGACAAGGTATTTAAAAAATCTCCCATGTTTTTTTGTAATTACAACTTTGCGTCCCCATATTTTGTTTTGATAATAATTTGTAGAAAAAAAGTTTATATTGCCACCGAAGATGTTAAAATCTGTTATTCCAAACGACTTAACTTCTTCGATATCATCATAATAAATAGTTATTAATGGGAAAATTAAAAGACCAGCTGTAAACGATTTTTCACCTAACTTGTAAACATGAAAAAATCTGGCGGTATATTGCACCATGAGAACTAAAAATATAACTGTTATTGAAAAGTTTAAGATATTATCAAAAATCATATAATTGTTCCTATTGATACTATGAAATAGAGTTATTAAAAGTTTTAAATGACCAAACTAATTTATGATGGTATTTTACCATTATTCATAAAAATATAAAACTTTTTAGCAAGCAGATGCTGTTCATGATACAAGTTGTGTTTTAGTGTTTTTGCTTTATTAAAATTCTTCAACATGAAACTTTCCAATGAAAAATTGATAGAATGATGTGGTGTTTTTGCGTAGAAGGAGCATTCCTTGCTTGATATAATGATGCGAACTATCCCCTTTGCCGGTCTTTGTCTGTGGATGTCAATCACGGCATTGCAACCCCGTCATCTGATACTGTAGTCGCAACTGTGGTATTGGTGAAAATGTCGAAGTAGGAATGGGAGACGGGAAGTTACACAGAGATTCACAGAGGAGACACAGAGTTTCACAGAGGCTAATACAAAACGTGGTAATCATAAATGATTACCACGTTTTGTATTATATAATAAATCTCCGTGCGTCTCTGTGTCTCCTCAGTGAATCTCTGTGTAACCAATAAAATAATTGTCAACTGTCAATTATCCACTGTCAACTGACTAAAGTTTTACTTCTTTGCCAGATGCTGCTGAGGCGTAAGCCGCGTCGATGATGCGCATCATGGTTACTGCCTGCTCTGGTGGCGACATTGGTTCTTTGTCGTTCTTCACACAATCGATAAAATGCTTGGTTTCATTCTCACCCCAGCCAGTAGTGTTATGCACCTGCGGGCTGCTGACCAGTACTGCGCCGCTGGCTTCGCTGATGACCTTGAAACCTTTTTCGTTCATCATGATTCCGCCTTTGGTACCCAGCAGTTCAAGGTAATTGAATTCATTCTCGATATTGGATGCCCAGCTAAACTCAAAGTTGATGCCGGCGCCGGATTTTGTTTTAAGGTAGCCGGTTGCCAGGTCTTCAACGTCGCAGATGCCACCTTCAACGCCGGTGTTGGTGGTTCCCTTTACCAGTTCACCTTTCACGGTTGGCTCTACATTGATGAACTTTGCGAACATGCTGGCGGATATTGATGCCGGTGCCGGGTAACCCATCAGGAACATGGTAAGGTCAAAGAAATGCACGCCGAGGTCAATCATCGGGCCGCCGCCGGACATTGCTTTCTGGGTGAACCAGCTACCGCGACCGGGGATTCCGCGCTGACGACGCCAACCGCAGCGAGCCAGATAAATCTCGCCAAGATGGCCTTCGTCGATATATTTTTTCATCCACAATGACATTTCGGTGTAGCGGTTGTTAAGGCCAACCATCAGTTTTTTGCCGCTGGCGTTTTTGGCATCGGTCATCGCCTGGGCTTCGACGGCATTCAGCGCAATAGGTTTTTCGCTATGCACATTTATGCCTGCCTGCAGTGCCGCAATGGCGACTGGAGCGTGAAAACAGTTCGGAGTGGCGACGGAAACGATGTCTAATTTAACTTCTTTAAACATCTCAACATAGTCGGTATATACCTTTGACGCGCCGTATTTTTTTGCGGCGGCTTTGGCTCTTTCCGGCACGATGTCGCACACGGCTTCAATCTTTACATCGTCAGGATATAATGCGTAACTGGTCAAATGCTTTCCGCATCCGCAACCGCCTGCACCCACGATGCCATAACGTAACTTCTTACTCATTTCTTTTACCTCTGTTTTTTTTGACATGATTAACATGATTTTTTGGCTTCGCCAATTGTAGATCTTAATTTTATTTAAATACAAGACTCTCTAAAAGTCACTTCGACAGTACTAACAGAGTTACATTCAAATTGCTAAGCAAAAAATCATGTCAATCATGTTAATCCTGTCAAAAAATTACTTTTCTCGCACCCGGTCAGCGATGTCGCGGCGATATGTTTTGCCGTTCCAGCTTATCTTCTCTACGCCGGCGTATGCCTTGTCTATCGCCTGGTTGAATGTTGGCGCGACGGCGGTTACGTTTAATACACGGCCGCCATTGGTCGCCAGTTTGCCATCTTTATTGACGGTTCCCGCATGAAATACTGTCACGCCGGGAATGGCGTTTGCCTCGCTAATGCCAGTGATTTCGTCACCTTTTTTATAACAGTCTGGATACCCGCCGGCGGCAAGTACAACAGTCACCGCTTTATCATCGTACCATTCGATGGTTTTATCGGCTAATTTGCCGTCCACCGCCGCCATGAACAGTTCAAACAAGTCTGACTTCATTCGCGGCAATACTACCTGAGTCTCCGGGTCGCCAAATCTCACGTTGTATTCCAGTACCATCGGGCCATCCGCGGTAATCATCAGACCAACGAAGAGGGTTCCGATGAATGGAACAGCTTCCAGAGTCGGTTTAACAACTTTATCAATGCCAAAGTTTATCAATTCCGGCGAGAACTCCGGCACCGGGGAATAGTTGCCCATACCGCCGGTATTCGGCCCGGTGTCGCCTTCGCCGATGCGTTTATAGTCTTGCGCCGGTGCCAGTGCCAAGCAGTCGGTACCGCTGCAGATAGCCAGCAGGGATACTTCGTAACCGCTCAATCTTTCTTCGATGCAAACCCGGTTGCCAGCATCGCCGAATTCCCGTGCCACCATAATTTTTTTCACGGCGGCGACAGCTTCTCCGCGGTCATCGCACATTAACACGCCTTTTCCGGCGGCATTTCCGTCAGCTTTAACCACCCACGGTTTATCGGCAGGCTGTTCATCCAGCCATGCCAGAGCGATATCCGCATTGTCAAAAGCGTGGTATCCCGCGGTTGGCACCCCGGCTTTCGTCATCACTTCCTTGGCGAATATTTTACTGCCTTCCAGTTGGGCGGCGGCGGCATGCGGTCCGTATACCCGCAGGTTGCGCGCCGCGAAATAATCTGCCAAACCTTCCACCAGGGGAACTTCGGGTCCAACCACAGTCAGGTCAATCCCTTCTTTAATAGCCAATTCTGCCAGTGCCGGAAAATCTGTCACGCCAATATTTATGTTCACCGCTATATCGCTGGTGCCGCCGTTGCCGGGAGCACAAAAAACGCGTTCCACCAGACTGCTCTGCGCAAGTTTCCACACCAGCGCATGCTCTCTGCCGCCACTACCTATAACCAGGACTTTCATCTCGCCACCTTTTTTGAATTAAAAATTAATAATTAAAAATTAAAAATTAAAAATTTTATATTGCTTATTTATATGAAATATTTTTGTTTAAAACTAAGGTGTTTCTAATAATTGTCAATCGTCAATTGTCCATTGTCAATTATTTATTCTTCTTTACCACAAAATTTTAACCCTTGTTCTCGCCGCTATCGCTTTGTCTATTCCCATGGTTCTTCCGGCGGCGCTTATCAGTGTCGCCAGGCTCATTATTATTAAACCGCCATACAGGCCCAGGCTGTCTGCGTTTATCACGTCATTTGCCAGGTATAGCCGCGACAGCAGGAATGAGGTGCAGACAATTATGCTTATTCCGGCTGCAAAGCGGGTGAGAAGACCGAGGATTAACATAATGCCGGTGATTATCCATGTCACTATCAGCACCCATGCGGTGCCGGTGGCGTGTAAATGAACATAATGTACCAGGAAATCGCGCAGTATTTTAAATGAATTGCCGATAACCATCTTGCCATCAACCGCTGTTTCTCGAAATAACTGGTCGATGAACGAGTTGGCATTTGGCAATGACGCGATTGCCGATACGCCTAAATATAAAAAATAAACTCCAAGCAGCACCCGAATCATTACAATTGAGGCGATGCATGCCTGCTGGTGGCGGTCTCCGCCAGGTCCGCTGCTTTTTGCCATGATAATACTACCTCTTACAGTGCAGAACTGAATACTATTTTATAGAAAAAATCGATATAAGTAAAAGGATGGAATTGAGAATTTTGCTTTAATTTATATTTTACATCGATTAACAGGATTTATAAGATAATAAAAATCTTTTTAGATTCTGTTAATCGATGTAAAATATAAAAAACTCGATCATTCATTATTTCATAATCACTGGTTAAAATTCCCAATCATAAGGTATAATTCATTTAAGAGGTGCATCTATGCATAAACGGATACGGATTGTTGTTATTATTATCATCCTGGCCTGCATTGCCGGGTATTATATATCGAAAAAAAATGTTAAATCTACCGAGTTGACGGCTTCGGGCATAATTGAGGCTACCGAGGTGAATATCAGTCCGCAGGTGGCAGGGACAGTGGCAAGCCTTCCGGTGAGTGAAGGCGACAAAGTTACCGCGGGAATGAGGATTGTTACGATCAGCAGCGGTCAGATTCACGGGTCGGTCACCCAGGCACAAGGGAATTTGGATGCAGCGAAGGCTGCCTTGCAGGCACTTATTGCAGGTAGCCGCAGCCAGGACTTGCAGCGGGCGCAGGCTGGATATGAAACCGCGGTAAAGACCGCTGACGCTGCAAAAGCGCAGCTTGATTTGCTGCGTGCCGGTACCCGTAAGGAAGAACTCGCCATTGCTAAAGAAGGATATGAGCAGGCAAAACAAAATCTGTCATTGCTGAAAGCCGGGGCACGAAAGGAAGATAAAGATGTTTTGAAAGCCGTGCTGGAACAGGCAAAGATGCAGTTGGAGATAGTAAAATCCGGTCCCCGGGTAGAAGAAATAAACCAGTTGAAACAACAGCTTGATGCGGCGGAAGCGGCGCTGACATTGGCAGAATCCGACCTTACCAGGGCAGCATCGCTATTTGATAATGGCGCAATTCCCCGCCGTCAATTGGATGCCGCGACATCTGCCCGCGATAGCGCAAAGGCAAATAGGAATACAGCTTCTGAACGGCTGAATATGGCGAAAAAAGGTGCGCGCCCAGAAGAGATAAGTGCGGCGGAACAAGCGGTGGAAGCGGCACAACAGAGATATAACTCCATATTATCAGGAGCGCGTCCGCAGGAAATTGCCGCAATGGAAAAAGCTGTAGAGATGGCAGAACAGAAATACAAAATGGCGCAAAATGGCGTGCGTCCCGAACAGATCACCCAGGCAGCGGCAATGTACAACCAGGCACTGGCGCAGGTTAAATCAGCCAAAGCGGTATGGGAACTGGCGATAGCCGGTCCGCGCAGCGAGGATATTGCGGCGGCGCAGGCACGGGTAGTACAGGCAGAAGGCGCATTGAAAAGTGCGGATGCCAACATGGAAGAAACCGCCATCAACTCTCCCCGCGATGGCATTGTGGTGGTAAAATCAGTTGAGGAAGGCGAACGCGTCACCCCGGGACAACTGATAATGCGAATTGCAGATACTAAAAAAGTATGGTTGAAAGTATATATCCCGGAAACCGCGGTATCGCAGATACGCATCGGGATGCCGGCAACTGTATTGCCCGACGCGCCTTCCGGAAAAAATAAAAAGTTCAATGGCAATATCACCGAAATATCCAGCGAACCAGAGTTTACCCCGAAAAATGCTCAGACCAAAGACGAACGTACCCAACTGGTATTCGGCATTAAAATAACCCTGAATAACCCGACCGGCGAGTTGAAACCAGGTATGCCGGCAGATTGCGTGATAAAATTAAAGTAAGTTTTATTCAGATTTTTTTTGACATGACTAACATGATTAACATGATTTTTTGGCTTCGCCATTAAATACATTGATCATGTTAATCATGTCAAAATTTATAAAAATAGACTTCTTTGTGTAGATATTCTATAATGTTTCCATGAATATGAAATGGTACTTTATATTTTTTGAACCGATATTAAAATGGCTGGAAAAACCGGAAGCGGTTATTTCACTCAGCATTCTGTTTATCATCATCCGCATAATATATGTCAAGTTCCGCAGCAAGAAAATTGTGGCTGAAGAGCAGAAAGGCAAGAAGGATTGGCGACTGGAAGTAATCGATATCTGCATCATCGCCATGATATTGGTCTTTGGCATTGTTTGGAATTTCTTGCTGAAAACTTACTATATCCCGTCAGGCAGTATGGTTCCTACCATGGAAATCACTGACAGGCTTATCGCCAACCGGTTTGTTTATAATTTTCATTCACCTCGCCGTGGTGATGTGGTAGTATTTACCCCCCCAAAAGAAGCAATTATTTACAATAACCAGCTTTATAGCCTGCGGCAGTGGCTGTCGGATAGTCTGGACACACCTGATGCGCTGAAAGCAGATGAATTAAGAATAACCGCGGGATATTTGAATGAGATAAATGACAGACCGCAAGATTTTCATTTAACTCAAAATATTTTAAATACCAGTGTTGATCCGAATAGTGTAACCCAAAAAGAACTGGTTGACGCAATGGTACGCCCGGTATTTAAAGATGAATATATCAAACGGGTAATCGCCGTTGCCGGTGATAAAGTAAAAATAGTCAGCGGATACTCGGATGCTTCCGGGATATATGTTAATGGTACAAAACAGACATTAACCGAAAAAAATGATCTTATGTTTGAAAATCAACATCGTATTAACGGCATTTGCCCATCATTTATGGACTTGCCGAAAAAGAATGTAGTGGTGAAACGTCCTCAATTATCTGAATACAGCGGGAATGGCAGCGAATTTCTAGCTGATTTATCTATTTGGATAGGCAAATCGGTGTTATATAACAAATCGATACAACCGCTGGTGCAAGGCGACTATATAGTAATTCCCAAAGACTGCATATTCGTCATGGGTGACAATCGCACCGAAGGCGGTTCTTTTGATAGCCGTTATTGGGGAGTAGTGCCGCTGAAAAGCGTAAAGGCTCGCGCGGTGGCAATATTCTGGCCAATTTCAGACGTAAAAACTTTATAATTTTCGCTTCATTATAGGATGAAGCAAAAAATAATCGGAGGGAATCGATATGGGTAGAAAGTTCGGATTTTCATTCTCAGCACGCCGCGCCCTGGGTATCTCATCGGCATTGTCAAAGATAGCCCGCAGCACCGGCGTCCCCACCTCGCGCAGCGGCATGGAGCGCAAAATAGGCCGCACCGTAATGGGTGGCTGCGCCGGCAGCATTATGATGTTTCTGTTGGTGGTTGGGGTAATAGTTGGTGTTGTTTGTTGGGTGGTGTGAAGGTATCCAATCTAAATAATAATTTCAGGTTAAATTTGAGATTGATTTAAAATTGATGGTCACTGTTTGGAAAGGGGCGCAAGCCCGGCGAACTCCGGTAATATAAGGAATAATTGGCAGTTTTTATCATAATGAGATAGATTATTGCCAAGTGAGCCGGACTTGTATCCCTTTCCAAACGGTGACTGAATTTTTACAAGACCAGGGATTTTATCTTTAAGATATCGTAACATTTATTATAATTCTTCTCATCACCCAATATAAATCATCTTCTTTCAAAATAGAACTTCACCCTACCTTCATAATTCTAAAAAAAAGCGGTATAATTAGCACGGGGAAAATATATGTTTGATTGGTTGCAACCTGAACAGATTGTAGTGGCTTCGATTGTTATCAGCCTCCTGTCTTATTTTCTGTCATTTCGGATGTCAAATTATGCGCAGGGGCGGATGTTGCGTACAGCCGCGCTTGTTTTAATTGGCTGTTCTACCGTATATGGCTGGGCGACAACTGATTCGCTGAAATTTGGTTTTTACACTTTTTCAGCCGGTTATTTGCCGATATTTATTTATGTAATTTGGATATATTTTAAAGACCGCGTTGGATTAGACAGTGTTGCCGGCAAAGTAACACCGGCAAATTTCCAGTTTAACAACAAAAAGGCAGCCTCAACAGTTAATGCTGTCCCGGCTGAAACAATAAATGAAGTAAAAGTAGAACCAGAACCTGTAAAAGAATCAGAAGTAAAAACCGAAACTGAATCAGAAATGAAAACTGAAATTGATACTGAAACTGAAACAGAAAAATCCGTCGACGATACGGCTAAAGATACAGGAGAATAGTTGAAATGCGTGTGCCTATAACATGGCTGAAAGAATTGACTCCGTGCGAATGGGGAGCGAAACAGATAGCTGAACGGCTGACCATGGCCGGTTTTGAAGTAGAAGAAATTCACGATGTAGATGGCGAAATGGTATTGGATTTGAAAGTCACCAGCAATCGCGGCGATGCCCTCAGCCTGATAGGGATTGCCCGCGAGGTGGCGGCATTAAGTAATAAAAAGGTTGTTAAACCAACCATTACCGTTAATGAAACTGGCAATAATGTAAACGAATTGGCATCTGTTGAAGTTATAGACCCGGAATGGTGCCCGCGCTACGCTGCTCGTGTGGTGACTGGCGTAAAAATCGGCCCGTCACCGGAATGGGTACAAAAAAGATTGATTGAAGCCGGTGTGCGTCCTATCAGCAATGTGGTTGACGTGACTAATTATGTCATGCTGGAAATGGGACAGCCGCTGCACGCATTTGATTTGAATAAATTAACCGGACAAAAAATTATCGTTCGCCGCGCAACTGCCGACGAACCATTCACCACCCTTGACGGCATTGAGCGCAAACTCACCGAGCGCATGCTGGTAATCGCCGATGCCGCCCACCCGGTAGCACTTGCGGGCATCATGGGCGGGCAGGAAAGCGAAGTTACCGACGACACCGTGAATGTACTTATTGAATCCGCTAATTTTGACCGCACCTGCATAAGAAAAACTGCCCGCGCAAATATATTATCCACCGAATCATCGTACCGTTTTGAACGTATCGTCGACCCGGCGAACGCGGTAAATGCCGTAAATCGCGCTGCCCAGTTAATGAAAGAATGGGCAGGTGGTGATATCGCTGCTGGCGTTATTGACGTTTGCGCTCCGCTGCCTGCCTTGCGTACCATCAATGTGCGCCCGGCGAGGGTGAACAAGGTGCTGGGTACAGATATTGCGCGAATAGATATGCAGAAAGTATTTGACGCGCTGGATATTGAATATACTCTGAATGGCGACGACATGTTGGTGAATGTCCCCACCTTCCGACCTGACCTGGTAGAAGAGATGGATATGATTGAAGAGATAGCCCGCATTTACGGCTACGAACATGTTCCCACCACGGTACCGGGGAAAATAGTAAAAGCGGGACGATTGGCGCCAGAAATGGCGTTTGAAAATCGCCTGCGCGAAATATTAATATCCGCCGGTTTATATGAAGGTTTGTCATATAGCCTGATAGATTATCGCACTCTGGACGCGATGCTGTTGGCTGATGATACCGATGAAAAGAAAGAAATTGTACCACTGCGCAACCCGAAATCAGAGGAATACTCACACCTGCGTCCATCAATGATGCCCAGTATGCTGGAATCGCTGAAGAACAATGCGCGCCGATCGTTGAACGATGTGCAGTTATTTGAAGTAGGTCGCATTTTCCGCAATACCGGCGGCGGTCTGCGCTTCAATTATAACAACCTTGATCGCACCGTTAATGGTGATGTTTGCGTACAGGATGGTCACCTGATTCCACTGGAAAAACGCGCGGTTGGTATTGCGATAATGGGACGGCCATGGACCAGCAGATGGGGCGGCGGCGATACTTCGGTTGATTTCTTCTGGTTGAAAGGAATAATTGAAGGCTTGGTAGCCGGTTTACAGATTTCCGGCGTTGAATATCTGCCGGCGACCCACCCGACATTGCACCCGGGACGTACTGCTGAAGTGGTGAAAGATGGCGTAAGACTGGCATTAATTGGCGAAGTTCACCCGCGGGCAGTAGCGAACTTTGATCTGCCGGGTCGCGCATATATTGCCGAGATTGACGTGGAAGCTTTGATGAATTATGCCGGGGAAGATACTAAACGCCCAAATTTGTCGCGATTCCAGGCGGTTGACCGCGATATCGCGTTCCTGGTTGCTACCAATAAACCCGCCAGCGAAATTACCGCGGTTATCAGTGAAGCCGGTGGTGAAATCCGCGAATCCGTCGCATTGTTTGACCTGTACCAGGGTAAGAATATTCCAGAAGGCCAGCGCAGCCTGGCGTACCGAATAACTTTCCGCGCCGATGGCCGCACCCTGGAAGATAAAGAAGTTGACGCCGCCATGACCAACATCCGCGCCGCGTTGACTGCTGCCGGGGCAACGTTAAGGTAGCTGGTTAGTACCTTAAGCCCAAAAAAGAACGTTAAAATAAAACAAGTTAATTGTAAATTTATGTAATGGGCAATTATTCACCGCAAAGGAGCACAAAGAACACAAAGAGTTTTAATAAATTCTTCTTTTGTGATCTTTTGCGATCTTTTGTGGTGAATAATTATGGGTTGTGGGCAAAGCCCGCGTTAGGATGATAATGAATAATAAACCACTGACTATCGGGGTATTCGACTCTGGCGTCGGCGGGCTTACCGTTGCGCGTGAAATAATACATACCATGCCATACGCCAAATTGCTTTATCTTGGCGACACCGCGCATGTGCCGTATGGTCCCCGACCGTTGGAAGAAGTTAAAGGTTTTGCATTGCAGATAATTGAGTTTTTATTTGCTCAGGATGCCGATGCGGTAATTATGGGATGCAATATGTCCGCCGCCAGTGGTGCTGGAGACGCTGCGTCATCGTTCTTTCCAAAACCGGTATTAGGCGTGGTTTTGCCAGGGTCTATGGCAGCCAGCAAAGTTACCAAAAACCAGCGCATTGGCGTCATTGCAACCCAAGGTACTACTAATAGCGGTATTTATCAGAATACCCTCAAAAAATTAGGCGATGAAGCAATTGTAATTGGATGTCCGAAGTTTGTTCCGCTGGTTGAAAGCGGCAACTTCACCGGACCGGAAGTGGATGCCGCAATTGCAGAATACCTGTCGCCATTGCGCGACGCCGGAGTTGATACCCTGATATTCGGCTGCACTCACTACCCGTTCCTTCGCGAAGCAATCGCGGCATTCATGGGTGATGGGGTAGAATTAATCGATCCGGCAATATTCACTGTCGAAAAGATTCATCACATGTTCAACACAGAATCAAACACTATTGTATCGCAGGACGAACATATTTTTTATTCCAGCGGCGACCCGCAAAGCCTGCGCCGTGAAGGTGAAAAATTGCTGGGACTGCCAATGGTGAATGTGCTGCATGTGGATGTACCCAAATAAAAATTGACAATTGACAATTTTATATATTGAAAGATTTTCTGTAACAAATTTATCCTGTAGGGAACGTCGTCCCCGACGTTTCGCTCAATCAGGTGATATATTAAAATAAAGGTGAAAATGCTAAAAATTGTCCTTGCAACTACTAATCGTAAAAAAGCCGTCGAAATTGCGGAGATTTTGGGGGATGTCAACGCGGAAATTGTTCCTATTTGCGACTTTGCGGCAGATTTTGATGTTGATGAAACCGGTACTACCTTTGTCGAAAATGCCGGTTTAAAAGCAATGGCGGCAGCGGAAGCGACTGGCATGATATCCCTGGCGGATGATAGCGGTCTTAGCGTAGACGCTTTGAATGGTGAACCAGGGGTGTATTCAAAAAGATTTGCCGCCGATGACGCCGCCCGTAATAGCAAACTGTTGCAGATTATGAAAGATATCCCGGCTGAAAAACGCTCTGCGCGTTTTCACTGTGCGGTGGTTATCGCTTCCCCCACCGGTGTGCTGGTTGAGATTGATGAAACAACTGAAGGCTTTATCACCAATGCTCCATCCGGCAGCAACGGGTTTGGCTACGACCCGGTATTTCAACCCATCGGGAAAACCCGCACCATGGCAGAAATGACTATTGCGGAAAAAAACCTGATAAGTCATCGCGGAAAAGCATTCAGAAAAGCTGCTGAATGGATAAAAAACTATAAAGGGTAAGATAATCCATATTAAGGTAAAAGATGATAATTATTGATACAAGTTTTAATGAATGGTGGTCGGAAAACAAAAGATTATTTGACGCTGTTCTTTTTGATATAGACGGGACATTGATTTCCGGCAATGACTATTTGCCCGGTGCTGGTGAATTGCTGGCAGAAATGAGGTATAATGGTCATCCTTTTTATTTGCTGACGAATGACGGCAATCATTCAACCATTGAAAAAAGCCTGATTTTATCTAACGCGGGAATAAATGTATCACAAGATGAAATAATTTCGTGTGGGTCGGCACTTGGCAGTTATGCTAAAAAGAATGGGTATATTGGCAAGTTGTTTTATGTTTTGGGTGAACTTGGCACACCGGACTATGCCGAACTTGCCGGTTTTAATATTTGTCGCAATCCCGAAAAAATCGGCATGTGTGACGGTGTCATTATCGGTGAGGGTAATTACGACTGGGAAAGCAATATTAATGCGGCATTCAATTATTTCATTAAGAACCCGGATAAACCTCTTATCGTTCCCAATCCAGACAGCTATTGGCCGGCAGGACCACATGGCGAGTTATGTATTGGCGCTGGCGGCAAGGCGCGTTTTATCTGCGCTGTTCTCGCGGATATGGGAGTTATCCTGCATCCGGTATATTTAGGCAAACCGTCAACGGCAATCTTTGATCTGGCTCTCGATACATTGTGTGAAAGGTATAGTCTGTCACTGGATATAGACCGCAAAAGAATACTGATGCTGGGTGACTCGATGCGTTCTGATATGCAGGGAGCAATGAACAGCGGCTTATCAACATGCCTGCTGCTGACCGGCATTACTAAAATGTGGCAGGTAGAAAATATCCCGGCGGTTGATTTGCCGGATTATCTTTGTAAAGGGCTTTCTTAAGGAATAAATATAAATATCAAAGACAGCAAGATTAAAGGACACCTGTCATGTTCCACAACAACTTTATTTCCAAAATGACACCATGGACTATCACCGAGACATCTGAATGGATGCCGGTGGTTGCTTATCCTGCGCTGGTTGGGTCGGGTCGGCTTACCATGGGGATTGACTGCACCGGTCTGCAGGGATTGCCAGATCGCATTGCGTCGTCGGCGGGTAGTGCGGCGGCACCGTTTCATGTCACTCAGTCTGACTTATATATCTTGCACGAAGGGATGATAGGCGAGCATCTTTCTCGCAATGAAGTAATGGTGACCGGCAAAGATGTGGCACCAGATGATACGCTGTATGGACAGCGAAAAAACTTCATGCCATTGGGATACCTTGCACAAACATTCACTATTAATGGTAAGGAGATAAGCGGTGAAGATATTCTGGCTGCCGGCAAACGCTGGACGCGGGAATGGGATTTGAAAAAAGCGATTCTGACGAACTCTTTCATTATCGACAAACGGGTGGGAGTTGAGACTGAAATATTCATGCCTCATGGTGGTGAAAGTATCTATTTAAAACTTATCCGCAAAGCGGCAAAAGGCGAAGGCGATTTCAGTTGGAAGATACAACTGAAATTGGAAACCCGCGGCGGATTGCCAATATTTGATCAACCAGGTGCGGTGAAGGCAAGCGAACAGACATTGCTTGCCACTATTGATAGGGATTCTTCATACCTGCCAAATGAGCCATACACCGTTATTTATGGAGCGGGTGCGGTTGGCGCAAATGTTGAAATGCTGCCAACTGGCTGGGAAATCAGCATGACTGGAGCAGTAGCGATTGAACAAACAGCATACCTGCGACTGGATTTTCAGCGTCTTGCCGGGGCAGAACGTGATGATGCCGTAACCCGTCAGCAGAAACTCGAAAAAACGCTGATGTTATTCAGTGCAGGTGATTACCTGTCCGCACGCCAGGCGCATATTGCACAATATTCAAATTACTGGAATCAGACCGCTGACATTGAGGTGGATTCTATTGATGCGTTGGAAATTACCCGGCGATACATGTTGCACATGTCGGAATACCTGCTGCATTGCGGCAGTGATTTCGCTTGCGGCGGGTCGCCGCAATTCGCATTTTATCACCAGAATGGTTGGGGAGCCAGCAATTTTCATGACCAGCATTACGTGGTAGACGGCATTGCCCGCGCCAATATGTGGGAAGCGGCGGAGAGCCATGCCCATTGGCTGCGGCGAGTGATGCGAGAAACTGGACGGGCATTCCCCTGGATGATGAATTATGATGGTACTATCACCGCTCCGCCAGAGGTAGACCGCGCGCCGATGTCGGACGCCGGACGCGCTTTGCTGGCGATGCGGCTGTATGAACTGGCGGGAATTGGAAAAGATACATTATTACGCGATACTGTTTACCCCATTCTGCGCCGGGTGGCGGAGATGGCGGTGTCGGATTGGTTTTACGAGCATGAAGGCCGCATGATTTTTCGCGGAGTTGAGTTGGATGTGATGGGGGATAATGCCATCGAGCATGACGCATCTACCGTGCTGGCATTTCTTACCGTAATTCGCAAGGCGATAGAATACAGCAATAAGCTGGGGGTTGACGCGGATTGCCTGTCGCGCTGGCAAAATGTAATCGATCATACTGACATTAATGTGGTAAATGGACGTTATGAAGACCATCGCAACGCGCCGCCTGATGCCATGGCAAGCGGATGGTTGTGCCACAGCTACTACATTTCCGAGTGCCAGCGTTTTTTAGATGATGACATTTACGCGGCAACGGTTGATTACAGTCATCGACAGGTTAGCTGTAATATTCCGTGGATTGGCTACGCGGTGGCAAGCAGCGAAATGCGGCTGGGACGGCCTGACCGCGCCGAACAATATTTTGTTGACCACCTGGAAAATCGCCTGCATGGACCGGGGTATTACGAAGAATGTTATCCCTTGTGGATGGCGGCGGTACCGCCATTTGAAAGTGCCCACGGTTCTCACCTGACCGCTGCTTGCGAACAGATTGTTCTTACCGACTTTTGGGAACCGCGCATTTATATCGGCAAAGGAATGCCGTCAAAATTCCGCGCGTTAAGAGTGCGATTCAGCAACCTGTGCGCACGCGACGGCATAATTATCAGTGGCATATCCGAACCACGCCGTCTTGCCGTCACCCTTCGCAACACCGGCGATGCGGCAACTGAAGAAATTGTCCTTTCTATTCCATGCCAGGCAGGAGTAACTTTCAAAGTGCTTCGGGATGGCGCAGAAACTCCCCACGATTTTCACGGCGAATTTGTCAGCATAATAGTAACAATGAAAGCGGGTGAAGAAACAGAATTGGTGGTGGAAGGATGACGATTAGTTGATAGTTGATAGTATTATAGCTCACGGAGCGCCGGCTGGAAGCCAGTGCTCCGTAATGATTTTGTATATTCTGAAATATTTCCTTGCCAAATTGAATGTATATTTGTATGCTGATGGCGCAGTTTCATTGGTAGTGGTTAGGAATAGAGCAAAGTAATTTATTTTAGGGAATTATATGTCACAATCACAAATTAATGGCTTAATAATGGTTTGCATTGCTGGTTTTTTAGCTGGCGCCATTGCCTTGCCAATTAAATATATGCGTCGTTTCCAGTATGAGCATTGGGCATTTCTTGCTAACTTTATTGCTCTGGTAGTATTGCCATGGGTATTTCTGCTCACTCTTTGTCCAAATGCATTGACCGCTTTTTCACAATTGCCGTGGGCTTTATTGGTGAAGGCGAACCTGTTTACTATCGCCTGGGGTATTGCAAATGTGATGGTGGGAATATGCCTGGTGCGTATCGGGGTCAGCCTTACAATAGGGTTGATGATGAGTATTGGGTTGCCTATCGGGGTATTGCTGCCGATGATATTGCATGGAACCGGCGCTTTTTCTCAATCACCAACGCTGCAATCACCTGCCGGGCATATTATCCTTATCGGAGTGGCAGTATTGCTGGCAGCGATATATTTCACCACAGTCGCCGGATTTGGCCGCGATAAAGCACTCAAACAACAAAATCGTAGTACCAGCGGATTTACCACCGGACTGGTGATGACTATATTGGCCGGCTTTCTTCAGGTTGGTCTATCTTTTGCCTTTGTTTATACCCAGGCGGATATAGTGAAGGCACTCCAGTCGCAAGGTGCTAACGACTTCACATCTATTGCCGGGGTATGGGCAATCGCGCTGCCAGGCGGCGCATTGGTTAATCTTTTATATCCCGCCTGGCTGCTGACCAGCAAACGCGGGTGGGGAGAGTTCGTCGGGAATTGGCGGGAAATATCTTTGAGTCTGCTGATGGGAATTATCTTTTTTGCTTTTGTCATCTTTAATGGTCTGGGCATGAGAACCCTTGGTTCGCTGGGAGCATCCGTCGGTTTTGGCGTTTACCAGGCTTTGATGATGCTAACCTCACAAATTATAGGTTTTGCACATGGCGAGTGGCATGGAATTTATGGAAAACCAAGAAGTCAAATCTACATCGCATTGGCAATTTTACTGGTGGCAGTATGCTTGATGGCTTATGGCAATTCGCTGGCGAAATAAATGAAATTTTTATGTGGAAATGATATGTAAGTCAATTGCAAAACCCAGTGTATTGCGAGCATCCTGCTCGCAGTCATCCGAGCAGGATGCTCGGAATACTCTTGGTTACACAGGTTTTGCAATTGCCTCATGGAGTGGTTTGATATTTTCTACTTCACATTCTTATTAATAAGCGCGATAGCTGCTTTCGCGGCATCCTGGGCATATCTATGATCGGTGGCTGTCATGGTGTTTAACGCGGGAAGTCCGGCGGGGTCGTCCAATGCGCCAAGCGCCAATGCGGCTTTAATGCGCACGCGCATATTTTTGTCGGTGGTTTGTTTTGCCAGGAAAGGTACGGCGGCGTGGTCGCCATTTATCCCCAGACACCAGGCGTAGGTAAGGCGCACAGTAACGCTGAAACTCTCGCCGAATCTCGTATTGAAATCATCGCTTACCGGCAGTTTATGCTGTTCTGCCAATGCTGCCAGGCTATAGATAATTAATTCCGGGTCAAAAAGGTATCCGTCGGTTGCCGGGGTGCGCAAACCGGCGATCATCTTGTCGGCACCAGTGGCTAATTCAGGACGTTTTGCCAGGATGAATAATCCGGCTTTGCGGAGTATGCGGTATGGACTTGCCAGTGCAGCATTGGCAATCTGTGCGGCGGCGGGATCGTCCATAATATCAATTGCCATTCCTGCCGCTTCTTCAGCATTGTCGGCTTTCGCATCTGCAATAGCTTTCAACACTTTTTTCATGTTAACTGGAGGAGATTGCGGAATTTTTTTCGGTGTCATTTTATTAATTTCAGGTGTTGCCGCTACTTCTGTTAAAAATTCTGAAGTTGTGAAATGATTACCCGGGTTCAGCAGATAGCCGATATATTTCATAGGTCCATGGTGGCTGTCGATGCCGGGGGTGTCGGAATCACTTATTGACAGGTCAAAACCGATACTATTCATTTCAGGATGCAATTTCCAATATGGTATTGATGTCTTGGGTATTTTTATCTCCATGTTATATCCACATGGACGTAATCGGCTTGCCATTTGCAGGCCGGGAATCGGCTTATCTGTCCACATAGCTTTCGCATCAGTTGCGCGTGACAGCGACATGTGGCGGGGTAAAAACATGAATTGTATACAATTTTCGTTGCGCGCCTTTGCGTACCGGGTGGCGACTGGATTTGCGTCGATAAACAGTTCCAGGTCGTCGCCTTCCCAGAAATTAGCTTCCGCGTCATTGAAAAGAAGCTGGTCGCGGACATGTGCCAGCACATAAAAGTTATCTTTATCGTTTGCCAGCCATGCTTCAAATGACATATCATCCGGTCCGGCATATTCGCCTTGATCCGGGTTGAAAAACATCAGCGACTTCGACAAATCCGGCACTAACCGGGCATTGGTGAACGCTTTTCCCATGCTGGCCCAATCATCATTGCGACCATCAATTACAATCGATCCGTTGGCGACTGTCAGCATTTTTACCGATCGCCGTTCTGCCGGCATCGCTGCCAGGCATAACCCCAATAGGGTGATAAGCATTATAGAACGTAAACGCATAATAACTCCTCGTATCATTGTTTCTGTCAGTAGCATAATACTATCCTGCCACGGTAGTGTCAATTAAATATTGTCGGGAATAATATAAATATTAATAATAAAATGCAATGCAAAAATCTATTATGGAATCTATTTATACACTTTTATTCAAGAAAACCTGAATTGTGAATTTATATTGATTTAAATTTTTAAAATAAAATACTAAAATGTTGAAATTCATAATTGAAAGATGATATAATATAATATAAAGTTTTAAAGTTAACAATTTTTGTTGATAATAAAACGATTTTTGGAGGAAAAAAATGTCAACAACCATCAAACGGCGCGGCTTTACGCTCATTGAATTACTGGTAGTAATTGCTATTATTGCCATTTTAGCCGCCATTCTCTTCCCGGTATTTGCCCGGGCGCGCGAAAAAGCACGACAGACAACCTGTACCAGCAACCAGAGGCAAATTGCCGCGTCTGTACAAATGTTTTGTCAGGATCACGATGAACTTTTTCCTGGCTCAGCAACAATATGGTCTGATATCAAAGTTGATCCAGGAGTTTTAACCTGTCCGACATTAGGTAAAAGTGTACCAAATGGATACGCATATAACGCTAATTATAGCGGTGTAGCCGTTGGAACTATTTCTGACCCGACTTCCGCTGTATTGTGTGCCGACTCTTTGAAAACAGGCAACCTTATGTATATGCAGCCGGATGTTGATCTGCGCCACACCAGCAAAGCAGTTTTTTCCTGTGCAGACGGTCATGTAGAAGTTAACAGCAATGTACCAATTTGGTTTACCCCATCTCAGGATATGTTTGCCGGATTAAAAACAACCGTTCAAAGTGGCGGTGCCGCAATGACAGCAAATGATACCACGGTTGCTACCTGTATGGCTTACGATGCTTTGACTCCAGGGCAAGGCTGGGATGAATTAGGCAGCAGTTCTGCGGTTCATAACCAAAACGGCGGTTCCCGTGCTGATGGCTTGGGAGCAATTCCTTATGGCGGTCCAAATGCTACCCAGACAACTGCTTATGGCGGACAATTTGATTGCGTTAAATACACCTCGTTTAGCGGTAATCCAGCACCATGTATTGTATGGAGTCAGGCGCATGATTGGGGTTATATTACTGGCACACGCACATTACCTGGCAGTTCAGCAAAAGGGTGGGCATTAAGTGGTGACTTAAAAACAACAATGCCTATTCTCGCTTCTTCACTTGTTGGTACAACAACTGCTGCAATATCAAATGTTGCTAATTACAATACAACATGGAATTCATTTATTATTAACTGCAGCAATGGCAAAATGTTGATGAAACTTGGCAGTTCTGTCTACTCAATTAATGCTTTTAGTTCAAATCCTGTTACATCTCTTGTTCTTGCCGGGCAGTGGTATAATGGCGGCAGCGGCGGCACCCAGATTCCTGGCTACGCATATCGCGGAATGTGGATAAGTTTAAATGATGCCAGCAATAATCCGGTTGGTCAGCTTCGTATGGATAATACCACTGGCACTATGTGTGTATTAGTCGATAACTTGAAATACGACACTATTCCGTAAGTTGTCGTTTTAAAGTTAAATATTACATTTAAATCAGCCATTGTAAATTATTACAATGGCTGAATCTTTTTAAAATATATTTATAACTCTTGACGAACAATATACAGCGAGTACAATTATCATCGTTAAGATTAGCTATATCTTAATAAACTGATGATTTGTTAAGGATACCAAAAATGATTAATCATGAATTGCAGGCTATACAAGCCAAACATGTAAATAACTTAACCCGATTATATACTGGCGAAAAATTACTGACGGCTTATTCTATTGTTGGCACTTACGCCGGGTATTATAGCGATTGTAATGATGATATGCTGGCTGCCTGGTGTGCAGCAGATTTGCCGGTAGTTATCGAAGGCATATTGCGTGATGGTATTGACCCCGTATCTTTTCACCCGCTGGTAATAGAGTTTAACCCTCTCGGTGTGCATTATGTCGACGCTTTGTTTGGCGCGAAGGTTTACCGGAGTGACGGACAGATTTGGAGTGAATTGCTGCCGGGCGGTTTGGCAGATTTGCAACCAATTGATATAAATACGGCTCCAATAGTGCAGTGGACATTAAAATCAATCGAAAAACTGCTGATGGAAGTGCCGGAGCAGATACATATAACCTGCCCCATCTTTTCATCACCGCTGAATGTGGCGATAAACCTGTTTGGCGAAGGTGCTTTGATGGATTTGCTGGAACCAGACCCGACAGTGCTGCGCGGTCTGGATATTATCACCGATTCTATCAGCGGATTGCATAAATTGATTATGACCAGTTTCCCCGGCAACCGGGTGCGTTTTTATTGCTCATCCAACCGCTATGCCCCTGACGGCATCGGGCATATTTGCGGATGCAGCACACAATTGCTGGGTCAGGAAACTTACCGGAACTATTTTGCACCGCTGGATTCCCGGGTATTATCCACTTATCCGCATGGCGGCACCATTCACCTGTGCGGCCATCATGCCCAGCACATCCCCACCTGGCGAAACATGCCGGAACTGCGGGCAGTACAACTGAATGACGCCGCCACCGATGAATTTCCCCTGTATTTTAACGGTTTACGCACAGACCAGATAATATACCTTTGTCCGACAGAAGAGATGACCATAGAAAGAATATTAGCCATCAGTGGTGGGCAGCGAGTGGTTATTCAGGTGCAGATGTGACCCCCATCCCTACCCCCTTTCCTTTGGAGAGGGGGTAGGGGGAGAGGTAGATACCTTTACCCGTAAAACTTCCACTGCTTCTTTTTGCCTTGATACGATTACGTATAAATATCCATCATGAATCATGGTGTGCGGGTAGCCGTAATCGCCGCCTTTGTGCATTCCCGGATATTTCATTTCGTATTTTTTATCGGCAATTATGGCATGGTTGTCAAATATAACGCCGTTGTGTGACAATGACAATACCAGCGGGTTGCGCTGCCAGCGTGGTTGCGGGTCGGGACAGCCAACATAATAAAACCTGCCATCCGGTAGTCTGCCAAAATGGAATTTCGTGGCGTTGTCAGTAAAGTCGGTTGCTGACGGATTTGACCATGTTGCGCCGTTGTCGCTGCTTTCGGTTACCCACAGGTAATCCTCGTTGCTGCGCAGCATCATGTGAATTATCTTATCGTCAGTTTGATAGTACGAACCTTCGCATAATCCGACTGTCCATTGCATTTCGTCGCGCAACTTCCAGAACGATTCCGAATCATCCACGATGCCGTCAACCATTTCTGGTGGGTAGATGCCTGTCATTTTCCAGCCGCTAAGTCCAGCAGGGTCGTCTGTATATGGAAAACTGATGTTGCCGGAGATTATCAGCCTGCCTGATGTGGTGGGTTGCGGGCCATGGTTTGGAATAATGGCAATTCCCATGTCAATCAATCCGCTCCAATGCTCACCATCGCTGGTTACGCAGGCGGAAAGCCTGGTATTTTTATGCCCCTGATCAGATGCTTGCCGCTGCCCATTCACAATAGCTTCGGCTTTATATTCATATTGTCCGATATATGCGATTAATTTACCGTCATATTGGTGAAATCCAGCAGCGGTATATATAATGCCCGGTTGCGATTCCACTAATGGTACTGGCGTTGTCCAATTGATAAAATCTTCACTGATTGAAATTAAAACCCGCTGTCCGATGTCATCTTCATTAACCATCCCGTTAGACCAGATGGCATAAAACCGTCCAGCGAAAAATGTTATATGCGGGTGATGCGAATAACACCATTCGCCTTCAGGCTGGTACAGCCAGACCCGTTCCATCGGTAATTTCGGGTGGGTAGCGGTGTTATCGTATTTATTTGTAATCGGTGATTTTTCTAATGTCATTTTTATACCGCTTCATACACAAATAAAAGGTAGTGGGTGTTTTTTTATAACATATGCCGGTAATTGAATCACCCCGACCTTCGGCCACCCCTCCTTGGCAAGGAGGGGAGTTTTTTTACTTACTTTGCACCTAACCTTGTTGAAAATTATATTTTTATCGTATATCCCAGGCTCACTATTGTAGTCAGTATTTTTGGTTTCATCACTCTGCGCCTTATTGCTGCTTGTTTTGCACTGTGGTCGCTGTAGGTGAGTATCTCGTCTGGCACGGCTATGGTGTTTTCATCTGGAGTTATGGAAAATTTTGCTAATTCTTCGCTGCCGTCAATCAGGGAAATGATGGCGGTTTCCAGTGAACGGGCTTCTTTCAGCACAAAATTATCTGCTACGTGCAATATGCCATTCACCCGGTCCATTCGGAAACTGCGGATATATTTTATGCAGTCTGCTTCTGAGTTATAGCATTTTGTCAGGTCGATATCCATGTGTAATTCGGTTTGTGAATATTCGTTTTTGATAATTTGCGCAGTGAATGTTTCTCCTGCTGTTTGTTCGCAGCCGTTTATAATTGGCAGCGAGTGTCCCAGGGTGCGTGCCGCCAGAAATTCATAGCGGGCATCGCTGAAAAAAGCGCGGTTGTATTCAGGAGAGCCAATTTCCATCACCGCTCGTTTGCCATTGATATTCAGGATAAAATTTCCACAATCATTGTGGTTGTGATGCTCGTTGTTATTTCCACTCTTGGCGGCAAACTCCCACAAGTTGCCGTTTTTATCTATGCCGCGCGTAATCATCACTCCCAGGTCGGGCAGGTAAGTGTCGCCAATCGACAGTTCAACAGTTTCTGATATATCCTGCGGGCAATTGAATAACAGGCGCGCAAAGTAGAATACATCACAGCGAAGAGTTTGGAAGTTCAGTCCAGATTTTGCCAACTGCTGATATTTTAATAATCCCATTTTGCGGCTATTTTCATCGTTAAATCGTTTGCCAAGGTACGCTTGCAACTCTGCGCCGCCGCTGATTGAACGAGTGCCGGAATCGGCAAAGTTCACCATGTAGCCATTAGACAGCGACACACTCACCCCGTAGCGGGCGATTAATTTGATATGTTCATCACCCTCTACCAGAGAGAGCCTGCCGCCGGTACGCTGTTCCAATTGCTGATTCAGGAATATGAACCAGCCGAATCCGTATTCCCAATAACTCGGGCCTTCTGTGCAACCGCCATCAGCAGTGTAACTATTCAAACAAGCCGGCAAATGTTTTGCGGCTTCACAAAGCATCTTTGCCACAATGGCAAGGTCGCTTTCCGCCGCCAGTGCCGCTCCGGTAATCCCCTGGTGGCATACCGCGTTCCAGTTGTTTGTTGTCTCTGTCCATCCAAATTTGGCATTATTTTCCAGGTAATTTTCAAATACATCCCGGCGCAGGCGCGATTTGATATTCTGTATTAATTCTGCCGGCATTACCGGTCCCAGTATCTCCATGCATTGCGCCATCATGTTTGCCGTTTCTGCCGCAAATAAATCGATGGTACGCAGGTCTTTGCCGTCTGGCGAGTGCCCTACATGCGCCGGCAGCGACCAAGATACTTCGTTGAATACTTCTTCTACCTTGCTGATTGCCGATGTAACTAACGGCGAATCCATCCCGTCACAGGCGGCGGCAATCACTGCGCGGGACATCCGGCGGCGGCGTTCAAAATAAAGCGCCTCAAAGTTTACCCGGGTTCCAGTGACGTAAAAATCCGCATATAACTCGTCAGTCAGCACCGGCATCGGCTCATCAATTTCCTTCATCGCCTGTTCGCGAATGGTATCAATCCACGGTCCGGTAATGGCGTTTTTCGCAAAGTTTATCCAAACCGGGTCGCCAATGGGCGGCAGCAGGGAAGTAGTGGGGCATTGCTGTAAAACAGCCAGCATTTCAGCTTCTGATAGAGGGTGTTTAATAATATTAATCATCACAAAATTCCAAATAAAATAAACGTTCTATTAAGTCGGTTAAAGAATAGCATTGGTAGAAAGAAAGAGTAAAGGGAAAATGTGAATTGCAAATTGGAAATGGCAAATGGCAAATTAATTAAAAATTAAAAATGTAAAATTAAAAATTACACAGATTTATGAATAACCTGATTTTTTATTGTTTCAAATTGAAATTTTGAGTATAAATCAGGGACTGACACCGAGTGGCGAAGCCAGGAAGGTGTCTGTACCATCGGATTATGCAAGGTTTTGTTATAGCTTGTGGAAATGGGAAATTTTATATAACCAGTTATAAAATGCTGTCACAGTTTTGAAAGGGGTGAAGCCCGGCTCGAATTACATCAAAATTATCTTCCCCGGGAACGCCAATTTCCTGATTGGCAAGTAGCTAAAATGAAAGATTCTGGAAAATCAGCCGGACTCGCGTCCCTTTCCATACGGTGACTAATTTTTTGTATTATTCTAAAGTTTATATCGCTAACTTGCTTTACGGTTCAATAACCATAAAAATCTGCTTGTATAATTTCGGATTACTTTTCTCTATAAATGTTGCATATCGATGGTTGATATTATGCATTGGACTGCAGCCTGGCAACATGCAATCCCAGTAGTTATATATTATTTTCTTGATATCATTTCACGGTACTGGTATGATATATGCGGGAGCATTATACATGATTGCTATTATTGATTATGGGATGGGGAATTTGCGGTCGGTGGAGAAGGGATTTGAGAAAGTTGGCCACCAGGCGCAGATAGTGAAAACGGCTGATGAGATTCGCCAGGCAGACGCGGTTGTGCTGCCGGGTGTTGGCGCGTTTGGCATGGCGATGGAGCACATTAAAGCGGCTGGTTTGGACACGGCTATAATTGAATCAGTAGCCAGCGGAAAACCATTTTTAGGCATTTGCCTGGGGTTGCAGCTATTATTTGACGAAAGCGAAGAGTTTGGGCCGGTACGCGGTTTGGGAATAATTCCCGGGAAGGTAGTGAAATTTTTCCCGGAAGGCGCGCCTGCGGGTGTGAAGATACCCCACATGGGTTGGAATGGATTAAATAAAGTAAAAGACGAAGCAGTTTTGCAGGATATTCCCAATGGCGAATATGTATATTTTGTCCATTCATATTATGTAGTGCCAAATGACGACGCGGTAATAGCCACCACCACCGAATACGGCGGTTTCAGTTTTACTTCGTCGATATCCAACGGTAATCTTTATGCGTGCCAATTTCACCCAGAGAAGTCCGGCACTGCGGGATTGACCATACTTAAAAGATTCGCGGAACTAACAAAGAACTAAAAAATATGTTCTTAAAAATAAAATTTCATTTTGGAGTAAAAGGATGAAAAACATCTATTTAACATTAGCACTGGCTTTATTGCTGATTTCCGGCAACGTGTTCGCCGGCGATTTAATTAACGCTATTGGATCAAATGACATTGCCAAGGTAAAATCCCTGCTGGCAGACGTCAAGACGCGACCCGCCGCATTGGCTGAGGCTGATAAAGGCGGTTATTCGCCGATGATAGTGGCAGTGCGCGATAATCACATTGACATGGTTCGCGAGTTGATAAATGCCGGTGTCAACGTTAACGCACCCAGCGGAGCGTTAAAACTAACCCCGCTGCATAGTGCCAGCAATATTGACATTGTAAGATTGCTGATAGCCAGTAATGCCAATGTGAACGCTGCCGATAACGGCGGAAACACCCCGCTTCATTCCGCGGTACGAAATGGCCGCATGGATATTATGAAGCTGTTGATTGATGCGAATGCCAACGTTAACCTGGCGAATATTGATGGTGAAACTCCGGTTTACGAAGCATCAACCCCTGAACTTGCCGCGATGCTGTTAAATGCAAAGGCGAATCTGAATGTTGTCGATAAAAAGGGTAATTCCCCGCTGATTAATAAAATTATCAGCCGGCAAACCGAGGCCGCGATATGGATGATTAATAACCATGTCAGCGTTGAAAAAGCCAATGAAGATGGCGACAGCCCGCTGCATTTTGCCGCCAAGTATGGCAACGATACAGTAGTTGATGAATTGATAAAGAAAGGCGCGGGAATCGGAATAACTGACAACAATGGCGATACCCCGCTGCATCTTGCCGCTACTGCTCCGGTAGTAAATTTGTTGATAAAGGCCGGTGCCGCTACCGATATAATGAATAAAAGCAAGCTGATTCCCGTCGTTACCGCCACCGACCATGGCTATACCGAAGCGGCGATGGCGATGATGACAAAGGCAAATGTCAAGGCTGCCAATGAAAACGGCATCACTCTGCTGCACAACTTCGCCGGACGCGGCAAAGTTGACGCGATGAAGAAACTTATCGAATTAGGTGCAGATGTAAACGCCGTAACCAATACTGTAAAGCAAACCCCGCTGCACATGGCAACATCAAAAGAAGCGGCTGAATTATTGCTGAATAATGGCGCGAAGATAGACACCGCAGACCTTGATGGAATAACTCCGCTGATGCGCGCGCTGCAGAATAACAATGATGCGCTGGTAGAATATTTATTGCAGCAGAAAGCATCTGTCGCAGTGAAAACAATCGATGGCGATACCCCGCTGCACATGGCGCGTTCGATAAAAGCAGTCAACCTGATATTAGGCGCGGACAAACAATTATTGAATGCTGAGAACAAATCAGGTGAAACGCCGTTATTCAGCGCGATAACTGATGAGAATAAAGACGCCGCTCTCGCATTGATAGCTGCCGGGGCAGATGTAAATAAAATCTGCGGTAAAACCCCGATAATAGATGCCGCTATCGCAAAGGCTGAGAAAAATACCGCAAGTATGGATGTGTTAAAGGCGATTGTAGATAAAAAGCCTGACATGACTGTGTTGAATGATAAAAACCAAAAGCCGATATCAATTACCCGAAAAACTGACATTATCATGCTGCTGGCGTCAAACGGCGCTGATGTTAACGCCGTTGACCTTAACGGCCGCACCCCATTATTTTTTGTAGTTATTAACGCCGGTCGCGATGATGAAAAAGCCGCCGCAAAAAACAACATTGAATCATTATTAAAAATTCATGCAAATGTAAACGTTAAAGATAGTTACGGAAATACCCCGCTCTCTTATGCACCTAATGTAATAGTTGCAAAGTTGTTGATAGAAAATACTGACGAGAAAAACCGCGCTGATATAAATGTATTAAACAAGCGTGATGAATCTTTGCTTTACAAAGTCGTGGCAGACAACCGCAAAGACCTGGTTGAATACTACATTGCTAAAAATTTATCGGTAAAACAGGCGAACAACGCTGGCGATTCACCACTGCACCGCGCGGCGTCAATTGTTGACCCGATCAGTTTTGAGAGAGACCTTGATCACCCGAATCCACCGGCGCCGCACGAAATTGCGACGATGCTGATTGCTGCTGGTGCTGATGTAAATGCAAAAAATAACAATGGCGAAACTCCGCTGTTTTATGCCCGCTCCGCATCAATGATTACCTATCTGGTGAAGGATTGCAAGGCAGACCCGAATGTCGCAAGCCTGGCCGGCGATACCGCGTTAATGCGCATTGTCCGCACAAATAAAGACGCGGTGAGTGCGCTGATTAACAATGGTGTGGTTCCCGTAGATGTTAATTATGTCAGTCCTGCCAAAAGCAGCAATAAGAAAACCGCGTTATTCATGGCACAGACCGGCGAGATTGCTGACTTGCTGATAAAAGCGAAGGCGACTGTAAATATAAAAGATGCTGACGGCATGACCCCGCTGCATGACGCGGTGAAGGCCGGACGTCTTGATGTGGTGAAAACGTTGCTGATTGCCGGAGCCGACCCGACAGTACGTTCAGATGACGGCAATCTGCCGATGCACCTGACGCCAAATGTTGATATGGCAACAGAAATACTCAGCGCTCCGAAAACTGATATCAACGCTTACGATGACAGCGGCAATACCTTGCTGCACAACGCCGCCCGCAAGGCTGACGGACTGAAAATGGTGCAGTTGCTGATGAGCAAAAATGCATCGGTTATCATCGCTAATAAAAATCAGGAATCCCCGCTGCACCTTGCCGCCAATGATGCTATTTTTAATGAATTAGTTAAAAATGGCCCGACAAATATTAACAGCAAGGATGTTGCTGGCAACACTCCGATGATATCTATGGTACGGTTAGGCAATAATGGCGCGGTTGCGAAATTGATAGAATTAGGCGCAGACGCTAAATTGAAAAATCTATCCGGCGAAACCGCGATAGATTTCGCGTCTGATTTCGCCACTGCCAAGTTGTTGTTTGATAAAGGCGCGGATGTAAAAACAGCCGATAAATCCGGCATGACCCCATTATTATACGCGGTGAAAAACAGCCGTTTAGATGTAGCGGATTTCCTGTTGAAAAATAGCGCATCGGCAATAACAACTGTTAATGGCAAGGTGATGGCGGTTAAAAATAATGAAGGTCAGAATGTATTGCATTTTGCCGGCAGTCAGAAAATGTATGAACTGTTTGCCGATAAAATAGGAGTAAATACCACCGATAATCGCGGACGCACCCCGCTGTATTACGCCGCTAAAGGCAATAACTTTGATATGGTTAAATATTTGTTGGATAAGAAAGATATCCAGGTAAATACCAAAGTTACCCCGAAAGCTGTGCCGATGGTGAAAGGCAAGAAAGATACCAGCCAGCAGCAGATGGATATTGAAGAGGGATTGACCCCGCTGCACGTAACCAGCGACCCGGTAATAGCGCAACTACTTATCGATACTAAAAAGATAGATATCAATGCTAAAAATGCCCAGGGATTCACCCCGCTGATGTATTCATTGGCTACAGGCGGCAAAACTGTTGCGGTATTATTGGCTAACGGCGCAAATGTGAAGATGGGAAATAATAACGGCATGCAGCCGATTCACGCCGCAACCAGTGCTGATACTATTCAAATACTGCTGAAAAATGGTGCTGATGTTAACGCGCATGATAATACTAACAGCACCCCGCTGCATTATGCCGCGCAGTCCTTTGATGTTAATTGGGTTAAGACCTTGATTGCCAACAAAGCAACCCTGAACCCGGTGAACAATTATGGTGATTCTCCGCTGATGCTGGCGCGGGTTCCAGAAATCGTGAAGGTATTGATTGAAAATGGTGCCGATTGCAATGCGAAAAATAAAATGGGTTACAGCAAACTGCACCTGGCTGCTGCTACTAACGCGCCGGAAATGCTGGACATATTGCTGGCACAGCCGAAAATTAACGTCAACACGGCATCAAGCACTGGCTCAACTCCGCTGTTCATTGCGGCAAATGTTGATAATGCCAAAAAACTGATTGAAAAAGGCGCGTCTGTCACCATAGCTGACAACGAAAAGGCAACCCCGCTGCATTTCTTTGCCGCTAATGGCCGCGCAGATATGGTGGCATTAGTTTTGGCTGAATTAGCCAAAGCAAACAATAAAACGGCAATTAACGCCAAGGCGATTAACGACCTGACTCCCGCATACCTGGCGGCGGCAAACGGCAAAACCGAAGTCATGCCGCTGCTCATCAAGGCGGGTGCCGACTTGAATATTCCTACCACCATGAAATTGGGCGGCAGCACTCCGCTGATGGCTGCGGTGAACAATAATAATATAGAAATGGTGAAAATAATTGCAAATGCAAAGGGTGTTGATTTAAACTGTAAAAATGTTTCTGGCCTTACCCCGCTGCACTGGGCGGCTTATAAAGATTACACCAAAGTGATAGAAATACTCATCGCTGCCAAGGCAAAAATTGACCCGATAGACAACAACAACGCTACCCCGCTTTTCCAGGCAGTTAGCGAAAATCATTTGGACGCGGTGAAATTATTAGTATTGGCAAAGACTGAAGTTAACTTTAAGGCGAAAAATAATGTTACCCCGCTGATGGTGTCACGTTCCGCTGATGTTGCCGCTGTTCTTCTCGCCAATGGCGCGTCGCCAAATGCAGCCCGTTCCGACTCTGTCACCCCGCTGAATATCGCCATCAGCAACGGCGACGATAAATTAGCAAGACTGTTAATCGCCAGCAAGGCAGATATCAATATCGCCGACAGCTCCGGCATTACCCCGCTGCATCTGGCAATTGCCAAGGATTTGAATGACCTTGCCCACGACCTGATTGCCCGCGGCGCGACCATAAATACTGCTGATAAATCGAAAAATACCCCGCTGATTACCGCGGTGCAGCATGGCAATATACTTATCGCCACCGAATTAATCAAGAAAGGCGCCAATGTGAATACTGCCGACAACTACGGCGGGACCCCGATACATTATGCCGATAAGTCGGAAATTATCAAGGCGCTTATCCAAGGCGGCGCGAAAATTAATGCTGCTTTGAAAAACGGGCTGACTCCGCTGCACCTGGCGGTATTGCAGAATAACCCGGAAAAGATAAAGCTGCTGGTGGCAAATGGCGCAAGCATTAACGCGGCAACTCCCAACAAAGTAACCCCGATAATGATTGCCATGAATATGAAAAATGCCAGCCTGGTGAATTTGCTGAAAAGTCTGGGTGCGACCGAACCGAAACCGCAACCGGCACCACCGACACCACCGGTGAAGACCGGTAAACCGGCAACTCCGTTAGCACCGAAGAAGAAGTGAGGATATAAAATAATGGCATGGCAAGTAATTGAAGTTCCTGTACCTGCCGGGGTTGGCGAAATAGTTGCGGATTCGTTCCGCAACAACGGTGCCAATGGTGTGTCCGAGGAATGGCGCAAAGGTCAGGATTACGTCAAAGCGTTCTGGCATGAAGCGATTCCGGACGAGGTAGAGGCTACCGCGAAATTCGTTCTCGGCAAAATGGTTGAGTTCGATATCTTGCCCGCCGGCACCGGTTATACTCTTACCGAAATGGAAGACCAGGACTGGCTGGAGGGATGGAAACAATTCTTCTCTCCCGTCAGTCTTACCGACCGCATCGCGGTGATGCCCAGTTGGGAGACATATGACGCCCTGCCCGGCCAGCAGGTGATAATCCTCGACCCCGGCATGGCGTTCGGCACCGGCACCCATGGCACCACCTACAACTGCCTGCTGGCGGTTTCCGATTACGTGCAGCCTGGCTTATCCTTCTGCGACATCGGCACCGGCAGCGGTATACTGGCGATAGCAGCGGCAAAATTAGGCGCGTCACCGATAGTCGGCACCGACAACGATGCCCTGGCGGTGAAAGTCGCCACCAGCAACGCCGTGGTAAATAAAGTGGACGACCAGATAAAGTTCACCACCGCCGACCTGACCACCGGTATCGACGGAAAATTCGACATCACCATCGCCAACATCCTCGCCCCGGTAATTCTCGAACTTATCCCATACCTGCCCGGCGTAATGAAACCCGGCGGCATCTTCATATCATCCGGCTACATAACCAGTCAGGAAGACGACATAGCCGCCGCCCTAATAGCCGCGGGACATACCATGATAAAAAGATACGAAAGAGAAGATTGGGTAACCCTGGTCTCAAAAAGTTGACAGTGGACAGTGGAAAGTTGACAGCGAATACCGATGAGCAAAAACGTAAAACAGGCGGCCCGCCTGTGGATTGTATTGGATCGCAGGCTTCCAGCCTGCCCCCCGGATGAAATTTAGCGGCACTTGGCAAGCAAATAGAAACTTTTAAATTACAAAAATTTGTAACGATGCGTCTTAATATAATGTGCCACTTTATTACTGCCGAGGGCAGGCAAGATGCCTGCGATCCAATACATAATCCTAAAATCCTATATTTTACCGGTATCTCAAATAATCTGGTAAAATATTGCAATAACTCTGCGTAACTCAGCGGTTAAGTAGTGAAGGAGTATAGATAATGTCATTAGCAAATTTTAGAACTGAAATTAAAAACACCCCAATATTATTAAAAATTGCTTCGTTAATGTATATCATCCCGGCGCTGGTATTACTATTTCATTTATTATCATTCAATGATACAAATGAACTTGGTAATTTAATTTGCTTTTTGATTTACTTTTTTTATGCAATCTACAATATGCTGATAGCAATATTTCAAATAAAAAGGAATATTCTTATCTGGAGACTTACTGTAATATTGCCATTTATCATATTAATATGCACCTTCTCAATGCTGAATAATGAAAATCATAATGATTCAATCATCAAATTAATTTACTTTGGATACTTGTTATTAAATCTCTTTATTGGAATCGGATTTTATAAAAAGAATATTATTAAGTGGTGTATTGTTATGATATTGCCATATATAATCTTTATCTATTCATTATCATTTTTAGTAAATGTTGAATATCGTGATTTCATTCCTCAACTGATTTTTTCAGGATTTATAATATCTATTTTTATGGTAGGATTTGGGTTGTTTAAAAGAAATATAGTCGCGAAGTGGTTTACTTTAATACTCCCATATTTAATAGCAAGTTTTAGTATATTTTTGTTCATGGTCTATTTAGTAGATAAATATGGATGGTTTAGAGAGTTAGCACTAATAGAAGGAATAATTTTCATGGTTATTGCTTTATATTTCGCAGCAGTTGCATTCTTAATCTCCAGACCTAAAATAATGATATTGTTTGAAAAAGTGAATGTTACAGATGTCGATAAAGATGATGTTTCTTCATATTCTGAGTTTTAATCTTTATAAATTTTCCTGTATGAACCACGATTTCAAGGGATTAATCGATTAAAAGATTGTTAATCCTCAAATCCAAAAATCCCCCCAAATCGTGGTTCGAGACAAAAAAGAGAATCTTTTGCCGGTATCTCAAATAATCTGGTAGAATATTGCAATAACTTAGCGTTACTCTGCGCAAAACTCTGTGCAACTCTGCGGTTATGGAGTGAAGGAGCATGGATAATGGATTTAAATGAAAATCCCAAAAAATTTAATGATGCAGTATTTATGCAAATTATTCCTTCATCGGTATTTCTGATACTCGCCATCATTGCATTTGTACAAGACAATCGGTCATCCAGAATAATATCGTCAATAATTATTCTCTATTGTTTGCTTTGTTTATTAGCGGGTATTGGACTAATTTATAGAAATTACATATCCTGGTGGTTTTCGATATTATCACTGGCTGTGCCGTTGTTACTTGAAATAATCTATTTTTTCTCAGTATTATTTAGTGGCAGTTGCGTACCACAAGCGACATTATTAATGTCAGCGCAAATATTAGTTTTTTTTATAATTAACTACTTTTACAATAAATCGATATTTGATGACCTGACAAACCCTGAAGTAAAAGCACTATTTAAGAAATCAACAACTGATATAGCAGGTTAACATTTTTTCTTGTCTGAATCACGATTTATAGGATTAATCGATTAAAGGATTATTATAATCCACAAATCCTAAAATCCCCCCAAATCGTGGTTCAAGACAAAAAAGAGAATCTTTTGCCGGTATCTCAAACAATCTGGTAAAATATCGCAATAAACTCTGCGGTTAAGAGAAAATGAGTATGAATAATGACATTTGCTGATTTTAAAACTGAATTTAAAAATACTCCAAAATTATTAAAAATTGCTTCGTTATTGTATATTATCCCGGCATTAGTGAACTTTTTAATCTTTGTTACATCGGAAGATTCTTTGTATGTCATCTATTTTATATTCAATATATTGATGGGAATTGGGCTATACAAAAAGAATAAAGGTGGATGGTGGATTGCATTAATATTACCATTTATAATGATAATTTTTTCTGTTGTATTTCTTGTTGATTACATTGCTGACAGAGATGGTTTTATGTCTGGATATATTTTAATATCATGTATAATTTTTTTCATTCTTGGTCTATATTACGGAATAATTTCATTCTTAATTACCAGGCCTGAAATAAAAGCGCTATTCATTGATACTGATAAAAAGAATAAACTAAAGAAATTGGAGAAAGAAATGCCTAAAAGAACTTCACTTTCAGTAAACCTTTCCGTTATTCACGGTTCATCCAACACTGGCATTCTTACCAATGGCAATAAGGTATTATTAATTGATTGCGGCAAGGATATTCTTTCTGAATTGCATGAACAACAGGTTGATACCGTCCTCCTTACCCACTACCACCGCGATGGATTTTGCGGGATTTATGAGATGTCTGATGCCCATATAATTGCTCCACAACCAGAAAAACATCTTCTTGAAAAAGCGGAAGATTTTTGGTGCGATTTGAAAAATCGTTGGCATTTGTATAACTACCGTCCAAGTCATTTGGTAGCGGTGGAGAATATCCCGGTTAGCCGCGGGTTGATTGATGGCGAGGTGATTACATGGGGGCAAGCCAAAATAACCTCCATTGCCACCCCCGGCCATACTGATGGCAGTATGAGTTACCTGGTTCAGGTTGACGGCATCCGGGTGGTATTCACCGGCGATATGATATATGACGCGGGGCAAATTTGGGAGTTGTTGAGTTTGCAGCATGGCGATGAAAATTTGTGGGATTACCACGCTTTCCTGGGCGGTCGGGGTGAATTGATTGCCAGTCTGCGAAAGGTGCTGGAGTTCTCGCCGGACGCGCTGATTCCCACCCATGGCGTTATCATGACCGACCCGAAGGCGGCGGTTGATTTGCTGTCGGAAAGGCTGGACGCTGCCTGGGAAAATTACATTTCGGTAAACACTATCCGGTCGTATTTCCCGGATAAATTTACTAACAAGCCGGAATATATGCCGATTCGTGAAGCGTCGCCGGCACCGGCATGCCTTCGCCATGTCGATACTTCGTGGATTATTATCAGCAATACCGGCGCGGCTTTTGTGATGGATTGCGGCACCCCGCGGGTAATCAGCGAGTTGCAGCGAATGATAGCAGAAGGTGAAATCAACGCGGTGGAAGGCCTGTGGATTACCCACATTCATGATGACCATGTTGATACAATCCCGGAGTTCCAGAAGATTTTCTATTGCCCGCTATTTGCCGACCCGGCAGTTGCCGATGTTATCGCCGACCCGCGTTCCTGGCGAATACCATGTATATCTCCAAATGCGGCACGGGTTGACCGCCGCACCGGCGATGGCGAAAGCTGGCAGTGGCGCGAGTTTACCATGACCGCCTATAACTTCCCGGGACAAACCCTCTATCACGATGGCCTGCTGGTAGAAAGCGCGAATGGCCCGCGAATGTTCTTCGTCGGCGATTCATTCGCATTGGCTGGAATGGACGACTATTGCGCCAACAACCGCAATTTCCTCGGCGCCGGGGTGGGGTTTGACTATTGCATTGCACTGTTGCAGAAATTACAGCTAGACCTGCTGTTTAACCCCCATGTTGAAGGTGGTTTCAGCTTTACCGATGACGAATACCAGCGGATGCGCGACAACCTGGCGACGCGGGAAGCCAGTTACAGCGAGTTATTCCCCTGGCCACACCCCAACTTTGCGACCGACGATTTCTGGGCGCGCTGTCACCCTTATGAACAGGATGTAAATCCGGGTGAGATAGCATCGTTGAACATAGTAATAACAAATCACGCCAGTACCCCGCAAACAATGACAGTACAGGCAAAACCGCGCGCTGGATGGGCAAATAATGAACTCGCCACTGCAATAATACAGCCAAAGTCAGAAGCAGCCATACCAATAACCATACAGGTACCGAAAGATTTACAAGCCGGCAGGTATGCGGTAGCAGTAGATGTAACTATGGGAGAAAGGGTATTGCCGGAGTTTACGGAAACTGTTTTGAAGAGAGAGGAGTGAAGAGAGAGAAAAAATTGACAATTGACAATTGACAATGGACAATTGACAATTACAGAGCAATGACATCTTGCCGGTGTGTGGAATCTGTGAAAGTTAAATAATTCATGTAAAAAAATGCAGTCTCAGTTTGGAACAGGGTCGCAGCCCGGCTATCCCCGGGAACGCTAATCTCCTGATTGGCAAGTGGTAAAAATGATAGATTTAAATAAATCAGCCGGGCTGCGACTCTGTTCCAAACTGTGACTGTTAATTATTGGTGTTTGCTTTATTAAAACCAGACTTTTTTGAAATTAATCATGTTAATCATGTCAAAAACTCTTAGTAGAATCATTTCATTCTATTATTGGCAATTCGCCAATCTCCTCGATGCGCTGGCGGGGCAGTTCTGCCCAGCGGAGTTCTTCATCAGCAGGTCCGTTTTCCACGGTGAACATGTGCCGCCAACGTTTTTTAAATACTACGCCATTTTTAATAGTCTGATATTTAAAGTTTACCGTAACTGAGTTGTCGGTGGTGACATTTTCGAAATGGTACATTTCCGCCGTCGGTTCATACACCAGCCGATAGCCTTTTTCTTTCATCCGGTAAAACAGGTCCAAGTCCTCAAATTGTACCGGGTTGAATATCTCGTCAAAAATACCGACTTCATCCAGCACAGATTTTTTCACCAGCACGCACGCGCTCGCTGACCCCTGGATATCTACGCGCTGATTATAACGCGGATCGTCATTCAACTGACCGCGACCGATATACCCGACGGTGCCGGTGGGGGATATGGCGATAGAGCAATGCTCGATGGCGTAAGGCGGGAAGGGGAATAGCAACTTGGGAGTGACTAATGCGATGTCCTCAGATGAATACAGGGTCTCGCGTAATTTCAACAGCCAGTCCTTGTCACGCAGCACGATATCGTTATCTAAAAATGCCACTTCGCTGCCGCGTGCCACTCCGATAGCCTGGTTGCGGGCGGTACAGGCACCGACATTGCGGTCATTGATAATTATAGTTACTGGAATCCCTTTCTCTGCCGCCACTTTGCGAAATTCCAGCAGATACTCCGCGGTACCATCCTGTGACCCGTTGTCGACTAATACAAATTCGACATCTACACCGCGGGTAAGGAGCAAACTCGTCAGGCAGCGTCGAGTATAATACAGCTTATTCATGCTGGGAATAATAAGGGAAATCATGCGTAAACCTCTGTCTATTTTCGACACAGAATCGGGGAAATTGTTACAGGGAAAGGCGGGTTAATTGGAAAATGCAATTCGCCATTTACAATTTTCAATTAAATTCAATACTTTGGCATCGCGCCAGATTGTGACGCAACGAATGAACCGAGTCGGTTTGCTTTTTCGTTTATTTCGGCAAGTGGTGCGCCGCGCAGATAGTGATGCGCCATGGCGGCGGTGAAAGCGTCGCCGGCACCTACGGTATCATTAACCTCTATTGAACATCCGGGGTGATAATCGTGGTGGTCTTCAGCAATCAGCAGGCTGCCGTATTCTCCACGGGTGACACACAGCAATTCAATATCGAATAAGTTTGCCAACCGGCGGGAATCGACTAAAAAATTATCTGCATGATTAATATTCAACAAGTGGTATACCGCCAATAATTCTGAGTCATTTAACTTTACGATATCTGCGGTGCGCAGTGACCATTCTACCGTTTCGGCATCATAAAATTGCTGTCGCAGGTTGATGTCATATAGCTTTTTAGTGCTTGCCGGCAATGTTTCGATTATTTTTTTGATGGTGTCCTTGTTTTTCCCCGATCTTTGCGCCAAAGTTCCAAAACATATAAGATCTATTTTGGGTGTCAATTCTGCTATTTCCGGGGTAAATTCAATATTGTCCCATGCTACATTTTCAACTATCTCATAACTTGGTTGTCCGGTGTTGTCAACGACGACATTCACCACGCCGGTTGGCAGATGCGGGATTATCTGGATATAGTTGGTATTTATTCCGTGTTGTTCAAGTCCAGCGATTATCGCCATGCCGTCATCATCATTGCCGATGCTGCTGATAACAATGCCATCATCGCCTGATTTATAGATATGATAGATGAAATTTGCCGGTGCTCCGCCTAATTGCCTGCCATCCGGCAACAAATCCCATAGCAATTCGCCAATACCAGCAATAACAAACTTTTTAGTCATCAGTATTACCTTACTATTTTATCTACATCTATTATAATCATTTTTCCACATTTACTCAATTAGTTTGTGAAACAATTATAAATCGGGATTTCACGTTTTGACATGATTAACATGATTAACAAGATTTTTTGCTTTGCAAATTGTTAATCATGTCAAAATTATTTTTCTTTAGATATGTAAATTATAAACAGGTCTATTTTCACCTTACACGTCACCTGATAATCTGCTACAATTAGCTGTCAATTTGATAAACCGATTAAATATTAAAAGGGGTTAAAAATGAATTTCAGAGTTTCTGGACGGTTGACGATGCTGGTTGTGGCATTTGTTTTACTTGTTGCCAGTGCATGGTCTGCCGGTAAAGGATTGAAGCTGCCTTCAATCATCAGCGATCACATGGTGCTGCAGCAGGGAGTGGCTTTGCCGATATGGGGCACAGACAACCCGGGCACGAAAATTACCGTGGCATTTGCCGGACAAAAGAAAAAAGCAGTCGCAGATAAAGATGGTAAATGGATGGTAAAACTGCGGTCAGTGAAGGCAAAGAGCAATCAGAAAAGCCAGGAAATGACCATCACCGGTTCCGAAACCATCGTGGTGAAAGATATTTTGATTGGCGAAAACTGGATTTGTTCCGGTCAATCGAATATGCAGATGTCAGTCGGCTCATCAATGAATGCCAAAGATGAAATCGCCGCGGCGAATTATCCGGAAATCCGATTATTCACCGTACCAAATGTTACCTCGTTATACCCGCAAACAGAATGTAAAGGTTCATGGGTGCTTTGCACACCAGAGTCCGTTGTTGGATTTTCTGCGGTAGGATATTTTTTCGGACGTCATCTGTATAAAAGTTTAAATCGACCAATTGGTTTGATTAACACCTCTTGGGGCGGCACCATTGCGGAAGCATGGACCAGTGCCGAAGCTTTGCGTGCCAACTTGCCGGAGTTTATCCCTGAACTTGACCAGGTGACAAAACCAACCGGACAGTACCTGTCTGAATTAGAGGCATACAAAGCCAAAAAGGTTGATATGGATGCTGCGATGGAGAAGTTTTATTCCCTGGAAGAAGATGTAAAAACAGCCGGCAAGACTGCCGCGTTTGATTTAGATGATTCTTCATGGAAAACAATGAAACTGCCTGGCAACTGGGAATTAAACGGTTTGCCGGATTTAGATGGTATCGTCTGGTTCCGCAAAACGCTGGATATTCCCGCCAGTTGGGCAGGGAAAGATATTGTCATTCACCCGGGACCGATTGACGAAGTAGAAACCACCTGGTTTAACGGCACTGTTATCGGGTCGCGCGGAAATAGCAGAAAAGGTCAAACCCAGTATTGGAACCAGTTGCGCGATTACCGCGTGCCGGGCAATCTGGTGAAAGCCGGTAAAAATGTGGTGGCTATCCGCGTCAGCGATTGTGTAGGCCAGGGTGGTCTGTGGGGTGCATCTGCGGACGTGATGTTTGCAGAATTGGCAGATGGCACAGATAAAACAAAGATTTCATTGGCTGGTCCATGGCGTTATTCGGTAGAATACACTCTGCCGCGTCCGCCGGCGAACCCGGAAACTCCCAATCGTCCCAGCGTATTGTTCAACGCGATGATCAATCCATTGATTCCATACGCTATTGGCGGCGCAATATGGTACCAGGGTGAGTCAAACGCCGGTCGCGGAAAACAATACCAGACATTGCTTCCGACGATGATAACCGACTGGCGCACTCGCTGGGGGATAAAAGATTTCCCATTCCTCATCGTCAGCCTGGCAAACTTCATGGGTCGCGATGCCCAGCCTGCCGAGAGTTCATGGGCGGAAATCCGTGAAGCGCAAACAATGACCACAACAAAACTGAAAAAGGTCGGTCAGGGATTGGCAATCGATATCGGTGACGAGAAAGATATCCACCCGAAAAACAAGCAGGAAGTAGGCCGTCGTCTTGGCCTGGCTGCCGAAGCCATCGCCTATAAAATTAAAGTCAGCTTCTCCGGTCCCTTGTTTGATGCAATGAAAATTGTTGATAACAAAGCCGAATTGACTTTCAAATATGCTGATAAAGGCCTGAAAATGAAAGGCGATGCCTTAAAAGGATTTGCCATTTGCGGCGAAGATAAAAAGTTCGTCTGGGCACAGGCAAAGATTGAAGGCGATAAAGTGATAGTATGGGCAGATGGTATAGCAAAGCCGATTGCGGTACGTTATGCTTGGGGCAACAATCCGGAATGCAACTTGTATAATGGTGCAGACCTGCCGGCAGTGCCTTTCAGGACAGATGTAGTTAAGTAATCATCATACTAAGGCTACACGAGATACACTGAGGAGACACAGAGACACGCAGAGAATTTTATATATTCACTCCGTGAAACTCCGTGTCTTCTCTGTGAATCTCTGTGTAATAATTTAGAATCTATAATCTATTTCAATTCTGCATACACACATTGAAAGCCGGTGAAATAGTTGTGCTGACTTGGTTCTATATGACCGCGGGCGGCGCATGAGATTACCTTGTCGGCGCATTTGTAGATTTGACAAGGTTCGTTTTCTGTATGTTTCTATTTACAATCCATATTTACCCTTTAAATAACTTTCTGCTGCTTGTCGTTCTGTATCGGTCATAGCCTTGTTATAGAAAGCAAATTCAGCTATAAGTCCATTAAAACAACGGGTATGGTCGGAAGTAAAGTTGCCAATAGTAAGCACATTCGCGCCATTGTTCCAGGCGGTAACGCTGTTGTAGGTAGTTTTTAAAACACCATTAATATAATATCTTAAACTGGTATCTTGTATTACAGTCAATAATTGAGGTTGGCTGGCTGTAAGTGTGCAAATGTTGGTATTAGTCCAGGTTGGGAAATTGCTGCCATCTGATGAGTATGTAAAGCAATAACTATTAACAGGAGTTCCATCTTTCATCTGTAATACACAGCCGTTATTTGGTGCTGTACCATGGTCAAAATCCATAAGGTCTGTATAATTGTTTTGTGTAGCGCCAAGGGTTATTACCATAAACATGGTGATACTATTGCTGCCGCCTGTTAGATCGAATTGTTGCGGAGTGGCCAGCCAATTACTGGCAGCGGCGGTTGAAGCGCCATTAAAACTCAGTGCTGGTTTTCCATTAATCGCGTTAGCCATAAAAGTAGGTCTGTTGGCTGCAGTTGGTTGGGTTACTGTGCGGTTTAATGATCCCATATCCACCCAATTTTGAACTCCGGTGCCGCTGGCAACACCACAAATAGCATCTGCTGCATACCAAATGCGTTGATTTGTCGCTGACAGGCCGTAAACAGGTGGTGGCGGGGTATCAGAAGCTATTACATGACCATCAACAAATCCTGCGACAACTTTATTTGAATGACGAAAATCAAGATCTGCACCAGAATAAGCGATATTCAGGTCGCTGGCAACGGTGCTAATATGCTGACCATCAGCAGTTAAGCCAGCAGCAGATGGATTAGAAAAGCTGCCCATGCTTTGTCCACCCATACATCCGTAATAGACATAACCATTCGTAATAGTTTTCCCTTTGGTTGGACAGATAAGCACTCCTGGGTCGACTTTAATATCATTCCATACGGTTGATGTTAATGGTAGTGATTCTTCATGGTCCTGTGTATACATCATAATTGAAGCACAAATCTGGCGCTGGTTGCTGGTGCATGTTGTTTGACGCGCTTTTTCACGCGCCCTGGCAAATACAGGAAAAAGGATGGCAGCGAGGATTGCAATAATGGCAATTACAACAAGTAATTCAATCAGGGTAAACCCTTTTCGATAATCTGAAAGATTCTTCAACATTTTTGTATCCTTTATTTTTTCGCAATGACGTATTATTTAACTTTTTATTTATGTTGTCAATGGCTGTTGGCAACAGTG
Organism: uncultured bacterium; assembly: GCA_964638715.1. Taxonomy (GTDB): domain Bacteria; phylum Armatimonadota; class Hebobacteria; order CAIYQO01; family CAIYQO01; genus JBAXQQ01. The sequence goes on along the minus strand of CAZWZF010000014.1, from coordinate 5,662 downwards.
AGATTTCACCATTACAAGTTTCTATTATTATTTCAACCCTGCATAAACACATCGAAAACCCGTGAAATAGTTGTGCTGACTTGGTTCTATATGACCGCGGGAGGCGCAGCGGAAATCTTCGGTGTCGGTGGTGAACCATGAACCGCCGCGGATTACCTTATCGTTACCTTTTGCCGGTCCGACGGGATTTGTTTTCTGCATGTTTTTATAAGTGTCTGGCTGGTACCAGTCGGCGCACCATTCCAAAACATTTCCTGCCATGTCCTGCGCTCCATACGGACTGGCTCCTATTTCTAATGATCCTACAGATAGTGCTCCGGTACCACGACCCATTGCGGCATTAGACATTTTGTGACCGGTACTCCAATCCCATGACGGTGCTGTTCCCCATGGGAAAGGACGCAGGTCGGTACCACGGGCGGCTTTTTCCCATTGCGCTTCCGTAGGCAATGCTCCGCCGCACCATTTGGCGTAATCAGCAGCGTCCTGCCATGTTACATTTACTATCGGTTTTTCGTCCAGTGCCCATTCCGGCAATTCCGGCAGTGCGCGGTTAGTCGCAGTGCAGAATTTTTTGTATTGCCCCAGGGTTACTTCATATTTATCAATCCAGAATTCGCTGATATTCACTACCTGCTGCGGTTCTTCATCCGGGTTACCTTCCTTGGGTTTGCTGCCCATGGTGAAATCGCCAGCGGGTACTTTCACTACTACAGTTTTTTCTTTGATATTAATCATCTGTGTGCTTTCCGCAGTTGCCGGTATGGTAAACAGCGCGATTGATTGCGACACTTTTTTCTTTAATTCTACTTCACTTATTGCCATATTATTGGCATCCACCGTCACTGTTTTCACACCAGCGTCTTTCAATATTGCCAGCATGGTGGCTGTAGGCAATGCGTTAATGCTGTAGTATCGCGATGAGCCTAATGATGACCGCATGAAACCAAGTAAATTACCCTGACCGTCTATGATTGGGTATCCATCACTTCCGGTTATCGGCATTGCATGTACCTGCAATAGGCGCGGATTATCAGCAGCATTTGATAACGATATCCATATTGACACCCATTTTAAATCCGTCCCGCGTATCGGGTCGGCAGGATAACCAGCAACACGGGCAGATATGCCGCCAAACTTCGCCAGTTTTTCTATCTCTACACATGAAAACGGAGTTAAATCTTTCGTATCCGTCTTTAATAACGCGAAACCGGATTTAGCATCTATTAGTTGTACTACAGCGGTAAAAGTTTTATCTGCAATGGTAATGTTCAGAGTCTTTGCAATACCAGTCAGGCGGCTGTCCGCCACCAGGTAGCCATCGCTGCTAATCACTACCGCGGTGCCAAATGCCTGCACATAATCACCAGCCTGTGCGGTAATAATTAATATGAAAACTGTTAATATCAGCCATGGTTTTGATGACATATTTTTTACCTTTTATCTATTGTCTACTGCGGATGGTCCTGCTATGTAATGCCGCTTTATCTCATCACCTGTCAGGCAGCGATCGTGGATTGCCATCAGATAGTAGGTTCCCAGGTATTGTCGCTGGCTATCGGTGCGGTTTCCGAGCAGCAATGGTGCATCGGCAACCCACTTATCGACATTCCAATTTACCTGCTGTTTGTCAAAAGCCACTCCGTCGGTAAATGCCTGGGTATTGGTACCATCCCAAGTCATCACCAGATGGTGCAGGCTGGTGCCAAATGCCATGTAGGCAGAATACGAACCGGTGATATTTGGTGAGTTATCATCATTTCTCTGACTGAAATCAAACAATGCGCCATTTGGCGCGGCAATAAAGTTCGCTTTATGCCCGCCAATCAGGAAGTTCTGTTTCCCGGCTTCTTTTTCCCAGGTCATCAGACATCCCAGCCAGTGAATGGGGAAGTATGCCGAATCGCTGGAAACCCACATTTCAATGGTGCACGCTTTATTGCGCGCGATTGCCATCAATTTATCTACCCCGGCTTCCGATTTTATCGGTTCCGGGCCGCTGAATGACAAACCTTGCCCGGAAAGCCATCGCGTTGCGGGATATGCCGGCACTTTCAGGTTGGCAGGAGTACCGATTTTACTAAAATCCTTCACCACACCGCCATCGCCTTCGTTAAATCGATATAAGACCAAAGCATGAGAATCATCGCGGCCTACCCGCGGGTCAAATGTCCATCCGAAAACGTTAAATGCAGGTGAACTATTTTTGCCGTCTGTAGCTGTAACCTGGTACCAGTATTCGCCAGTTTTCGTTGGGGTTATAGTAACCTTTTTATCTTCAATTACCGGTGTTGTTAAACCGTCCGGCACCAGTCTTGACGCCACATTCAGTTTTACCGGCTTGTCCGCGGTTGACCACGCGTCAGGGAAGTTCAGCTTTAATGGCTCATTTATATTCAGCCATTCCGGGTTCAATGATTCGCCTAATATAACATACTGGTCGGTGCGTGGTACCGGCGGATTGGCAAAATGCATACGCACCCGGGCAATTGATATACCGTTGTCCTTTGTCCATATCGCCGGTACACCGCCTTCTATAGGCTGCGGGTCTTTGTAACTAAGTGCAAGTGCGTTTTCCAGATATAATTCAACTAAATCGCCGCGTTTTCGCAATATCATATTAAACCAGGTGCGATGTTCCCATCCCCATCCCAAGACTGATACATTAACCCGCTGTACCGGCACGCCGTTTCTTAGCAATACCGTCTCCGAACTGGGACGACCGAACTCGTTTAACTGGCCGGACATGACAGAATAACCGCTGCGCGGGTCGTGGCCGTCGGTACATATAGCTATATTCGCGTCATGGGTAGAAAATTTGTTTTCAAAAAATATCCGTTCCCGCGGACTTTCCATTTTATAACCAATGAAAACCTGCATGGACTGGTCGCCGTTAAACCGCTGCTTGTGCCACACCACCGCATCGCCGCGACTCCAACCGCTGTAAAACGACCATTGCGGCTGACATGCCCACCGCACCGTCGGCATCCAGGTTCCCTGGGTGTACCAGTCGGTTGGCGCGCTGGTGAAGGTATAATCGCGATACTGGCTGCCCATCATGATGATTGACTTCATACGGCTCAAGCCGCCAGTCAATCGGTATGCCGGACGCATTCCGGTAATAGGACGGGTATCTTTAACTGATAATACTTTTTCGTCATCAACCTCAAGTGTTACAGTATCGCCGCGATGTTCAAAGCGGATATTTGCGCTGTCGTTAGGTGTCAGCAGGTTTCCGGTACCGTTTGCCAGTTCATCCGCGTCGTGCAGTATCTGGTAAGTCATCTTTTTCTGTGCGATATCAGATTTTATCACCGCTCGATAACCGCTGGTCAGTCCTTTGCCGTCGCCATTCAAAGTAATTTCAAAAGACCCGCTCATATTATACGGCATAATTTCCGCGGTCAGCCATTGGTCGCCATAATAATTATTTTTATTTATAAAGGTGTTATCCGGCATTTGCGACCATTCATCTGGTGCCGCCCAGTTGCGCATTCCCTGGTAATCCTGTAAAAATCTTTCCTGAATTCGTCGCTGGCCATTTTCTGCGATCAAAGATGTTTTCACCAGTCTGCCATACACAGTTACATCATCAAATGTAGTGCCGTCTTTGCTTTCAGTATACAGTCCGACGCCGCCATGCCAGCGGCTTTTTTCGTCATAACGTAGTCGTTCCTGACCGTCAATCTCTACTTTTACCCCATCATTGCTGGTGATAGCTGATAATTTATACCACTGTCCGGGAATATATCCGCCGCGACATTCTGCCAGTATAGTTGATTTACCATCTGCCTGTTTTTCGATTGTCAGTCGGTCGCCACGATTGCTGCGGTCATTCGCTGCGCTCCATCGTATCAGTAAATTACCATTTATAATTATACCTGCCGCATTACTAATCGGGCATATTGCTGTACTGAAGGTGTAATCTTCCCAATCCGGCTTTCCCGCTAAGCAAACCGCCGGTTTGTCTATCGCCTTTCCCATCCAAGCAAAGGGGTTTTGCGCGGTCATTGCCCGATTGAAAATATTCCCCAATCCGTGGGGGTCGGCTTCCCAGGCGGATTGCAGTTTCCATTGTCCACTGGCAATAGTCCACTGTCCGTTATCATCTTTCGTCCGCATGAAATCATCGGTAAAAATAACAGGTTCCAGCCGGGATGCGGCAACATTGTCAATAGTCCACCCGGCATCTGCTTCCCATATACCTTCAGCACCGGTTGAGTGTGGCAATTCAAGACTGTATGCTGCTTTATCATTAATAAATATTGCCAAATTATCTTCGCGGCGCTGAATAAAAAACTCTCTGGTTGTATTTGCCGGTATTTTAATATCTGCCTGACCGCGTAATGTTTTTGCCCCTTGAATAACGCTGAAGATAGTAATTTTTTGTGTGGTGATGTTTACAAGTATGGCATCTTGCTGTTTATCGCTTTCCAGCCAGAATCTCATTGCGGCATCCGCAGGAATGCCTGCCGTAGTTTTCGCGGTGAAACTGCAGTTATACATCCCGTTATCCAATTCATCGCTGAAGACAACCGGAGCAGAGGATGCAAACGACAGGCAAAGCAGCAGCACCCCGAATAAAAATAAGTATCTATAAATAATACCAGTCATAATTTCCCGCACTCGCTAAATATAAATAAGGTGTAATAAGTATTAAGACATTGATGATTTGATAATGTTGTTATAACAGACAATTATTATAGAATAATTGTACCAAACTTTAATAGATTTAAAAATAATGTGAAGAAATATTATAGAGTGGTCTGATAATATTTTGATGGTTTAATAAAATGATATCTATAATTAATGGTCACAGTTTGGAAAGGGACGCGAGTCCGGCTAAGTTAGCAGTATTTTGAATAATAATCATAATTATTACGACTTACTTCTCATATTACCGAAGTTCGCCGGACTTGCGTCCCTTTCCAAACGGTGACTGTATTTTTAAAATTCAAGTGTTACTCTTAAAACCCCATAATCTCATGAGCAGATAATAGTGCTTTTGCTGCCAGGTTGTCGGCATCTTCCATTTTTTGCAGCGCGGTATAAATTGGCGCGGTGAATGATTCGTCGGTTATGGATTTCAGGTTTATTTTTACATTTATCACTGCGCTGTGAAAGGCTGCTTTGGCGAGATGGGCGGCAACGGCAACGTCGCTTACCAGCATGGGATTGCAGTTTACTGCCAGTGTGCCTGCCAATTGCAGTGCGCGATATGCGCCTTTTGCTATTTGAAATGGTGCCAGTGCGGAGGCTTTTGCGGCTTCCTGCATCGCGTTTTTACGTGCGGCTTTCTCTTCATCAGTAGTTCTGGGCATCTCGAATGCTTTTCCCCATAACGAGAATGACTCGGAATCTTCTTCCATCATCTTTTTCATTTCTTCAGCAATTACTGTTGCTTCGGTTAAAACCGCTTGTGCTGCCGCGTCAAAATCAGCAAACTTGGGTTTGCCAACGGTGAATTGCGCAGACATGCACAGCAGCGCGGAACTCAGTGCACCCGCTAACCCGGCAGCAGATCCGCCCCCGGGAATAGAATCACCCGACGCAAGTTGATTAATGTAAGAATCAACAGAATTATTCAAAAAATCCGGCATATTGGCCTCCAATTTAAATGGTTATCGCACAGCCCCACCCCCCAACCCCCTCCCCGAAGGAG
>CAZWZF010000013.1:0-101196 GCA_964638715.1 uncultured bacterium | reverse complement strand
GGTGAATACTACTCTCAGTTATCGGTTAATAGATAAGAATAAAAGTTCTATAGCAATCGTTGGGATGGGTGTTGTAGCCAGTTATCTGGCAAATGGTTTTGACTGGAAATCTGAAGTTCAGAATAAAGATGGTAAAAAAGTTAAAAAATATGTTCGACCAGATTTCACCGGTAACGCTTATGCTTTTACTGGCGACCCGTCTTTTGCCGGCGCACGGTCTATCATTCGTGGCCGTTTGGGCAAATCTATCTATACTGTAGAATCCAATTATTTAATTGTTACCGGTCAGAAAAGCTCGCAGAAATTGGATTCCGTAGCGTTAATCGAACATCAGGTGAACAATAACTGGTCAGCATTTATTGGTCGAAAACGTTATCAGGCAGGTCCGGTAATACGCAACCTTAATTCTACCCAACTGCTTTTTGATCGCTTTACTGGCGCGGGTGTAACGTATAAAAATAAAAAAGTCAATGCGGAAGCAGCATGGCTGTATGACAGCAACCCATTAGGTTCTGGTGCGGAACGTGGTGCGACTGCCCATGTTTCTGCTGAGATTAAAGGCGCGGTGGTTGGCGTTAATTATCTGCGGGCTGGCAGTGTAAAACCCGGCAACGGCTATACCGGAAATATCTCTACGGTACTGGTACCAAAATATCTGGAAGGATACACGGAAATAGGTAAGGGTGTTGATGGCAGTAAATTGGAAACCTACGGCTTATACTTTCCATCAATCTATCAGGACTATGATGTTGACCTGTTCCTGGAATATGGTTCCCACGTAGGCATAGGCAGTGCTGTTTCGTTATGTGCCAGCCATGTAGTAGACGACGCAGTAGACATTCGTCTTTATGCAGATTTGAATGACAAAGGAAAAACCAGCATAAATGGCGGTATCGTCTGGAAGTTTGATATTACCGGGAATAAGAAGAAGTAAACAGGTTTCAACGTCTTAATTATTACAATATATATATTAAAAATCTATGTTTTACAACCAAACAACTCCCCTCCTTGACAAGGAGGGGGCAGGGGGTGGTCTGGCTACAGATAAAGTTATGTCATGAATAAAATATATAACTTAAAAGAATATAAGTTTTTCAGACAAACCTTAAGAAGACACCTTACACCAGCAGAAGCAAAGCTTTGGACATATTTAAAAAACAGTCAGCTTGAAGGAAGAAAATTCAAGCGACAGCATAGTATAGGAAAATATGTACTTGATTTTTATTGTCCATCAGAAAGATTGGCTATTGAGCTTGATGGTGAAGTGCATTTTAATATTGCTGCAATAGAATATGATGCTGAACGAAGCAAATATATGATGCAGTTAGGAATAAAAATAATCAGGTTTGAAAATCAAATGGTTTTTCAACAATATGATTATGTTATGGAAACAATAAAGTCAGAGTTTGGGTGGTACGAGAAGGACCACCCCCTACCCCCTCCTTGGCAAGGAGGGGAGTTCTAAAAATGTAAGTTATTAATTATATAGATTTTTTGATAATTTTAATTTATAAATTAGACAGATAGTGGTTATTAATTCTAATACTCACGAATTGTTAAGGGTAAACGATGGAAATTATTGAGTCTATCGCAGAATTGCGTGAAGCGTTGCGGGCTAAAAAAGCATATTCGAAAACGTCTGGTTTTGTGCCTACTATGGGGTATTTACACGCCGGTCATGAATCACTGATGAAAAAGGCACGTGAAGAATGCGACCTGGTGATTGCTTCTATTTTCGTTAATCCAACTCAATTTGGTCCCAATGAGGATTTTGAAAAATATCCCCGCGATATTCAGCGCGACTCCGAGTTATGCCGACGTGCCGGGGTAGATATAATATTTCATCCGCAGCCGCACGAAATATACCAGCGCAATGCTTCTACCTGGGTAGAGGTTGAGGGAATGACCGACATCGCTTGCGGCGCCATGCGTCCCGGACATTTTCGCGGTGTTACCACCGTTGTCGCCAAACTCTTCAACATCATCATGCCCCACCGCGCTTATTTTGGCGAGAAAGATTATCAGCAACTGCAGATTATCAAAAGGATGACCCGCGACCTGTTTATGCCTATCACCATTGTGCCGGTTCCCACCATTCGCGAGTCCGACGGACTGGCCATGTCATCGCGCAACAGTTACCTTTCACCCACCGAACGCCAGGCTGCCCGGGTAATGCCGCGGGCATTGCAGGTAGCTCGCGACGCCGTGGATAGCGGAGTTATTGACGTCAGCGAGATTATAGCCCAAATTGAGAAATGCGTTGCCGCCCAGTCAATGGCGACCTTGCAATATGCCGTCATTGTTAATCCAGAGACCATGGAACCGCTGCGTGTAACCACCGGAGAAGCCCGTCTGCTGGCGGCAATTCTCATTGGAAAGACGCGACTGATAGACAATATACCACTGATACCAAAAGCTGCGGCACCGGGGTCGATTTAGTAATTGACAATTGACAATTGACAATTGACAATTGAGAATCAAAGCTCAATTAATTCCCTGATGTTGGGTAGGGAATTAACGACTTTCAGGGACTGACACCGAGTGGCGAAGCCATGATGGTGTCTTGTCCCATCATGCTAAAGGATATAATTAATTGACAAATTCAGGTGAAAAATCTGTATATGAACCAAAAAAAGTTGGCTGCATAGCAATGGCATTTCCATTTGTCTTTATGATAATCGGATTAGTGTTGTTTTATTTTGGAGTTATAGGTGTTATCGAGGCAGTAGGCAGCAATTATTGGCAAACTGTACCCGGGAAAATTATTGCGTCTGACATTATCAGTGGTGGCAACACTAACTCCACAGTTTATTCAGCATATATAAAATACGAATATAAAATTAAAGATGTTATTTATTCCGGTAATAAGATTTCTTATGGCGATTACATATCTGTCAGCCAATCGCGCGCAAAAGAAATAGTTGATAAATACCCAACAGGAACTGATGTGACAATACACTATTCCATCAATGACCCTGTTGTATCGGTTTTAGAACCAGGAGTGAAATTACAGACTTTATTTCTGCCATCTTCAGGATTTGCTATCTTGATATTGGGTCTATTCGCGTTTTTAGCCAATAAAAAAGTAAACCAAAGAGCTGTTGAACACCAGGTTGAAGAAGTTGCAAGTGCTGAACCTGGCAACGAGTAAAACTTTTTTGAGGAGTAAAAATCATGCAATCCCCCGAAACCCCTAAACAGAAAAATGGCTGTTTAGCAACCGTCTTCCCGTATATTTTTATACTGATAGGACTGGCAATTCTGTATTTTGGCTTTAAGAATTTGTCTGCAGCCAAAGAGAGTACCCAATGGCCGACCGCGCAAGGTAAAATTGCGTCGTCAATTGTTACCGAAGATACCAGTTCCAGCGGGAGAAACAGGTCAAGCAGTGTGACTTACGGTGCGGCAGTGCGGTATGAATTCACGGTGGATTCAACGAAATATTCCGGCAATACCGTATCTTTTGGCAATTATAGTTCCAGCGACCCATCCCACGCCCAGGGCATAGTTAACGCATATCCCACCGGAAAAACAGTTACCATTTATTATAAAAAGAGTGATCCGACACAATCAGTATTGGAACCTGGCGTAAAAACTCAGGCATATTTTATGCCGCTTATCGGTCTTATTTTCTTTCTGGTTGGTCTTTTTGTAACAGGAGTGCATAAATTATTTATGCCAAAACAACCAGAAATTTCCAACGATGAATCCGCCGGTCCAAAAGTTTCTGTCGGGTAGGATAGGCTAAAGAATTTCACATCGATTAACAGGATTTAAGGGATTTTAATTCCATCCCATAAATCCTATTAATCGATGTAAAAAATAGATTGACAAACGTTCTTCACGGTACTACAATTCAATTACAATGTTTACTGGTCGTATTAGTAGGTTTTAATTGAATGTACCGTTGAATGCTGAAGAAGAATATCGTTATAGCCGGCACCTTATACTGCCGCAGGTCGGCCTGCATGGACAGGAAAGGCTGAAGTCTGCGCGGGTGCTGATAATAGGCGCGGGTGGGTTAGGTTCTCCGGTGGCGTTGTATCTTGCCGCGGCCGGCATTGGCACCATTGGCATTTGCGATGATGACCGCGTTGAAATAAGCAACTTGCAGCGGCAAATAATTCATAATCGGCATACCATTAATGATTTGAAAGTGAATTCTGCGGCAAAGGCTATTTCATCCCTTAACCCATATATAAATGTTATCCCGATACCAGATAGAATTACCACAGAAAATGTGCTGGCACTAATAGCGCAATATGACATCATTATTGACGGCACCGATAATTTTCCGACCCGTTACCTGTTGAATGATGCCTGTTTCATGTTGAAAAAGCCATTGATATTTGGCAGTATTTATCAATTCAGCGGTCAGATTACTATATTCGATGCTGCGAATGGTCCATGTTACCGCTGTCTATACCCATCTCCGCCATCACCGGAGAGTGTGCCATCCTGCGCCGAAGGTGGTGTTCTCGGTGTATTGCCCGGCATTATTGGTACTTTGCAAGGGTTGGAAGCGTTGAAGTTAATATTGCAAATTGGCACATCACTGGCTGGACGATTATTGCTTTTTGACGCATTAACCACTACATTTCGCGAAATACGCGTTGAGAAAGACCCGGATTGCCCGTTATGCGGCAAGAATGCGGCTATTACATCTCTTACCGATTATCATGAATTTTGCGGGGTAAATTCAACGCCGCAAACAATACATGAGTGGAATATTTCTCCGAAACAACTGCATGACTGGACGGGCAAAAATTCGCTGCAAATTATCGATATCCGCACTGAATGGGAAGTTGAAGATATGGCAGGTTTGTCTGATTCCACACACATTCCATACACATCTTTTACAAATAGAATGCACGAATTGGATTCGGCAAAAGATATCGTAATCTATTGCGCTGCCGGTATTCGCAGTTGGCAAATGGTACATCAAATGCGGCAATCAGGTTTCACTCGCGTTTGGAATCTCGATGGCGGGCTGCTGAGATATCGGCAATATTTTAATAAAAAAGGCTACAACAAATGACAACAGATACACTCACATTAAAACATCAGGCCCTGCTTGATTATATGCGTGCATTGTCCCGCGTGGTGGTGGCATATTCCGGCGGGGTAGACAGCGCATTTCTGCTGCGGGCGGCGATTGATGCCGTTACGGCAGAAAATGTGCTGGCTGTGATAGGAAATTCCGCCAGTTATCCGTCGCGTGAATTCACCGAAGCGGTGAAGCTGGCAGAAGAATTAGGTGTTGAATACCAGGTGTTAAAGACAGAAGAAATGGATGATAAACGCTATGCTGCCAACCCGAATAACCGCTGTTATTTCTGCAAGCATGAACTATTTTCGCAGATTTTGGCTGTCGCTGCTGCTAATGGTTATACAGCCGTACTTGATGGCAACAATGCCGATGATATCGGCGATTGGCGCCCGGGGCAGCAGGCTGCGCGCGAACTTGGGGTGCGCAGTCCGCTGATTGAAGTTGGCATGACAAAAGCAGAAGTGCGCGAATTATCTAAAAAATATAACCTACCCACCTGGAACAAACCCGCGTCTGCCTGTCTTGCCTCGCGAATACCATACAATACCACCATCACCCCGGAGAAATTATCAATGGTTGAACGCGCGGAAAACTTTCTTCGCGACCTGGGATTCATTCAGGTACGCGTCCGCCACCACGACAAATTAGCCAGAATAGAAGTCGGACCAGCAGAGATAAACAATCTCCTCGATCCGATAATCCGCGAAACCATCACCCTTGAATTGCGCGAAATTGGCTATCAGTATGTAACGGTCGATTTGCAAGGCTATCGCCTGGGGAGTTTCAACGAGATGTTGCCGTAAATTTTTATTACACAGAGATTCACAGAGGAGACACAGAGACGCACAGAGATATTATTATACATTCACTCCGTGAATCTCTGTGTCTTCTTTGTTCAACTCTGTGTAACCAAAATAGTTTATCCTTCTACATTATCCGGCGGATTTCGCAACAGCATCATTACCGCCAATACTACTAATGACAATATGCCGCACCATAAGAATAACGATTTTATGCCGATGGCAGGTTCCAACAGGCCAAAGGTGAAGGTGGCGACTGCCAGGTATATAGCGGAAAGAACTTTTTGTACGGTGAAGGCGAGACTCATGCCGGCGTCACCGGATTCCCGGCTAATCCAGATGCTCAGCGGGCTTACAGCCGCGTTGCCGGCTACAGTAGCGACAATGAAGGCGATGATGGCAACTGAAACATTATTGCTGATTCCCAACGCGACAATTCCGAATGAAGATAACATAAACATCCACAGCGTCGCGGGTTTTATAGGCACTTTATCCAGCCATACCCCCAACAACAGGATAGCTCCAAGGGATAACGCCGACCCCAAGGCGCAGGAATTGCCATATAAGACAGTGGTTGAGCCAAGATCGTGGGTTAGCCTGATTGCTGCAAATGTGCTGATTACAGCAGATAGTGCCGCCCAGATGAGTGAACCATGCAGGAAAAACATCAAGTGACGCTGGCCCAGCGCCAGCCGGTACTGGCTTGCCATGCTGCGAAACTCTACCGCCCAACCCATGAATGGCGACGGGTTTTCTACCATCGGGTACGACTTTATCAGCAATCCGCATATCACCAGCATTATGCCAACTGCTGCCATCACCCACATTAGTTGGCTGAATAATTGAGTCATAATAATCGGCGCGATAATGCCGGCAATGGTTCCGGCGGCGCGATACCAGGTGTTCGCCATCCCTTGCCGTTGAACATCTACCAGTTGGGTAAGGTGATTGAGATTTACGAACGCGGTACTGAGAAAACCGCTGAATAACGGGATGAGGACAAGGAAACCTATTAACGGTACCATGCCGAGAACACTGAAGCATAACCCGCCTGCAATTAGCGACACTCCGGTTAGTTTTCGCGTGCCAAACCTGTCGCTAAGCGCACCCAGCAGCAGCACGCCAAAAGTAATACCCAGCATCCGCAACGACAGCACCCGGGAAAACTCGGCATTGTTCAACCCCAGTGTCTGTGTCGCGTATAATGGCAGAATAACCACCATCCCCGACAAAGCCAGGCTGGTGGCAAATGACGCCGCCACCACGCGTATTAAACGATGAAAAACAATATTAGAATGGGACGAACTCATAAAAATATAACAAAACCTTGTGTGATTCAAGAATACAGAGGGGCAAATGGGTTGTCAAGAAAGTCAAGCAGAGAAATTATGCATTTGCCTTTCGTTAATTATCTATTTTACATCGATTAACAGGATAAAAAGGATATAAATCTTGCGTTTCTACAATTTAAATTTAGATTTCATGATAATTGCTTAATGTCACTTTGACAATTTTATCCTTTAAATCCTGTTAATCGATGTGAAAATTTAAAACCTGAAAAGGGAAACAATACTGATACTTGTTTTGAAACCAAAAGTTTTAGAACTACACTTCTAAAAGTATGTGAAAATATGAAGTTTTAGAACTGTACTTCTAAAACTATTGAGATTTTAAAGTTTTATAGCGCGGGACAGATACCTTCCTGGCTTCGCCACTCGGTGTCAGTCCCTGAAAGTCGTTCTTCCCCTCTCCAGCCGGGGAGGGGCTTTTAAACAGCTAATCAATAAAATAAAAAACAGGTTTTGCAAGAGCCTCTTAAATTATAAATTTTAATTCATAAACCTCCGTGAGTCTCTGTGTCTCCTCTGTGAATCTCTGTGTAACCTAAATTATTTCTATTCAATTGTCAATTTTTATAGTTGCTTTATCAGAACTCCCGCGTATTTCAACTCCGCCTTTTCCGCTTAGCTGTTTGCTGTCTGTTATTGTCACATTGCGGCTGTTCATTATTATCACGGTGGGGTTATTGCCGGTGGCGAATCTGTTTTTATTGATTTCTACATCATCGGCGGAACCGACGTTAATCGCTGCGCCGGTGTTGTCTTCAAAAATGTTGTCGAGAATATGCAGGTGCTGGTGAACACCAGCGGCGGATTGGCGGCCTTTTGGCAAATCAGAGAAGATATCCAGCGCAGCCTCGCGGTGAGCGACTCCAAAATTACAGCGTTTGAAGATGCAATTTTTTATAGTGACGTCACGCGACCCCAGACTTTCCCACCATTCTGCCGCGTCGGTGCAAATCTGGATGCCAGCGCCGGAAATATCTTCAAATATACAATCATTTACCACCACATCGCGGGTTTGCAATAAAAAGCCGCGGGCGCGGTTGCTATGAACTTTGCACCGGCTGATTCGAACCTTTGGACTGGTTGAGATATTTGTTAGTACGGTGTTTTCACCTGCGCCAGCGGGCAGCTTTTCTTTAAATTTTATGATGGTTCGCTGCTGCTCAGTGTCTTGACTAAATGAGTTTACGGTTAATTGTCCCTGCGGTAATAACGGTTCATCGCCGCCGCTATATTCTATAATGTCGCCTTTTTCCGGCGCATCCCATGTCGAGCGTACCTTATCATAATACGGGTGCATACGGGCACGCGCCACCGCCAGGGTGTGGTCGTCTACCCGTCCGGTTGCCAACCCATACATCGCGTGAATATTTATCGCGTCGTCACCCATTCCGGCAAATTCGCTATCTTCTACGGTGATTGTTCCGCGACAGGCGTTAAAATGCATGGCGTCTGCGGTGGCAGACATCCAGCCATCACCGGCAGGGATTACTTTGATGCGCCTGATGGTGATATCGCGACTACCCCATCCTATCACCGCCATTCCCGGTACCGCGTTTACCGTCACGTCTTCAAGTAAAACATTTTCGCATTTGTTGAATACAAAGGCGTCATAACCATACACCTGGTGGCGTACCACAACATTCCAGCCAATTTCCGGCAGCGGAGTATCCTTTCTTTGGAATATTCGCAAATTACCTTCGGGAGTAAGTAGAGTTGTGTCGTCGTCGCGTTCTCCCTGGGTCTGGTAGATTTCCCATCCGTTGTCAGCCAGTCGGTGTTTCTCGGGGTTGTATGCCAATATCCCCTGCACGATGGTGCCGGCAATTGGTTTGGCGGGGTATAGCGGCGTGATATCAAAGGCATGTTCTTTCGGCAAAACATTAACAACTTTTCCTGATGTATGCGGCAGGGGATTCCAATCTACAGTGATATTTTTCAGCGTAATGTTTTTACAGTTATTAAAAATAAAAAGCCGGGCAATATCAGTACCCACCAGGGTCGCGCCATTGCCATCAATGGTGACATTTTTAAGATTTGCAACATTAAAACTCGGTTGGTGTGTCCGACCATCCGGGTTTAACTTGCCGCCTTTGCACAGGTAGCGACCGGGTTCAAATTGAATAACTGCTGGCTTGCCATTCAAATGTTTGGCAGTGTTAATTGCTTCACATATAGCGGTAGTCGTGTCTGTTTGCTCGTTTGGCTTTGCGCCATAGTCTGCCATGCGAATAACTTTTGGTTTTGCATACGTCATATTATTCACTCCCAATAGAATTAATATCAAAAAGGAATACAGTAACCAGCGAATATTATATTTATTCATAATTAAAGTATAGAATTTTACTGATAATTAGACAAATATGATGTAATATCTTTTCAATCCTATTAATCGATGTTAAATAAAAGATGGAATAATAACTTATAATGCCTAACATAATATTAATTCATGGTTTTGGCTGCGATAGCCGTTTTTGGAAACCGCAGGTTGCCGCGTTGCGGGAGTTTGACCTGTTTGTGCCTGACTTGCCATATCATGGCGGACCGACTGATGGGGTAGAAAAGACTCTTGAAGGATTGGCTGATTGGCTCGTGGTCGCTCATCTGCAATCACCGGCGGTGCTGATTGGTCACTCGTTGGGCGGTATGATAGCCTTGCAAATTGTCCATGACCACCCGGAATTAGTGCAAGGAATTGTTCTGGTAGATTCTTTTCCTTCATTAAATTTAAATAACCAGTTCCTTCCCGGTTTGTACCACCATCCGATGGATGTAAATGTGATGGCATGGATAGAATCAACCCGCAAAGAGATATTATCGCAAATGTCACAGGAAGTTTATGATGAAATATGGCCCAGCGTCCATAACTTTGACGCCACACCCTGGCTGCTGCAAATAAATTGCCCGGTACTCGGTATCTACGGCGGACGTGGCCGCTATACAAAAGATGAAGACGATAAACTAAAGCATGACTTGCATCTGGATAAAATACCGGCGCCAGTCACCATAAAAATAATCCCCCAAGCCGGCCATTTCGTAAATCTGGAAGACCCAAAAGTAGTGAATTATATTTTGGGTGAATGGCTGGATAGAGTAGGTGAATGAATTACAGAAACTTCCGGGTACAGGCAGCGCATCTTGGTTCTACTAACAATAATAAATAGACTAAATTTCAGGATGTAAGCCTGTTCCCGATCGTCCTCTTATTCCCATTTAACGCAATAAATCAAATAATGCAACGCGCATTATTTTTCAACGATCTCCATTATCCGTGTGATAATTTCATCAATAGTCATTGATTTCGAGGCAACATTTCGGTTTTTGATGACTCCTTGATTACGTATAACATCATCGCGAGTTATTAATGAAGACAGGTATAAAATTGGTATATGTTTTATAGCTGGTGATTCCCGAATAATAGTAGCGACATCTGGCCCGTCAATATTTGGCATGTTAATATCAAGCAACACTATATCAGGCATTTCTTTTGTTATCATCCGACATGCTTCGTTGCCATCACATGAATAATTAACGATAAATTTACCGGTATTTTCCAATTTGAGTTTTATGAAATCGCAGATCATCTGATTATCATCTATCATAACAATTTTAATTTGTGACATTTTCTTCCCCCGTTAAATTAGTAGTATTGTGTGAAGTTATTGAGCTATCATTCTGTTGATATTGTATATTTACCTTATTAAGATAATCATTAAGCGCAGCTATGCCATTAATAATATTATCACGCTGGGCAACTAATGCCGCAGATTCAACTGTTGAGAATAAGGCACTCAACTTGCTGAATCCATACATACTCGCCGAACCTTTTAAATTATGGCAGACTGAGCGGACGGTATCATAATCATCAGCATCAACAGCAGTTTGTATTTTTACAATTCCCTCTCGGTTAAAGATAAGAAACTTGGGTATCAGGTCTTGCAAATCATTGCTGATAATTACCGTGTAATATGGTTCAGTACCAGTTGATGTCTCTGAAATAACAACCGATGCTGAAGTATTAGCGTTACAAATTAATAAATTGAGAAAAGCAGACTTGTCTATCGGTTTTTTTATGTAATCTGTAAAACCAGCATCCTGGCAACGTTTAATAGTATCAATATCATCATGTCCTGATAATGCGATAACGCGATTGGGTAATTGTGTGTTTTGTTTTTCCCATAATCGTATTTGCGAGATAGTCTTTAATCCGTCCATCCCGGGCATTTCTAAATCAAGAAGAATAAAGTCATAACTGTTAGATTGCACCAATGCAAAAGCCGAGTCTCCATCCACTGCCATATCTCGTACAATCATAGGATGTTCAAGGTAACGTTCGATTAGCTGTCGGTTGCTTGAGTTATCATCAACAACTAAAACGCGAAGAGGATGATCAATAATCAGTTGTTCTATTACTTCTTCTGAACAGGTGTCTAACTGATTATCAGAAAATATCTTTTCGTGATTTCCTGTTGAGATTGGAAGAAAAGTAATGGTTATCGTAGTACCGTCATCTGTAGAAGTCTGCATCGCAATGCTGCCACCCTGGGTTTTAATCATCAACTGCGCAGAATAAGTACCGAGTCCAGTTCCACCTTTCTTGCCATCTGTAGTATATTTTTCGAAAAATTTATCTCGTAAAGCTTCTGGTACAGCGCCAAAATTATGAATGGCAACATGTGGTTGTTCGCCGTTTGTGAATGATATCGTGATTTTACATTCCTCTGGAGATGCTTCGATAGCATTTTTTAATAAGTTCTCCAATAAAGAATAAGTAAGTAACTCCTCTGCCCAAACTATAAAGTTGTCATTCGATGTTGCCGGTTGTGTGTCAATGTCAATAAGTACTTCACACTTTTTTGCATCGAGTAAATTATGCAATTCCCGTATCACCTTCTTAGCTACAGCGTATACATTAACAGCAGTAGGGTTAAACAGATAACTTTTCTTCTCCATTTTGTAAAGGTCTAACGAACTATTAATCATGTGCAGCATTCGGTAACTGGATTCTTCAATGATCGTTAAAAATTCTTCTTGTTCTGATGTGAGATTCCCACCACTCAACACTAATGACGGCATACCGATGAGACAGGTGAGTGGTGCTTTTAAATCATGTCGGGTGATATTTTCCACATCTTCCTTTAGTCGTGCGGACTCAAGCAATTCGATATTTTGTTCTTCCAGCTTTTTACGGGCCAGGCTTAACGCCATATGAGTTTTTACTCTTGCTAAAACGATTGTTGGAGAAATAGGTTTAGTTATATAGTCAACAGCACCAAGTTTAAATCCTGCTTCTTCATTCTCTATTTCAGATTTCGCTGTAACGAAAATAACAGGAATATCAGCCGTCGAATCGTCCGCCTGCAGTTGTCGGCAAACCTCATATCCATCTATTCCCGGCATCATAACATCCAATAAAATCAAATCAGGTGCGGGTATAGTGTGTATAATTTCAAGTGCTTGCTTGCCGGTAGCGGCTACGAGTATTTTATATTGATTTTTCAATATTTTTCGTAATAAATTGATATTTGCTGGCGTATCATCGACAACAAGTATTGTATTCTGGTTTAGTTCTGTCATGTCAAGTTCCTTACTTCCCTGGAAACGAATATTCTTTCAAGCACATCCAACACGCTTTCAAAATTATAGTCTTTTGACTACTTTTTATATTCACATTCATTATACAACTGATTCTGGTTAAAAAACGATATTATTTTTTAATTTTTTAATATTAATTATTACAGGACTTTCAGAGAGAAAGTCCTGTATATAAATAAATTATCAAATATTTTCAAAAACCTTCTTTTTACCTCTTGACAAAGTTATCATGCAGTAGCATAATGTTATATGATAACAACTGATTATACATATCAGAAAGGGGAAATGACATGGCGAAGAAAATTAAAACTAATCCGGCGGGTGCGTCGGAAGGCTCGAATGAAGAATTGATGTCGCTGGCTGAAGCGGTGAAGTTTCTCGGTATCAGCAAGCCGACTCTTTATCGCATGCTGGAACGTGGCGATGTGAAAGGGTCGAAAGTGGGAAATCAGTGGCGTTTTCGCAAGGCCGACCTGACTGCCTATCTCAACCGTGATTCGCTGGCGGTTGCTACTGCTGGCGTGCAACATGATGTTTTGGATGAAGAACTGGCGTTTTTCTTCAGAAACATCGATACTCCTATCCCTGCTATCAATGAAGAAGAGGATTCTCGCGAGCAGAAAACAATTGCGCTTACCAACAGTATCATCGGTTATGCAATCAGTATGCGTGCCAGTGATATTCACCTGGAGCCAATTCGAAGCGAAAATAAAACTGAATCGTTGCTGCGATACCGCGTTGATGGCGTTTTGCATGAAATCCGCCGTTTGCCGATTGAAATTTACGGGGCGGTAGTTCAGCGAATTAAAATCATGTCTGCCATGAACCAGGATGAGAAAAAATTGCCGCAAGATGGACGCATCATTGTAAATTTCAAAGGTCGGGATTTAGATTTGCGGGTAAATATGACTCCAATGGTATTTGGCGAGTCTGTGGTAATGCGGATATTAGATCAGAGCCATGTCTTATTGAGTCTTGATAAGGTATCTATATCAAATAGCGACCTTACCCGAATTCGCGAGTCAATTCACCGTCCCAATGGCATGGTATTTTGTACCGGCCCAACCGGCAGCGGAAAAACAACTACGCTGTATAGTTGCCTGATGGATATCGCCGGTCCGGAAATGAAGTTGATGACTATCGAAGATCCGGTTGAATATCTGCTTCCAAATGCCACTCAATCACAGGTAAATATGCGGGTTGGATATACCTTCTCATCCGCGTTGCGTTCATTTTTGCGCCAGGACCCGGATGTTATTTTAGTAGGTGAAATGCGCGACCGGGAAACCCTGGAAATATCTATCCAGGCTGCGATAACCGGACACCTGGTCTTCAGTACTTTGCACACTAATTCCGCTGTTGATTCGCTTATGCGCATGCTGGATATGGGTATTGAACCATTTCTGATTTCCGCCAGCACCAACTGCATCATCAATCAACGACTGGTGCGCCGACTTTGTGAAAATTGTAAGCAGCCAATAAATAAAGCGGATGAACAGCTTCACACATTGGGTATAAATGACAGTTCTTTGTTGAACGCGATATATTACCACCCGGTAGGTTGTCCGGAATGTGCACAGCGTGGTTTCCGCGGCCGCATCGCTATTCATGAGGTGTTAATCATGACCGAACACCTGGGTGAACTGATCAACAAACGCGCGTCGAAAGAAGAAATGCAAAAAGCTGCCATCGCTGGCGGTATGACCACCATGCTGCAGGACGGCCTGCAAAAAGCCGCCGAAGGCAGGACATCGATAGAGGAAGTGCTGAGAGTTTTACGGTAAATAAGATACTATTTCCCCCTTTCATTACAGAAGGGGGAAATAGCATTTTAGTACCTTAAGTCCAAAGAACGTTAAAATAAAACAAGTTATTTGTAAATTAATGTAATGGGCAATTATTCACCGCAAAGGAGCACAAAGAACACAAAGAGTTTTAATAAATTCTTCTTTTGTGATCTTTTGCGATCTTTTGTGGTGAATAATTATAGGTTGTAGGCAAAGCCCACATTAGATGAATATTAAATTAAAAAAGGAGATATTAACCATGACAGACCAAGAGAAAGTTATAGATGCTTTTAAAGGTTCAAGTGAACCGTTGAATGCCGGTAAAGTCGCCGAGATTTCCGGGGTTGACCGCAAAGCTGTAGATAAAATCATGGAAAAGTTAAAAGCTGAAGGCACCATCGTTTCACCGAAACGATGTTTTTGGATATTGAAGTAAAGAAACTATCTATACGGATTAAACGTGGCGCCACTGATAGAAAAGTAATTGTAGGGAATGCCGTCCTCGGCATTCCGCCTTACTGTCGGCAGAATTTATATTTATTAGATGGTATTGCGGTATATGCAGAACGCCGGGGACGGCATTCCCTACGACATCATGTCCTAAACGTGGCGTCATCCGTCTCGGTGACGCTGACTGCGTAAGAAGGTGATAATCGCTGAAATTTTCTCACGGTTCTTCCTTTTTCCGAGCGGGACGCTCTGGCCACCTCTCGGAGTTTAGACTTCTTTATTGTCGCGTTTGTTGGCATTTTAACTTATTGCTATGCCAGCGTCTTTGGACTTTTTAGATGGTTTAGTAATTTTTTTACCAGGTTGCTGGTATGTTGAGAGTCTGGTTCATGTATGAAACGGGCGGAATAGGCTGCGGCGGCAAGGACTAAAATTTGTGCGAAAAATGTACAGCGCAGGTCAACATGCATTCCAAGTGAATTTAGCCATCCGGGCAGGTGCCCGCCAATGGCGGGCATCGGTGCGGCACCGAGAACCACTATGATGGAATAAATTGCTGCCTGTATAGAACGTCCTGCCGGTGGAATAACCTTGTATATAAGCGTATTGAGTGCTACAGCAAGACCGGCTGATGCAAAGCCAACCAGCACATGAATGAATGGCAAAACCATATACACCGCGTGGGGATATGTCAGCCATATCCAGATAAATGGCAGCGGAATTTGCGAGACTACTGTTGCTATGACTACCGGACGGCAGCCGTAACGGTCGACAATACGTCCCCAAAACTGTGATGATACCAGCATTACCAGGGTAACTATCGAGTTAATCAACCCCAGGTTAAAGAACGGTATTTTTAAGTCGCGCAACAGGTATGTGGCATAAAAAGGGCCGGCGATTCCCTGCATTGACCAGAGCAAAGCGAAGATCATAACCGGAATTAATGCACGGTTAGAAAAAGTATTTCTTGCCAATACCCAAAAATTCTCAGTTTTTTCATGCCTGTCAACAGAAATATCCGGTTGCGGCACAAATAACAAGGCATTTATGATGCCGAAAATCATGCCGAAAGCGAAAAGCATACTGAAGGCTTCAATTCCCCTTGCTTTGATGGCATCCAGAAACCGGCCTTCAACCAGCGCGAAAATAGTTCCAATTATGCCGCCATACATTGTCAGCCGTCCGAAAAATGTTCCGCGAAACGATGACGGTATCAAATCGCCTACCCAACTCCAGCGGGCATTGTTGGAGATCTGTCCAAAAAAAGTCACCAGGGTAATTATCAATATAAGAGCGCCGATTTTCACTGTTGGTGTTTGGGAAGCCAGAACGTATGGAATAAGTATTACCAGTGCCCACCCCAGCACATTGCCGAATGCTGATAGAATAGTCAACAGGCGTCGACTGATTCCGTTCTCTATTAATGCTGAAGAAAGCAGTTGCACACATACGCTGAGCATGGGAATGGTAGTCATCAAGCCGATTTGCACATCTGTAGCCTGCAATTTTAACGCATAGCCGATGAGGAACATACCGCCGGTTGATGCGGCATACACCGAACCAATCATTGCCTGCGCATACGTCAGGCGTATCGCACGGTCAACAGCAGCAACCGGCAGCGAAGTTTCAGACATGCGGCATATCTCCCATGAAAAATTCAGGGTTTCATCAGGTATTGCAAACCCGATAAATTATAATGGAAGTATGCAAGAGTTCTATGGCGATGTCAATATTTGTATGTATTAATTACCAAACCCAAATAATTCGGACAAGTTTTCAGTTTTCAGCTATTCTTTGTAAAGGCATTTTAATAAGTAACCCCAGGTGGAAATCTCACCCTTATGCACATTTTATCAATATAACTTTGACCCCTGGGGTCGTCTCAAATAACACATTTTTTTTTCTATTTTAAAATGTGTATAAGCGTAAGGTTAACGTCCGGGGTTACTTATTTATATCGCCACTCCATGGCTATTAAATTAACGACAATTTTACTACTGTGTATCGACAAATTTATACAACTTGGGACAAAACACTTTTGTGTTTTTACTAATAGTTTTCAGTTCCTTATTTAAAATTATGACTTTATTGTTCGTACTTAGGTACTTAAACACCTATAAACTTCTCCAAAATTTCGCCGATATCATCTTTTCTCACTATCGCATCTATCCATGCTTGTTGGATAGATGCCATGCCGTAATATAGACCTGCCAAACCGCCTGCGACACACCCTGTTGTATCAGTGTCGCCGCCAAGGTTTACTGCTTTCAGCACAGTTTCTTCAAAGGAATTGCTGGTTAGCAAGCACCACAGGCTGGCTTCCAGGGTATTTATCACGTATCCTTTTGATGCGATGTCTGCTTCTGGCAGTTTTGAAATATCGTTGGTAAGTATGCGGGTAAAATGCGGGTATTCAGCGGCAAATGGTGCCGTATTATAGAATTGGCTGCCTTGTTTAACCATGTACCGGTATGACTGCGGTGGTGTCATCCCATTCAGCAATGCTTTTGCCATGATGCAATACAAGCCGCATGCCATCTGGCTGCGGGGATGCCGGTGAGTGATTGCTGATATACGGTGCGCTATGAACAGCATGTCTTCGATAGGCGCGTCTGTGTATCGCAATGCCACCGGCAATATGCGCATCAGCGAACCGTTGCCATTGTCGCCTTCCTCGGTGCCGCCAGATTCTTCCGGCGGCGTACCGTTTTCAAACCTTGACAGTGCTTTGCTGGTAGCAATGCCAATGTCAAAACAATCCCCGTGCGGTGTCATATATCCGTATTGACGCCAGTTAAGGAACATTCCCGCCAGTTGTTTTGCGCTGTATTCAGGCTCACTTAACGCTTCCACGGTACACAGCAGCATCGAACTGTCATCCGACCATGTTCCCGGCGGCTGGTTGTATTGTCCATACCCGCGCATTCCCACAACCGGGTCTTCTCCCCGCTCTTTCCGCGAAGAGAATTCCACCGGGACGCCCAGCGCGTCGCCGATTATTGCACCCCAAAGGCTGCCGAGTTTTCTGTCATTCAATGTCATACTCATTCACCTTCTTGCCAATTGCGCACCATATTACACTGAATTCTGTTTTCCGGCGCGGGTTGGTGTGCTGTTGGGTCGTATCGGCGCAGGTATTGCACGCGTTCCAGCGTTTCTGTTCCATTTGCGATGCCGTGGCGTGCCAGCCAGCATCCTACTACTGTGCCGGTTCGGCCTTTGCCACCCCAGCAATGAACGTAAATGGGCACATCATTTTCAATAGATTCATCGATGGTGTCGAGAATACGGCGCATCGTTTCACGGGTTGTTACACACTGGTCAGGAATCGGAATGCGCAAGCAATCAACTTCGATACCGCGTTCTGTCGCCAGGCGGGTCAGCACCGGTTCATAAGATTCGAAAAGGTGTCCCTGGTGATCGGTTTCTTCCGGTTCCATCAAGTTGATAACGCGGCGAATACCAGAGTCAAGGAGTCGGGACAGTTTATGTATCGCATCGGGTAATTCCGGCGCACCCGGGTAGCATCCGGCGAGAAAATCGTCATTGCTTACCCAATACGAACGCGGGAAAGGTACTTCATTTCTTTCTTCGTTATTGCGACGCCCACGTCCTGGCTTATCTTTCTTCGTTGCCAGCAGGGAAAGGTGAATCATTGTTTCTTCTACTGTCAGTGCCGAACCTGCCGATGTGATGCCGGTAACGCGGTGTTCGCGTCCATAACCGAGAGCGTCGTAAGACTTGACATCGCTGTCGGCAAATGTCGTCAGAAACTCTTGCGCTATATTCGTATTGATAACGGTTTCCTTCGGTTTTCGCACCTGCAACGCGTCCAACGCATAGCTGCGCAGTAGTTTCTCGAAAACTTTGGCAAATGCGCGCGGTTGAGAAAGGTATTCGATGCCGATAATCTTGCCGTTGATAAATACCACCATGCCGCGCTGTCCCTGCACCGGTGTAAATGCCTGTAGCAGTGAAGCCATATCCTTTTCAACATGTGTATAGATATCAGTCATGGCGCCGGTACTGGATTTAACATTGAAGTTGTCGACCATCTCCGCTACGCCGTCCCATACTTCTCCCTGGTCAGATCTGCGTTGTCCTGTTTCATTCAGGCAGAAAGATACTGAGCTGCTTTTCATTGCCCGCAGATTTGCCGCCATCACATTCCCGGAATCTTTGAACTCTCGCGAAGCATAATGCCAGCGGCCATGTTCCACACAACTCACCGGAATAACAGTTTTAGAGTGCTCTTTCAACAGGATGGTGGTGTTTACCACGCGGTTTTGTTTTGCCCCCGCCAATTCTTCACCGTCCAATAGCAATACCGGCAAATTGCCGGTGTTGGTGACTGCCAGTTCCGGCACTGACCCGCCTTCAGTGATTTCCGTTATGGAAATAGTGCCCGCTGCCAGTGCTTCCTGCAAAGTCAGATAATCCGGTCCGAATGGCAAATCTGCGAGCACCGGCAGCACCGCTAATGCACCATTCTGCTGCATTTCACCGAATCGTACGCCTTGTACAAAGAAATCAAAAATTTTATTCATAATTATCCTCCTCAGATAATGCAGACAGCAAATTACAACTAAATTTATTGTCCAACATGATAAGAATACCCAACCTCAGTGTCAAAATCAGGTACTTAGAATTTTTGTGGAAAATATTTTAAATTTATTTTTATAAGGCATATTTTTTTGTAGGGGACGGTGTTCCCTACAGGATATAAAAATAATTATTTAACTTGTAAAAGTGGTACAAAATTCTTACCACTTTGGTACTAAAGTGGTGTAAAAAACTTACCACTTTGACTATTTTATATCAGTAATGAGAATGGAATTTCAAAACACAACATTTTTATTTAAAACTCTTTCACCAAATTAACACAATCGATATAATATTTCGCAACTAAATCAGTTGCTTATTATCTAATATTGTGACAGACAACTGTTTAAATGATAAGATATGAGACGTCAAATCTATTGAACAGATTGATAGCGAGGGTGTTTTTTATGTTCCAGTTACGCGCAATTATGGTATGCCTTTGTGTTGGCTTATTTTCGTTCGCATTTGCGGGGGGAATGACGCCGGTGGTAACGGCAGATTTATTTGATACCGGCAAATGCGAGGCTTTTGTTGATGGTCAGCGGGTGAATGCGGCTTCGCCGGCGGCGTTGTCCGCGGCGTTTGGGTTGTCGGCAGATAATGCCGGGTGGAATACCGGTGCGGTCATCGCAAAATCAAGGCATTTTCGTGTCTCTTTCACACGTCCGGTAACTATTGGCACTTTGATAACCCCGGACTACCTGGGGGCTGATAAAGTGCCATTGAAACAGTTAACCGGTACATTTGTTAGCATATTAAAACCAGATGCGGCATATCCCGGCGATGTGATGAATAACGCGCAATGGATTACATTGCGTCCTGGAATGGTGAAATACCTGCCCAAAGATAGCAAAACACGCGCGTTGAGATTTTCTGATGTGATGGATGCTGCCGATACTAAACCGCGCGACGTGAAGATAGGCAGAATAGTTTGCCTGCAGGAACGCTATTATAATGCTCTTGATTTGGGACGCACCACCAGAGTTGCCGACGCGGGAGTATCCGAGTTAAATATCGCAGCCTGGCGAATTCGCCAGACTATAAGCGGAACCGTATTATTTTTAGAAAAGCCTGCTGAATTGCGTATGGAGATGCTGGACCCGGCGGAAGATAAGGTTCCCGCTACCGCCGCCAAGGGTAACTGGACCCAGCCGGTTGACGCGGCTGCTTCAGGTTCGATAGTACAGTTGGTATTCCCAAACCCGGCTGCCACCTGGGCGGTTAAGGTGCGGGGTCCGATTGTGCCGGGAAAAACAGATGGCATTATTGATCTGATGTGTCCGCTGGCCTTGCTGGGCGACCGCGCTGAATCTCCGGGAGTAGAACCGCCGACGCCATATAATATTAATTACAACATGCCGATGGACGGCATTATCGCGCTTGATATTCATGATAAAAAGACCGGCAAATTAGTACGTCGACTGGTGGGTGAAACTCCGCGCGATAAAGGCGCGACGCTGGAACCATGGAATTTGAAAGATATGAGTGGGACAATGGTGCCGCCGGGAGAATATACCTGGAATGCTGTTGCCCGTCCACAGTTTAAATTAACTTATGAAATGACGCTGTACAATGCCGGAATTCCCGGTTGGTGGGCACCGGAACCCGCAAAAGGCGGCGGCGGCTGGCTGGCAGACCATTGCCCGGGCAGCAGTGTTGCAGCAATTGGCGACCGTATGTGGATAAGCAGTCCTTGCGCGGAAAGCGGGCATTCCTTAATGGCAACTGACCTGGACGGTGTCAAGCAATTCGGTGCCGGTATGTTTCCGTTTGGATTTGACGGTCCTCATGCTGTAACTGGCGACGACCGTTTTGGATATGCCTTGACAACAAATTATGTTTACCGGGTAGATACCCAAAATAAGTTCTCTGGCCGTTCTATCTTTAATGCGCCTAACCCGGCACCTGCAGGTGAACCATGGGCAATGGCTGACGGGAAATTGGATACCGGAGCAAATGGTATTACCGTGCGGGATGGGCGCCTTTATCTTGCCATCTCCGGCAAGCCGTTGTCATGGCTTAAGCCATCATTTACATCTGAAGTTATGGATGTTAAAACATCAGTACCATTTGTATATCTTAAAAAAGGTCATGGCAAACGAAATGACAGGACAGACCGTAATTACGATTTTTATGAAGCTGATGAATTAATGAAATTTTACGCGGCTTTCATGACAGATAAAACCCCGGCAGACTCTCCGGGACTAAAAAATGAACCATTGAATAACCTTGATTCATCACTATTTGGCGATGCCCCCACCACTGGACCGATGGCAAATACATTGGTTTTATCATTGAAAGAGCCAACAACCATTGGTTCTGTGGTGATTCCAGACGCAAAAACTAAAGTTTGGGTAATGAAACCCGGGAAAAAGATGAAGGCAGCTGGCGAAGATGATATCGTTGATGTTGGCTTTGGAGATGGCGGCGATGCTGGTGGTGGTGATGATGAAGAAGATAATTGGATACCATTAACCATTACTGGTAAAGCCGGAAGTATGGGCGTAGCGTTAGCACCGGAAGGTGGCATAAAAACCTCTGCTTTGAGAATAGGAGCGAAACGCATAAACTTTACCCTGGCGATGCCGCGCCGTTTCGATGAAGTTTCATACCTGGCCGAACGGGTAGGGACAGAAGGAAATCCGACACCGAAAGGTGGATGGATGGTAACCCGTGAAGGGAAAATTATTCAGCCGTCCGCACCAGTTGCGATGGCATATATTTGGAAAGAAGAATATTTATTGCGCGGCATGCTTTTATTTGAGCCGACCGCGCCACCGCCAGGCCGTGATACATCCAGCCAGTTATGTGTGGATGCCTGGACAGGTCCTGATGGTAAAGACCCCAAAGAATCACTGACTGATGATACAAACTGGCACCAGGTTGCTGTTGCAAATATTGGCTTTGCCGCATCCGCGTACCCGCTTGATTTTGGCGAAGTGGTGAAAACCCGCGCGCTGCGCGTCCGGTTAATGACCAGTGCGGCATCGAAAACCGTCGATAACGTAAATTGGGCAGGATTCACCAGTGCGGCAGTTTTGCGTTATCTTGAGGGTGACCCGGAAGGATTGCCGCAATCGAAACATGATAGAGTCGCAATATTAAAATTGCCGGGTGCTGATGATGACCAGGGTATGGCAACCCTGGAACGCTATGTGTTGATGCCGAAACCATCGCAATTAGCCTTTAATCCAAACGGCACTTTATATGCCGTTTCTAATGGGCAGATTGCTACTGTGCCGTTGAAAGATGGCGAGACCAGCCGTATAGTTGTAACAAAAGATAAAATCGCCAATCCGTCCGGACTGGCTTGTGATGCAAAGGGTATGATTTACGTGACCGATGGCGGCGCGAAAGTTATAAAAGTATTCGACCCCGCCAACGGCAGTCTGGTACGCACTATAGGCAAACCGGGTGGAAGTCAAACCGGCAAGTGGGATCCGTCATATCTTGTTAATCCGTTAGGTATTACTGTTGATAAACTGGGACGGGTCTGGGTTGCCGATTATACTTATGTGCCAAAACGCATTCAGCGTTTCGGTGCAGATGGCAAGCCGGACAAGGCATTTCTTGGCCCGACACAATATGGTGGTGGCGGTACCATGGACAGCCGCGACCGGCGTTATGTTTATTACCAGGGGATGAAGTTTGTCATCGATTGGGATAAAAAGAGCTGGGAATTAGACGCGTTGCTGGGACAGGACGTGCAGAGAACGGTGTATTACAAAACCCATCGTTATCTGGTTGGCCCGATATTTGGCAGCGAAGTTGCGTTAATTACTGAAGAAAGAAATCGCGTTGCAGTGCCTATGGCTGCCTGCGGTGTGATGAGCAAGTGGAAAGAAATAAATGAGCGGAAAGATTTGCGTGAAACCTTTGGGTCGCTGGACGGAAGCAAATACCTGTTCGTCTGGTGGGATAAAAATTCTGATGGTATACCGCAAGCCGCTGAAGTGCAGATAAAAGAAATCGGCGGTGGATTGCCGAATTATTGGACAGTTGGCGAAGACCTTACCTTCCTTTCACCGGGATTGCGAATACGTCCAGCCGGTATACAGGCTGACGGTATTCCGATGTATGATATGGCAAAACTGGAGAATCTGGATACTTTGACCCATGGCGACGGTGCCAGAAACAACCGGGTATTTGGCGATGATAAAGGCAGGACTTTCGTCATCGGCACCCGTCTGATTGATGCGGACGGCAAGCAACTGTGGGAATATTATAACGAATACGCCAAGCATGATGGCTTTTACGCTGCCGGATTTGGATACGAACGACCGCCGGGTGTATTGAACCAGGAACACAACCACATCGGGCATATTAAAGTTAAAAATGCCCAGGGTATTGAAGAAGAATATTTCATTACTAACAGCGATGAAGGCGACTGGTTCTGCTATACTGCCGACGGCATGCTGGTTGGCTGTATTTTAGGCGGGCCTGCCGGATATGGTAAAAAGTATTTTTCAATGCCGGAATGGGAACCGGGCAAGGTAGACCTTACCGACTTGCGTCCCGGACAGGAACATTACCAGGGATGTGTGGTAAATACTGATGGCAATGTCTATGCCATCGCCGGTCATAATCACATGAGTATAGTGCGAGTAGAAGGTCTGGAAAGCCTGCAGCGTATGCAGGGAGCGATTACGATAACCGCGGATGATATTAATAAAACCCAGGAATGGCAGGTACAGCGCGCCTTGTTGGCAGAATCGCGAAAAGAGCCAAAAATTGCGAAGGCATTTTATCTTGACGGACCGTATGTGAATGTCACCGGTGTGTTGGATGAATGGCCGGCAGACTCATTTATCACCATTAACGAAACGGTCATTCACAGTCTGCACTTTACCGACCACATGCTGACATCGCTGGGAGCGATTGCATTTGACGAGGATAATCTGTATGTCGCATATCGTTCAAAAACAGATGGACCATTCAGAAATTCATCAATTGATGCACCGGTAGTTTTCAAAGGCGGTGACGCTGCGGAAATAAGTCTGGGATTTGATACCAAGGCCGACCCGCGCCGGATGTCGCCAGTTGCTGGCGATATAAGAATCGTATTTTCATTGGTCAAGGGACAGCCATCCGCGGTGCTGTTTGCGCCGGTAGACCCGACTGCGCCTGCTGAAAAGAATCACGAGTATACTTCGCCGGTGGGCAAAACCCGCATGGATCGGGTGGAATTATTGACTGATGCCAAGGTGGCAATTGGCACGACAACAATGAAGGGTGGAGGAACCCAGGTATTGCAAATGTGGACGCTGGAAGCAGCAATCCCCTGGAAATCCCTGGGGGTAGCCGCGCCAAAACCAGGCGTAAGGCTGCGTGGCGATATGGGTATATTGCAAGCCGATGGCGGCGGTATGCGCACGGTAAACCGCCTGTATTGGTCCGGCAAATCACAGACCGTAGTAGCCGACCTTCCATCCGAAGCGCGCCTGACCCCATCGTTATGGGGTGACTTCGACTTGGTATATCCCGACAAAACCATAAAATTCAAATCAGAAAACCCGGATGATCCGGATTTATAGAATAAAAAATGACACCTGCTGTTGATGATGGCAGGTGTCTATATTATTAGGGTCGCAACCCGGCTCCCCCAATATTTAACTCACTGGCTGAAAGCCGGCGCTTCGTTTTATTTTTCCTTACTGGTTATTGGTGACAATTCGAAATCGTCAGCGTATAGGGTGCCTTTGCCCTGGGTGGTGATGGCCATGTTCCAGAAGTGGCAGCCGTGGGGGAAACTGTTTTCGAAACTGATGTATTGCCAGTCGTTGGTATTGCCGTCAATATTCAGTGACGCGCTGGTGGTGCCGGTTATTTTGTGGCCGTCGGCGGTGACGAAATTGCTGGCGGTGAGGGTTACTTTGCCGGTGAAATCTTTCGCGTTTGCCCAGACGCCAAAACGGTAGTTATCGGCAAGGTATGGGCCGGTGCGGTATGATGGACCGATTTGTTCGAGTTGGGTGCTGCTATTGTCTGCCAGGCGCATACTGGTGGTGTCATTATGTCCGATAGTACGGTCGATGGTATAGTCGCCGGTCCAGCGCACTTTGGAGTCGCCGGCAACCGCTGTGACGATATCAGTGCAGTTGTTTACCGGCTCAACATGGGCAATCAGTTCCCGCAGGATGGATGGGCTGTTATTGGGCAAAATCGCCTGCCGCAATATCTCCTGAACCTTTGCCGGCGGAATGGCGTAGATGCGCGCGTGGCCCTGGTAGGTATCGCCTTTTTTTGCCTTTATATTTACCACTGCCCAGTTTGGCGCGTTGAAATCTGCCACCGGCGCTACATGTTGGTCCAACCCCCAGGCGCAATAATCGGCATAATACTGGTAATTATTATCGGCTGGCACTTCCATTGCTGCCGCCCAATTATCTACGGTAGTGGCGAAAAAGCCGCCTTTTTTGATAAGCAGTTCCGGCAGTTGCGCCATGCTGTTTTTATACTGATGGTTCGCCGGGAACGCGCCGTATTTGCCATCGTTTCGGGTGTATAAGGCATAGTTTGGGTTGGAACGTCCGGCTGGCATTTTGTTCGTCGCCATTGCTACGGTCTGGTAAAAACAGGGATCGACGATATTCAGGTTCCATTTCGACATTTTATCGTCAAGCAGCGTATTAATGGTCGCCTGGTTATCCCAAATGTATCCAACTTGCGGGTCATAGGTTATCGTAACTTTGCCGGTGCCGGTACAGCGTCCGTCCTTATCTTCCAAAGCATTATTAAAAACAAGTGAATCACCTTCTTTTTCCAAAGTAAATTGAACTTGTGGTTTCCAATTCAAATCTCCCCAAGTTGCTCCTGGCTGGAAAAGCAGCATAGGCATTAAGCCAGGTACCAGTTTTACTTCCTGAACCACGCCGGTATCTTTCGGGTTGATCCAGCCAATAGGTTCGTCGCCGTCAAAGATATACTGGTGTCCCACCCATTCGCGCAGTTTGAAGTTGGCAACATGTTTTGGCGCCGGGTCGGTAATCGGTGCTGCCGGGGTGATGTTCAAATCGCTGAAACGCACCAGGCTTTCCCGCACGGCAAATCCTGCCTGACCGCGGGTAATTGGCTCAACCGGGTCATAATAACGCATCAGTTCTTTGTCATCAATTGCCACTATTATCCAGCGACCGCTTGCGGTAACGGTAACTTTCATATCCTGCTGCGGTTTGATAGCATACGGTTTTACGCAAACCACTCCGCCTTTAGTTTTCCATAATTCAACATGTCCGTATCCGCTGGAAAACCGCAATTGGTAATAACTGTCCGGTCCCTGATAGCGGATGATGATTCCCGCATCGGTGCCGACGGCCTCGCGTCCCCACTGGTAGTTCATGAATACGTTGCCGCTGCCGACTCGCGGTCCTTTCAACGGCGCGGGTTCAAGTATGCACATGGTGGTTTCTACAGTGTAATCCTGCCAAGACGGTGAACCGGTAATCGCGTATCGCCACATATTCACCGGATGCACGACGCAATAGGTATGGGTGTCATCAGTCATTCCGTCCAGTTTTGTGCCGGGCATTGAATAATACAACGGGCTGCGTCCTTCCAATCCGTCCTTATTCACTTTCCAGTCTGTACCGATATTCGCAAAGGCCGTTTTGAAATCCTTTGCTTTGCTGCATGACAGTAGTGGTTGTGGTTCAACCGCTGATACTATGCCAGTCAAAATGATGATTAGCAATAAATAGATAGATTTTCGCATAATAATTTCCTTTTTTTACAAACCTGCAGGTGTTAAACCATGCGGGCCTTTATATGATACACCTTTGATGGGTAAGCCGTATTCATCTGCCAGTCGGAAGTATAGCCGCCATTGTTCGTAACCATGACCGAGTTTTAGCAACACTGAGTTTTCACCTTTTTTCAGTTTTATCATGGTGCGGTCCTGGTCATGATAGGCAAGCCTGTATCCCTTGTTCCAAGCTACACGCTGACTATTAATCCATACACCCAGGCGTTCATCTCCGCCGGTGAGCAGTTGTACCGTCCGGTCAGAATCAGAGACAATTGTCGTTGCCGCGTATGCGATTATACCACGTGGCGGGTCAAAGCGTCCTATCAGATTAACTGGCTGATTAGATAATGCCGGCAGTGCATCTTTCGATAATGGTTCCCATTGCACGGTCGCTGGTTCAAGTGCTTTTTCACCTGGTTTTACGCCGGTATATGTGGCTTTTAAATCTAATCCTTTTTCCGGGCCGAAATCTTTCAATTGGAAGTTCTCGCCGGCATAGTCGGAGTTTTCAAAAGGCCCGACGACATACCAGTCCTGGAAGTATGTTTTTTGTGCATTGGATGCCGCAATTTTCTGCCAGTTGGCATCGGCATTTTTCAAGCGTGACAGCAGCTTGCCGGTCTTGATTTTATTTACCAGCGGAACGATATATCCAACTTTTCCATCGATTTTTATTTTCGCGGCTTTTTTCAATTTGCTTCCATTACAGGTAATCTCCGGCGCGGCGGAAAAGCCGGTCAGTATCATTGCCGTCGCCATATCCGGTCCACTCTGGTTAGGTTTTGGCTGATAATCAATCCATGCTTTGCCTTCCACTGGTTGAATACGCATTCGCGTTAACCCCAGTCGGCCATCGGCGCGAACTGTTTGTCCGTCAGGCATGGTAAAGCGTAAATATATCGGATCGGGGATGGGATTATACGCGGTATAGGTTTTGCTGGTATTTTCTGCCAGCAGATAGGTGCGGAAGCCGGGTTCTGATTCCAATACTGCGCCATTTTTCTCCAAGTGTCCGGTACTGCCTTGTATGCTCCATGGTGTATCGCGCTGGATGCCAATAGGCAGTCCATAATCGGCTTTTCCATTCACACGGGTATAAACCGCGCCGGCCTCACCGCCGCTGAATGTTTTCCCCATATCCCATGGTTTGAATCCTAATTCCAATGTATCGCCGCCGTTCTGATAAGCGATATCATAATATTTCCCCTGTTCATTTCTGGTTACAGTTAATTTGCCATTCATAATATTTTTGCGGAAATTATCGAATGAACCGTATTCGTCCTGCCCACCGATCTCAATGACATAACCTGCGCTTGCTTTCTTCTCGGCATTGTACCAGTCATCAAGGTTCAGTCCATTGCCATCGCGATAAATGAAGGTATTTACATAAAGAATCGGCCATTCATAAGCTATTTCCACCTGCTGGTCGCGGGTCATCGGGTCAACGGTTACCGGACGGAATGCGGTATAGGTAACGCCATCTTTGATAAGAATCAAGTCGCTGTCTTTGGCAAAAACAGAGTTCTTGCCAGTGGTCATCATGTGCTGGTTCCAGTCATATTTGGGGTCGGTTATTTCAGGTGAAGACGCGCCGGATATCTGGTCTATCTTTTTGTCATTTACCCACACTTCGCGTCCGGTGACATCGCCAAAGGTCATTACTGCCAGTGACACGCTCAATGCGTTGAAAGCTTTCGGGTTAAATTTAGGGTCTTTTGCCCGCCACCCACCGGCATAGTCGGGGTTGGGCAGTGTTGATAATGACCCGCGGAATGGCAATGGACTCATCGCCAATAATTTTCCTTTATGCTGTACTGACGCAGACTGAATGATTGATTGGGCAAATACGCCGTTAATGCCAAAACTCATTTGCAGGGTCGATAAATCTTCCATGTGTTCAACAGGTTTTTCTTCGCGGCGCCATTGTGCTGTGACAGGTGTTACTCCGGCGTAGGTATGGACTTCTGCCCGGGAAGCGAGAGAATAGTTCTTTCCCAAGGTGTGAACAGCCCAGCCGGAAGGATTATAATCAGGGTCAAAGTTCCACACTCGCGCGTAATTCATCCACGGGTAGCTTTTTTCATCGACAATATGCTGCCATTCGTCAGGTCCCCATGGTGCCAGGGTGGCGTATCGACCGGGTAAACCTTCGGTTCCGAATACTGGTATGTGGTGTATCTCATCACCTATTTTCTTGTTGGTGTCGATTAACGCGCCTAATTTTGACAATGAATTTACCGCATGATAAGGACCATCCTGCAAAAGCATTTGGTATTTTATTTCACCGCGTCCCATCGGGTATGTAATACGGCGCAAGTTTGGATTGTAAACGGAGATAAGTTGCTCTACTTCGCGTTCGCTGGTTATTTGTCCCAGCAGCTTATCGTAAGGGTCTTTCGCGTATTTGCCAATCATCTGCAATCCGCAAATTGATAACGCCTGGTAATAGGTATCGCCGGCCTCCTGGTTTGCGCCATTGTAGAATCCATAGATGCGGTTAAGGATATTTTCAAGGCCATATTTTGCGTCAGCCAGTGGGTAAGGAGCTTTTATGTATTGCGATGCCAGATAAGTGCCGGCAATTGAATTGGTGTTGAAGTTTTGCGTCCCCAGTGTCCAGTTGTATGATCGGAAATAACTGCGTTGACGGGGATTTTCCGTATCTTCGGTTTCCGGGTGCAACCATCCATCCCAGAATAATTCCAGATGGTCCTGCACCGCCGGCGGAAACAATTCGGGGTAGGCATTAGGCGCCAGCGCAAAGTCGCTGGTAAGGTGGCCATCCCAACGATGCGGGGCGGTTGCCAGTATTTCTTTCAGATATTTATCACGTTTTGCGACATCTAATGAAAGCAACGGGTCCATGTATATGCGGCCAAGGTTATAGCCGCCAAGTTTTCTCAGTTCCTGTATTCGCTGCCATTTCCAATCAGCCATATCTGCCGGTTTGCTGGTATATTTCGCGGCAATCTCTGCCCAATTAGCCGGTGGCAGCATTGATGATTTGCCATCTGGTTTTACTGTCAGGTCATTTACCAGCTTTTTAAAATCAATTGGTGCCGGCAATTTCCCTGCCTGGCGCGCACCGGCGGAATCTTTATTGAAAGTTAAAATTAATTTTGGCGATTTTACCCAAATTTTCATATACCCGGTTTGAACGCGCCACGAATAAACATCAAACCAACCGCCTTCCTGGCTGTTGTATTTAAGATCCACCAGTTCGTTTTTATTTATTTCAAAACCGCGTTCTTCAATACTGCGCAACCGTTCACCGATATTTTTGCCATAGGACGAATCGCGCAGGATAGAGGTGATATCAATATCCGCTATTTTGCTGTCAGCATTCAGCGGGGTGGGGCCAAAAACAACCGGCAATCTATCTGTGCCATTGCCGCGGGCAGTGCTATGGTTCCAGAAACCCAGACCATTTATATATGAGTCTGCGGTAGGGCCAAGTTTTGGATCGTCCACACTCCATGGTTTCATCACCGGACGGGCTATTGCCGACCACTTGCCCGGGTCTTTTTTGTATGCCTCTTCAGATCCCCATCCCGCCCGTCCGCGTTCGGGATTCGCGCCTTCCTGCTTATCCCATTCCAGCACCAGTTCGGCTTTGCCAACAGAATACCCTTCGAGAAGTTTTGTATGAATTATCCCTGCTGCACCGGGAAATCGCACCAGCATCGGACGTATTGCATCAAAGTAGTTCCCGTTTGCAATTACCGTATTCCAATTTACCGGGTCAAGTACAGCGGTCTGCGGTTTATCAATTGTAATAGTCACCGTTTCATCAGCCGCTATGGCAGGTAAGCACATGATTGTACTTAGCAGTATAGCGGTAAATAGTTGCATTAATTTCATGGTTTAGCTCCTCAGTAGGTTTTCGGTTTTTAGTTTTCAGATAGGGTCGCTCAACAATCTCAATGACATTAAAATCACACTATTTCCGGCACTTCTACTGTTTTTCCGGTTTTTGCTGATTCTTCACAGGCGAATATTACACTTACTGCACGGGCACCATCAATTAATGAAGGATACGGCGTGCCGCCATGCCGGACGCTATTATAAAATGATATCAGACCACCCAGACGGTCGTCCATTTTAGGTATCTCGACAGATTCCCATGGCTCATTGCTGTTGTCTAACTTTGGCGCGATTCGCTGGCGGGTAAGGGTCTTACCTTCCCAACCGCGTTCTTCCTCGTACAGGTTCATTTTTGTCCCATAGATATTTACAAAGTGACGGTAAGGAGTGATGTGATAAGCATTTAAAGTGCCGACGACACCATTGGCAAATTCCAGCGTACATACAGCCGCATCCGCCGTGCCGGTTGCCGGGTTGGCATCATAACGCATCATACATGATACGCGTTTGATTGGGCCGCAGTAAAACATCAGTTCGTGCACCTTGTGAACACCGCATTGAAACAGCATACCGCCGGGATTTTTTAATGGGTCGCCGCGCCAATCGCCGGGAGCAATTTTAAAACCGCCGCTGTGACAGGTGGTGGCTTCAACTGCGACGATGGTTCCCATTTCACCGCTGTCTATTGCAGATTTAATGGTTGATGATGCACCTTGATGGGTATGGTCATTATGTCCCATGCCGATAACAACACCAGTTTCTTTTTGAATAGCCAGCAGTGCTGTCACTTCTCCGGGAGTTGAACATAATGGCTTTTCCACAAAAACATGCAATCCGCGTTTTGCCGCCGCGATTACCTGTTCCGCGTGAAAGTTCGCTCCGGTAGATATGACCATTGCCTCAATACCGGGAGTGGAAAGCAAGGCTTCGTAACTAACCACAGGTTTTGCGCCATCTTCTTTTTCTGCATATTCCAGCGCATCCTTGTTAATGTCATACGCGGCAAGAATTTCGAATAACCCTGCCTCGCGCATAAAAGCACGGCGTGCGCCGCCAAAACCACCCACGCCAATCATGCCAACTTTCATTTTAGCTGTATTAGTCATATTTTCTCCTGTTATTATACTTAGTTATACGTATCAGTAATATTGTGCAATATTAAACCGTTTTCGTGTTGAATGTCAATTAAAATACTGCTGATGGTCAAATAGTTATTCGAGTTCCTTTTATTAAGAAAAGGAACTCGTTTTGTATTACATCAATAATGATATCCAAACAGTTGTATTTCAGATGTGCATGCCCGCAGGTAACCACCGCCGGTACCTGTATAAACATCTGGTTTAATATGAAGTGCGATATCAGCATAAGGTGTAACGTTGCAATTCATAATGATAGGATACCACTGCTGCATAGAAGTGGTGGGATTAGATTTCAGAGTTCCCAATGTTACCCAATTTCCCGTTCCTGTATTTACTCTGCCATCAATAGTAACAACTGAAGCTCCAAAGCCATAATCACCGGTTAAATTATTGCATGGCATAAACATTACTTTAGTTGGAATAAATTTGGGATTCATATTTAGTAAACCGACTCTTGTTTCCATACCTTTGCCACTTCCATCTGCTGAAGCACTTTCAATGTAGTTATTGAAATTACCATCAAAAATAGTATATGGCCGATTCCACCAGTTATTGCCATTTGCTCCTAAACTGTCAAAACGTGCAGCAACAGCATTGCCATAAGTAGCATCAGTATTTGTACCTGTACTGTTCATCTTTACCATGGCAGCATCACTATCTGGAAGAAATACTATTCCGGCTATTCCCATTGCTTCAGATACAGTATTTGCAACAGGAATAACTTTTACTGAACTATCGGCCATTACAGCCATAAATGACCTGTTATGTCTCGGGTCAATATCAGTATCTGCTGTTAAACCGTTTATGGTGAAACTGGTTTTCATTGATGACGCAGATAGGTCAGCAAATAATAGTAAGTTTGATGGATTTGATAGTCTGCTGATAGGACGGTCATATAAGTGGTAGTTAAAACCATATTCCGGTGTTCCGCTACCTGCAGGATTTTTATAAGATGGGCAATCCATAATACCACCCGAAGCATAAGTTCCCAATTGTACAGACCATGGCTGACCATCATTCGTTGGCAGAATATGCCCATGGTCCTGTGCATACATCGTTAGTCCCTGCCCAAGTTGGCGAAGATTACTAAGGCATGCTGTTTGGCGTGCCTTTTCGCGTGCTTTGCCAAATACTGGAAATAAAATGGCAGCTATTATGGCAATAATGGCAATTACGACTAACAGCTCAATTAATGTAAAACCATATTTGAAATTGCGATTCATATATCTATTCTCCTTGTATTTTTTGCTTAATGTAATTTTCTTTATGGTATATTATATTTTTCTTTCAATACACGTACCAATGCATTGCTTTCCTCAACAGTTAATGATGCATTTGAATATACCATCACTTCAGCAATATAACCATCAAAGAATGGGTCTCCACCTGCGTTTACACTAATCCACCCATTACCGCAGAACCCTAAAGTTGTTAACAATACACCGCATGGACCAGGAGCAGTTGTAACTTTTCCGTCTACAGAACAATAAGCATTAACAAATCCACCACTCAGGCTATTAGCCTGTACCCCATAACTTGTCATTACAAATATATGCGGTTTATTATCCGCTGTACCAACCTTAAGTTGATACGCACAGTTACCGTCGTCAGGATAGCCATAACCGCCGCCGGCATTTATTTTTGAGAAATTAAATGTAAATTGACTGCTTCGTATTAACATTGGCCAGCCACGGTTGCCACCTATCATCATATTGTCTTTTGTATCAGCGGTTGTATATTGTCCGACAACGACTAATGTTTTACATGTTATTGCACCATTTGAACTGGCACCCGTCATTTCAAGAACATTTTTGTTAGTGCGGGAAAATTGAAGAGCTGGAAGATTATTAATAGCGGATGCTTTTAGTATGGGTCCACCACCATTAGTAGGCCATCCAACACGATTCGGCAAAGGGAAAGTAGATACAGTGCCATGTGAACCATCCCATTCAATCAACTGGTCACCGCTTAATGCAGGGACACTTCCGGTTTTCAGCA
Organism: uncultured bacterium; assembly: GCA_964638715.1. Taxonomy (GTDB): domain Bacteria; phylum Armatimonadota; class Hebobacteria; order CAIYQO01; family CAIYQO01; genus JBAXQQ01. Next base: position 66,821 of record CAZWZF010000013.1, on the reverse strand, counting down.
TGGATGCAGAAACACCTGCATCCATCCAGGTGGTATAACCGGCAGGGATATATTTGAATAATATAGCATTGCTGGTAAACGCAGCGTGTCCATCCAAAAAACTTACTATATATCTTGTGGCATCATGCCGATAACTTATATCTGCAGAAGTTGAAAGCAAATTCTTGCTGCCGCCCCAAACATCGTAATCAGCAGTAACTGCTTCTGTTACAGGGTCATTGACAGCACCGATAGCTTTTCCAGACAATGATTCTGTATAACCATATGTATTCCCTTTGCGCCCATCTTCATTAGGACATTTTAATACATCAGCATCAACTTTTATATCTGTCCACACAGTACCACTCAATGGTAATGTTTCCTCATGGTCCTGTGCACTCATCAAAATAACAGAAACTAGTTGTCGTTGGTTACTCAGACAAGTGGTCTGATGAGCTTTGTCTCTTGCTCTGCTGAAAACAGGGAAGAGGATAGCAGCGAGTATGGCAATAATGGCAATTACCACTAATAATTCAATTAACGTGAATCCAGAGTTTGAATACATAGATTTTTTCATAATTTACCTTTACTACTTTTGATATAAAGTTCCTATTGCGCAATAGAAATATGTATAATTTACCAGTAGTTATACATGGTGTCAATAGGTATTTTATACCATTTTAAAGTAATTTTAAAATTTGCAAATATTTTCATCAGTATGATATATTATCCTCATCATGCCACAACGCAAGAAAACAGATAATACAACATCGCAACATCCAATAACGCAGCGTGAAATAGCTATTCAACTCGGGTTGCATCAGACTGCGGTATCTTTTGCTTTGCGCGGAGATCCATCCATCAGTCCAGAAACCCGAAAACGCGTATTGGATATGGCAGAAAAACTTGGATATGACCCGGAACGTTCACATTCCGCACGAATGATGCAGCAGCGCAGGTTCAATTCATCACTTCAACATAAAGTTATTGCTTTGCTGCGCAGTTCTGGATTAAATCGCGATCCGTATGAACTTGATTTATTCCTTGGTATTGAAAAAATAGTTCAACAGGAAGGATATGATTTAATATTATGTAATTTTCCAGCAGGACCATGGGACCATTCTGAACCATCTTTAAGTTTAAAACGCGGATATGTTGATGGTATTCTTTTTACAACTCATTCAGATGGTATTTCTGAGCATATAAGAAAAATTAAATCCATTCCGGCATTAAAAAATCATCCGATAGTTACATATTTGCAGAATATACCAGGATGTTCTTCTGTGGTTGCAGATGAGGAAGATGGCAGTTACCAGGCGATGAAACACTTGTTGGATAATGGTCATCGAAATATTTTAATGTTTCAACCTCTCTATTCTGAATATATCTGGAATAAACGATGGAATGGGGTATCCCGGGCATTTAATGAGAAAGGATTGAACTCATCCGATTTTGTTAAAATTCTTGAATTAAATTATGGCTGGTTAGATGTAGAAATTAATCCTGACACCTTGTTGCAATTAACTGAATATTCAAATAATTCATCAACGAAAGTGTTATTACCAGATTACCTGAAACAACACACAGATATTACGGCTATTCAGGCGTGGAATGATTCAAGTGCTATCCATGCCTGGAATCAGCTTGAAGCTGCGGGTATGCGAGTTCCAGAAGATATCAGCATAATAGGTTTTGATGATACTCATCCTTATCCTGCTACACATGATAATCGCCTTACCAGTGTAAAGCAACCTTTTGAATTGATGGGTGCCGAGACTGTTAAACTAATGCTTAAGCATCTTCGTGATGGAGTCTATTCACCTGAGCATGTAGTGCTGCCATGTGAATTGGTTGTGCGCAGTTCAACTGCACCACCCACAAAAAAATACATTTAAAATACCTATTGACAATCACAAGCTATTATGGTTTAATTTTTATTAACTTGTTGCTATTGCGCAATAGCAATAGCAAAATTTCAATAAAAAAGGGGAAGAATTATGAAAGAAAATTATCATTCAAAAGGGTTTACCCTAATTGAACTCCTGGTGGTGATTGCCATTATTGCCATCCTCGCTGCCATCCTGTTTCCGGTGTTTTCCCGTGCTCGGGCAAAGGCATATCAGACAAGTTGTACCAGCAATCAACGTCAGATTGCCGCTACTGTACAAATGTATGCCCAGGATCATGATGAAACAATGCCAACTACGACAGATGTCTGGAGTAGTTTGAAACTTGATCCGGGGGTTTTACTTGACCCGGCGGAATCCACCACTAAAGGCTCGAATACTTATGGCTATTTTGAGACAAATGGCGGAGTTGCTCTGGGTACCCTGGGATCACCGGATAAAGTTATGCTAACCGCAGACTGGAATATCCGGGCGAAATCACTCTACCCAAATATTCTGCATGAACCGAATGACATCTCGTATCGACACCCCAACAGCATGTATGTAGCATCATTTGCGGACGGCCATGTTGAGACAACCACAGCACTGGGCAATTTTGCATATATACCATCCGGATATTCTTTAAGTCTGGATGCTTCTGCAGCAAACACAGTTTATAAAACAGGTGGTCTTCCGGCAGCAGATGGTGATGAAGTAACACTATGGCTCAGTACCACTGGTGGGACAAATAATCTATTCCGTCCATCTACCGGACAAGGTACCTGGTGGTCAGCAGGTCCCACGTATCGCGCAACTGGTGGTCCCACCGGCGGTCCGGTTTTACAGTTTAATTCAGGTGATGCCAGCATGGCTACCGGGTCTGTATTAACTGTAGACACCACCCCGTCAGTTGGTATTAATATTTGTTCGGCAATTCTTGTTATTAAACCAGGAAATTCTGATGGCAGTGAAAATACTCTTATGTGTGGTTATGGTTCTACTGGAGGTGATGGTGAATTACTGACTACTGGTTCAACAAATCCTCTTCCTTTATACCTACATTTTAATAACAGCAGTTCGCCAACAACATATATAAATAAGAAAATAGGTACTTATGATACCTCGAAATATCAGATTATCGGTTTTTCTGTTGACAATTTATTCAGTAATCCCAGTGATACCGCGTTCGCAATCAACGCAGGTACTCGCTACAGTAATCTTAAAGGAACCGCACCTACTGCTCCATTATCGTTTCAAGTCAATGTATTTGGTGGTATGCAAACCTACGGTCGACACTTTAATGGTAATGTAGCAGAAATTATTGCTTACAGTTCCAAAACGTTGACAGAATATGAAATGCGAGCTGCTATTCAATACTTGAAGAATAAATATAAATTATAAGGGAGAAATACAGTTATGAAATCGTTATTAAAAATTAAAAAAGGGTTTACCCTTATCGAACTGTTGGTAGTAATTGCCATTATTGCCATCCTCGCCGCCATTTTGTTCCCGGTATTTGCCCGTGCCCGCGAAAAAGCTCGGCAAACTACCTGTACCAGCAATCAACGGCAAATAGCGGCAGCCATAACTATGTATTCCCAGGATCATAATAATTTATTGCTGCCAAATAACAATGCGCCGTGGCCAACAGCAATTTCCCTTGATAATGGTGTGCTGGATTGTGCGTCATATTCATCAAAAGCATCTGGTGGTGCGCCGGATTACGGATACAACACATCTTTATTTGATGCGGCATTAGGTATGATAACCAGTCCATCTGACACTTTATTGACAGCAGATTATAAAAATACTACCAATAGTACTACTTATGCCATTTCTGCTGATACTATGGATACCACTTTGGATCCACGGCACAGCAGAAGTATAGTATGTTCAAAAGTTGATGGATCAGTTGAAGCAGTTACAGTGACAGCATCAGATACTCCTTCATTCGCTTTGGCACGCGAAGGTATCGGATTGACTGCAGACCGCACCCCTGTTCAGGTTATTTCTGTTGTACAGGGAAGTAATCGCATTGCCATAGAGTTTGGAAACGCCATTTTAAAGGTATTTGATTCGACCCCCGCTGGTCCCTGGGGTGATGTTAAACAATTATGCGACTATACAAACGGCTCCTCAAATGGTTTATATGCAAATGGTGTAAGTTATTATGTTTTAGCTGGATGGGCAGATATGGTGCCGCCGATAGTGCCAACTAAAGTGACGATATACCCACGATACTGTCCTACTGTGGCTGCCACTGGCACATGGGAACTGCGTGGACGTTTGCCGGGTAAAACTGCATTATCTGACTTCTTTAAAATATGCGATGTTAATGGTTGGGCAGGCAGTACAACTATTACAGCACCCGTAGCTACAATAGTAAAGATGCCAATAGGAGTCAAGGACCTGGCAATATATTATAAAAATCCTGCAACAGGAACTGGAGCCGCCAACGCAACCGATGTTACAGAAATCGGATTCTACGGGTATCCGGCACAATAAATATTAGATACAATTTTCAAATTTAATTTTCTGTATAATACAATTACTTCTTTTAAAAAAATGAATACTGTATTAATAGCGTTAAGTTATTAATACAGTATTCAATTAATATATTTATGTTACATATAATCCAAATTTACCATTTTGAATAATTACAAAAACATAAAAAGGATTAAACATGAAAACTACAGACCATTTGAAATGGTTCACTGAATCGAGATTAGGGATGTTTATCCACTGGGGTATATATTCGCAGCAGCGTAATGGCGAGTGGGTCATGAATGCTGATGAAATTTCGGTACAGGATTATCGAGTGTTAGCGGAGCAGTTCACAGCCGAAAATCTGGATGTTGATGCCTGGGTACGTACAGCAAAAAATACCGGAATGAAGTATATGGTATTGACAACCAAGCATCATGATGGATTTTGTCTGTGGGATACCGATACTACCGATTTTAATGCTGTTAAAACAGGTCCACGCCGTGATGTTGTTCGTGATTTTGTTGACGCTTGCAATCGCCATGATATTCGCGTCGGACTATACTGGTCATGGGTAGATTGGAATTATCCGGAATGGGCAGAAAAGTTTGTCTGGTCAGATTTAAATCTGTGGCGTCAGCCATTTGATGACGCGGCCGCGCATAATCGTATGATAGATTACCTTCATGCCCAGGTGCGCGAATTAATGACTAACTATGGGAAAATTGATGTTTTTTGGTTTGATGGTGGATTTTTGACTGCAGAACAATATCGATCTCGCGAATTAGTAGATGAGATGCGGCGATTGCAGCCTGCCATTCTGATTAATGACCGTGCTGGTTTCCCTGGTGATTTCGGCAATCCCGAGGGATTAATGCCGACAGACGGATCTGACCGTGCATGGGAACTATGTCATTGTTCAGCAGCATTCACTACCTGGACTGCACCAATTGATGACCCGGCGTTATTTGCGTCACCGTTAGAATTACTTGGTTTATTATCCGATGCAGCAGGTTTAGGCGGTAACTTTCTGCTGAATTTTGGACCGCAGGCTGATGGGACATTATCAAAATATAGCATTGAACAACTTGATGTAATTGGTAAATGGATGCAACTGAATGGTGATGCTATTTACCAGACTCAGGCAGGTCCAACCGGACGGCAGGAATGGGGAGTCAGTACACAAAGCGGTAATACTGTTTATCTGCATATATTCAGACCTGCGTCTCAACTTGCAGTACGGGGATTTGAAACATCTGTAAAATCAGCAATAATATTATCAACAGGTGAACCTGTTCATTTCGTGCAAAATGGAATGTCGTTGATTATTGATTTGCCAGCAGCAGATATTCTGCCACAGGTGGTTGCGCTTGAATTTGATGAATCACTACAATTTATTCCCCAAGCTATTTGCCAGCAAATAGAAAAATCGATACTATTAACCGCTAACCATGCTAAACTGAAAACAATACATGCGGACAATAAACCGATCCTGTTCCTGTCGCCGGATGCATTAGGTGGACGTATTATAGGGTGGTCACGGATTGTAGACAGTGTAGAATGGACATTTAAGGTAGAACATGCCGGTCGTTATCAATCTTCATTTGAGTTTAACAACCCCGAGTCGCTGAATGTCTATGGCAGACGATTTGAGATGACGGTATCCGGACAAAAATTACGCGCCAGTGTGCCATTAAGCGGTCGACATGGTCGTTTTGATTGGTATACAATGGCAGGAGCATTCAACTTAAGTCCGGGAGTACATACCCTTACCATCAAACCATATATTCTTGATCCCGGGATTCTGATGAATTTGCGTGCTGTAAGTTTAAAACCATTAAATTGAAAATGAGAGAATTATGAAAACAAAACCTTTTAACAAAACTGCATATCTCAACAATGTAGTAAAAACTCAATCCAAGCGTTTGCAATGGTGGCGTGAAGCGCGTTTTGGAATGTTCGTTCATTGGGGATTATACAGCCAAATTGGACGCAACGAATGGGTGATGAACCTGGAACGAATACCTGCTTCCGAGTATGAACCGTTGGCGGATAGCTGGCATCCTAAACCGGGATTTGCCCGCGAGTGGGCGGCACTGGCAAAACGTGCCGGCATGAAATATATGGTACTGACCACTAAACACCATGAAGGCTTTTGTTTGTGGGATACCAAACAAACTGAATATAACGCGGTGAAACGCGGACCAGGACGCGATCTGGTTCGGGAATATGTTGAGGCTGCCCGGGAAGCCGGATTGCGGGTTGGTTTTTATTATTCACTGATGGATTGGCACCATCCAGATGGAATTCGCTGTATGCATGATGAGGATGCCCGCAAACGTTTTACATCTTTTACCCGCGAATGCGTTCGGGAATTAATGACCAATTACGGCAAAATTGATATTCTTTGGTATGATGTTTCCTGGCCATTGGCTACCCCGGAAGCGTGGGAAAGCTATGAGCTTAATGCCATGGTTAGAAAATTGCAGCCGGAGATAATAATTAATGACCGGTCGCAGTTGGCAGAGGATTTCGGCACCCCGGAAGAACATATTACCGCAGCAACCGGCGGCCGCGCATGGGAAGCATGTATGACATTTAACGGATCGTGGGGATGGCAGCAAACCCCGCCGGAAGATTGGCATTCAGTGAGAAAAGTATTGGATATGCTGCGTACCTGTACCGCTGGTGCGGGAAATCTATTATTGAATATAGGGCCATTGCCGGATGGCAGCGTGCCGAACGAGGCAATTGAGCGTCTTGATAAAGTTGGACAATGGCTTGATACCTATGGCGAGATAATTTATGGTGATGTTAAACCTGTCTCGTCTATAGTATCAGCAATGGGGAATTGGACACGCAAGAGAAATAAGGTGTATTACTGGTGCTCACGCTGGCCGGGAGAAAAATTGGCTTTAGGTGCTATTCATGGCAAGCTTCTATCCGCCAAACTTTATCCAAACGGTCCGGAGCTTACCTTTAATCAGCAAGATGACCGTCTGGTGATTTGCGGATTGCCGGCGAAATGCCCCGATTCAATAGCGGGAGTAGGTGTTGTTGAGTTAACATTCAAATCTGCACCGGTACAATATTTCAATATGGGTCCGGTAGTGCCGGAGATGAAGCCGGTCGAGCTTTCCGGCAAGTGGGTGTCACCGATAATTAAAAGCTGGCAGGTATCTGCATTGCAAGAAAAAAACGTTACTGTGGCAAATGCTCCAGCGGTATCATTATCAGTTTCCCTTGGTTGGCATAAATTAACAATACAGGAAGATAACAGTTTCCTTAATATACATTCAGAAGCCGGTTCACAAGACGGCATATTATATTTGGGTAATATTTTTGAAGTTCCGCGCGATGGAATATGGCGATTTTTCCTGGGTCACGACGGCGGCTGCCAACTGTTTTTCGATGGCAAGTCGGTACTTACCGTGCCGGATGCTATTAACCCAGCCATGCCCGGACGCTCGTTTGTCGATTTGAATATGACAACAGGCCAGCATGAATTGATAATTGCTTTTGACACTGCTGAAGGGAGAGGATGGGGTATTTTCTCTTGTTTCGGAATACCACATGGACAACGCGGAATTGACAAGAAACCTGTATTTCCGAAGTTGAAATGAAAATATTTAAACTAAACCGTTTCCAATTTATATTAGGTTAGAGGAACAAACATTATGCATCATTCTTAAATTACAAATACCGAGTGGCAGTACCCGCTGGTGAAGAAAGGTATAATGGGATGTTTGCGGGAAAGATAATTGGCAGTAGGTTACACTGTAACGCCTGAAAATTTCTGTAGAATACAGAGTAATTGAAGCCAATCTGCCGGATACCCATTGATTGGAGGATTATTTAAATGGAACCTATTATTAATACCGATGATTTATCTCTTTTGCGTTTGCTGCCGAATGATGTTGAACGTGCCCGGGTTAATTGCGCTCTATTCTGGGAGATGGGTATCTCAGACGACCATCTTCGAGGATTTCTCGCGGATGATCACAATATTCTTATCGTTGCTGAGATTAAGGGGCAACCTATAGGTCAACTCATCGGTTATGTGCAGCAGCGTTGGGATGTGGAAAAGCCAATGCTTTTCCTATTCTCGATTGACGTCATCGAATCACATCGCCGCCAGGGAATCGGCAGCCAATTGATTCGACGTTTCCAGCAGTTAGGAATTGAAACGGGATGCGGAAGTTTGTATGTTATCACGAATGCATCGAATATGCCGGCTATGCGAATGTATGAAGCACTGGGTGGCACGCGTACCAATACGGATGATGTGATGTTCGTGTGGGAATTATGATACATTATCTCGATAACACAACCAATATAACATCAGAACAATTACACGGCTTTTTCGTGGGATGGCGCAATCCAAGTTCGTCGGAGGAGCACCTTTCACTTCTTCGAGGAAGCAATCATGTGGTATTGGCAATGGATGACGATTCTGGACGGGTAGTCGGATTCATCACTGCCATCACCGACGGCGTGCAGGCAGCGTTCATCCCGCAGCTGGAGGTTTTGCCAGCATGGTAGAGACAAGGTATCGGGAGTGAACTTGTGCGACGGATGCTTGATCAGTTACGGGCATACCCCTGTGTCGATCTCACCTGTGACTCGCATCTGCAACCGTTTTACGAGCGCTTCGGGATGACTCATTCCGTTGGGATGGTGCTCCGGCGTTATATGAAACCTGCCGTGGAGTTCCGCCGCCTTCAGGCTGACGAAGAGGACGCTGGATACCAGGTAATTCTCGATACCGTAGCCTGGTTGCGGTCGCGGAGGATTAACCAGTGGCATACCCCATTGCCTCGGGAAGATTATGCGGGCCGGCAGAAGCGCGGGGAGAATTTTGGACTATTCCTTGAAGGCATGCTGGCGGCGATTGTCTCACTCCGCGCCGATGTCCCGGACGATTGGACCGGCGATATTTCCTCACCGAACACACGGTATTTAAGCACGCTGACCACCGCGTTTCATGGTCGCCAACTCGGGAAGTTGACCATCGAGCACGCGTTGCGCTGGCTGGCTGATCACGGGCACACGGCGGTGTATCTTGATTGTGCGCCGGGTTTTCTGGAGCAATACTACTCCTCGTTGGGCTTTACCCGTGTCAGGCAGCAACTTCGGCATTATTCGTGGGGATCCTGCGAATGTGTGCTGATGAAAATAGAGATTGCGAAATAATGATTGCTTTTGATACTGCTGAATGGAGAGGATGGGGTATTTTGCGTGCTTTGCCATACCACATGGGCAACGCGGAATTGAAAAGAAACCTGTATTTCCGAAGTTGAAATGAAATATTAAATTGTAAAAATGTATAGTCACCGTATGGAAAGGGACGCAAGTCCGGCTGATTTGCCCGGAATCCATCATTTTAACCATTTGCCAATCAGGAGATTGGTGTTCCCGGAGTGATATCTTTGATGTGAATCGAGCCGGACTTGCGTCCCTTTCCATACGGTGACTGAATATTAATAACCTATTATATTAGATGTATTGAATACTATTTTAATCCGGCATTCAACCGCGCATTGGCAAATTCTGCCAGGTCGGGATTTTCTGCTGTTCTTAGTTTTTCAAGAATGGCGGCAGTGACTTTTGCGTCCTGGCTGCCCAGCAGGTTCATAGCGGTACGGAACTCCAGGGTGAAATGGGCCTGGCGGAAACCATCGCCAACAGCGTCGGGTTGGGTTTTTATCAGCGCTTCGATATCCGGACGGGTTGCCTCGCGCAATCGACCCAGCAGGCCGCGCAGTTGACCCCATTCTTCGCCTTTTACTATGGCGCGTTTCTTTTCAAATGGCGACATTCCATCGCTCCACAAATTGCTGATGGTACGGTCGCAGTAATCCTGGTATTCGGCAGTCATCAGCCATTCCCGGGCAAATTGCGCGCCATAACTTTTTGCGTCAATACGGGAAAGATATGCCAGCCATGCCACCCGTTGGAATAACGCTTCTGCGTCAAGGCCTGGATGTTCAGGCGCGGCAAGGGAGAAGCCTTTCTTGTCAGTCCACTTGTCTATTACTTGTTTCTCCATATCATTCCAGCGTTTTACCCGCAATTTTCCTTCATCAGCCAAATCTGCGGTGCGGCAAAATATTACCCCAAAGGCGATTGCGCGGTCGCGGTTATATAAATTAGCGTCTTCGGCATGGGGCGGGTTTTTCACTACTTTCAGAAATGCCGGACCATTTGCCATGCCAAGCAGTTGAATTGCGGCGTTGCGCGCCACTGCACTGGCACTGGCGACTGCCGGTGTGGCAATCTCTTCCAACTTCTCGCCGGGGCGGTTTCGGGATGTGAAATCTATTAATTCCTGCTGCAGGCTTTCCGGCAAGTTGCCAATCTTTATCGATTGCTCAGCCAATGCTAATCCTGCTTCCGCGCCTTCTCCCTGCAATATCTGCTTTAATAATGGGATGCGTTTTTTTAATGCCTTATCGCTAAGTATCATTCCGGCATCATCAGCGGCGATATCTTCCGCGTCGCCGGGATCATCATTGCTTTTCACTTCTTTTATTGACACATCGGTCGCGGTATCTTCCGCAAGCGTTTTCAGCAATTCCGGCAGGTCGGCCTTCAGCACTTTTTTATCTACTTTACCGGCATCAGGTGTCAGCCAGGCAAATACTGCACGTGCCAATCCCGGCCAATCCGCCCAGTCAAAGAAAGCAGTGGCATCTTTGTCCGATTTACCGCGATGGTCAATCAGCAGGCATGCGACGCGACCTTTGCCGACCTGCCATCCCACCAGAATGGGACGATTGCCGGATTTTAGGAAAATTTTGATATTGGGGTCATTTTTCAGCGCGACCTGATTCCATACCCAGAATGAAGGTTTGGCGGTAAAATCTGCCTTGTATTTCAATTCAGCAAAATCTTTTCCCGGTTCTAAAGCAAGCGGCGCGGCACTGACACGGGTATCGACAGTTTCCACGCAAAGCACTGGCAGCAACTCGCGTTCCAGCACTGTATATTGATAGCCGCCTTTACCGAAGGCATATTCACCGCCGGTGAAAAATACTGAACCGCCGGCTTTTACATATTCTGACATTCCATACGCGTTTTCCGCGCCAATTGCGCAATGCGGGATGCCGGTGAACAGCAGCATGTCAAAGTTTTGATATTGCGACCAGGGCATATTGCCGCCTATTCCCATGTTGGGAGATTGTTTTAATGCACCCCATAACGGTGCGTCATAAGCGGTGAAATTGCCAAGTCCGGCAAAAATCGCCGGCATCCGCAACCGGTAATCCATGGCGCCGCGCCCGTAATAGATATCGAACCGGCCATTGCGGCGCGGGGTTAAATCGCCAAACGCGATAGTATTATCCTTCAACTTCAAATCAGCGGGCAGCGAACCGCCATGCCACCAGCCTTTTATATAATCATCTGCGGTGTTATTATCTCTTTTTTTGAGAACTGCCGCGTTGTGTTCATCCCAACCCAGCGCATCAACAGTTTTCTGTTCTTCATCGTTTTTCGTGCTCCAATCGGGAGCCAGTACCGACATATCCTTGTTCACTTCCCATATCTCGCGTTTGGGGTCCAGCAGAACTTCCGGTTTTCTGTCACTTTTCAAGTCTGTTCGCAATATCCCAAATGTTTTTGGAGAACCGTAAAGTGACGCCAGCGATGGCGCGTTTGCGTCAACGGTAAGGTCTATCACTACGACATACCAAATGGCGATAGCCGGTATCTGCAACAGGTTGTCTTTTAGCGTCAATGGCATAATTTCCAGCGTTCGCGGGTCAATCATGCTGGCACTGACGGCGCGAATGCCAGCGGGTAAGGTGAACGCAAAAGTAACCGGGTCTGTACCAGCCGGCATATCCCATTCAGGTTTTACCTCGCCGTCGCGTGCCGGGCGTTTTGCCTGTCGTGGTATGTTCAGCAGGTTGACAATCATTTGCCGTTTGCCATTAATTAACGGTGTTTCGTATACAAATGGCTGCCACCACAGCTTTGTTTCTGTTTGCGGAGCCAATACTTTTTCCGGGGTTGTCAGACGGCGCAGATTTTCGTCCAGGGTATATTGCGAGTAGCGGGTGCAATATCGCCGTGTCGATTTATTCATCGCGTTTGTGTATGGCCTGGCGCCAGCGGCGGCCCACAACGCACTTTCAATGATCACATCCCGCGGGGATTTTGCAAAACTGATGCCCAGGTAATACCCGCCACGTTCGCGGCACAAATCACCTTCAACCTGCAGGTTACGGACGATGGTGTCAAATGTCCAGCCGGCAGAGGCATTGCCGATGGATTCATTCATCAGCAAACCGCCGCCACGGCATAATTCATCTAATTCATAATCTTCAACTGCCCAGTTGTAATCTTTCTTTGGTTCGATTAACAGATAATTGTATCCATTGCCAAAGTTGGGATATTTCGCGCCGACGATATCTTTGAAATACCGCACCAGCGATTGTGTGCGGCGTGCCGCCGCCTGGTCATAATTCCCGCTGCTGCCGCATTGCCCGCCGCCGCGCGGATGACCATCCCAGCGGATGCCGTCCCAACCGAACATATCTACAGAACGAATAACCTCTTCAGCTGCGATACGCGACATTCGCGGGGTAGCGTCAGGGTTAATCGGCATAAATTCCTGCCACCAGATATAGTAAGGATTTCCCGGTATTGTTGGCAGCGGGGAATATGGAACCATTTCTTTGTTGCGGAACCGGTCCAGAATGGTGCTGTTAACACCTTCCCACATGCCAACCGGATAATAATATTGGCTTCGGTGGTCACTCGGATAATCGTAAGCGGTTTTCCATCCGGGATAGCCGGACATGACAAACTTTCCGTAAGTGACCATTGATATGCCTTGTTCATGGGCAATGCGAATTTGTTTTTGTATGGTCTGTTTATTAATATGGTAGTTAGTTTGTCCCGAAAACCAGTAATCGCCGTTAGGACTCATTTCCACCATATCATCTTCTGCCCAGGCGAAATATTCGCAGGCATTGTAATATTCGGAACGGGAATATGAGACCGCCTTGCGCACGGTGTCGTCATCGAGAGTGACATCGCGGGTACTGCCAGCGCCGCTGCCAAATAACGCTACCCGATTGAAGTTTTTCGCGATGTTGAAATATTCGGCATTCTCATCACGGTCTTTGCCGTCTGCTGACAGATATTCGCCCACTAGTGCATAGCCCAACTCTTCCTTTGGCAAAACGGTATCAAATGACAATATCTGCGGCTCCGCCGCCAGTTTTACCGGAAGCGATTTTATTTTCACCCTGTCATTCAAATTATGTTCCAGGTATAAATTTACTGTGCCATCGCCGCCTTTGCCGCTGGTATCAGTCAAGGTAACAGTACCTTTCATTGTGTCGCCGGGATTATAACGAATCTTGTCGGTATATACCCGGGCAACGCAGCCACTTTGCGACAAAATGCGGTATTCCGCCTTGTCCAGCAGGTAATAGAAAGATGACGCAGGCGAGAGTCCAAGATCCTCATCGACGTTGTTGTCTTCCGGGTCGTCGGGCTGTATGTTACCACCGGCAGTTTTATTTTTTGCATCCCGTTGCGCGTTTTGGAATATTACATTATCGGTAAAAGCGGTCAGGCGCAGATTCAGCGAACCGGGTTTTGTTTTTATGATTTTAATAACGCGGGTTTCCGGCTGATGTACCCGGGCGAAAAATTGACCGGGAAAATCTATTGAATCGTTATCATTTTTCACCCTTAACCCGCTGTTGAAAGCCACCGCTCCGGCTGTATGCGATGGCCGCAAAGTAAACCTGATTTCATATACTCCGGCGGGTAATTCCTGCGCGCTGGCAATAGCCAGCGGCGACGCGTCCCGGGTGGGATAACCTACTATAGCCGTCATCGGGTTCTTAATACCGGTAACTTCCGCCTTTAAATTCCCCTGCCAGTCTGTTGTCGGCAAATCCACCCAGTTATTCGCCGCAACAGACATTATCAAAGTTGAAAATATTATTAATAAGCAAAAATAAAAACGCATCATTAAAATCTCCAGAATACTGAACTTAGAATCGTACCAATATGCAGTGATTATATCAAAAATCACCAGAGGTGTGCATTGATTATTTTGACACTATTAAGTGGTTTTTGTATTTGTAATTACTATTGATGCAAGTTCCGGGTCTATTCGCATTGCCAGCATTAGAAATACTAAAATCCAATCCTGGTCATTTGCAAGCGGATCTGCGAAACGTCCCGGCTCACCATTTACCGCGTCAGGATAAATATAGGCGCAGGTGGCACTGCCATCAGCATTAAACGAACAAAGATTGTTGAGCAGAATATCTCTACCGCGTTGGCGATAAGATTCATCTCCTGTTGCCAGCCAATACAGATAAAAGGTCCAACCCGTTGTGGCACTCCAGTGATGCGGGAATACATCTCCCCAGGTTTCGCGCTTGCCGAACCAGTAACCGTCCCAATGGCGTATAGCAATGTCATTAAGCCGATAATCAGGCTGTCTTCCGCCGAATGCTTCCAGTGCCGGCAGCATTTCTTTTACGCAATCAAAATATTTCCTATCTTTAGTCAGCAGGTAACATTCCAGTGAAATCAGCACAGCAGGCGATACGATGGTTTGTTCATAATTAACCTCGTGACGCGGCAGATTAAGTCCATTTTTTACTACATTATCACCATGTCGGCAGAAATTATTCAATAATTGGTCAGCCTCTGATACCCGACCGGCAGCACGGAATGTATTAACGGCATCAACTATTGGAAGTCCTATTGGATAAAAATGGTCTCCACCTTGCCGATAATAAGCGCAAATAGTTTTGAAACAGTCGTCCAGATAGCTGTTTTCACCAGTGGAATGAAATAGTTCAAGATGCAGTTGAGCAACCCATGGGAAGTTGTAAAGCCGGTGACTATCGCCATCGACCTGTCCCAATACGGTGCCATCCGGCAGTTGAAGTTTTGTGCGAACGAAATTATGATAGCGTGTAAGCGCGCTTTTTATTTTATCATCATCCCAATGGCAAAGAGATTGCGCCAGCAACACTCCCATCCCTAATCGTTCGCGGCTTTCACTGAAGTCAGGGCGATGTCCGCGTGGTAATTGCGATTTAGTCTCATTATCGTAACAGACAAACGCGCCATCGTATGGACTGGATATGTCGTTTACCTGTTGTTTATTTAATATAAATGCTATGCGATTGCGTACAAGGTTTTGAATGCTATCAATAGCCTGCAAGCGAACCCATGTTTCGCGACCGGCGCCATAATTGATTTTTAGCGTTTGTTCACCTGATTTTTCCACAGGAGATTCTATCGTCGCGGTTGAATCACTCAAGGTAATTATTGGAGAATTTCCTGTGATATATGTATAATGGTCAGCTTGAACTTCAATGAAATTGGGGATAATACGTGCCTGTGCAAAGAAATCATCCCAACCTTGATGCCAGAAAGAAGTCCATGCAATGTGATGTACCTGTCCGGGTAATAGAGTAAGACCATTGGCATTTAACACCATGCTTCCGCGTAGATTAGAACCGCCAAGCATTAGTCCGCGACCTTCGATGCTGTAACCGCCGATATAACCATCTGTTAATACCATACCAAGGTGCGGCGCGATACCACCCATGCGCAAGCAGCAAGCGTATGTCGTGTTGCCGGCACACCATAAATGAGCATTGCAGCGACGTGTAATACAGGTGCCAGCATCTGGGTAATTATCATTAAATGGGGTATACAGACCGATTCCCCAGATGGGCTGTTCATTTTCAGATAGATTACGGAATTCAAAACTTTCATCTAAATGATTATCATTCAATATCCGGGTAACAGTAACTTCAATATTACCAACAAGGTATTGGCTGACAGCAGTATTATTTTCAATCTTGATATTCTTTACTTGTTGCCAGCGTTGTGGACCATTGCCACCCGGCACGGCAAGAAACCCCAACCCCCAACCGTGAGAGTCGAGAAAAGCTGGATTTTCTCCGCTGGTAGATACCCAGTTCATGTCATAAACATCATCAGGGTGAGATATTCTGGTTATCGCTCCGGTGGAATTGCTGATTTCAATTTGAAAATGGGCAGTCGATAATCTGATACTTTTGTTGTTATTCATCTTTTTTCACCAATTCATTTTCGATTGCGGTATATCTTTCCAGAAATGCCGGTTTTTGTGATGGTACACGGCATTGTTTTTCCCAACGTGATAAACCTTCGTTTCGCAATATCGCCATTTCTGTTTCTATTTCCAAGCGAGTTTTTGGGTTTAATTTACTGTTTGTTTCAACCTGTGTCTGTAATGCCATTAAACGCCGTGAATAAATAAATTCTTCCAGCAATTCTTTGTTAATACCACTGATATTGCAGGTATTCAACAGTTGTTGTGCTTCATCGATTGCCTGGCATATTGCCTTCC
This sequence comes from uncultured bacterium, assembly GCA_964638715.1. GTDB lineage: Bacteria > Armatimonadota > Hebobacteria > CAIYQO01 > CAIYQO01 > JBAXQQ01. The sequence goes on along the minus strand of CAZWZF010000013.1, from coordinate 50,087 downwards.
ATTCTAACATAGGTGTTGATACAGGATGTCCGGTGCGCTTCAGATTATCCTGGGCTGCCAGCGAATGGCCGATACGTTCACCACCCGCGCCAAATAGCTTCTCGCCGGCTTGTGCGTACCAATTATTTATATCAGACGGTACAGGTGCGTGCGCCGCCCATGATGTCGCCATAAAATGCTGCCAGCGACTGCCAATCGGCAGGCTGTGGTCTTCCCACAAGGTATTGATAATGCCCATAGCTCCGCTTTCCACGCCATGGTCGGCAATCCAAAAAGCGTTTTCCACCGCATACATTCCCGGGCAAACAATCACATCAAATCCTAAAGACCGCCAATGGTCTATAGATGGGTAGCGGCGATGCTGGCTGTAATGCCAATCAAGTAAAATAATATCGCGCGGCAAGCCTTCTACGGCTTCAGGATATAGCCATAACATATCATCCCACATCATCATTCGCTTGCCGTGGGATTTTATAACATCATATATCGGCATTATGTGGTGCTGGAAAATCTTTCCTTTTGACCATCCGGGGAAGGCCGATTGGCAGCGCGGGCAAAGACCGAGATACGCGGATTCGTCAGCGTTGATACTGATATATGGCGATTGCGATTTTGACGCCAATTCATCAAATATTTCCGTTAATACCTGCAAGCTTTTTGGATGCGAAGTACAAAACTGGTAACTGTCACTGCCTTCTTCTGCCATTTCCGCGTATTCCGGGTGAGTGAGGATGCCGGTGCAATGACCGATGGATGTCTGGGCCGGTATTACATCGATGCCATATTCCAATCCCGCTTTCTGGACATCAGTTAAATCCTGAAGTGTCCATGAACCCGGCGGTGCAAAAGCATGATGCTTTTCATAACTTAGATGATTTTCAAAATAAAGCAGAAAGGTGTTGAACCCCTGTTCTTTTAGCCACGGGAATCGCTGTATCCAGTATTCCGGGGTGTAAATCATTGATCCGCGGCTGGTATCATACATGAAACCACGCATGGCAAACCGCGGTTGTTGCGGCCATTCCGGCTTATTTTCAATATTTGCCGGCATTTCATTTGTATTATCTGAAAATTGAACAACGGTCAATATTTCATAACTGTGTTCAACCGGGTCGGCAGGTGCCCAGAAACTCCATTGATAAGCTGAGTGGTCAATTCGGCAGATATTTACATGCCAGTTTTCGTTCGTTTTCGGCGCGGTGATATTAAGCGCGTTAAATGGAACGGCCAACTCTATTTGCCAACCGCTGCCTGTTAATTTCGAGACGCATTTAACATTGTTTAATATGAATGGATGCCGTGTTCCCCAACCGGGATTATCTATCAGCCATTTATCCGCGGTAATTTCGCCCAACGCGTTAATGCTCAATACAAAATGTTCCTGTCCGGTTCCATTGACATCAAGATATAATTCAATAATATCATCAGCGCGAATTGGCAGATTACCGGTATGCAGCATCCCCATTTGTGGTTCGCTGATTTTAATGCCGACATACAGATAGTCATTGTCCCACAACAGTGCTGCCGCAACTGGTTTACCTGGTTGCCAGGTATCCATTGCAAGAAAACGCTCTACCCATTTTGCTGTTTGCCAACATGGTGATTGCAGCCACCCGTCAAGTTCAGGAACAATATCTGTACGAGATATTTCATATACAGGTTTTTCATTCATAATAACACCTCAAATTAAATGATTAACTTATATCAGGCTCTTATAAAACCTGATTTTTTTAATGTTTAGGTATCAGTCTTGTGGTAGTCGAAAACCACCCCGACCTTCGGCCACCCCTCCTTGTTAAGGAGGGGAGTTTAAAAATGAAGGTTTTAATTATTAAAAAGCCATTATTTTATCAAGTAACTACCATAACTCCCCTCCTTGACAAGGAGGGGGTAGGGGGTGGTTTGGTTGATTATATAATTAGCACGTTTTGCAATCTCCTCTTATATCAAGGCTTTCATTTAATGTCACTTCAACAGGCTCAGCGACCATACTTAAGTAAAGTTCTATTTGAAAAGCGAATGCTCTATCATAACTTACGCTGGGTTTACCTGCTTTTCAAAGTCAGTTTTACTGATTTTGCCGGTCATATATTCATGCGCAAGATGGACATGGATGCGTACATTAACTTCACCATAATCCCAGTTATTTTCAAGTATTGGAATACTGCTTTCGCTCCCCAACCGGGCTAATGCTATTGGCACCTGCGCCAAAGCGGGGAAGAAATCATCACCACACGCCATTATATTTTCAAGTGGTTCAACAGCCTGTTTATCACCAAGGCGACCCAACGCGGTAATCAACGCGCGTTTCAACCGATACCGTTTGGTGCCTTCTACCGGGTCAATGGTTAAATCAGGTGTTTTATCCACACCATCTTCCAGAGCCGAGTTCATCTTGGAGAAACTCCAGCTTTTTATTAACGGAGGATGTGGTGGTTTGTTTTCTTCTTCTGCAAGCAACCGCAGTAATTCCGGTATAGCGGTCTGAATATCAAAAACTCCTGCAATGTCTGCCGCTGCCATTTGTATGCGCCAGTCATTTGATTGTAACAATGAAATTATTCTATCATCTAAATCTGTTGGCAGACTATTCGTTAGTTTATACACATCATCAGCAGACTCTACAATTATTTCAGCGCCGTTGTAAGTGTCAGATATTTGCCATTCTACTAATCGGTCGCCAGTACCACCACGTCTGCCCATTGTTTTGCCATTAACAATGCACTCGCAGGCATCACCCATGCGACATGCCAATGTTTTTCCAATTGCTGAACTGGATATTTGCAATACCGCGGTTGCGTTAATGACAATTTTGGCATTATCTATGCGGATTATTACATTGGAATTGTTCGGCAATATGCCGAAACGTACAGAATTATCAGTAAAAGCAACGTCTATCGGCAGGTTGGATTTCACAGATATTTTCATTTCCGGGAAATCAGCGGAAGATACTCCCGCCAGTGACAACTCGCCATTTGCGGTATATACAGCATGTCTTGCGTCAGTCTGCCCAGATAGCCAATTCACCCGTCCGCTTTCGTTTGCCATTAAAATGTTACATTTATCTGCACCCACAGCAACAAGCCACTGGTTTTTTTCGACAGGAGTTAATGAAACTTCTTTCACCGTGACTACTCGATGCAGTGTAATTGGTCCCTGAATAGATTCACCATGAAATGAGTTCAATGTTAAGATAAGTTTGTTTTCACCATTGCGGCATGCCGAACTAATATTAAAGATATGCGCGAAATCGCTGGTTGCGCCTTGAATTTCCATATTTTGCTGTTCGTAACATAGCGGAACATCAATATCGTTAACATTTAATTTTATAGATAATGTTGCGGAATTAATGCGCAAGTAAAGATTTTTATCATCATTTTCTGAGAGATTGATTGATCGGGTAAAAGTTAAATTACTTCCTGACGGCAAATTATCTGTCAGATAAAATGATGATAAATCAACAGTCTTACATTCATGGCAATCAGTAGTTAATACCCATTTATCCGAGATATCCACGCCGGTATCAAGCTTGTTTTGTATCACCATTCCCATTAAAACCCGCGACTTTGTCGTGGCATTCGGCAAGTTATATTCTATGCGGGTAGAGCCATTAACTGGATATTTCGGGTAACCCGGCACCTGAGTTAAATCCCATTCCCCCGCTTGCCCGAGCAATAAATCAAGCTGCATCTGGCTGCCGATATCTGCCTTTATCGCATTGCCATTTTGTATTGCTCCCGGCCATGTAAAGGCTTGCCAGGTTAATTTATGCGGTGTTTGTGATATCCAATCATCCAGCGACAATATTATTCGTCCATCAATCAAGGCAGATATACGGGTTGTGCGCGTTACATCATATCGGTCGCGATAATAATCAACCGCGTCGCTCTCTATCACCTGCAATCCGCCAGCATCATGAAGCGCCAGACCTTTGCCCGCCGCGGGATGAAGCGGAACATACCAGTTTTCGCCATCAATAACCAGAGAATTGCTCTCGCCGATACTGCCGCAAATGGCATACCGCAAAGCGGCGTCTATCCCATCTGCTGTATCAGGCTGTCCCATCATTTTTCGCAAGCCATCCAATACTCCGGCAGGCAGATAATTCAGCATGGATTCACGGTCAATATTTAAAAAATCCGGTGAAATAGCAGGTGCACCGTCAAGCAGCAATGGCAAACCACCGGACTGTAAATCAATAGCATTTGGGTTAACATTGCCACGTCCGTTATACACACCACCGCCGCATTCATCCCAATATTGCACCAGCCTTGTTTTAGTGCCGGCATGCTGCAACGCGCCGACAGAACTGCTATTCATCCACGGATAAAACGGACAAATAGTTGTGGAATCTATATTTTCCGGCCACCATACCAGCGTCCACATCCGGTCATCAAATTCCCAGGCTATATGAGAAAATGAATACCACATATTCGCGTCGCTGATTAGCGCCAATGCGTCTATGTCATTATCCCGCAACGCCAGATATGCCAGGTATGAACGAACTTGGCTATGATAGACTCCGTAGGCATCCCAACCCGGCAGCAAACCACCGGGACCGACAAGATCACGCGCCATCACCAGCCAATCACGCAACGGCACGAAAGCCGGTGACACCCCGCGCTGATAAAGCGGCAGACCGGTAACTTCTTCTACAAATGCACCTGCCATGGTAAATAATGGAATTACCACCTGCATGTGGTAAGTGCTGCCTTCACCGGAATAGCAACCGGGTGGCAAATTGCCAAACTGATACAGCAGCGATTCCATGCCGATAGCATATAATCGCTGCGCCAAAGGACTGTCGCCGCGGCTGATGCCCAGCACATAACCGGTAACCGCGGCACCAAAGGCATTGGAAAACACTTGATTGTCAAACTTTCTGGCGCGTCCCTGCAGTTGCTGCATAGATACCAGCGACGCGTAATCCAGCACCGCGGCGCGAAAATCTGCATCTTCATCTGCGGTCAGCAAATCAGTATCCGCAATCCAGTCATACAATGCCATCATTCTTCCCAGCGGCGCGGACGCGGTATGGGTATGAAACTGCACTTCTTTCGTCAGCAAGCCAGCATCTTTTTCCCGGGTGAAACGTAAAAATAAATCACGAGCGTGCTGACGATAAATATCTTCCTCGGTAACAACAAAAGCAAGTACGCTGTATGATGAAAACCAGAAAGGATTTTGCTGTGCCAACAGCAAAAAATGCTTCCAATAAGTACTCAACGGTTCCGATGGATTGCAGAACTTCGCCTGCATTTCAGAACGCGTCTGACCAGTCATCAGTAATCTATTAGACATTTTATTTTTTATCTCCGGTTGCAAGCCACGACAATGTATGGGTAAGAAAATCATGCCACACTGGTTCCTGGTAATATAGCAACTGTCCATCAGGAACTTTGCCGAATGGAAGTGCTGTCACCAGCACCATTTTGGGTTTTCCCGGCGCACTTGCTATCGCCGCAGGTCGACCGTCATTATATGCCAGCAGAGTTACTGAATCTTTCGTATCGGCAAGATCATGAGTGTATAGAACCATTGAAGTCGCTGGGAACTGTAAACCTTTTACCAGCGGATTTTCGCTTTTTACCAATAAGACCGATGGTTTTGGCAATTTGGCGTAATCACCACCGCTTTTGAAAGTTGCGGGAATCAATGGAGTGAAATTCGGATTAGAGAAACCGGACTGGCCGTAGGTACGATCGCCGGACAGGAATAAAATACCACCGCCTGCCTGGGCAAAATCCGCCAGCATTTCCTGGCCGATGTCACCCAGCATGCCGCCACTGACATTGCCCAGAATGATGACATTGTATGATAATAATTCTTCGTATGACGCCGGGAAATTGCCCAGGGTTTCACCCAGGGCCGCTTGTTTCATCCAGGCATTTACCACTTCGACATCACCCATTTTCTTAATGGCTTCATCAACACCCTGAAAATCTGACCATAATCCGCGAACGAATAATATCCGCGGTTTGGCATTTTGCTGGAGTTTTATGACATCAGGTTTCAGATATTGAATAACCTTGGGTGGTGCGGTAAACTCATAATATGGCTGCAGCATCTCTAAATTAAGATTTCGGCCAACCTTGCCGCCAAAATAATCTTCATAAAATACAGTCTTGTTTTTACCAAGTGTATCAGTACCGCTTACGGTCACCTGCACTACACACGGCATCGCGCCAATCCCGGTGACTGTTACCTGTCGCTGCAATGGCGAAAAACTTAATTCAGGTACGGTGATAGACGGCGCGTCAACTTCCCATTTATCTTTCGCGCCTATAACTTTCGTCTTAACAGTGACATCTTTTAAAGGCGAACTGGATGCGGATATAACATGATCAATTAATAGTCCCGCCGGTGATTCCGCTGTTTCAAAATGCGCGACGATATCTTTGTCGCCATGTCGGTAGCCGGCGTATCCTTCTGTCGGAATCATGGTAATATCAGTCACCCATGTTTTGCCAACCGGTATGGCGGTGTCGTTATACATCCATTCAATAGTATTTGCGGCACAGCAATCGTATAACTGCAATGTGCTGTTGTAATCCATCAGATACATCAAACCGCGTTTTAATTTTGCATTGGTCACACCATGCCAACCTGCGCGCGGGGTGGCAACATACCAGTAGCCATATTCGGAATTAACGGTCTGGCTAATCATATCAATGCCATGTCGGGTGGGGCGCCAGTAAAGATTGTTTTTTCGTTCACCGTCAAAATCCAGGGCATTCTGGAACCAGTATGCCGGACGTTTTCCTTTGTCGCCTTTATTGGTAATTTCAACTTTCAGATAAAGCGCGCGGTCGCCTTGCTTCAGGGTGAAAGTCTTTACCAATAACAAATCAGATAAAGTATCTTTTAGAATATTGTTAAACTTGCCTGTTGACGTGGTCCACACTTTCAGTACCACTTCATCCTTTTCGTTCTTAACTATCTGCGATTCGAATTGTCGTTTATCAAACTCACCCGGCCATCCCTGAATAGTCCACAAATCTTTAAATAACCCGCCATTACCGGCGGCATATTCAAACACAACATCCTGATTTTCAAAACCTTTATACAGGTATGATGCCACTCGTGCACCGCGTGATAAATCGATAGTAGCCGTCACCCAATCGTTCTTCATTTCAATCATATTCGGGTTATCCGGCAATGCCTTGATGGATGCCGCAAATCCAATAGTTGGTAAAGATATTAGAAACATTAATATTAAAATCGTAAATGAAATATTTTTATACATTATTTTTTCTCCATTTCTATTACTAATATCGACCAATATTTTAAACTTGGCACTACTGTTTCCCAGAAATACGGGTCAGATTTATCCATTTTTAATTCAGTTTTTGATCCATCATCTGCAGAGAGCAATAATACCCTGGTTGCATCCCACTTTCCGTCAAATGCTTCCGGCACTATCCTGACAGGTATATTTTTTTGCGGTGCTGGTTCCAGTTGAATCGGCGGCAATTTATCCAGTTCTGTGAAATCAGGCTTAATTTTTTTCTTATCAGCGTCCATTTTTATCTGCCACCATCTTTGCTGACGCGTGTTGATTTCTTTCTCCAGTCGCGCGGTTTCTGTCGCGGTATCCTGCAATGGAGGATTTATCATGTGTATAACCAATCTTTTGTGATCTTTATCAATTTGCTGTTCGCGCACATAGTTCTCCCACATGACACCGGGAGTAATAACAACCATCCCCAGCGGATTCCAGATATAGCGAGTTTTTTCTTTCCATAGTAATTCACCATATCGAGTGGCAAAACGGGATAAATTTCGGGGTATGTAATTATTGTTAGGATGCGCGCCTGCCGACAATGTAAATATAGTCTGGTACATGCCAACCTGTCCGCCGGCAACCATCGGGAATAATTCGCCGCCCAGACGACGTACCTGCTCGGTTTGTTTAACCATCAATTCACTGAAATCTGCCCACTTGCGATAGGGGTGGTTGCTACCATCATTCTGCTTTGCATATTCGTCCATGATATGCCCGCCGCCACGGCACAACTCGATTGATTCACGAAGGTTGGATTGAAATCGCTGGTCAAGGGTGCAATTGGCAAAGTTATAACCAAATACATAATTTGGGAAAACTTTTAATGTTTGTTCTTTCAGCGTTTTCTGGTTTGCCGCTGTCTGTTTGTCAGCATCATCAGCAGAAAAATCAACTATTTTATCGCCAACGCGATTTTTGCCCGTTCTCGCTTGAAAATGCCCGTCAAATCGAACCCCGGCCCAGCCGAATTGTTTTGATGAGGCAATTATTTGATTTATGCCATGCTGAACTACTGCCGGGTCATTCATATTGTAGTTGGCCCATGCGGTGGATTGCCACGGTTTTTCAGGTACAATATCCCATTTTGCCAATTCTTCAGTATCAGGAATAAAGGACATTACTCCGCCATATCCCCATACCATCTCAGGACTGGCCCGGATAAAATCTCGGGCGGCAGTACCACTGCCAATGCTCTTGCCATAAGTAGTTGGTAACACCCCAATCTTGTTCCCGTAATCACACATGTGTTTAAGACGTTCAAGATTCTCATGGTAACGAGCCTGACCGGAATACCATTCCGGCTTGTCCGGTGTCATATTGGCGAAATCATCCGGTGCCCAAAAAAACTTTTCAAATGTGTTAATATAATTATCGCGAAAATTATCGACGCTGCGCTCTATACCGGCATTATCTTTCACATGCTCTGCTGTCCATGCCACCGGATGCGATCCGGCTAAGCCAACCCGCCATACGTTGCTTGCACTGCTGAAACAATCGCCGCCGGTGGCTAACACTTTGCCATCCGTCAGCAATTCCACATTCAATGATTGTCCATACATCACAATATCTTTTGCTTCCCAGGTGAAAACAATCACTTGCGAACTATTGGGTGTCATGGCAACATCTTTGGTTTGTATGACCGCTTTATTATCTAATCCCTGCTCCAACCAGGCGCGTACCTGTACGGCTTTCGCCTCTTTTGTCGGATTAGAAATAGTAACCGCACCATTAACTTTCTCACCAGTCTGGTAAAAAAGTTTATCAGGACGGGCATCTGCCAACATAACATCTGTTTCTGAAATATTACTGACCCTGGTGTTTTTCTTAATCACCTTCGGGTCAATTGCATCCTGGGCGTAAATATGCGAAGCTATCATTTCCAGAACCAGCATAATTCCCACTAATCGGGATAGTCGAAACAATTGTTTCATATATTTTTCTCCTCTTTAAATTATCTTTAATAGAGCTATCGAATAATTGATTATTTTTGACACACTATTTTAGGAACGTTTCATAATATTTATACTTTAATGAAAAAAGCGTCCCCCCTTGCGATGCCACTGGTTGGCATCGCAAGGGGGGTGTTCACACAGACAAACTACTATCACAGCAGGATCACGTGCCGCTTTACATCTTTACCGTGAGCAGGCACATGACCCCGGGCTGCAGACCAGCGGGAGCCGGAGGTGTTGCTGAGGTATCACCGCCCGAATACGTCCCATCGCCCAAACCCCCGCCCGTAAAGACCGTTGGGGTCCATATCCCGCTTTTCGAAACTGCCCGGTAGAGCCGCCGATACACCCCGTTGTTCCAGGTATCGTCACAGTAGCTGCTGTAGTAGAGCACGCCGGACGTGTCGAAGAGGATATCGTTGATGCGACAGATGCTGTTGTTTGTCAGCCCGAGCGATGTGCCATTTTTACGCGATCTTCAAGTCGTCTACCGGGCAATCGCCGCAGGCCTATCGGAACATGATTCACCGATGATCACAGGGCTGCCTTCCCCTTGAACTGAATGTTATCCAGATTGTTATACGAGTTCCAGTCATTGTTCTGTTCACGTTTAAAAACGTACTGGATCTGAATCAGCGTCTGGTTTTCCAGCGTGGACGTTGTCGAAAAATCCGCCGTCATCACGCCATAACTTGTCGTGGGGTACATCTTGGTGAACTGGGTGAAGGCGCCGGAACTGCCCACGCGATACTGCAGAATGTTGCCGGAAAAACTGCCAAAGGTATTCACCTTAGTTTCCGCCCAGATCATGACCAGGGCGTAGTTCCCTTGTACATTCAGGTCCCACTGCAGGTAATGATCCTGGCCGTTGCCGTTTTTTCCGTATTCCAGGCTATTACCGGCGACCGTGCTGCCCGCGGCATTCACGGTGGTACCGGTGGCGGTATAGGCGATGAGCGCTGTATCAGTGCTCATGGTGCCGGTTCCCTGATCAACGGTGAGATTGCTGTCATTGAAATCCCAGGCTGCAAGCAATTTGGCAGGACCCAACGGCATGAGCCGATCGGTCAGAATGGTATCGGATGTGATCGCCACATGCCCATCGGCATAGCCGAGAATGTATTTGTTCGAATGACGTTGCAGAAAGTCTGACGCTGTATAGGCGATGTTGGCATCGGTTGTCCCTGTGGCGGTATGCTGACCATCGCCGGTGATAATGGCCAGGGTTGGATCAGAGATATTCCCGAGTGCCTTGCCGGCCCAACCATTTGTATACACATAGCCGTTCGTCACTTTCGTGCCGGCGGTGGGGCACCGCAGTATATTGACATCGACTTTGATGTCCTGCCAAACCGTTGTCGAGGAAGGCAAAGTTTCCTCATGATCCTGGGCATACATCTGTACACTCGCGACCAGTTGCCGCTGGTTGCTGATACAGGTAGACTGTCTCGCCTTCTCCCGCGCCCGGGCGAAGACCGGGAACAGAATTGCGGCGAGGATGGCAATTATAGCTATCACGACCAGCAATTCGATGAGGGTGAAACCTTTTTGATTGGTTTTCATAGTGTTGCTCCTTTTTGAAATAGGTTTAGGAAATGTTTAGTTTGAAACATTTCCGTTTTTTTTATCTTATCTAAAATCATACATTATCTTTACGAAATAAATTACGCAATTTAATATTTTTTCTCTTGTATTGTTCATAAATATTTGATATTTTAAATTTATGAAAAAATATGATTTATGGTTGATTGAAAAAGATATGGAAAACCCGCAGGGAATTTCTGCCTTTACTACAATTCCTGAAGTATCCAAACCCCAGGCTGTTACCCACTACCACCCATTTCACGAATTAATATACTTATTAAGTGGTGAGGCAAAACAGTTCTGTGATTCAGGAATATATCAATTGTTACCGGGTGATTTATTTTTTTTTAAAGCCGGTGACAGGCATATTGCCACAGCAAATCCAACTGCATCGTGTATTGTAATAAATTTTTACGACTCATCATTTTCTGATTCAAATATCGGTGATAAAGAAGCATTGAAGGTTATTCAGGCATTAAAAATAAGAACAAAGAAAAAACAATATCAGATAAAGATTGACACTAAATATAAAGAAATAATCGAAAACATACTGTTGGAAATCGTTGCAGAAAATGAAAGTTATCAACCCGGGATGAAAGCCGCTGTTAAATGCTCACTACAAATGTTATTAATATATATATGGCGTTTAACAGATATTATCACAGAAATATCAGAAGAACTTCCAGTGAATATCCCCATTCACAAAGAATCAATAGGTAAAGTAATTCATTATCTTCAGCAAAATTATACCGATAAGGTACAAATCAACGATTTAATAGAAATTTCCGGAATGTGCCGTAGTTTATTATGTACTGAATTTAAAAAACAAACCGGCATGACAATCATAAATTATCTCACAAGATTACGAATTTCAAATGCAAGTTACATGCTGGAAACAACCAATATTCCCATCCCTCAACTTGCAGAATCAGCAGGATTCGCCAGTGAAAGCCATTTCTATTCAGTTTTTAAATTACATGCCAAAATATCACCCCATGCTTACCGACTGATGAAATCAAGAAGTCAGGATAACTGAAACAGAGTTACGAGTGAAAATATTAGCTATAAGAGAATGTTAAACCATTAAAAACAGTTTAAAAGCATAGCGTCCCAAATCAATTCTAATAGGGGACTCTATATTATTTATATCCTTAATGTTCTCATTGCATTTATTAATAGAACATCACCGCTGACGGACCGTGCCAGCCATGAGTAATGGCTGATTAAATGAATGATATATCAAGATTATGCGGACTGCTTGTAGTCGCGCCATCTGCACGGATAGTCATAGTGGTGTAATACAGGCAATTCGTATCTTTATAATAATATCCCCAAAAAATCTATAAAACGTTCCTTTAATGTGAATGCCAAGACTTTTATTTAGCAACTTTTATTTAGCATTTATTTTTTAACAGGACTTTTGCCTATAATAAGAAATTTTCTGTAAATGGTCGCTTCGACAGTCTCAGGAACTGGTCACTGAACTTGTCTATGTTACCTTAAGTGAAATTAATACAGATTATATTTGTTCTTTAAAGAGTTGGTAACACTGGTAACATCATTATTAGTTAAAGATTCTGCATAATAGATTATTTCACCGATATAGGCAGAATTTACATTGTAGCCATTACCAAAGCCAAAATACCATGGATTTAATGTCGGAGGTTTTTTAGAAGCATCGGAATTTGTTGTTGTACCATCAATCCACATGGTTGAACCGGAAGCAGTGCTGGCACGGAGCGTAACAACATGTGGTTTTTTTAAGTTTGCAGCGGTCATAGCAGAAGAAGAGAAAATACCACTGCCATTAAGCATGGCATTAATATTACCAGCTGTACTCACATATAATGAGTTTACACCAGCACACCAGCTTGAACCCTGTGAATTCATATTCCAGATATAGACACCATTAGAATTTGTACCTGGCGGGTCGGGAAGTTGATAAACCACAAAAACAGTAAAGTCATCAATTCCCAATGAAGCCATCGATGGGCTGCAAAACGCCATTCCCCAACTTGATCGTGGTGCAATTTTTATTGATGTGTGATTATTTAATGTTGTAAAATCAATACTGCTTGTTGTATCTGATGCATTTAATTTCAAACTTCCGACGGTGCTGGACCAGGATGTTACCTGAGGACCGGAAATAGTTACTGAACTGTCCCCAGCTAACCATAATACCGAACCGGTAGCACCTACTTTATCTGTAAGTCCAACATGTCCATCTACATATGTCGCAATTAATTTACTTGAATGACGGAAAGCAAAATCAGTTAGACTATATGCAACATTATCATAAGTAACACTTGGTGCTGTGGTAGCAGCATGTGTTCCGTCGCATGTTGCCATCATTTTATCCGGTGCTGGTACATCTCCCACTGCCAGGTTTGACATACCAGAATTATAAACATAACCATAACCTTTTTTACCATATGTAGGACAATAAAGAGCATCAGTTGTGATGTTAATATCACGCCAAATGGTACTTGCTGAAGGATATGTTTCTTCATGATCCTGCGCATATATGGAAAGCGACATAATTATTTGACGCTGGTTACTCATACATGTTGTTTGCCTTGCTTTTTCCCGTGCCCGTGCAAAAACAGGGAACAGAATAGCGGCAAGGATGGCAATAATGGCAATTACGACCAGTAACTCAATTAATGTGAAACCTGCCAACCGATAACCTTTTTTCATAGTAGATCTCCTTTAAGAAAAACATGGAACGTTCCGATATTTTGAATTTTACATCCTTATGTTATAGTTTGTCAATGGTTTTTTGAAATAGTTTTAAATAGAATCTCAAATATTATATAAGGGGGTATTCACTTATTTATCAGAAGATGTTTTATTTGTAATAATTTTTTCACAATATAACCTTAAAAAAATTGACAGAAAAAAGAAATATAAGTTATAATTTTTGTGGAACGTTCCTATTTGTGTGCGACAGGCGGTCCGCCTGTGTAAAAAAAGATAAAAAAAGGTGATGAAAAGCCTTCAGCGAATTCACGAAATAAAGAAATAATCAACTTTAGTAAAAAAATAGCCGGGCCGGCTATTGTACGGGAAACGTAAAACAGGCGGCCCGCCTGTGTAAAAAACAGATAAAAGAGGTATAAATTATGACAACTAAAAAAGTAGATTTTTATATATCATCAGTTGGTAATGACAACTGGTCCGGCACTATTGAAAATCCTGCTGGCAACGGCAGCGATGGTCCGTTTGCAACCATTACGAAAGCGCGTGATGCAATACGGGCATACAAAGCCGAAAACAGCAATGATAATATTGATTTTACGGTGAATATCGCCGATGGTAATTACGAATTAACTGAGACATTGTTATTTACACCAGAAGATAGTGGAACAACAGAATACCCGATACGGTATGTAGCGGCATATGGTGCGTCACCAGTAATAAGCGGTGGCAGACAAATTAAAAACTGGCAGGAAATAGAACATAATGGTTTGCGTTGCTGGATTGCTGACCTGCCTGATGTTGCCAGTAATAAATGGAATTTCACCCGCTTATATATTAATAACACGCCTCGGCAACGTCCTCGTTTACCTGAAAATGGCTTTTACCATTTTACCGGTGTTGATAACTGTGAAGATACCGGATTCAAATGGTGTCATGGACCGGATCGTGCCAATTTTGCAAACGGCGATATCAAGCAATGGCATAATTGGCAGGATGTTGATTTGATATCATACCAATTATGGTTTGATACCCATCATAAGTTTAAAAAGATTGATGAAGAAAATAACGTTGTTCATTTTCAAACAAAAAGTTTGGGAAGTCTGCGCGATGAACGTGGTGATTTTGCACGTTATTTCGTTGAAAATATCTTTGAAGCACTCGATACTGCTGGTGAATGGTATCTTGATCGGACAGCAGGAAGGTTGTATTACCTGCCATTACCAGTTGAAAAGTTGGAAAATACAGTTATTACCGCCCCGGCATTGACTGAAATAATACGAATACAAGGCACTGGCAGTCAGCGCGTTAGCCATATAAATTTTGAAAATATAAACTTTGCTTATCAACATTGGGAACTGCCATCAGATTGTCCCGGATATATTCAGGCTGCTTTTGGAGTACCCGGAGCTATTATTCTTGAAGGTGCGCAATCTTGCGTATTTTACGGGTGCAGTATTGCCCATGTAAATGGGTATGGTCTTGAAATATTAGCTGGCAGCACTGAGAACGTGATAGCCGCCTGTACAATTTATGATACTGGAGGTGGCGGCGTTAAAATAGGACATGAGGAATTGTTGCCGCATGAATCACCGGTCGGTGAACGGATGTTTGGAGATTACCCCGCCAGCGCAACAACTGTCGTTGATTGCACCATTCGCGATTGTGGTCATATCTTCCCCAGTGCCATTGGCATTTGGGTTGGCAATAGCGGATGGAACCGCTTGCAGCATAACCAGATATTCAATTGCAACTACACCGGCATTTCATGCGGGTGGACATGGGGATATGCCGCCACCCGCACGGTATGCAATCTCATAGAAAATAACCATATTCACCATATAAATCATAAAGAAATATTAAGCGACAATGGCGGTATTTATACCCTGGGACAACAACCGGGAACGGTTTTGCGCGGCAATGTAATACATAATATTTCATGCTATGGCTACGGTGCATGGGGTATATATCCTGATGAGGGAAGTTCCGAGATGCTGGTGGAAAACAATCTGGTTTATGGCACTAAAAAAGCATCATATTCAACCCATTATGGTCGTGATAATATCGTCAGAAATAATATATTTGCCGTCAGTCAGGATGACCATCTTTGCCTGGGCAAGCGCGAACAGCACCGCTCAACAACTTTTCGCAATAACATAGTTGTCACTGCAAATAGCAGAATACAAGGCGGAGCATGGGACGTTGCTCAGTATACTGTTGAAAATAATCTTTACTGGTCGCTTGACAGCACACCAGTTACATTTAATGGGAAATCTTTAGAAAGTTTAATGGCAGAAGGTCAAAATATCGGCGCGATAGTTGCTGACCCGCTTTTTTCTGACACAAGTGGCGGTGATTTCTCGCTGCGATATGATTCGCCGGCAAAAAATATAGGTTTTAAACCTTTTAACTGGCATGCCGCGGGTCAAAGAATGACTATTGAAAGACCGATGAATTACCATAAATATCTACAGGATTTTCCATTGCCAACTTTTGAACTGCCGGTGATTCGTACTAAAATAGAATTGCTCACTAAACCTGCTGATTCGCAAATATCCGACATAGTGGAATTTTCGGTTTCATTAATTAATGTTGGGCGTGCACCTGGCAAAGGCTGCATCCTGTTAAAATGTGGTCCGGCAGGGATAGCAGTTAATCTTAGTAAAAATAAAATTAGTTATGATTTAAAACCAGGTGAAGAAAAAACAGATATTGTGACCCTGAATGTGGTCGATAAGGTAGAAGCTTTCTGGCTGGATAGCGAACCGGATGATAATTTAACAGTACCTGCACGCACGATTATCTTTGATTTTGAAACCGATATCTGGAAAGTTCATCCTATTGATAATAACGCGACTATGGAAAATATTCCAGAGATATTCAACTTAATACCACCCCGCATCATTAAGGACGCAAATCGAGTGGTTGCAGATGTTAAATTAGGTGCTAACGAAGATAATTTACTGCTTTATGCAAATTTTTATGAAACAGATTTGCGTCCAAATATCTTGCAGCCATGGACAGGTACCGCATTTGAATTATTATCGATTTTACCATCAGAACCGGATGCACCTGTTGACCATCCACAACCTAAATGTCAAATATTTCTGGTACCAAATGCTGACGGCAATAATGCCGCTGCCCTGGTTTTAGAGAAGAATGAGTGTATTGCGGCAATAGATATAAAAGTTTCTTCAAAGTCCATTAATGGTGGCTGCGAATTAACAGCAATCATTCCATGGTATTTACTCGGTTATGATAAAATGCCGGTTGAAGTACCATTTGAATTAATCATTGATTGCGTTGATACAACTACAGGGAATATAACGCAGCTTCTCACTTTTAATTTACCCAGCGATGGGTGGAAACGCTTGTATGGAAAATTGATTATGGGATAAGTGTGATTGAATCATTTAGATTAAAAATTTAATACATATCTAATTTATAGAGGTTAGGGGCAACCACAGGGGATTGCCCCTACAAAGTTTAAAGTGGTAGATATTCAGAATTTATTTTCACATTTTCTCTAAAAAATGTAAAATCTTAATGGAACGTTCCTATTTTAATCGTGTCAAAGATTAAAATTGCTGTTTTTATCAAGGGGAATAAAATGAAAGTATCTTTTATTGTTGTTTTACTATTGCTGATTGCGACCTTTTGTGTTTCGGTTTTTGCTGTCGAACCGGTGGTGATAACAATCGACGCGCCGCAGACGGCGGGCATGAGCGGTTTTCGTGCGCATTGGGATATGGTGATTCCTGTTGCCGAGAATGGCGAACGGTTGTTGAAAGACAGCGTGGTGAAGGATCGCGGACAGACGGCGGTATGGAATGGCGTTAAAGCCGGACCACTGGCGTTTGACGCTGTACATCGCAATTTGCTGGTACGTTTCCCGGATGCCGCAAAAAAGATTGCAGATACTCTTGCAGAAGGCAATGTTATAGACAAGGTTGAGTTAGTGCTTCCCTACCTTGATGAAGAGATATGGCCGCAAGGGTCTGGTCCTGATTACCCGAGTGCGGACGGTTATCGCTATCGGCCAAACTGGGATTGCGACCGCCTTTATCGCGAACAGCGTCCCAACTGGCATGCCCTTGCCTATGCTTTGCGCAAACCATGGCAGGCTGACGCCGCTAACGGTCCGACTTATAATGCAGCAGTTAAAAATGCTGTTTACTGGAAGAAATTTGGCGCTTCTGATACTGCTGAAGATCGTTATCCCGCGCAGTTTGGCCCGACAGAAGTGTCGTCGTATCACCCCGAAGGCCGGATGGATATTACCAATTTATTGGCTGATGCTGCTTATGGTAAGACGCTGGCAGATCGATTGCGACTGCTTTCTGATTGCGGTTTCATCATCAGCAAACAGGAAGTTTATGACGCGCGTTATTTTCAAGGCGCATACGAATGGGCCATCAGTACTGGTCCCCGCGCTATTTTAATTAAAAAGCCAAATCTTGTTGTGACTTTCAAACCGGGCAAGGCTGAGAAGGTAACCTTACCCGAAGCGGCAGATATTGCGGCAATGGCTGAAAAGTTTAAAGAAAAACCTGATGGTACAGCGACTACTGTGGTTCCCACATCAGCAGAAGTAGCAAAACTTAATGATAAATTTATGGCAAAACCAACATGGATGCCGGAATGGCAGTATAAACATGTGCAGGATCTTATGGGTTTAGAGAGTGCGGGTAAAGTGCAGCCTTTTTATTATCGTGCTGTACCGCAGTATGTTATAAATCGTGCTATAGAAGTCGGCACTCGTGAAGCAAAGAAGAATAATGAAAAGTTTGATGCGGATTACGCGGTATATTTGTCATGGCTGGATTGGGTGAATGGACGTCCGCCGCGTTACTGGGAAGGGCATTTGACCGGTGCTGATAACGCAACTCAATGGTACAGTTATCGCGAGGCTATGCCTGGCCCGGTACAGGAATCTATACTGCGCAGTTGGAATGCCTGGCTGATGCCGGATAAAGAAACTCAAATGGACCCGACGCTTCGCCGCACTTATGATGATACTTCCGGCAAATTAGTTCATCCGATGGTGGACGACCCGAGAGTAGGAAAGTCAAAAGCCGGCAAACCGGCGGAATGGAACCAGGGTGATACCTATTATAAACTGACTGGCGATTGGCGCGGCAATAAGAGTTATTACCGGTCTGGTTTCACCCGCGAGATGAGCACAGCCAACTTTAATTCCAGTGCTTCGGCCGGTTCATTACTGAATGGACAGATTATAGGTTCAGAAAATGCCATGGCAGATGGCCGGGCGGGATTGATGCAGTTTCCATTCTGGATGTGGACGTACAACTCCGGGGTAGGTCAGGAATATATCGACCATTACTATTGGGCTATTGCCACTGCTGGCAACAAGTTGTTCCCTGATTTTTGTGAAAAGCCTGAAGATAAAATGGCTGGTCAGAGTATATTATTCAAAACTGTAAATGATTTATGCAATGGTTACCATCCCAACTTGAAAAAGTTGATGGGGCCAGCCAGCAGGACATATTACGAACACGTTCTCGGTCAGCAGGATGGCTTGTATCATATTCTTCATGTTTTATCTCCAAAAGGCGCACTGAGCGACATGGATACTCATAACTTGCCGGAACTCGGAGCCACAACATGGGGACATGATTACCCGGCGGCCTCTGTCGCGTTGCAAAGCATGTCCGGACCATGGTCTGAGCCATGGTTTGTAGAGATGCTGGATGAAAAACCACTGCCGTGGTCATCAATGGTTGAGAAAAAAGTTGTGGCAGACGGCGATTGTGTTTGCACATATTTCGGTGTTAATTATGGTCTGTCCAGTATCCGTTTGTCACCACAGCGCGTACATGTACTTGGGCACTGGCGCCGCAAGGCAGAACGACCGGAAAGTATGCATGACATCGGGACATTGGATATGCGAGTAGGTTTTAACCAGACGCAGATAGGCGACGATGGCGCCGGTGTTATTACAGAACAGGGGAAATACCGCACCTACCAGCATGGTAACAAATTGATAATGATTGCCAGACCGCAATCCGGCGTAATTGCCCAACAGGCTGCTGCACATCAATTCGGGCAGAAGTCACTACCTGCACAGGATATTAAAAGCGTACAATGCACCGCCGCGCTGTTTAATTACGAAAAACCGGCAGCAACATGGTCAATTTTTATTGACGATAAGAAAGTAGATGCACTCCCTACCACCGCGAGTTATGGTCAGATTATTACCATTCAGGATGGTGTGAGTTATATCGCCATTCGACCGTTATCAACCGATGATTTGGGCAGAGATATTGAGATTGGATTGGAAGCCGGAAAACCGCAAAACCAGGCATACCATGAAGGCACTAATATCCAACCGGCATTGCTGATTAATGCTTATCTGTATAAAAAAGATGCTGCCATCAGCGCGGATATGTTAAAGAAACTTGACAGCGCACAAACCGGATTTGTGGTAGAAATGGGTGATATGATTGAATATGGCTCATTTGAAAAGTTTCAGGCACATATTCGCGAGGCGAAACTCGACAGCAGCAAAGATAGTGTAACATATACAACCGGCAAAGATAGTTTATCGGCAAAATGGGATAGTTTCACCGTTAATGGCACTGATCCTTATTCGATAATGAAGGCTAATTCACTCTGGCAGGATACTCCGGTATCGCAGATGGGTAGGAAAAAACTGGAGAAAAACGGCGCGGTAATTGAACGTGGAACCCGTCATCCAGAGTTGAATATCTTCCTGCATGCTTTCCCGAAGAAGAATCTATTCATAGCGACAAATCCATTGCCAAATTATATCGATTACAGTTTTACTGAACCTGGCGGAGTAAAAATTGTTGCAGATGGTGCCTGTTCAATGGGCAGTTGGATGGTAAAAGATTCTAAAATAATTGATATTAAATACTATCCTTTCACCGGTGTATATCGACCGCAAGATGAGAAAATTCCCGCAACGGTATTGTTTATTTCCGGTGTAAAAGGTAAACCGCAGGTGTCATTGAATGCGAAGGATGTGACAAGTTCGCTGAAGCCATGGAAACAGAACGACGTTGATGGCTGGCTGGTATCGCTTACCGGGAAGTTTTTGAAAGATGAGGATATACAGGCAAGACTGAAATAAGTAAAGTTACAAGGTACATGCAAAACCTATTTTTTCTAAATGTTAGATTGTTTTTTAATATTTTTTGAGAGTAAATCAGGGACTGACACCGAATGGCGAAGCCATGATGGTGTCTGTCCCACCGGGTTTTAATAAATCGAAAATGTGTAGAAATATGAATATTTCTACACAATAATGAAGGCCAAGATTTGTAGAAGATGTTATTAATAATCAGTCACCGTATGGAAAGGGACGCAAGTCCGGCTCAATTTACGGGGAGTGATTTATTACGCTAAAGTCCTGAATAGTAATATTATACGAGGAAAATATGAAAAGGCTGATATTTATTTATATCATTATAACTCTGGCTTTTACCAGTATCTACCAGGTATTTGGAATTGAATTGACTATCCCTTCGGTATTTTCAGATCACATGGTATTACAGCGGAATGTTAAAGTACCGATTTGGGGATGGGCAGAGCCGGGTGATAAAATTATTGTTGCATTGGATCGTGAAAAGAAGAGAACCATTGCGGATAAAGATGGGAAGTGGCTGATTCGATTAAACAAACATGCGGCAGGCGGGCCTTTTAACATTACAATAACAGGTAAAACTTCAGTTAATCTGCAGGATGTATATTTTGGTGAAGTATGGCTGTGTTCCGGTCAATCGAATATGCAGATGCTGCTTGGCAAATCGGAAAGGAGTTGGATCGCCGGTGGGGTTACTGATTTTGAAAAAGAAATTGCTGATTCTGATTATCCGCAAATTCGCATGCTTACAGTGCCTTTTGACGATAAAACCATGGTATTTGAACCGAAGAAAGATAGCGGAGGAAATTGGATAGTCTGCAGTCCGCAAACATCTGCAAAGTTTGCTGCTATTCCTTTTTTCTTTGCTCGTGCTATTCATCAAAAACTGAAAGTTCCAGTTGGACTGTTAAATGTTACTCTTGGCGGGTCATGTGTTGAGGCATGGATAAGCAACGAATCTGCTCGCAGCGAATTGAGTATGAAAAACGCAATGACTGAATGGGATACAGCATGGGATGAATATCAGAAAAACCTTAAAAACAATCCACTGACAGTTAATCCAATTAATCATCGCAGCACGCCGACAGTTCTTTATAATGGCATGCTTGCACCTTTTGTTCCGTATGGCATGAAAGGTGTTATCTGGTATCAGGGTGAAGCGAATGCCGCGAAACCGGATAATTATGCTGTTCATTTTATGACGTTAATTCGCGATTGGCGCCGGCAATGGGGTATCAGTGATTTCCCTTTTTTGTATGTTCAGTTAGCCTCTATAGGTGGTGAAAGTTATTCAGGATTGCGTGAGGCGCAGCGGCAAGCTTTAATACTACCCAATACTGCCATGGTGGTATGTATAGATACTGATTCTGGGCTGCATCCGTTGAATAAAAAGCCGGTAGGAGAACGCCTTGCATTGGCAGCACGAGCTTTGGCGTATAATGAAAAAATTGAATATTCTGGACCATTGCCGGATATTGCAACAGCTGTAGACGGCAGCGTATGCTTAACTTTTTCACACGTTGGCATGGGATTAGCGACTGCTGATGGCGGTGAATTGAAGAGTTTTGAAATTTCTGGTTATGATGGTATTTTTATACCTGCCACTGCAAATATAGATGGAGAGAATATATTGGTTTCAAATGTGAAGGTACAAAATCCTGTTGCTGTTCGTTACGGATGGCGGGATGGTTTAATCCGAAACCTGGTAAATAAAAATGGGTTGCCTGCCTCACCATTTTGCATAAATATAAAAAAAGGTGGTTAAGATGAAGTTTACATTTATTGCGATTTTATTATCGCTGCTGGCAATTTTTAGCATTACTGGTTTTGCGGCTAAGAATAGTGCGTTATTGCCGTCAGAAGAGTTTAATGGACCGTTTGCCAGTTGGAAGAATTTAAAAACTGATTTCAAGGCGGTAGGGGACGGAGTAGCCGATGATACCGCCGCGTTCAAGGCGGGACTTGAGTCCTTGGCCGAACATGGCAAGGGCAAGCCGGGCGCTCCGTATGTGCTTTACCTTCCCGCTGGCATCTACCGTATCACCGCGCCACTGGTCTGGCGAAACCGTATTGACGTGGCGCTGTTGGGTGAGGATCCGGCTAAGACTATCGTGCGTTATGACGGTCCGGTTGGCGAAGCCATCCTTACGCTGCACGGTGTGAGCTACTCGAAGTTTGGACGCATTACCTGGGACGGCCAGGGCAAGGCCCGCGCGGCAGTGGCCCATCAATGGAATCCTGAAGATAAGGAAAATGGAGGACCTCCGGGTACTTACATGGAGCACGCTGACGAGGTTTTTCAGGACGTTGGTCGCGGCATCATCGGTGGGGCTGTGGTGGCGCACTTAGGCGCGGACGGCAAAATCACCAATTACAACCACGGGATGGACGCAGAGACACTGGTCAAACGCTGCAAGTTCATCCGTTGTTCCGAAGCCGGCCTTAGTATCGAGAGTTTTAATGCTCTGGACTGGTGGGTATGGGACAGTGAGTTCATAGACTGCAATGTTGGTGCCACAAATTGTGCAACAGGCGAATATGGCGGCGGTCATTTCCATCTCTATCGTAACGTCTTTCGTGGGTCAAAAGTGGCTGATATCCGCACCGGGCATTGCAGCTACTTCGGAATCCGCTTTAACACCTCTATCGGCTCGCGGCGTTTTTTGGAGACGATCCGGCCGGAAGGCTACGGCAAGGACAACTATTGGGGTAAGTGGCAGCCTGAAGACACCTATGGCGCGGTCCACTCGCTGCAGGGCAACCGCATCCTCAATCCGCTGGACTCCACGCCGATTTTCGTGAATCAGCACGGCCCGCTGCTGCTGCTGGACAATACCTTCGTGGTGAAGCCCGCAGGCGACAAGCCTGTCGTTCAGGTCACGCCGCCCACCGACGGGGCGCAGTGTATCAGTATTGGCAATCGGTTCTTCGGCGCATCTCGGATTGAGGTAAAGGGCGATTTGACTGTCCAGGATGATGAGACGTTCGATTACGCCAAGGCCGACTTGACCGCGCCTTACCTGCCGCCTACGGCACCGCGAACAGAGCGGCATGTCTTTGACCTTAAGGTCGGCGCCACTGGCGTGGAAATCCAGGCCGCTATTGATGAAGCCGTCAAACTCGTGGGTCAACAGCCGGTGGTCCACCTACCCGCGGGCCGCTATCCCGTCGCAGCAACCCTAAATATCCCCGCCGGCTCCGATCTCCAACTCATCGGAGACGGCCAGCAGACGACTCTCGTCTGGGAAGGGGTCAACGAGGGTACTATGCTCCATATTGCCGGTCCCGCCCGGGCGACATTGCGCGATTTTCGCATCGCCGGCATCTGGAACTCGAAGGGACAAATCTTAGGCCGGGGTATCGTCGCCGAGAACCTTGATCAGCGGAACGGACAGATTCTGCTTGACCAGGCCTGCGCCTGCGACTGCACGCGGCTGGGCATGCTCTTTGACGGCCTGACCCAAACCCGTGTCGAGGCGCAGGGAGGTGGTCCCGGTGGTAATACCGGACCAGGCCTGACTGTCATCGGTGGCGGTGACAAGACCACCGCGTGGATGGGTTTCTTCGGCGGTTCCGGCTCCAACAACCAGCAGACGCACGTGGTCAAGCACGGCGGCAAACTGGTCGTTTGGGACACCTGGTACGAGACCGCGGTGAGCACCAAGGACGCGGAGCCACGTTATATTCACCTAACCGATCGTGGTAATCTTACCTTCTTCAACGGCACTATC
Source organism: uncultured bacterium (assembly GCA_964638715.1). Classification (GTDB taxonomy): domain Bacteria; phylum Armatimonadota; class Hebobacteria; order CAIYQO01; family CAIYQO01; genus JBAXQQ01. Next base: position 25,712 of record CAZWZF010000013.1, on the reverse strand, counting down.
GCCACGCTGCCCGGCAAGGAAGCACGGCGGGATCTTGCCAGTGTTGATCTGGACGGTTTCGTCGGACGTTTCACCTTGATTGGCGCCGGGTTCAACACGATGAATCCGCAGATACGCCTGGCCGGGACTGGAGAGGGAATGAAGGCGCTGGTGTTGGCGACTGGTTTTGGCGCGACCAATCCGTATCTGGATAATCAAGCCAAGGTGGCGGAAGTCGCTGTGCTGGCGTGCCGGCAGAACAACAAGAACCTGTCGACGATTGGCAAGCCATCGCCAGAGTTCCTGCGCGAAATGCTAAAGGACGCCCGCACCGTGCTGCCCACCCGCTGGCAGCCCGCGCCCGCCGGTGCCACCGATCTGCGCCTGTACCGCGTTACGGTGTATATAAAGGTCGGCGAGGGTATGGTATTTTCAGCTGACAAAACAACCGATAAGAAGGATTAAATAAAATGTCCCAGTTTATTATGAAATTATGGATTATTGTTGTATTGATATTTGCGGGTCTAATGTCCAATGCCGTTGAAACAAAAGTATCTTTAAATAATGGTCGTCCGGTGTTGTCTATCGATGGGAAATTGCTGCCAATGTCTGGTTACAGTCCGATATTCTGGGAGAAACCGTGGGTTGAAAAGCATGTCAGCAATTTCTCGCAATTTAAACCAGGGTTCATTTTTACCGGACCGCCGGTGATGCAGGGAACACTGTTTTTCTGGAATCCTGATAATACTATTGCGGAAAATCCGATATATAAAACACTGAATTATAGTAAATATGATGTTTTTGATGGCGGTGCACTGCATACCATGAATCTCGCGCCGGATTCATCATTAGTAGTGCGTTTTGGACTGGATGAGCCTGATGCCTGGAAAAAGGCAAATTCTGATGAATTAGTGCTGACTGAAACCGGTGAAAGACTGAATGTTCCTTCGCTGGCATCTGCCAAATTTTGGGATAATTCTGCCAGTGCTGCTGGTGCCCTGGTTCGCTGGTATGAAAAACAGCCTTACCGCGATAAAATAGTTGCTTATGCTGATTTTTGGCGATGTGAGGGTACTCATGAATCAACAATTATGGGGTGGCTCAGTGACCGCAGTCCGGTGATGGTGACCACATGGCGGGAATATTTGAAGAAAACATACGGAGATGACGCTAAATTGCAGGCTGCCTGGGGTGATGTGAAAATTACTATTGACGCTGCCATACCACCGGCAGATAAACTGCGCGGCAACGTTCGCGATGCGGCGATGATTCCTTTCTGGCAGGCCGGCAAAGATAACGCGCAACAGCGCGACTGGCTGCTTTGTTTGCGCGGGCTGTTTCATCAGCGTGTCCGACAGGTTTCCGTAGCAATGAAAGATGGCTGCAATGGCCGGGTTCCTATTTTGCATGATATGTTTAAGCAAACGATGCAAGGGTGGAATATTTCCGACTTTTTTGATACCAGGCAGCCTATGCAGCCTTTTGGATTGGAGTTAATGGGGGGATGCGGGTCATCTGCGGTTGCTGAGCTTTTTGACGCCCCCGGTATAGACGGGTTGATAACTCCGCATGATTACCAGTCGCGCGGGATGGGCGGCATCTTTGAACCGGAAGGCGCGGCGGATTCTTGCACTTTACGCGGAAAACTTTTCTTATGTGAAATGGATACCCGCACCTATGCAGGCAACGCGAAAAGTCGCGAGTCCGCACCGGCACGCAACCTGGCAGAATTTGAAGCGATAACCTGGCGAAATATCGCCACTGCATTATCACGCGGGTGGTGGCCATACTGGATGGACTTATACGCTAATTGGTTTAGCGACCCGGCAATGCAGCCGGTAATTTCACGCCAGGTAAAGGTACTTAATGAGGCCGTTAACTGGCCGCATAAAGACGAACCGGGTATTGCTATTGTAATTGATGATGCTGCCATGCTGGATACTAATGGTGCTGGACGCTACCCATTTCTGGCGGTATCCGAACAATTGCGGCTGGGAATAGCCCGTTGCGGAGTGCCATACCGGATATATTTGCTGGAAGACCTTTCTCTTGCTAATCTACCCCCGCATAAAGTGTGGTATTTCCCGAATCTTTTCCGCATAGACGCGCATCGGCTTGAACTGGTAAAACGCATTCAACGTGATGGCAATGTAATAGTATGGGGACCAGGTTCCGGCATCAGCGATGGCAATAAAATTGATGCTGCAAACGCAACGCGTTTGACCGGTTTTAATTTTGATGTGATAAAAGGCAATTATCAACGTCGAGGTTTGCTTTTAGGCGGACATGCTTTAACAAACGGTATCGCAGGGCAGGCAATAGGCGATGGACTGGGGTATGGTCCACAATTATATCCATCCGATGGCATCGCTCTGGCATCAGCATTTACCCAGCAATCGCAAAATTGCAGTGCGCTATCGGTTAAGGAACAGGACGGTTGGACCAGCGTATTTGCCGCGGCATTGCCATTGCCGGCAGGATTCTGGCGAAACGCGGCTAAATTGGCGAAAGCGCACGTATGGTGCGATAGCGATGACGTAATTGTCGCCAGCCAGCAAATAGTAGCTTTGCACAGCGTAATGCCTGGTGATAAAATTATCCACTTGCCGCGACGCACGAAAGTAATAAACCTGGTTACTGGCAATGAAGTCGCGGCAGATACGAGGGAAATAAAGTTTAATATGGCAACAGTGGGAACGGCGGTGTATCAGTTGGTTGATGTTAAACCATAAAAATAAAATAAAGGATTAATTAAATTGCAAAAAAATGACCAAATACCAACAACATTAACACTGGCTAATTCATCAGGACTACGCTGGGAGTTTTCACTAACGCAGGCTGGATGGTCGCTGGGCAGGATATTATTCCATGATAAATTAGTGGAACAGCCGGTAACAAAGGGTATGTTTTCGTTACGCAACCTGAAGAATAGTAAAATACGCTGGTTGGCGACATCAAAATTTGAGCAGATTGGTGAGCAAACTGTTAAATTCTTTGGTAAGGAAGATATTGATGGCGTTATCTTTAGTTATACAATAACATTTTCAATTTCTGCAGATCTGCCGGCAATGTGTTGGACATCCTCATGGTCAGTTAATAAAGACCTTCCTGATTGGGAAGTGTGTTTAGCATACCATGATACTTTCAGTCACGACTGGCGGGTACAGAGCTATCCTTGGGCGGGTAATAGCGAAAAGGTCGCCATAACTCCGATGCGTTACTGTGGTGTTCCGGGAGTTTTAACATACAGACCGGACTTATCACTGGTTGTGCTATTCGCCATCGATAGCAATTCTGATTATCTTAATCCAACTACATGGACAGGGAAAACAGGGTTCCACTTCGCTAATCGTGAAATCGCTCCGCAATTTCGTATCGGACAATTAACTGCGGGAATTTGTTACGAAATCCCATTGCAATTAATAATAAATGATTCAGGCGAGTTTACAAGTACCATTATAGAAATTGTGCAGGATTGGATTAAGCTTAATAACTATCGGGTGGATGATTCATTGAATGTCCGTATGCCGCAAGAAGCTTTTGATATCGTTCTTGACGGTCGTCGGAAAATGCAGAGTTGGAAACCAGGCGTTGGCTACGAACATCATCGTGGTACACCATTTGTTTATATCGGCAATAATCCTTATATTGCCTGGTTTGAATATAGACTTTATGAAATTACTGGCGAAGAACTCTGGCGTGACCGGGCGTTTGAACAAATTGATTTTGCATTAAAGGGACAGCAACCCAGTGGGGTGTTTCATACCAGTTGGTATTTCCAGAAAGCGGAACGACCCAATGGTGCTATTGCAGAAGGTTTTTGTAGTTGGGATTGGAACCATGATGGTTATAAGGTTGATATAAATGTTTGGATGGCACGGTATATATTGCAGATTTGGCAAAGGGTGAAGGAGACCGAGGGTATTGACCGGCAGGATTGGTATAAAGCAGCCATTGCATCGTTGGAATGGGTATTGGTACAACAGAATTTAGACGGCGGGTTGCCTCAGTGTGTTGATATTAAGTCCAGTGAGAAGTCATTTTCTGTAGTCAGCAGTAGAGCTTTGGTGGGATTGCCGATTATTGCGTCTATTACAGGTGATGATCGTTATCTCAAACTCAGCGTTGATATGGAGCAATTCCTTCGTGTGAATGTAGAAGGACGTTTTTGGTATACCGGCATGCATCCTGATTTACCGCCAGGTGATTTTGAACAGGACAGTGTCTGTGCTGTGATGGAATATTGGCTGGACAAGCATGATAGAACGGGGGATCAAGAAAATCTCGATCGTGCAGTAGCCAACGCTTATTATGCACTGCTCTATTGGTGCCCGAAACAGCTTAGCTGGGTGAATGCACCCACTCAAGGAGCTCATAGTGAACAACAGAACTTTAATCAATATTCAGTCTATTCCTACGGTAACCGCAAGATTCAGTGTCTTGACCGGCTTTTCAGGAAAACAGCTAACCCGTTATTTGAACAACTAAAAAACCGGATAATGCAACTTAATTTTTATGTTCAGGTTGTCGATGGCCTGTATCGGGGTGCCATGACCGAAGCAATTGCCGACCCATGGTTAGAACGCAGTAATGGTTTTGAATGGCGTGGAAGTCCATACACCAGCGAATTGGTTGCTGACTTGATGTTGCAAATCATGGAGATGGGCCTTATCAACTATAATGTATCTACTCACGATTAAATCAGACGAAAGAATGGTGTTAGTTATGACAGGACTTTCGTTTAAGGTCACTTCGACAAGTTCAGTGACCGGTCGCTGAACTTGTCGAAGCGACCATTTTTAAGCAGAATTCTCTTGCAAAGTGAAAGTTCTGTTATGAATAATATTACTTTGATATTGGTTATGATTGTATTTGTTCAAATAGATAGCAGATACCGATGTTGTATGCCATTTAAAGGAGCATGAAATGACTACACCTATCAACGACGGAATTGCCGGACCTATGAAAAGTGTGTATGCGGAGGCCGCGCAGCCGTGGGATGTGCTGATTTGCGGCGGAGGACTGGGAGCTGTTACGGCGGCTATTGCCGCTGCCCGACAAGGTTGTAGTGTATTGCTTGTGGAACGTGGCGGTCGCCTTGGTGGTGCGTTTGTCAATGGTTTGGTGCAGCCGATTATGGGGTGGTGCCGTCATCCTCATCCGATAGTTACCGAACTCCTCGATGCCCTCGAAAGCGAGAGTTCCAAACTGGCGGATCTGGTTCTGGCCAAAGCTCTCATTAAGGCAGGAGTCACCCTTCTATTGCATACATGGTGCGTCAGTGCAATCCTCAACGATAAACAGGTTTCTGGCGTCCGGGTTCTAAACAAAGAAGGATTACACGACATTTACGCCCGTATCGTAATCGATTCAACCGGTGATGGCGATATAGCCGCTTCTGCCGGCGTTTCATTTGAACAGGGACGCGAAAACGATGGACTGACACAACCAATGAGCGTCATGTTCGAAATAGGCGGTGTTGATGATAATGCCTTTACATGCGGGTCAGAGGAGGAGGCGGTCCAACTGATGTTGCCTGACGGTTCCTGGCACGACATTGTGATGCGGGGCCGGGAGATGAAAGAATTACCTCCGGAGGTTGGCATCATTCGTATTTATGGTTCGCGCATGCCAGGTCGTCGGGTAATAAACGCAACGCAAATAAATAAAGTGAATGGACTTTCAGCGATTGATTTAACCAGGGCTGAGATTATTGGCCGTCAGCAGGCGCGGATTGTGGCTGAATTCCTGTGCCGAAAGGCTCCCGGTTATGAAAACTGCTATATAGCCGAGATGCCGGCCGCTGTGGGGGTGCGGGAGACACGGCGCTTCCGCGGCCTGACCACAGTGACTATCGGGATGCTTGCGTCTGGCTTGCGTCGCGAAGACGCGGTGGTGCGCGAAGTCTGTTTCCCCATTGACATCCACAATCCGGATGGCGTCGGACAGGCGGAAGGGTTTGCTGGCAAGGTGCCAGCCTACGATCTGCCATACGGTTGCCTGGTGCCGGAAGGTTGCGATGGTCTGTTGCTTGCTGGCCGCAATATCGCCGGAACCCATGAGGCCCACGCCAGTTACCGTGTTCAGCAAATCACCATGCATATAGGTATTGCTGTTGGCGTCGCGGCCGCGTTATGTGTTCAGCAGGGATGGCAACCCCGCGAATTGAATGTGGGAAAACTCCAACACGCGCTGGGAATTACTCAGGCATAAAGTTTATACACCAGTGAATTAGTTGCTGACCTGATGTTGCAACTCATGGAAATGGGACTTATCAACCATCATGTATGTACTGACAATAAAATCAAATAATAAGGATGCATTACGAATAAGATTATTTTGATATTGGCCTTTAGTATATTCTGCAGTCTGGCAACTATAGCGGTTGATCCTGCTGGTGCAACACATGTTGCAGCGACGCGCGAAATTATTACCGGCAATTAATTTCGTTAAGCCGATTTATCAGATTTTTACAGGTATATTTTCATTCCACTTTTGCTGTTCCCATATTCGGTGGAGTGATGCGGCTCTCAGTTGGGATATCTCCAACTATTGATGTTTTTCGGTTAGCCCAATAAGAACGCAAAATGGTTTTAGTCCCGGTTGTATCGCCATAAAGGATGCCAAAATCTAACGGGTAGTTTTGACCGGGTTGTGGATTAAATCCAATTTCCGCAAGCGGTATGGCAGCTTCCAGTGTGTAGCCGTCTGGAGTAGTCTTTACCGCAATTTTTGCGTCTGTCAGCATCACTACGCGCTCATAATCTTCAAATTGTCCTGGTGAAGTGAACTTTAATGGTACTGCCGGTCCACCATCTGCCACTTTTTGGTTTAATATTACTATTGGCTTCCCCTGGAACGGTGCGAACAGCAAACGCATATCACCTTTGCCGGCTTTTCTATTTGGATCAGCACCTGCGGTGGTACACAGCATCATGTCAACCAGATCGCCAGTTTTAAATAAATATGGCCAATCAGCACCCGTATTCAGGAATGGCGAGTCATCCGCTACTCGATATGCCACATACAGGAATTTATCATCATATGCGGAAATTGCCTTTCCACCGCGTCCCGGACCAGCTGTTATAGAATTTGCCTGGGAGAAATCCCACTCATTCAGCATGCCGTCAATTAGAACTGCTGCTGGTGCATGGTTGATTGTTGTCGCAGCTGCTGCGCTGCCGATAACTCTCTGAAAATCAGTCAACGCCTGGGTAGCATTTTTAACATCCGCATCGGTAATTGTCAGTTCCATTCGGGTACGCTTAATAGTGTCCAATCCTTTTACTTCCCAGATTCGTCCGTCGCTGTCGCCACCCATCAGGTACACTTTCTTCGTTTTTGGATGTTGAAATATAAAACCGCTGAACCCCTCTGGATTGAGATTGTTTGAATCCTGCGGGTAGCCGCGACGGTTATCATGGCAGAATTCATGCACAAATAGACCGTCCTCATTCAGCATATTATAGTTGCCATAATAACCATTAACTGTAACTAATTCACCACCTTTGTCAGGACCAGTTTGTATGAAACCAATAAACTTTTGCGCGCCACGTATTTCGCCGACTTTTGTAAGCGGGGCGTTTACATCCATACCAATTCCTGCTTTAAAACGCCACAATCGCTTACCATCCGGTGTGTAGCAGGCGATTCCATTACGCCGCATATCGTTATTGTAATAACCCTCATTTGTTTCCAGTGTATAGCAGCGGGATAAATCTTTATTCCAATTCACTCCTCCCCACAGATTTTCTTTCGGTTGAAATACAGGTTTTACATCGTAGGGCTTATTCCATATAGGCAAACTATCGCGCCATTCTTTGACACCTACACGCGCAGTGCCGATTTCTAAAGCGAGGTCGTCACCCATATTTGTACCCCAATTCATATCGATACCGCCACGTTTTTCCACCGATTCCACTTCGTTAGACTGCATAAAACCATCATGGTTCAGGTCATACCAGTAGCAGCTCCATGCCCACGGGTTGGGTTTCATTATAATCGGCCATCCAGGGGCACGCTCCATCCCCGCAGCAGCGAAGATTGGTACTGCATGATCGCCAATCATTTCCCATACACTGGTTGCTGAAAACAAGAAAGTGCGTCCATTCATGTGGCGGATACGAAGTGAATAACCCATAAAACCATTGCTGGCTGCTGGCTGCAGACCATAATAACCTGGCCGCATAAAAGTGCAGTCAAGTTTTGCCGTTCGTTTTTCGTAATCAACAATCCAGCGTGTGTTATGAATATAGACATTTTCTGGATTTTCCGGGTCGGCGCTTAATCCAACTGAATAAGCAGAACCACCGAAATACTCATTAACGAGTTTTCCTTGTTTTCCTACCGGTTGCCATACGCTAATCCGCTTTGGGGACTGGTCCATCTCAGTTACCCATAGACGACCTTTTAAATCGAAAGCTAACCCGCCGGGCATAAATAAACCATTAGGGTCAAACTTGCCGATAGCGGGACGTCCGCCCGGTTTGCCCACTGTGCCGGCGGGATTTCCGTCCGGGTAACTGAATACTTTTACTACATTCTCGGTTCGTCCCTGGTCTGAAACATATATTTTCTTTCCATCAGGCGATATGGTTAAATCGAATGGATTAACCAAAGGGGCGGCGAAAAGTACTTCTTTTGTCAGCATTGGCGGGTCAATGCGAAGGATAGTGCCATCTGCGGCAATAGTCAGCAGAAAGTTGGAATTGGTAACTATTGCCAATCCTTTTGTTCCCTCGCCAACATTGATACTGCTGATAATTTTGGGCGGGTCAAGTTGAATCTTGTATACTTTCCCTTTTGCCAGCGCATAAAGATGCTTATCGTTATAAACAATATCTGTTACTCCACCACCTTCAATATCAAAGCCGCGCTTGTTATTGGAAAAGGTCAGCGGTTTGCCGGTTTCTCCATCGTGCACTGTAATTCCCGCACCTTGCGAAACATAAACCAATTTGCCGTCAGTAGCCAGTGAATTGGGTGCTGGATAATTCTGGTATACCCAGGTGCCCCACTGTTTTTGTCCATCGGGAGTGCAGCCAATAAGATGCCATCCTGCTTCAGCCGAATCCCAAAGAAGGAAAATACGATCGGCAGATGCGGCAACATCCAAAGGTACACCATGATCGCCACCCCAGCTTCCTTTGCCATTTGAGGTTACCCAGGGGGGATTTCCAGAATTGTGCAGCGAAACAATCCATTCTTGCGTGATGCCTTGATGAGTGAGCATTTTGGCAGTATATTTTCCGGCTGGAAGCACATCGCCAAAATCATTCAGACCATCCCAACGTTCAGTATTCTCGCCAACCTGGCGTTTTTCAGCTGTTAGAAGAGTACGCACCAAATCGCCATCTGTATTAAAAATACCAATGCTGGCAAAACCAGCCTGTGGGAGGTTGTATGTGAAAGAAAGGGTATTGGCAACTGCCATTGGTTTGGGCAATTCTTCGCGGTCACGCGCCAGTTTTCCAGTCGGTTCAAAGAGCGCATATCCCCATCCGGTGACGCGTTGGTAGGTGAATCCGCCGCCTGGAGCGGTGATATCATTAACCGAGGTAGAATAACGCGTTCCGGTATCATTACCCCACAGATGCTGTGAGGTCATCGCTATTTTAGTGCCGGGTGCAGGCGGACCGGTCATATCAAGCCGTTTCCAGGGAACTTTGGCTTCCAGAATATAACCGCCATCAACAGGAGCAAAAGCGACACCGGAATCCGTACCGGAAAACACGCGCACATTCTCAAAATCGTATCTTGATTCACCGGGTGGAACTATTGTAAAATCGGTAACAGCAAGCCATGGCTCCTTATTTCCGGTGAAATACCAGAAAATAAGGTCACGACCTATTGGCAGCTCTTTCTTTGCCTGAATAGGATATCCGACTCCCGGATCATTAACCAACCGTACCTGATAAGCATCAGAATCCCACCCGCGGGATTTATCAACTTTTCCATTGACCATATTCATCATCGGGGTGTCATCGCGAAATGTCACTGTAATATATAAATTATCAGCATCATACATCATCGCAGTACGTGCATGCCGTTTTTCAGCAGTTTCCAGAAACTCATACGTGAGAATCTCCCCTGACAAATCCCAATCGTCAAGTTTATCATCAATTACCACTTTACCGGGTGCAGGCACTACCGAAATAAATTGATGCTTGCCTTCTATCACCACCCCGCCAGCCTTGACGGATGGTGATAACATCATTGAAAACAACAGTATAAATATTGTTATTGGAAAAACAACTCGAAAATATTGGTAAGCAAGCATAAAAAACCTCCAAAATAGATATGGGTAAATTATCATGATTGTTTTACTCCAACACAATCTATGCGTCAATAGCTGGAATTTAAATAACCCAAAACATCAATCTTTTTATATGTGTTTAAAGCGTCATAAGCGTACCATGTAGTGTCGTGATTTGCAACAGTCAGGTTAACGGTAGTTATTGGTAATAGAATATAATTGCCTTCCCATTCTGCACGGTCAGCCAAACTATCAGCACCGCAGAGATTTATGGCGGAAAGGTAATAGTTGTGTATATCAATTAGTCAATGTTAAATAACTTCACTATATATTTTTTGTTGACTTTCGAATTACTAGATTAGTTGGCAGTACCCGGGGTATATCATCTGTCGGTTCATCTTTTGTTAAATTACAAATCAGTTGTCCTGCTGCTTTACCGATTTCAATGAGTGGTATTTTAATAGTTGTTAATTGATTATTACCGGTTTTATCAAGGAATGGAAATGTATCATCATGACCGATAACGCTTATCTGTTCAGGAACAGATATGCCAAAGGAAGATAATAAATTTATGAGATGAATAGCGCAGGGGTCATTCCATGCAAGAATTGCTGTGATTTCAGGATGGGCAGCCAAATATGGAATAATCTCTTCTCCACTGGTACGGTAAAGATCTTTAAACATTGTTGCCGGAGGTATGATGTTACTATTAATATCTAACCAAATATAATCAATGTATCTTACAGTCAGGTAATTATTAGCTTGCAGATTATATGATTTATATCCTTCGAAGATACCTTCCAGACGAGGTTTAGCCAGATAAGGAGCGAAATTAGGAGAAAGTTGCAAAATATGCCTGTGACCATTATGCAATAAATATTCAGTTGCTTGTTTACTGCCGATCAATAGGTTAGGTAATACAGAATATGAATCAGGAATATCAACCATTGTAGTTATAACAGGTTTTTGTCCAAATCCAAATTCCCGACGTAAACGTTCTAACATGGATTGCGCGGGACTTTCCATGCTTTCAACTATAATCACTCCATCAACATCACCTCTGGCAATACAGGTTGAAATCGGATTATTACTATCAAGGATGGTATCTTGGCTAATAATTATTAAATCTAAACCTGAGTTTTTCAATACATTCCAGACTCCACGGAATATATCATGATGATAAGGATCATCCATAAATTCTCCGGGTATAATAATTGCTATAGTATTATTAAGTGGAGCACGATCATACTTCATTAGTACCAATCGTCTTGCTGATTGATTATGTTGCGGGTGATATCCTGTTTTTGTTATTGCTTCCCGCACACGTTCAATAGTTTTACTGTTTACTCTGTCGTCTCCGGTCAACACCATTGATACCGTAGATTTGCTGACACCACATTCGCGGGCTACATCATATATTGTTATTCGTTTTTGGGGATTAATATCATTATTTGACACTATATTTACCATGTGATTTATACGCTACACAATTAAAAGATTTATGTCAATATTCTAACAACTAATAAATTTTCTGTAAAATATTGATAAAGATATTGACACTGTAAAATATTGTTGTTATAATTGGAGCGTTCCGAATCATAACTTTTTTAATATAATTTATTCGGAGCGCTCCGAATTTGTATTGGAGGTAAATGTATGAAAAAAAATTATGGTTTCACGCTCATTGAACTGCTGGTAGTGATTGCCATTATTGCCATCCTCGCCGCAATTCTGTTCCCGGTATTTGCTCGCGCAAGAGAAAAGGCACGACAGACGACATGTGTAAGCAATCAACGTCAAATTGCTGCTTCTATTCTTATGTATTGTCAAGACCATGAAGAAACTCTTCCTGGCACTGCCAATGTTTGGCGCGATGCCGGTGTGGATAATCAGCTTCTTAACTGTCCGACTGCGGGTAAAAACCTGCCCGTTGGCTATCAATATAATGATACTGTTGGCAGTGACAAGAAAGCTAATGTAGCCGGATGTGCCTTGGGTGACGTGCGGGATTCCGAAGGAAAAACTGGCGATGCCAGCACCGTATGGCTGACAGCTGACAGTGATGGCAACACTATTGCGTACCGTCATTCAAATAAGTCTGCACAGAGCTATGTAGACGGGCATGTAGCGCTGGTTACCCCTAATGGAGCATCTGTTACAAGGCCGGGAGTTAACTGTACCTGGAATAATTCGACCAGCGTTAATCCTGCCGGACCAACCCAAACCGGTCAACTATGGTCCGTACCTGCTAATTGGACAGGTAATACGGTAGCTGGTATTGTTGGTACAATAGACTGCGGTGATACTTTGAATTTTTTAAAAGCAGCTCATTACACCATCGAAATGGATAATAGTTATAATATTCAAAAAATAGTTGATACCATAGATACTCATGCCCATGCCATTGTTGGCACTAATAACAGTGTATTGAGCCTGACTAATGGCGGGTCGATAGTTTCATCGGGTACAGGCGGGATTGGCTATTATCTTCCAATTCGATTGGAAGGTGGAAGCGGTGGTTCGTATACTTTCACTTTTAATAATCCAAAGTATGGATATTTTGGCAAGATCAGTGGTACTGCAAAATCCGGTGGTGATTACACCCTGTATCTGGGTGGTGGGGCTACAGGAGTTGCCCAGATAGGTAAGAATTCCACCTATACATCATATATAGGTTCACTGGATAATGGTACTGGTGGCGGTACTTTGTCGATTATAAAAATTGGAGCGGGCACCTGGAATCTTTCCGATGCTAACACATATACCGGTACCACCACCTTGCGAAACGGTATACTTATGTTTAAAGATGTGAGTTCATTCGGAGCGGGAACTTCTGCTATTGTGATAGGTGACAGTGGAACCGGGGTAAGTGATAATCTGGAACTGCAGCATGCAAGTAATGTAACTATGAGCCGAAATATCGTTGTAAACAATTCAAATTCAACTGGAACTACTATGTTTGCAGTACGAAATAACTTGGGTAGTCCAACATTTAGTGGGAATATTACTCTGAACAGGACTATCACTATCTACTCAACGGGTAGCGGATATCCAACGTTTTCAGGCATTATTTCTGGCAGTGGCGGTATTATTAAGAATGGCAGTAATGTCAGTGGCCAAGATCGTGCAACATTGTCTGGCACATCCCCTAATACTTTTACTGGTCCGGTAACGGTAAATGCCGGTCTATTTCGCCTTAGTAAATCTGCTGGTGTGGTGGCTATTCCAACTGATGTAACGGTGACGAATGGTACTTTGCAGTGGTTAGCAAGCAACCAGATTGCTGACACTGCTACTATTACTGTAAGCAGTCCGGGGTTGCTAAATTTGAATGGTTGTTCTGAAACGGTGAAGAGTCTTGTTATTGGTGGAGTTGCCCAGGTGCCGGGTACATATAACAGCACTAATACCTCAGCATATATTACCGGTACCGGCACGTTGACGGTAACAAATTAGACTGAATGCAATTAGACTTGTCCTTTAATTAATTAATTAATGAGTTTGTTAATTAAAGGACATAAATAATAAAACAAACCACATTATTTCTGCCGTTTCCATTCAAACAATTATCCTTCAATTTTGATAAAAATATAAAAAATATGGAACGTTCCTAATAATTTAGTGTCATACAATAAAAGAAAAAATAAGTTAGGTGAATAAAATGAAATACTTTGTTGTTTATCTGTTGTTAACAGGACTTTTAAATTTTGTGGTTTTCCCTGCAGAACTTGCTGCTAATGAAATAAAACCAGTTTTATTGCCGCATATCCAACAATTGATTGCTGATAAAAAGCCTATTAAAGTTGTCATATATGGCGACTCTATCAGCGAAGTGAAAAAAGGTTGGAATGGCGGCGCGAAAACGGCGGAAGATAATTGGGGGTCGGTTTTAGTAAAACGACTTGGTACGGCATATCCTGACTCTGCTTTCACTGTCAGTTTCTTTGCCATCGGCGGGCAAAACAGTTATGAAGGGTTGGGACGGCTTGATTACCTGGAACCGTTTAAACCCGACCTGGTGTTAATCGCGTTTGGGGCAAATGACTGTTGTTATCATTATCTGGTGCCGGAAGAAACCCAACTTGCTTTGACAACTATGGCGTCTGAAATACGTAAAAGATACAACGCGGACGCAGTTATTGTTGGCACAGGTGGAGATAACCCGCTGAAACCTTTTTTTAAACATCTTGATGAAACATTAGCCGCTCAAAAGACGGCGGCTATAGACGCAAAAGTTCCTTTTGTTGATATTCGCAGTGCGATAATGACTGCAACAGATGGCGGTAAAAACTGGGCTGATTACCATTTTAACACGGATAATTGCCACCCTACTAACAAGGGTCATATAATTTGGGCTGAAACAACATTTAATCAAATACTAAATAATCTAAAGGGAGATAAATGATGATTTACTTAACTTTTAATTCAAACTTAGCTAAAAAGCTATTGTTTGTGTTATTAACTCTGATTGCAATTACGATCAGTGTTAATGCTGACCCACTAACAGTTTCCATAAAAGATTGGACAGGTCGTGGGTTTCCTCCGGATTTGGTGAATTATATCATCCCAACTCCTGCTGATGGTGGTAAAGGTTTGCGCGTACTGGATTCTACCGGCAAGTCGCTGCCGGTGCAATTAACACCTGGCGAAAAGGGAAAATCAACATTGAGTTTTGTCGCGGCAGTTTCTGTTAATGGCACGTCGGTTTATACTATTCAAACAGATAGTAAGGACCAAGCAGCACCAGCGACAGTTTCCGCAATTCGTGATGGCGATACCCTTGTTCTTGCCAATCAGAATATTGCAGTTAAGGTTCCTGCAACTGTCGATAATACCTATGATAAACCTGTCTCTGCCGATACGCTGCCCGCACCGATTTTGGCATTTCGCGGTTCTGACGGCCCCTCGACTGGGCTCGGGGCAGGTGCCTGGCGTGGTGCCGGAACGATGCTGGTGAAGCGACTGGTCAAGAAGTTCACGGTGGTGCAGACTGCCAATGGACCGGTATTTACTGAGATTCGTTATCGCCTCGAATATGTTGGTAGTGGCTATTACCAGGCTGTGATTCGCGTCACCGACCGCGCTCCTTTCGCGCAGGTACAGGAAGAATATGACCTTGGCATCGAGGCTAATACCGACTTCTGGCAGCTTGATCTTACCAAAGGCTGGCAACCGGACGCTATTGAGCATATGAGCGTCGCCGGTCAGGGTAATGGTCCAGCTACTTTCGTTAGTCTGGCGGACGAGGAAAAGGCTAAACCCGCCAGTATTGACGCTAATATAAAAACCGAGACTGGTGGTGACCTGCCGTTGCGTTTCATCCATCACGATTCCTGCTGGGGCAGCAAGTTCGTCGCTTACTACGGCGTGCATGTAGCGGCGGCGCGGCAGGCCGACCTCAAGAATTATCCGCTGGCCATGGTCGCACCGCTGCATAAAGGTGACTGGCGGCGCGCCAACAGTCTGCCAGTCTACGTGAAAGGCGGACAGGTACGGGTGCAATTCCCGATGTCTGTCATACAAACTTCGTGGCTTAATGAACCGCGTTCCGATACATCACCATTTTCCTGTCATGAACATGACCCGGCGCTTCCGACTACCTATGGTCGGCGTATTTGGGCATTGGTGCTAACCCCTCCAACCATGACCTCGAAAGATCTTCAGGGTGAAGCAGGCACCGGCAACGCTGTACGCATCTATTACGGTGTAGTCGGACTTGACCGCTACAAAGACTACATTCTGGATTGGCCCGACACGAAGGTGAATTACCCCCGTGTTTTCACCACACCAGATTGGCTGGCGAAGCCGGCACAGGGAGTATTACCAGTTATTTCGGGTGTGTCCGGGCGAAGCCTGCAGGCAAGCATTAATTACATTGTTTCATCAATATCAATTCATCATCATCAAGCGCTCAGTGATTTTGGTTCACCAGTAGGCGCTGCCGAGGCTGCATTGGCCAACCCGAAACTGTCTGTTGATGAACGGCGGCAACTGCGTACCTACCTGGCACTGCTTTGTTATCTTCTCACTGAACCGGATGTCACCAGTGCTGGTGATGGCTCGCACCACGGCAACCCGAATATGGGGGTTGCAAGGCTTTCTGACCGCGGCAATTTTGCCGCGATGATTCCAGATCACCCGATGCACAAGACCTGGGCCGAATATATGGGGTCGTTCCTCGCTTATAAGCAGGCTACCTTCATGGCACCCGAGGGTGCATGGATCGAGTACGGCGCCAGCTATCACCTGCACGGGTATGGCAAGATTGAGCGCGGTTTGATGGGTGTTCTCGCGGATAAGACAGCACAGGCTGATCAGGCATGGGCATACAACCGTGCTGATTTTGACTACTTACTCAACCTGCTATCGCCGGTGGACTCGCGCTATGGTTCGCGTATAATCCCTGGCACCGCCAACGCACCGTGCGGGCAGTCGCCGCACTATATTCAGGCTATGGGCACAGTGGCGGATAAAGATCCTGAATTAGCCGCCAACCTTCGTTGGGCCTGGGAAAACAATGGCAAAATGGTTGGCACCGGTGGCGACGCTATCACTATTCCAGCCATGATTCGTCCTTCAATCGCCGCGAAAGAGCCAACACTTACCAGCAGAATCTATCCCGGGTATGGCGTCATTTTCCGTGCGCACCAGGGTGCTGATGAAACAGCGCTTTACCTGCGCAGTGGTTATCATTGGAGCCACTGGGGCCAGGATCAGGGAAATATGATTCTCTACGCCAAAGGCGCGGTACTATTGCCGCCCCAGCCTTATCAGTATGGCGGTCCGAAAGACCCAGCTTTCCCGGACAAGAACTTCCTGCGGTTTGGCTCACCGGTCGCCGAAATGCCGTATGATTGGTCCGACAGCAACATTCTCGACGCGCAGTTCGGTCAGAGTGTAGACTATGCCTGGCATTCGACTGGTTATCCAGATTGGTGGATAACCCCCGGTGCACCTCCCGGCTGGGCCAAGGGAGTTCCCAACGTGTCGAGTGAAGTCAATCGCAAGATGCTTCCCGGTCTCGGCCAGAAAGAAGGCGCCTTTACCTGGGACCGGCAAGTCGTGTTCCTCAAGAGCCCGAACGCCAAGGGAGCAAATTACTTTGTCATACGCGACAGTACCCAAGGGGACCCTTCGACAGGCTCAGGGCAGGCGGGCTCAGGGCAGGCGGGCTCAGGGCAGGGTGGGCAGTTCGCGAGTTGGTTCAACCTCAGTTTACTTGGGCGCAAGGCCAATGTGACGATGGATGGCGCAAAGGTGTCGCTCGATACCGAATGGCCAACCAAGCTGGATATGATATTCACTGACCGCGCCAATCCGTCCTTCGAGATGGTCGAAGATGACCTGCCGCTTTTTGTAGGACCATACAGCAACCCCACCGGCACATCGCGAGACTGGATTGCCGGCAACAAGAAAGAACAGCACGTCTCTCTTCGTCTACAAAGCGCGCCAGGGCAGGGTGTTGCCTGGGTGTTATTCCCGCGCGGCGCCGGCGAGACCACACCGACCGCGACGCAACTCGCGCCGGGTGTAACTAAGATTGTCACGGCGGAAGGAACTGACTATGTCTTTTTATCGACTGTTCCATTAGAGTATAAAGGAGAAGGCATCGAGTTTAGCGGTCTGGCCGCTACTGTGCGCGTTCCTAAGACCGGCAAGCCGGAGTTAGTATTATTGCGCGGCAATAAGCTTAAATTCAAGAGGAAGGCAGCCGATGGTCCTGTGGTAACCGAACCGCAGGTTATTGCCGAAGGTGGAAAAATTCGTTTCGTCGCTCCTGCCCCAGTATACGTAAAGTTGACCCATGGCAATATGGGTGTGCGCGGAATGGGACCATTCGACCTCACCTTCACTTCTGACGGCATCACCGGCACAGTGGACGGCGACATCCGCACCATCGTCACCACCTGGCCGGAGAAGATCGTTCGTCCCGGCTATTGGATGGACGGCGTGCGTTGGTGTGCCGGCTTCGCTGATGAACCCTCAATCAGCAAAGGCACTACCACCCCGCAGTTCAGCCTCGCCTTCGGCGTTTCCGCCGGCAAGCACGTTGTAAAGATTAGCGAATGGGAATGGCCGGCGATGCCGATCGCGCCAGCGCGGACTGAAGTAAACTTAAAATGAGCAACATTATGAGATTGCACATTAGTTGGCACTCAAAAGGAGAAATCTGATGAAGTTATATTTTATTAAGTTTATCCGCACCATCATATTATGTGTGAGTATCGCGTCTTTAGTAATCTGCAATCTCGTTGCGTTTGGCTTTGAGAAATCGACAGTCCTGACTGATAAAACTGATTGGAACCAGTGGCGCGGGCCAAACCGCAATGGCATCGCTCCGGACAGTCCCAAGCTTATTGACGCCTGGGGTCCGTCGGGGCCAGTTTTGATGTGGAAGAGCGAGGATAAAATTACAGGTGGACCGAAAAAGGGTGGTTCATTCTCGAACTACGGTAGTCCTGTGGTGGCACGGGGCAAGGTCTATCTGTATGTGCATGATCAGGCCATTGCTGCCGATAAGGTATTCTGTCTTGACGCGAACACCGGTAAGACGTTGTGGAAGGTCAGTTACCCCGGCAGTCCGGATGGTGGCGGCAGCAGTACGCCATATGTTGGTGACGGCAAAGTTTACGCAGTCGGCACCAGAGGCTTGTACTGCCTCGATGCCGAAACAGGTAAGGAGGTGTGGAAGACACCGAGTATCGTTCAGAACGCCAAGGACGCCAGTATCGACTCTTCGCCGGTCTTGGTCGATGGGGTGTTAGTGGTCATAGCTGGCAGCGGAAAACACCTTAATCAAGGCGCCAAGGATCCGAACAAGGAGAGTGGCTTGCTCAAAGGCTTCGACCCCGCCACTGGCAAGGAGCGGTGGGCCTGCCCGCAGGCCACAGCCGATGCCAACAGAAACGGCGACAAATCAGCCTCGGTCGCGGTATGGAAAACACCCAACGGTCCGCGCATCATCACGGGGGTAGGCAAGTTGACCTGCGTGAATCCAAAGGACGGCAGCGTGATCTGGCAGGATGGTGGTGGTATTTACGGGAGTACCAGCACGCCTGCCATCGTGGGAGATATCTGCGTCCTTGGCACGAAAATGAAAGGATACCGACTCGGTCCGAACAAGGCGGAAGAGTTGTTCGCCGTGGCAGTGGGTGGCCGAGTTGAGAGTTATGTCCTGCACGACGGCCATGTCTACGCCGACTGTTACGGTGTGTACCGCTGCATCGACCTTACCGGGAAGGTCCTCTGGCAGAAGTCAACAGGCGGCAAGGTCTCTTCGCCCATTTTCGCCGACGGCAAGATTTTCCACGTTGTCAGCGACAAGGGGAAGCTGGCCATGTTCAACGCCACCCCGACCATGCCGGAGACATTCTTCGAAGCCAGCATTCCCGTGATGTCATATACGTCTCCTGCCATTAGTGATGGCAAGTTGTTCGTCCGACTTGTGGATGGCATGGCTTGCTACGATTTGACCAAGATACCTGCCGATGCTGTCAAACCAGTCGATCCACATGCCCATGTCAAGGACCCGGCTGTAGCTTCCATGTCCATGTCCAAGTCTCTGATTACCTTCGTGGACGTCTCTCCATCCTATTTTGTTCAGAGAAAGGGCATCGCTGATCAAGTCTGGCCCCCCGAGAATGAGGCGAAAGCGGCGACACTGGATTGGGCTATAAACAAGCCGCTTGACACCGACGGGTGGATTGATTTTATCGCGTTACAGGACTCACGCGGCGAGATGACCAACGATTGCATCGCCTATTCGCGCGTGATGCTCGAGGCGAAAGCTCCGGGAAAACTTACGCTCTCGTTGACGGTTAATAAGGCGAAAGGTGACGTTTCTGCAATCGTCGCTTGGGTCAATGGCATGAATGTATTACGGCAAAACTCTCATGAGCAAAATCCCGAGCACGTTGAACTGGTCGTTGATCTGGTCGCGGGGAAGAACATCCTGCTCATACGGACGTATCCGACAAGAGGACACGAATGGAAACTGCAGATACAGGCCACGGCACCTGACGGTCTTGTAGTCAGACAGGTTTCATCAACCTCTGATGCAACAACTAACATAATAAAAAATAAATTATAACAAATCATAATAAATCATTTTCTATGAAAATTGGATTTGATACAATCTGTGTAAAGGGTAATCCAGACTACGGAATACGTTTCTGTGTCGAAGTAAAAGTAAAGTAATTGCATGTCCTATGTGGCGGTTGCTTGCTTAGTGGTTTTCACATGCATTACGACAAGGTGAGGCGCATTTATAGTCGATCCCTTTTCTCGGATATATCATAGATAGTGTCAAATTGTATATTGGTTTGGCCGATGAACATTTTATTGTGAAAGGCACTAAAAAACCGCAATACGGCATTGCGATGGTGTATCATTTCTGGACCACATACGATAAAGATATCTGAATGGGAATGGTCGAATATGACATAGGCACCATTAAGATTGGAGGAAAATCAATGATAGAATTTATAACTATCCTGGCAGGTGATGGGCAGACCGATAATTCGTCTGCCTTTGATGAAGTTTTTGCAAAGTGCATTGCTGCTGGAATTACTGGTTTGCAGCTTAAAGCCGGGACATACATGGTTAGCCGCACCGTTGAATTGCCTACCAGTATCAGTCTTCACCTTGAACCGGGTGCCCGGATAAAAGCGATGCCGGATTTTCAGGGTGATGCTGTTTTGCGAAAACAGCGTGGTGAATTAGGAATTCACCATTTCAATGGACGCATATCCGGCGGGATGATTGATGGAAGCCGGCAAAACCTGACAGGCATACATGTGCCAGGTGCATGCCGACTGGATATAAGTGATATGGAGATTGTGGATTGCTTGCAAAAAGGCATCTACATCGGCAGTTCCGACAAAACCTGGGGGTATGAAGTGAATGTACGAAGTGTCCGTTGTGCAATTGATCTGGCAACAGCACATACTCCCGGCAGTATTGGGCTGCATTATGAACAGATTACCGACAGTTATATCAGCCAGGTAGTAATTATAGGATATGAGACCGGCGTCGCCAGCGAAAGTTCTTCCAACGATTTCTCGCAGGTACATGTCTGGAGCGTCACCGCGCAAGGACCGTTGAAACGAAACTTTTTCTGCAATGGTTGGGGAGATTCTTACAGCCAGTGTTATGCCGACGCACCATTTGATGAAGGACGTGAATGTTATGGTTTTCTTGTAGCCAAGCCCTTCAATCGCTTTATGAATTGCCGTGTTTACAGCAATGGCTACACCTTTGAAAACACGGTAATAGGTTTCATGCTGACAGATTCCGGCACCCACGGCAGCTATATGAATAACCTATTCACCGGTGGTGCTGATCACCGCATCAAAGCCGCATATTCGGGCAACCTGGAAGCTGCTACCATTATTGGCAACGGTTATGACCCAGGCGTCATAGCCGGTCGTGAAAACCGCATCCCATCGGATACCGGCGGGATTAGTTATGTGCCGGTGTTGAAGATTGAAAATGAAGATTGAAAATGAAGATCGTTATTGAATACTTTTATGCAATGTCTTATACTGGCACCAGCTTACAGAATGGTGTTGTTTCTATTATGTAAATTGTTTGTTATAAGGTGTTACTCATGAATAAACAGCAATTTCTTGCACAGGCTCAGCGGCTTAATTGTGCTTGGGGAGATAGAATTCCTGAGTGGAATCCGAAAACATGTCAAGAAGCAGATTTTGCAGTTGATGGTGTTGTGGTTTATAGTTGCAATGGTGAGTATCCAACTCGTGTGGGGCGACGGTATATTGACTGGCAAGGAACACATTATGCAGATTATGAATGGGCAGCCCAACTTAATCGTTTCTTTTTTCTGGCAGCTTTGGCATCATGCTATCGGGCAACAGGAGATGATAAATATGCCCTTGCAGCCAGAGATTATATAGAGGACTGGATACAGGCTCATCCTTCTGTTCATGATTGGAAAATTATTGGAAACGATAATACATTAAACCTGGGTATTCGGATGGGTACTTCACAATGGCCAGGCTGGCTTGGTACTCTCCCCATATTTTTATCCAGCAAAATTTTTGATGATACTTTTACAGAATATTTGCTGGAGTCAATTGAATTGCAATTGAAATTTCTAAAACAGCACATTCCTTATGACGGAAATTGGAGATTGACCAGTGCCGATACGCTGGTCGTAAGCGGAATTCTGTTAGAAACACGACCAATAGCTGAGGATATCCGTAATTTTGGAGTACGGGTTTTGAATGATGCGTTTCGTCGCCAGATAATGCCTGATGGTGTTCATATAGAAAGAAATCCCAGTTATCATCATTGGATGGCGAATGTAACAGAAAGATTTTGGGAATTAGGGAGAAGCATGCCGGAAATAGGTTTAGTTGTAGATACAAAAGTTGTTGAAAATATGTTTGACTACTCGCTTGCCTGTATGGCTCCTGATGGTGGCTGGAATGCGTTGCATGATTGTCAATCAGCCCGCAACCCTTCGTATGATATACTTTTCATAATGCAGCGCGACCGTAATGCATTCCGTGAAAAGGCTGGATTACCGGACACGCTACCTCCTCTTTCAACATATTTTCCAAATGCCGGGCAAATATTTATGCGCGATTCATGGGAGTCGACTGCCACTTATTTAGTTTTTGATGCATCTCAATGGGGAGGTGCACATTGCCATCAGAGCCGTAATAGTATTTCACTATATATATCTGGTGAAGCTGTATTAGTCGATCCTGGTACTCTTACTTATAACTTTGCCGACCCTATTGGTATTCATGGCAAATCGACTCGCGCACATAATACGGTGAATATAAATGGATGGAATCAGGTGGGAACCAACCCTCGTGACACCTTTCATCATCATATTAACGGTTATGATATGGTAAGTTCAACTTATGATGGCGGTTATTGGCCAGGTAGGTATTTGTGGACTTTTCCGGATGGCTGCGGTTCTGGTATTCAAGCGGCTCACACAAGGACTGTTTTATGGGTGCATGATAGATTTATTGTTGTTATTGATGAAATAGAAAGTTTCCATAGCAGTAGTGAGAATCCAACGCTTGAAATTAATTGGCAATTTGAACACGGTTCTTTATTCATTGATGAATCTAATAATAGTGTTAAGACTGACAGGATAGGATATAATTTATTGATGCTTTTCCCGGGTATGCCAGAAGGTGTTCGTATGTCACTTCATGAAGGTGAAATGGAACCACCAAGGGGTTGGCTGCCGAGTTCGAACGGATATATAAAGGCTCCTCAGTTGACACAGGAACTATCTATGGAGCAAATGCATGAACTATCATTTGTCACAGTTCTTATTCCAGTGTCACCAGGGATGCCAATACCGGATGTCGAAGCATGTGTATCATCTTTAACAGAAGAAAATAGTTATCCAAAACAATTAACTCTTCGTTGGAAAGATAATATAACTGATGAGATTGTTTGGACAAAAGGATTAAAAAGAATGATTGATGAGGTTGATGGTGTGATAACTGATGGAACTTTATTACATTTAATTCATAACAACGATAATGAAATAGAAATTGCCGCAGTATTTGATGCCACGTTTTGTCAAAAGGGTAGTTATAAACACCACATTATTTAAAAGTTGAGAATATAGTGACTGAATCATTTAATGATAATCAGCGTTTGCTGAAATATTTGCGCCAACTTGCTGATAAAGACTGGGGTATGCCTGTTGGGTTTGGCGGAGGTACTTGTTTTAAGGCTATCCCGCCTCTGGAACTGGAAAAACGCGGTGAATCCCCCGGTTATTTCCGGTGGGAATGGATAGATTATTCGCTTGATTTATTGCGGCAGAGAAAAGATTGTCAGGATTTTTCCATGGTAGGGTTGTTGCGGATGCTTTACCGCTATCCGCAATCGCTATTATTAAATGACGAATATCGTCGTGAAATTGAAAAGGTAATGATAGCGGCTAAATATGATATGAAAGATGGCGATGATGATACCTGTTGCTGGCATACAGAAAATCATCAGATTCAATACGCGTCATCTGAATTGCTGATAGGACAGCTTTTTCCAGACACTATTTTTCCTGTTACCGGCAAAACCGGCGGATGGCACATGGAACGCGCACGGAAAAAGATTGAGACATGGCTTAACTGGCGGGCATGTTTTTCATTCAGCGAATGGAATTCCAGTTGTTATTATGATGATGATGCCGCCGCTTTGCTGAATTTGGCGGAATACGCCGAAGACGCGGAATTGCGCGGGAATGCCCGTAATATATTCAATATGCTGGCAATGCATGTCGCTTTGAATAACTGGTACGGATTAACCGCCGGTTCGCAGGGACGCGCTTATCTGGAACAACAAATTACACCGCGGGAAACCCCGATGGCTACTCTGGCACAGGTATGTTGGGGAGAAGAAGAAGTGCCGGTGCTGTTGAGTCATACGGCGATATTGCTTGCCGCCGGAGAAATACGAATACCACCAGCGATTATCGCGATAGGTAAAGATAAAAATAACGTGATAGAAAATCGTGAAAGACATAGTCTTGACGCTGATACCGCGACATTATATGGCGTATACCCTGATAGTCTGAATGATTACCCGTTTTTTCAGGGAGCAGGTCAGGACCATCATCATCTGACTGTGGATATGCGGTATTTTTATCATGATGGTATCGAAAAATGGCCAGGTTTTTTTGCGGACCGTGATTATTACCAGAAATGCAAAAATGAGAATATAGCATTTGATAACTGGCAGTTGCCACACGGCCTTGGAAGCGCTAACCTGTATAGTTACAGAACGCCGGATTATTTTCTGGGGTGCGCGCAGGATTATCACCCCGGCACGCCCGGGTATCAGCAATTCATCTGGTCAGCGACACTGGGTGAACGTGCTGTCGTTTTCACTACTAACCCTGCGCCTGCTGATATTCCTTATGGTCGTCCGGGACCATGGGTTGGCAATGGGGTATTACCGAAGGTTGTCCAACATCGCAATGTTTTAATCGCAATGCACCGGGTAAGGCCTTGTCCTATTTATGATCAGCCGGCATGGTGGCGTGAAGATCGTGTGCATGCCTGGTTTCCACGTGGCGTATTTGATGAAGTTGTAGATCAGAATGGCTGGTGTTTCGGCCGTAAAGGTGATGGTTATGTAGCACTTCGACCTGATAAACCCGGCGAGTGGCTTATGCCAGATCCAAAATTATCTTCACGCATAGGTTCGGAAGAACCGTATGAATGGAATGTAGATGACATTGATGTAGTATGGGTGTGTGAACTCGGTTCCGCATGTCTGAATGGTTCATTTGCAAGGTTTATAGATACTCTGTCTTCTGCTGTGTTTAGTGGTGATGTTGAGAATGTGTTATACGAATCCCCAACTATCGGACTGGTTGAAACAGGTTGGCAGCGTAATTTAACTGTTGCCGGTAATGATATTTCAACACAGTCATCCCATAAGGAATTAGCCATTTGTAAATAACGGATTCATCAGGTAC
>CAZWZF010000012.1:73025-106328 GCA_964638715.1 uncultured bacterium | reverse complement strand
GACTTACACCGACAAGAATTACCAAGCTTCGCTTGGCGCACACATGTTAATAGTATAAAAATATGAAAATGATATTTAGCTGCAGCGCAGCGACACTGATTACCTTTTCCAATTTATTTGGGTTAGGTATTATGGTCTGAAAACTGAAAACCTTAATACCTAACTCCCAATCAACTCTATTTTTTCTCCCGCCACAAAATCATTCCAACGTAAGATACTGTGTTAAGGCCGTTGATATATTTTAATCCTACTGATGTCACCAGGGCGTTTATATCCAAGCCTTGCGCCTCGACTGATGACATGGCAAGGTCGGGAAAGCGGCAGGGGTCATCGGGGCAGGTACATTCTTCGCAATAATCGCAACTCCCGCAGGCAAAGGGAAGTATTTCCAGATTTGGGAATTTCTCTGCGATTTGTTCAGCAAGTGTGCGCACCATTTTGTTGTGGGCATGGGCGGCGTCTGCCATCCCCTCGAAATCCCAGGAGTCTTCTAAGTTTGAAATGCTTTGCAGCACCATACAATCGGTATATGTCAGCAACCGCGCACCCAGTGCTTCCAGTTCGCCAGTGTGGGGCGGGCAAGTCCAGGACTTGTTGGATTTGCCGCAGTAATTCACCAGGCAGTTCTGACGCACCTCTTCTTCGGCGCGCAGACCTGTTGTTGACCGGGTGTGTGCATGGGTAGCACCGGCTGCTAAAGCAAGTTGTTCTATAGCTATCGAAATATCATTCATATCAGGACTCCTTTTACAGGTAAAACCGGCACGAGTATAGCAATATGCAGGCGTGTTGTGAAGGAGAAATTAATGGCAAATGGCAAATTGGAAATGGCAAATTGCAATTGGTAATTTTTCTAATAACTGAAAACTGAAAACTGAAAACTGAAAACTAAAAACTGAAAACTGAAAACCGAAAACTGTTAAATCACTCCCATCTCTTTTGCCATTTTCAGCATTGCCAGTCGGGCGGTGCGGCCGTCGGGGTATCCCCATTGGGGGAGTTTTATCGGGTTGCACACCATTCCTTCCGGGTTGCGGGCATCGGCACCCATAAACCAGAAGCGGTCGGGTTTGAACATCAGCGCATCTTCATATACCATTCGCCATTGGTCATCCAGCGAGTCGGAGATGTCATCCCAATTGGCGCCAAATGTCATCACTCCGCGGGTAAGGTAATTAATTTCATACCCTAATTCTCGTGGCTGCACAACGCAGTAATCCATGCTGGAAAGACGGTTGATGCGACGGTTGTAAATGCTGTCATAGGTTACCACTCCCCATGTCGGAGATGTCTTGCGAAGTCGGGGCAGGTTGACGTTGCGCACCATCACCCCATCACACGAGCCGACTTCGACGATGGTGGTTAATGGTCCGGTGAAACCTTTTCCCCGTACCACCGATTCGATGCGTTTCAGCATCACGGAACGGCGATCAGTAGAGAAATCGCGCCAATCCAGGAATGGGTAGCTTCGTGGTTCCATGGCGATTTTCTTTATTGTGTCGTAGTCTGGCCGGTTTTCTGCTTGTGCCCATTCATTATAAATGGGTATCCGATGCGTAGAGTCGCGGTCGCAAAACTCTAATTCTGCAATTAATCCATCCGCCATTTCGCCGAAAAGTTCGATAATTTCTGCATAAAGAAGTTCGATTCGTTCAGCAATTCCCGGCTGGTCAAGGTCATACATGCCAAACTCACCCCAATACGCATCAGGGTTTGCCGGTTGAATGCCAAATTTTGAAGAGTTATATTGAGTACCAACGACCAACAGCCAAATCTTCATGCCGCGTTTGCGTGCTTCCCGCATGGCGTAATGAATAACGGAATTATCGGTGGAAATGCCGGTTGCATTAGGATCCTGATCGAGCCAATCATATCGGGAACGGTACCCGGTAGTGAGCCATTTCACACAAAGAACCAGCGAGTTCATCCCGCCGCCAGCCATATCATCCAACAACATGTCCCAATCCGCTGTTGTATATCTGTCAACCGACCCGCCACCCGGCGCGGTATATTCCCAAAATCCGAATTCCAGCATGATAGTATCCTCGTTTTTATTTTACATCGATTTTCAGGATTAAAAAAGATGATAATTCTATCTTATCAAATCCTGATAATCGATGTGGATATTTATATATTCTTCTGTGCCAATAATAGCAAACATCGCGGCAATCCCGCCAGATTCATGCTTTCCCAACATTCTGCTTCATCGCCAATTTCATGCAGTTGCAGCAATGCTGCGTCTGCATCTATCACGGCGTTAACAAAATCGCTGACTGTCCAGTGAAATTCGTACGATGGCAAATAACCCGGTTCTGCGTATGGAATATCTTCGGCATTGTCAAATTGAAAAGGCCCGTGGTTGAAATATTGGTATGAGTTGTCATATTGCATACAGCGGCGAAATGGATGGTATTCATTGATAATTAATTTTCCGCCTGGTTTCAGAATGCGAACTGCCTCACGATAATAAGCCCGCAAATCTGATACCCATACCGCGACATGACCACCGGTATATACCAAGTCGAAAATGTTGTCTGGAATTTCTGACAGGTTAGTCACATCAGCGCGAATAAAATTGATATTCGCATTAACTTCATGTGCTCGTTCTGCTGCGATGTGCAACTGTTCTTCTGATATATCTACTGATGTTACACTGGCACCCATGCCGGCAAGCGCGAATACTGCCACATTATCACCACTGCCCAGAACACAAACAGATTTTCCAGAGATGCCTAATAGCCATGTCATTTCTTCCGCAAGAAAAAATATTGATGCGTCTTCATAACAAGCACGCCAGTTTTTACTATTATCAACCTGGCCGCGACCTGCGCTTGCCGCAGCATCCCAGCTTTTTCGATTCGCTTCGTGAAATTGGTTTGTCATAATAAATATTTATATTCGTCGTATAATTGAAAATACCCGCAGGTATTTGTAGTTGCGGGTATGTTTTTTGTTAAATATTCGGTTACATCATGATTTATTTATAATCATAACGAATGTTTGTGGCTTTAATAGTTCTGGATCCATTACCGATTGAACTGAATGTGTAGAAGGTTTTCGGAGCCAAAATTGTGGCGCCACTGGTTGCTGTGGAACTTACACTTGACCCAACAAAGGTGCCTTTGATATCGACATATTCGTAATAGATTTTATTATTGGGGGTTCCAACGAATTTTAATTTATACCATGGTCCGGGATTCGATCCTTTTGGCTGGGATGGGGTGCCAATTACAGTGCAAGCAGTAAAGTTGGTGAAGCCGTTTCCAAGCTGCTGTGGTACATTCAAATAGTGGGTGTAAGTACTTTGAGATGATGGCGTCATGAAATAGTCCCAGGTACGACAGACATTTACAATATCTTTTCCAGCGGTGTCACGTACACCTACAATGGTGTCATAATTGCCGGCATACATGCTGAGATCAAGGGTGATTGCCCACCATGTTGTTGGTGTGCCGGATTTTACTGTTGCAAGGTCACAGCTTACAGTGTTGTATTGAGTGTCGCCATTGGTATAGTTGCTTACTGTTGTGGCATTGGCAGGATTTGCAGTAGCATCGCTGATAATTCGCATTTTGATATAGGTGTTTTCATCTGCTGTGGTTCCCCACCATGAATTAGTTGTTCCCGGCGAAGTGGTAGTAAGGGTACGAGGAGTTAGTCCAGCCAGCGCGTCTGCTTGCGGCTGCACCATGATGGGGACATATTTGCTGGTACCGACATGTCCGTCAGTATAAGATACTATCGCCTGGCTGCTGTGGCGATAATCGACGTCTGGTCCTGCATAAATCATGTGGTTACTGTCGGTACTATCACCGGTGAGCAACATACCTGAAGTATCAGAAACGTCGCCAAGTCCTTTACTGTCGAGAGTGATGTTATATGCATATCCATTTGCGGTACTTTTCCCCAATGTTGGGCAAATTAATGCACCGGCATCAACACGCACATCATTCCATATCGTCGCGCTTGGAAAAGTCTCTTCGTGGTCCTGGGACCACATCAGAATAGACGCTGAAATTTGCCGCTGATTACTGGTACAGGTTGTCTGTCGCGCTTTTTCGCGGGCACGAGCAAAAACAGGAAACAGAATCGCAGCTAAAATTGCAATTATTGCAATTACTACTAACAGTTCAATAAGGGTAAATCCTTTTGAGCCTTGATGTGTTGTCTTAATCATAGATAAAACCTCTCGAAAAATATTGACGTAACTAAATGGGTACGTGACCACATTAAATATAGTAAGCTACTACGGATGTGTCAATAGAAATTCAACTGTTTTGTTGA
Organism: uncultured bacterium; assembly: GCA_964638715.1. GTDB lineage: Bacteria > Armatimonadota > Hebobacteria > CAIYQO01 > CAIYQO01 > JBAXQQ01. The sequence goes on along the minus strand of CAZWZF010000012.1, from coordinate 102,044 downwards.
GAAACATAGAAAAGGATGATAGATAACTTCATCTAAAATAGAGATGCGATTTATATCATTCGTTAAGTATTGCGACATCACAATGCTTTAACTGATGATTATAGGCAATTGATTTTCAACTTTTTCGGATAGTTTCATGATAGTTGTTAGTCATGGCGTATTTCTTTTATTTAAAATAAATCAGCAACTGTTTATGAACTTATTTGCTATGGTATAGTATATCTGTTCAGTTTATTGATATCGATAGTAGATTCTGGTTGTTATTTTATTGAGGCATTTATAATGATATACCGAAAATTAATACTTTTTATTATTAGTCTGATATTTTTTACCCAGGCATATACTGATGATGTGATGCCAATGAATCAAGAAATTCAAATCGGTGTTGAATATGCATTCTTAGGGCAAGCGAAGATACTGGCGAAAATGGGTGTTCCGGTGGCGAAAATCATGCCAGAGGATTTTTTGTGGGGGAAAATGCAGCATGGAAGTGGTAAACCCATTGATTTTCGAGTGTTGGATAAATTGGTGAGTGAATACCAGAATGCTGGATTTTCGCAAATAGTGCTTGGATTAACCACGCGTGATGCATGGGCAGTGAAAGCACCGTTGCGGAATTATGCACCACAGAAAAAGTATGAGGCAGATTATATCGCCTGGGTTACTGCCATTGTTGAACGTTATGATGGTGATGGTGTAAATGACATGCCGGGTTTATTGGCACCGATAAATTATGTTGAGATTGGAATTGAATTTTCTACTTACGAGCCAGAATCGGTTGATGAATATATTCATGTTTTGACGTTGGCGCATGCGGCAGCGAAAGCTGCCAGCAGCAAGGTTAAAATCTTGCATGCAGCATTTTTGATTACCACGGCATTTCGGACTCACCCTGAGTCACAGGATTATGAAAAATCTTTCGCGGGAGTAGATAAACGCATAATGTATCACTCGCTGGCAGATATTCGCAAGGTGCTGGACCATCCAGAACTTTTTGATATTCTTAACATTCATGCATTGGGTGACCCTTATGAGATTGAAGATATGGTACGTTGGCTGCATTGGGAAACTGCACAACGGAAATATACAAAACCTGTCATTATTTCTGATACTATGCCAACTCCGTTTATGGGTTGGGGTCCGGCAACACGGGTAAGCGGTAAAAAGGAAGAACTCGCTATAATTATTCCCCCTGCAGTTGATGCCGACCGTCTACGTCTGGCTGCCTATTTTCAGAAAATGGTGGCAGATGATAAAGAAACAGTAAATTGGGCACGCGAAGTGGTTGCCTGCGATATGGTGGAAAAGGTAATTATTGCTGCAGAACAAGGGGTAATATTGATTGATACTGCATTTACTGAAGATATCGATTTTCTTAAAGGTTTTGGACAAGCCGGAGCAGGCAACAGTGCATGGGGTGGGATGATAAAAACGAATCTCGCACTTTTTAAAGAGGGTCGCGAATTAAAAGAAATATATCCATCTTTTTATGCAATTCAGCAACTTCAATTACATTTGAAAGGTTATACAAAAATCACCCGACTACCCAATGAAGACTCGCGTGTGCGTGCTTATCTGGTAATACGTCCGGGAAAGCCAGATACTACCATTGCCTGGCTGAATCCGAATAAATTAGTGCTGCCTGATGAACCAGTTCCAGTACTGACATTCAGCATTGCAGCACTTCAGGGACATACTGTTACAGTAGAAAAACTCATTACCAAAATGAATACTAAAACCCCGCAGCAAGAGACAATTAATATCGGTGATAGGCCTTTTATCTTGAATCTTACTACGACACCTGTTTTTATTACATTAGAAAAATGAAGCTGATATAACTGCAATTGTAAAAAATCATTTTATTTAATCCTATCTTCCCGCAATATGGCGTAGGTGACAATATCTTCGTAATTTTCATTTTTCTTCACACTTTTACGTGCAATACCTTCCTGTATCATACCGAGTTTCTGCATTACCTTGCCTGATGCCGGGTTGCGGGTGAAATGACAGGAGTATATACGATTTAATGCCAAATCAGTAAATCCGTAGGCAAATAATTCGCGTCCAGCTTCGGTACAATATCCTTTTCCCCAGTAAGGAACACCAACCCAATAACCCAGTTCCGCGCGGTCATGGCGTCGTTCTATACCCAGGCCAATAGAACCTATTAATTCATCTGTGGTTCGCAATGTGATGGCAAAGACAACTGACGCTCCGATTTCGAATTGTGGTTGATGAGTCGCAATCCAACCTTCTGCCATGCCGTCCAGATATGGATGTGGTATATTCAGTGTGGTATCTGCAATTGCCGGGTCTCCGACAAGTTGCTGTATTATTGGCGCATCATTTAATTCAAATGGCCGCAGTATTAATCTTTCTGTTGTTAAATTAGGTTGTTTTGTCATTTTGATGCTTCTCATTATGTTGTGCTATAAAAAACATTTTACCTTAAAATTCACAGTCATGTATATACCGGTTGTAGAATGTTTAATGTATCTTAATTCAGTTAATACTGATATTATATATACAGAAGGAATTGAAATATCATGATATCAATTATCAGCGCGCGTTACATTAATTTCGTATTAATGGTTATGACACTTTGCCTTATTCAAACCTCATATTCCAGCGTTCCAAATGGTTATGATATAACTTCAAAGTATGAAAATATCGCTTTGAAAGCTTCGTATACCATGCAGCCGGCTCCCAACTACCCGAATTGTAAAAATGGCTTTGAATCAACCAAGTTAACTGATGGCGTGTATTCCAACGGCTTAAAGATGTTCTGGACACAGCCGACTACTGTAGGATGGATGATATCTCGTCCGGTGACTATAACTATTGACCTGGGCAGTGACCAGCCAATTCGTGGAGCATCATACAACACTGCAGCTAATCAGGATGATGTTTACTGGCCCACAACAATTTCCATTTTAGTAAGTAATGATGGCAATGATTTCATTCCAGTAGGCGACCTTATAAAACTTAATCTTAATGCACACCGGGCTCCTCCCGATAAAAGTTATTCCTATCGTTTTTGGACAGATGAATTAAAAACTCATGGTCGATACATACAGTTAATTGTGGATACTAATGATGGCGTCTCAAATTGTGTATTTAGCGATGAGATAGAGGTGTATCGAGGAAAACAAACACGTGCTATGACACCGTACCCTACAACCGGGAAAAGATCAAAAGAGTTCTTTGATCAAATGATAGTTAATAATAGTTTTCAAAGTCATTTGATGGCTAATCTGAAATCTGCACATGAAGAACTGAATTCTGCCAAACTTCCGGTATCAGACAGCAAAGCCTTACTCGGTACTTGTGATACTCTGCAATCTCAAATTGAAAAATTACCTGATGTTGAGTTAACGACATATAAAACCTTATTGCCTTTAAACGACATTGATACGCAAATTTATGCCTTGCGCGGTCAGATACGCGCAAAACAGCATAAATCGCCATTACAGGCCTGGGTTTGCAATCCATACGCCTATTTAACGCCTACACAAGGACCGGACGCGAAATCGGCAGCCTCGGTACAGATAGCAATGATGAATGGCGAATGGCGGAGTGGCGTGGTGAACTTGACGAATAACACCGGGCTTCCAGTAAAACTTCATATCAAAGTTCAGGGAATGCCGACAGACGCAGGAACTGATTTTCTTTCAATATCGCAAGTACTTTGGCATGACAGCACGTTAAATGTACCTGTTGCGCGGGGATTGGAACCGATAACAACTGGTGCTGATGGTGCAGAAATTATTATTCCTGCCGGTATGCTAAAGCAGGTATGGTTTACTGTTCATCCAACTTCCCTGGCAGCGAAGACATATAATGCCCGGGTTGATATTACTGGAGAAAATTATCATGGTGTAGTTCCGTTATCATTGCAAATTTTCTCATCCCAATTCCCTAAACAGCCAACATTGCATTTGTATGGTTGGGATTACTCAAATTATTTCATCTACGGGGTAACAGCACAGAATCAGGCGGCATTTATCGCAATGCTGCAGTCTCACTTTGTTGACTCACCCTGGTCAATTAACAAGGTATTGCCATTCGGCAATTTCAATAAAGACAACACTATGAAAGATGCAAATACTGCTGATTTTGATAATTGGGTAAAATTGTGGAAAGGCAGCGCACGCCGGTACTGCGTGTTTCTTAATCCGCCGGATATTCTTAATGGTGCAAAAATTAACACTCCCGACTTCTCCGCCCGTGTAACCTCCTGGATAAATTTCTGGACAACACATCTGGCTGCACAAGGTTTATCTCCCGAGCAACTGGTGTTGATGATAGCCGATGAACCACGATCCACCGAGGCTTATGCCCGCATAACTTCCTGGGCATGTGCTATTAATGCTGCTCAGCCTAAAGTTACCATATTTCAGGATGTTAATATAAACAGTCCGCAAAATATCTCAACTGCCATGCAATCTGCGGTTGATGTATTCTGTCTTGATCGTGGTCGTTCTGTTTATTTTTCTGGAAAGTTCCAAAATACCGACTTTTTCCGCAATCAGCGGAAAATCGGCAAACAAATGGAAATATATGATACTAAAGGACCAATCGATACTCTTGACCCGTATTCATATTCTCGGCTGCAGGCATGGCTTTGCTGGTCGGTGGATGCCAGCGGAATGGGATTTTGGAGTTTTAGCAGTTTGCCAAAAGGTACTGCATGGCAGAATTATTCAGTTAAAGATATAAATTATGTGCCATTTATTCTGGAGCCTGATACTGTAATGCCCGCAAAACAGATGGAAGCTATTCGCGAGGGTGTTGAAGATTACGAATATATGGTAATGCTGAAAAAAGCAATTGCGGCAGCCAAACCAAACCACCCGGAAATTGCCCATGCGCAAACATTGCTGACTGATGGCGTTAATAAGGTGTTGAATTCTACCGGTGTCGATAATATCAAATGGAATCAAGTGAATGATTATGATGCTGCGGATAAACTAAGGCTGGAAATTCTGCAATCTTTGGAAAAACTGCAAAAATAGATTGGCAGTGCTGGCTAAAACTTTTTCTGATAGTGAAAACCGAGGATTTTATATCCTTCGTTCATCCAGAATTTCTGACCGGCGGCATTAGTTATATAGCAGTTTAACTCTGATGCTTCGCAACCGTTGTCAATGGCATATTCGTAAATCCATTGCATCAATTTTTTGCCAATGCCTTGTTCTCGGTATTCGGGCAGTATTACCACGTTATCTGGCTCAATATGTCTGCCGACGTAGTACTTAGTTAGAATCCACAACCCGGAGCATCCAATTAGTTTATTGCCATCGAATATGCCCACACATCGGTAATCCTGTTTTACCATTTCTTGCAGCCTGGATGTAAGCAGTTCGTCAGAAAGTTGCGGGTTTAGTACCTGCAACAGCGGGATAATTGTCAAGATATCTTTACTGGGAATTAAACGGATATCAATCATGCTTCACCTTTACAATTTTTTAACTATCTCATAATGCGGTATCCCAACTTCAATAAACTTTTCACCAATAACCTGGTAGTTAAGTTTCAGGTAAAATTGAAGTGCGGATTCCCGGGCATGCGCCGTCATGGCAGTAAAACCATGCTCTATCGCGAATTGTTCAGCAAATTGCACCAATATAGAACCAATACCTTGCGATTGGTATTCCTGTGCAATGGCAACCTGGCGCATCTGCAATATATTTTCATCTCGTGGACGTAGTATCAATGTTCCAATTAATTTATTACCCAGAAATGCGCCTAAATGAAACGATGTTTCTTCCGCATCAAAATCATGTGCTGACCATTTCAACCCCAACGGCTTTCTCAATATTTCTTCGCGCAGTTTTACAGCTTCATGATATGTATCAGAATTGAATTTATATTCATGGCATTGCAGAGATTTATAAATTTGTGTTGTATTGTTAATGATCATTTCTCACCATATTATGGTTGTTTATTTATGATATCACCTTATATGCATCAATTTCCAGGCATGCTTCTATAAATTCTGCTTTCCCCCGTGGTGGCAATTGGTTAACTAATAATATATCGAAGCCAGCAGCTTTTATTTCTTCAATAAGTCCTGTAACTGTACGTAACTGGTATTCATTTCTATTTTCAATTACTAAAATATTGGTATTTGCATCAAAATACCCATCAGGACAAGTTATTTTCCCTTTCAATTTTTCTTTGCAAACATTGCCACCTAATATAAAAATACCACCAGGTCGCAACACGCGCCATACTTCGCATAAACAGCGCGCACGTGTTTCTCCAAAAAGCATGTGCAGGCAATCACCATCAAATACTATGTCACAGGAATTATCAGGCAATTCACATAAATTACTAACATCGCCAAGGATAAACTGAATATTTGGTAGACTGCTTGTGCGTTCTCTTGCCCATGAAATAGCTTCTGGTACTATATCAACGCCAATTGCTTGCCATCCATTTTCTGCTGCCCATGATGTTATATTTCCGGCTCCACACCCTAATTCAAGAAAACATACATTATAAGGTAAAGTATATCGCAAAGCAACTTCTTTAAGGCGTTGTTTCTTTATTTTATATGAATCCGGTGAAGTCCAACCACATTCACCTGCAAGTTTTTGTTGTGAATATCTTTCTCCCCATATTGCGTGTTTTCTATTTATAGAAGACATTACATCCACCATATAATTATTTAGCCGTTTGCATTAATACCTTCTGAATTTCCAATGCTGATATATTACAAAAATTAAGTTCAGGCACTAATTTCTTCCCTTCTGTTACGTCCTTAGCTTTTAAAGGAGTAGCGAGTTTTAATGTTGTATTCAAATAAGTATACGCATCATTCATGGTTCCGGTAGGAGTGATTATATTTACTGGTTTATTCAATTCTGCTTCAGCGGTCCAAACTTTTCGGAATCCTGATAACCTACCAGTCAGCATATCTAACTCGCTCTGTGCTTTTGTATTAAGTATTGGACGCATATTATCGAACAACTGCAGCATCTTCAGGTTCCAACCCATGTCGGTTTTCCATGCTATTTTGTTTTGCGCGTCGGCGGTTATATTCGCAATATATGTAGTTGAAGCGTCATTAATTTTATCTGTTACCGCATCTCGCAGCATTCCGGTTTGAGCTAAATAAGTAATTAAATTCTTTGCTTCGTCATTGCTTATTTGTACTTCTCGGGCAAATAAATCGTTTTGAAGTTTATTTTCTGATACTGGCGCAGTTTGCAGCCGTAAGGTATATAATGGCTTATCTGATGCGCCAGTATAGTGAAAGAAAATCGAGAAGGTATCCAGGTTTTTCTCCAGTAGTGATTGGCGGTGAGCGGTTATATTCAGCCGGGTTACGTTAAGTGGTGCAGTTATTTTACCAGTCCAGATATCATTTGGAGCATTGGCTCTGTCGACTCTTCCAGGTGCAATTTGCGCTGTCAGTCGTAATGTTTGCCCGGTAACTTTCCAGGAATATGCCATTCCGGCAGGTTGAAATAGGGTAAACGTGCCAACTGGCGCGTCGGTGTTTACCGGGGTGCTGTCATACGCGTCATACATGGGGAAACTTTTGGTTTCTTTAGGTTTTATCGCGACTAATAATTCGTCGGGACGTATTTTTCTGGTACTGTCAGCACCGGCAAAAATAATCGGAGATTCTTTACCATCCTGGTCAGTAATTGTTACGCCATTTGAAAGGAAGTTCCATGCTGGTACAGTAATCGGCTTATCAGATATATTCTTCACATATCCGATCATATTCAACTTGTTTTCCATCGGGTTTTCTGCTGGTTGCGCCTCTACGCCAAACTGCAGGCCATCAACTGTACTTGCCTCTACCAGGTGAAATGTTATTTCATTGCTGACAACCGCACCATGGATACATTCATGTTCCAATTTCATATCAGTTGGTAGCGCAGTGTATGTATATTGAACGTGGTATAATCCTGGTTTCTGTGGTTGCTGTACTACAGCATCAAGCATTCCGGGAAATGGTACCTGCATTTTCGCGCTTTCACCCGGCTGCAGTTTTGGGAAATCTTCTGGTTTTGGTTCGAAAAATGCCATTTCCAATAGATATTGAATAGTTTTAACACTGCTGATATCGGGACCGGTAACAGCAGCTGTCATCAGGTAATATTGTGAACAATATGTATTTAAAGTGACTGGTTTGTCGCTGGTATTTGTTAATGTCAACTCAACCTGTACAGGAGCAATTTTATAATGTGTTGACTCGGTAGATGATTTTGCGTATTCAATTGGTTCACCAAATAGGATGTTAGAGTCAGCTTTTGCCGTAAGTTTTAAGGGTGCATCTGCTGCATAGATAGCCAGGGTGCTTAAAAGCATTATGATAAGCATGATTTTTAGGCGCATGATATTCTCCTGACGGGTGTGATAATGATTAGACTTTTTAAACAAGTAAAATGTTCCTGATTATCTTTTATTTATTGAAAGAATGCAATATTGAATTTGTATTGGACCGCAGGCTTCCAGCCTGCCCACGGCTGAAATTTAGTGGCACTGAGTAAACAGAAGATAAACTTTTCATTTTTTACAAAATTATAAATAAAGTATTTTTTATGTAACGTGCCGCTAAAATACTACCGAGGGCAGGCTGGAAGCCTGCGGTCCAATACATAAAAAGATTATTTGATAATTAAAATAGAGCAGGCAATGCTTGCCTGCTCTATTTGCCAGCGGTTACTTATTAGAGTTTACTTCTGCGCGATCATTCTTGCGGTCACGCGGTTTGCGAATATTATGATGTTTCCATCGATGGCTTGTTTGCCGGTTAATTCAGGAAGGTTCTCGCGCAGGGTTTTGGCGAGTATGCCACCGCGCTCTTTGGCAGCGATGGTGGTCAGCAGCACGGCGTCATTGCCGATGATTTTTTTGTCGGTGATTGCTTTTGCCAGTGCTTCATCATTTGCCTTTGATGGTGTTAATAGAGCCGCTGCTATAACAGGAAATACTGTCAAATTACCTTCACGTTGTTTTAGTAACAGTTTATTTATTTCTGGGAAATTAGGAATTCCTGTTCTGTCACTGTTATTGTAACTGTCATTTTCAAGCAAAACAGCATCATAAAACGCAGCAAGATATCTGTTGTCATTATTTGCCTGTTCATTTACTGAATGTATACAATTAGTTAACTGTGCTTCTGAAAATTTATAAACTTTTGATGTTAAATCATATAGTTCTTTGTTAGTCCGTGGTTGCGGTGCAGCCTGATTAATCGCCCAGGCGGAACGCAGCATTATCAGTCGGGCATTATCGTTTTCAAACAGTTTGCTGATTTCCGGGCTTGCCCAGGCTATTTGCAGTTCGGTGAGTGCCTCGGTATCGATGCTGGCGCGAGATGCGCTGGCGAGTAATGGCAGTGTGAAAGTGCTAATTGCTGAAATAGCCTGGTTGCGCTGTTGTGCGGCAAAGCGTTTTTCGCGCTGGTCGGCGCGGGCAATCCAGCGGGCAGCAGTGAGTTTTTGCAGCTTTTGCAATTCTGCCAGTTCTGTTGCCGGTATCTTATTGCCTGCAATTTTGCTGATGTCGGCTTTCGGGTCTTTTAATGCCTGCAGCAGCGCAAGGACACTGGCGTTCAGCTTTTCATCACCCCATACCAGCAATTGAGTGGGTTTAATTAAAACTATGTTATCCTTCTGGTCAAATGCCAGGCGAACCGCATGCCCTATCGGGTCGATATCAGGTTTGGCATCTTTCGGGTCGGCTTTGGGGTCTTTCTCTTTATCTATCGGCATGGCAATATCACCGATTTTGTATACCCAGGCGGATTGTCCGGGCATTCGGCGGGTGGTGCCGACGGTGATGGAATTATCTTTGTTTATTGTCCAGATCAGGTGTGCTGATGTTAAAATCCAATCCATCGCCTGTGACACGTTGGCGCGTCGCAGGTTAAGGTAAGTTAACCGTAACTGCTTAACTCCCGACATTTCGGCGGCGTCCACCAGGCACCCATCGATAAATTCAATGTTGATACCTGCGGCTTTGCCTACCTTCTCTATCGCGTCTTGCAGAGATATATCTCTGAGTTCAATATTAAGCGTTTTAGCCAGTATCGGGTAATCTTTCAGTTGCTTCTTGCTGATAGCATCCGAAACATCCTGAATGCCTGTTGTTGCAGTGTTTATGGTGTTGGCATTTCGAGTTGTAGTTGCCAATACCAGTGCCTGCTGATAACGAAGCAGCGCTGCCGGCAAGTCGCCTTTCTTTTGCAACTCTGCCGCTTCAGCAAGTGTGGTTTCTCCTTGTTTCAACTGTTTGGTGTAGTCTTCAGTGCCGTGATATTTATATGAATTATCATACTCAGTTTCTTCACTAACTGAACTCCAATCCATAGTTATACCCGGGTTTATTGCCACTGCAGCACCGTATGCATTAACATGAGGATTAATACTTTTTGTTTTGTCAGCTTGCATTTTTGAAACAGAAGAACTTGTGGAACTAACGGGTGAATTTAATATTTGTTCGGTTCTTTTTCTAAAAGCTGATGATTTTTTTACACCTTGTTCTCTTACTATTCCTGCAGTTGATTGCATTGTTCCTAATGGCATTCTGAAATTCATAGGCTTATCAAAAGATACTCCATTAACCCCATTTTTGCCATCTTTTCCACTATAACTGTCAGAACTATACGCATCAAAGTCATCCCTGATTCCAATGTAATTTAACTCACCTGATTCCCCAAAGAATCCTTCATAATCAGTTCCATCCGGTATCGGTACTGCCACCACCATACGGCGTGGCGGTTTTGGCGGTTCGGTCAGGTTATCCATATCTTTGGTGTCTATAGCTACAAAACTGGTGTATTGGCTCATCAGTTTATAGTCCAGTGCCACGTTGGTGATTTCTTCCACCACCTGCGGGTCGTCGCCGTAAAACATCTGTTCCGACAGGTCTTCTATCTTTTGCCTTGCCCATACCTTGGGCAGCACATCATGTTCAGTTGCGTTGCCGCTTGGCAGTGTTACATTCAGGCTGTAGCCAATAGGTTTGCCTTCTGCCATGCCGGATATCTTTATACTTGTGTTGCCGCCATCAGAATAGCGCCCATACATAATAATTGGTCTGCCAGCCCACAATCCAGAGATGCGCCGCGGGTAGGTGTCAAATATTTGCAGTCCGTTCCAATCTATCTTGACATTTGACAGTTGCGCTTTGTGAATGCGTTCTACCATTTTATCCACTATATCTTTGGGATCGGTGTTAAGCTCTACAACTTGCGACATCCCGCCGCCTTGTTTTGCCACGCCATCCAGCAGGAAACGGTTTGGCGAAGAACCTATACCAATGGTCCAGAAATATAATTGGTTGCTGCTGGATTTCCCTACAGCTTCAATAATTTCAGCTTCATTGCCGATAAAGCCATCTGTCAGCATGATGGCGACTCGAACACGGTTAGGATCAACCGGCTCATCGATGACCATCTTAATGCCTTTCAGCATTTCAGTGCCGCCGCCTCCCTGGTAACCGTTAGTAAAATCAAGTGCTTTCTTGATATTTTCAGGCGTAACCGGCACCGGTTTTTCGAATACTTTATTGGCTGTGCCGGCGAAGGTGATTACCTGCAATGTATCATTTGACCGGCTGGATGCCAGGAAATCGCGCATGCACTGTTTAACTTTTCCTGTCGGCTGACCGCTCATCGAACCGGAAACATCCACCAGAAAAACCATCTCGCGGGGTGGGGCAGCCTTTTCATCTTCCAGTCGCGGCTGTACCATCAGCATGAAATATCCCTTGCCAGAGTCGGGGCAATTGGTAAGTACCGCCATTTCCGGTTTTTCTCCCACTACGGTATAACGCATAACGAAATCTTTGTTGGGGACAGAATCAGCCGGAGAAAGCACTACACTGGCATTATTTTTTCTGCCTAAATCAACATTGGCAATATGGTTGACTACTTTCAAGTCATGAAAAGGCACCCCGGCGTCCAACATCACGCTTAGGGTAATATCGTGGCCGTTGCGTTCATTCGGCTTTAGTGCCGGCGGGGTAATACGCGAGGCGTCAGGAACTTTATCTGTATTTGGCACATTGCCGGTTTCAGCGTTCTTTTTAACTCCGTCAGGAGTTGGCAGTTTTACGTCGTCAATGGGCAAATCCTTGATAATTGGTGCGCCGGGTATATAGCGTGGACCGACTACCATGGGGAAATGGAATTCATAGGTTCCCATATCATATTTCAATACATCAATGTATGAAATGACAATTTTCACTTCAGTTTTCGGCTTGATATTGCCAACAGTCTGGGTGAATATATTGGGTCGTTCCTGCTCCAGCAGGCTGGCAGTCATTCCCTGCGATACCGCCTGTTCATACATGGCTCGCGCGTCTGCCCGGCGTTTTATTACGCCGACTATCTTACGTTCGCCTATAACCATGGTCATATCGTCAACAGCGGCGGTATTGGGCAGCGGGAAAACGTAAACAGCTTCAATATTCTCGTCGTAGGGGTTGTAGAAGGTCTGGGTCACTGTGACTCGGGCTATGAAACCGCTGATATCGGCCACGACGGCAGTATGTTTCAACGGGCATTCTACCACCCCGGTGGCGGTAACTACCCGCAGCGCACCCTGTGTCACGTCTGTATCAAGGGTAGCCCTTGCAGCACCTTGTGTAAAAGCCGCAGTACCAAAGGCAATCCAGAGGAGCATGCTGAAAAGCAGTCTGAAACTAAAACGCACCTGTGTCATAATCCACCTCCATAAATTGATTGTAAAACCTGGCAACCGGCCACTCCGTGTTGCGTTAATTATAAGACTTCAGATAATTCCTAAATGTTCCCGATTATAGTATGTTTTTTTAGGGTGAGGGTAAAAATAAATAATTAACATGGATGGGCAGGATAGGCAGGATATGATTTGTGATTAAACATGCTTTTCAAAATTTAATTTTTTCAAATGTTTTTGTTACAGGTCTGTGGTAGGCGAAAACCACCCCGACCTTCGGCCACCCCTCCTTGGCAAGGAGGGGAGTTTCAAATGAAGGTTATGATTATTAAAGAAGCATTATTTTATCAAGTAACTACCATAACTCCCCACCTTGCCAAGGAGGGGGCAGGGGGTGGTTGGGTTGATTATATGTTTAACATGTTTTTGCAAAATCTTACAATTCCCTGATGGTACAGACACCCGCTTGGCTTCGCCATTTGGTGTCAGTCCCATAAAAAAATCCCCTCCCTGGCAAGGAGGGGACAGGGGGATATTTTGGATTTTAAAGCTAAAACTACATCAAACCATAGCCATAGATTCTACCATTGGCGGTAATTGTATGCGCTGATCCTTGCTATATGCGTAATCCATAAATACCTGTTCTGCGGTTAATAGCTGGTAGCTTCCATCCGGCAGGCGATTGGTGGTTTCTTTTAACCGTGATACTGTATGGCCGCATGTCCAGATCTTATAGTTGAACATCATCGAACACAGGCACACTTTTACGTTTTCTTCACCGGTTTCTTTAAACAATTTTCGTGCTGTTTTATATGAACAGTTCTGCTCTTTATCCAGGGCATATCCGTAAGCGTCGCATTGTGGATTTATTGTATTGCCGATGGCGGGTGATGATTTAAGCATTCGCATCGGATAGCCGGTGGCGGAAAGAAGGTTCACCTCTACATCCTCGGGTTGGGCGGCGAAGAAAGCTTGTTTCACCACATCGGGTAATCCGCTTTCCCGGGTTACAGCGAATCGCGTCGCCACCTGAACCGCCGCCGCGCCTTGTTCCATGAACTTTACCGCGTCGGAACCGGTGAATATGCCACCTGCCGGAATAACTGGTATATGCAGATTATCCGTGGACAGCATTTGTTTAACTTCATTGACGATGGTTGCAAGGTCGAACTCTTGCCAGGTACAGGGAAATCCCAGGTGTCCGCCAGCCAATGGCCCTTCGACAATTATATAATCCGGCAGCCGTTCTAATTTTGCTGCCCGGTGGAGAAATAGTTTAAGTGCGCGCGCCGAAGATACGATGATGCCTATCATCGAATCGTGAAATCGCGGATGATCTTTTATTAATTCCAATGAGCCAAGGTTTAAGCCGGCTCCTAATGTAAGTCCATCAATCCCGGCATCCAAGGCGGCTTTTAGTCGTACGGCCAGGGTTTCCCGTGGATTGCCCATGGTCAGCTTTTCCATTACATTCAGGAATATGCCGCCGCTGCCTTTTTTACGCGACATAGTTTCGCGTATGAATTTTTCGGTTGCTTGCCGCAATTGCGACAAATCGAATGGATCGTGCACAACTCCTGCCTGCCTATCGGCGCGGCATTGCTGTTGTTTAGTCTGCACAAAATGGGTGCCGTCATGGTGATCCACCACAGCTGGCAACATCGCATCGGATAAATGGGCTATTCCGCCCAAACCTGCTATCGCAAGCACTAAATCCGGAGTGGAAACGTCTACGCCCATGCCCCCGACCAGCAACGGGAAATATTGTTGCTGCCCGAGTTTTAAGGCAAAATCAGCGAGGCAATGAATAAAAGTCTCCTTCGGTGCCAGCAATGTAAAAAAAATTGCCGACTCCAACGTATATATGATACCCATTTTTAGCAAAAGATAAAAGTACCCTAAATAATTATTATTTATTTGTGATATTATAAGCGAATAGTTTGTCATCATGACGTATAAAAAGTTTGCCATTACAAATCACCGGGTGTGACCAATACATGCCAGTGCCACCTTTGGGCACGTCAAAATGTCCTGTTGGTTTAAATTCTTTAGGTGTACATGGCACCAATGACATTACGCCTCGTTCACTAAGGCAATACAGCATACCGTCAGCGTATACAATTGACCCTTGACCCATGCTTTTATCACGATATTGCTCTTCTCCGGTAAGGAAATTCAAGCATATCCATGCAGGTTTTTCATTCGATGAACCATATAGATATCCATCGTGAAGTATGACACCACCGTGAATATTATCCAGTAAGGTATTTTGCCATACTTTTTCTGCGGTAACCTTGTTATCGGCAACATTTAACTTCAATAATACACTGCCGCCACCATATCCGGTTGATGCAAAAATGTATCCTTTACTGTATAACGGAGTTGGAATATTATTTTTTCGCTTGTTGGTGAATGGATAACGCCATAACAGTTTGCCGGTATCCACTGACACGCCAATTATTGCTTCCTCGGTCAATGTTACTGCCTGGCGGATACTTTGGTCTGTAAAGACGATAGTCGAAGCAAATGCTGGATTTTCACCGATATCTTTGTTTGACCATATAACAGCACCAGTCTTTTTATTTAATGCTGCCATATATCCTTTTTTACCACCCGGGTAACAAATAAGTTTGTTGCCATCTATCAATACTGATTCGGTATAACCGAAATCTGGCCATTTGGATTCAAATTGTTTTGGCAGGTTTGCTGACCACTTTAATTTTCCATTTTCCGCATCAAATGCTGAAAGCAAACCCAGATCGTTGAGGTGATAAACAAAACCATCATCTACTGTCGGTGTCGCGCGGGCACCATCGTAACTGGCAGCCCAAAACATCGCTGCGCCAGGTTTCCATTGCTCACCATTTACTGTCTTCCACTTCAGTTTTCCAGTAAGATCAAATGCCATTACAAATGTCTGGTTATTCATCGTCCCGGCAGTATAAATCATTTTCTCGGTAACTGCCATGCTGCTGTATCCCTTCCCGCATCCTATGGCAGTCCACAATAATGCAGGCCCGCCTTTCGGCCATTCTTTCAACAATCCGGTTTCTGTAGAAATAGAATCCCGATTCGGTCCCTGCCACTGAGGCCATGTTGGGGTAACTGAAACGCAAAGTGAAATAGCGATGGTAAGAATTGTTATTAAAAATGTGAATTTTAAAGACATAATTTTGTTGTCCTAATTATGAATAGCGACACGTATATTTATTAATTATATATGTTACAATAAGATTAATTTATGGTTAATTTTAACCTATCATCACCGTCACCATGCCAAACGCCGGAATATCTACTGACAGAATGCCGTCTTTCATACTGGCGGTGTTGTTTGCCAATGGCCGTTCCAGCACATCGGTTTGTATTGCTGTTGCGTTGGCAATGGCAATGCTGCTGTTTAATGATATTTGAGCAGTGGTGGCTTTTCCTTCCATTTCGTATAGCCGCACTATTACCGCGTCGGAATCTTCTGCTTTTTTCATACCGCTTAGCATTACATTTGGCGTCAGTATTTCGGCGAATGGTTGGCTGGATGGCAATGTGCCGGTTTGTTCAGTAGTGTTGATGGCATTCAGTGGCGCGTTGAAGGCATAACCCGCACGTGTTGCGTCGCTGGAAGTCCATTGACCTGTATGCGGCTGCAAGGCGTAGCGGATAGTGTGTTTGCCCATTTCCGGCAGGGGATCCGGGTCATAGCTACTGCGCAGCAGCGACATGCTGATGCCTTTCTTATCGACACTGAATCCGTATTTGCTATCATTCAGCAGAGTCGCGCCAATTATTTCATTGGTGCCTTCCTGTGTTCCGGTAATATCTACCCAACGCTGCGCCGGTACTTCCATGCCGTCGCGATTGCGAATCTGGCTGCCGTTGGGGCACTCGAAATTGGCGGTGTCGCTTTGTATTGCCAGCGGGAAGGATACGTTCAACGCTGGTGTGCCAATATTCGGTCCGCCGCGTTCCAGCCAGTTTACTTCGAGATTGAACTCAACGTATGGGCTGCCCGCCGCCAGCATGATATCCAGTTTAAATGTACTGTCGTTCAGAGTATGGGTAGAACACAATATTCCCAGATGGGGACCGCTTTGCGTGCAGGATAATTGACCGCCTTCGGTAAACGGTATCCGCTTGATAGGTTGGCCGATATGCCAGGCAGACATGCCGTTAGGAGCTTGCAAAACGTATTCCAGTAATCCCACGCGTTCACCAGCGGGAACCATATCAATACCGGTCTTTTTATCGATAAGGTGAATGATTGCGCCGGATGGCTGGTCGACTTCAACTATGAGATGTTCATTTTCCAACACGCCTGTGACATCACCCGCAAAGCTGAAGCATTCCGTTTCCGCGCCTTGTTTTGATATGCCGCCCAGGCGCGCGATAACCTGTTGCGCCTTTGCGTCTGAACCAGCAGAACGTGAAATGCAGTAGGCGCGGTAACCCATTGCCGGTATTTCCACCGGGAAGGCTACTTCGGCATATTTATGCTCAAGCCACCAATAGGTTCCGCGAGTTAATAATTGTGCCGGTACTCTGGTTCCGTTTTCATCCTGGACAATCATTTCCTGGTCACGATAATCGCGGTTCCATACCCGGGTGGTAATTACTTCGGTACGCGGCCATGGGGTGGGGTTGAAAATTACATACGGGTCGCTGTTCCCCGCGCCGATGCCAAAACGTGATACTTCGCCATCCGCGCCGATATCGCCCATTCCCGCGCCTAATCCCTGACCGGTGCGCATTCCGCTGTCCAACGGACGCATGGCAGTACCAGGACTGCAGGCGGCAGTATTTACCATACCGGCAATGGTGCGCAGTGAGTGTGTTTTTACCGATGTGGTGTTTGCCAGGATTTCCTGGAATAATCCCTGCGCGTGTTCGTAAGTAGCGTGAACACCGGAACCGGGCAAAATATCATGGAATTGGTTAAATAATGTATGGCGCCATGCCATGCGCAGTGGATCAGCGGGGTAGGGCAGTTTGGCGATTCCTGTCCCCAGCAATGCGCATATTTCCGCCTCGACCACCGCGTGTTCGCTACGGCGATTGGCGTGTTTTACGTTGCTCTGCGAGGTATAGCAACCCTCAAATATGAAGTTCAATTCGTTGTCATATATTGGCAGTTTATCGCCTTGCGCTTCTATGATATCAAAGAATTCGGTTGCGGTGCTGAACTTGATATTCGGGAATATTGGCCAACTGTTCATCTCTATGCCGCGACGCAAATCCTGGCGTGTAGGGCCGCCACCGTGGTCGCCCACACCGAATACAATCATGTAATCTTTTAAGCTGGTTTCTTTTTCGAAATCAAGCAGGTGCTGAGTGGTGGATTTTGGGTCGAGGGCGTTGTTGTACCATTTGCGCAAATCGTCAAATGCCAGCACTCGCGAGCCATCTTTTCCCTGCCACCAGAAAACATGCGGGCCAGGCCCGGTACGGCAGAAGTAATAGCGTTTCACCCCGGCATCGGCGAGAATGGTAGGAATAGTGTGGGGATGTCCGAAGGTATCCGGCTCCCAATCCAGCGTGATGGCATCGTATGGCAAACCGAGTTCCTCGGCGAAGAAACGCTTGGTATATAACAGATGGCGGCAAATGCTCTCGCCGGATGACATATTTTTATCGCCTTCCACCCAGTGGTTGGCAGTAATTTCCCAACGGCCTTCCTTAACGCGTTGTTTAACTGTTTCATACATCCACGGCAGGTAGTCTTTCATTATCTGGTAAATAGACGTTTGGCTTTGTGAAAACTTGAAGGTGGGGAACTCGTCCATCAGGTGGTCTACTGTGGTGAAGGTGTCATTAACCACCGCCACCGTCTCCGGCCAATTCCACATCCAATTCATGTCGATATGCGCGTGGCCGATGCAATGCACGGTGTATCCTTTTGCAACTATGCCAATCGGCGCGAGAATTGCTTCTGCTCCGGCAACTGCTTCCGCTTTGGATTTCCCTGCTGTCAATGCGTTTTGTATCGACGCGACTGCCCATTCAATCAACGCCTGCCAATCGTCAGTATGCGCCGGACAGGCATCCGCCAGCCTATTAGCAAACTCAATCTCTGCCTTGATGCGGTCAAGCAAATCTATTTCAACCGAGGCAGAACAATCAATAGCCTGCCAGCCGGCGTCGATACGATCAATAAATGACAAATTATTATCTGAAGTAGACATGGGTTATCCTTTATAGCAGCGTTTTCATTTCGTAATCACTGGTAATAATGAATTCGATATTACATGATATTTCCCTGCATAGTTATGCAGGTATTGTTAAGTTTTTGTGATATGGTTACGTTATTTTATTGCTTTTTAAAATACAAACCGAACGATAATCACTCGGTGATATGCCTATCATATTCTTAAACCGGCGATAGAAATGGGACTCATCATAATACCCGAGTTTTTCAGCGATTTCATATAATGATAATTCTGTTTGCTGCAATAGTCGGCACGCTTCATCACAACGTCGTTTTGCCAGAAAATTAAAAGGTGATATTCCTGAAAGAGTCTGAAATTTTTTCTGAATCTGTCTGTTGAAATGTACATGCTTTCTGATATTTCTGACCAGTCAACAAGTGAATTTAAAGGTAATGAATTAAGTTTCATTTTTGCTTTTATCAGCCATTCATTATCAGAAACTTTCAACTGTGATGAATGATTAATTATTTCCGTCAAAACAGTCTGTAACATCATTATTCTGGTCAGCATATTTTCAACATCATCAGAAAAATTGGCGATTACCGGTTGTAATAGTTTATTGAACCAGTAATCAACAGGTTCTAAATGGATAACAGGTTGTGTGGGTGAGATAACTTTTTCTTTTTGCCAAAGATTAAACACTGGCCCATCAAATTGCATATAAAGTTCACTCCAAGGTGTTTTATTATCAGACTGATATCGATATCCATGTCCGGGGAACATCATCATCATATCACCGGTTTTTAATGGGATAACACGGTTTTCAAAATCACAATATTCTCCGGTACCATCAATAACATAAACAATTGAATATATCTCCCAATACCGCATCGGCATCACAGGAACCGACATGATTTGAATATGACTTCCTGCCTGTAAAATACGTCCAAGAGGAGTGGAAACAGAACTTTGAAAATAGGATAATGATTGTAATGGCTTCAATAATATACCCCGTAAGATTTTATGCCCATAATATACAATTTTATGCCTATAATGTCCATTTACAATCATGATTTTTGATATATAATGTAACCATAATTTAATGTGAGAGAATATTGATGTGGATTATTTATGGCGTTTCCGCTATGTTGTTATTAGCAGGTATGTTATTGTTAATAAAATATGCCGGCATATATTGGGCAGATTCAACAGGGATTATGTTTGTGCTGTGTATCGGTTTATTAACATGCTCTATCTTACACCTGCTGACAACAAAACAGGCATTAATACTAAAATGGCAACCCATAGCTGCAATAGCAGTTGCCAGTATACTTAGTTATATCGGTAATTTAATGTATATAAAAGCTGTCTCTTTAGCGCCTAATCCCGGATATCCGATTGCAATTGAAGGAAATAAAGCTGTAATTGTATTATTATTTTCCTGCCTGCTTTTTGGTGCAGAATTCTCGTTAGAAAAACTATTTGGAGTTATTCTATGTTTCGTTGGTGTATTTTTTATTATTAGATAAAGGGGGTCAAAAGATGAATTTTAAAAATAATTGGCTTGCTGACAGCATGATGAACTTGTTGGTGGATTATTATACCGAGGTGCAATTCAGACCGTATGGTGCTGGTGCTACCCGGGAAAATATATTACCGGTACTACACGATTTAGATCTTGGTTATATTTGTATTTATGCAAAAGGCCATAGCGGTTATACCAGTTGGCATAGCAGTTTAAAAACAGCACATAATATGCTTTCGCAAGATATGCCAAAAATATTGAGAGAAGTTACAACAGAATCAGACACGAAATTGGTGCTTTATTATAGTGGTTTGCTGGATGGCATTGCCGGTTTACGTCATCCTGAATGGAGAATGATACATGAGGATGGTTCTGAACAACGCTATTTTGATGAATTCAAAAATTTCACATCATACGCAAATTGTCCTCATAGCGATTATTTTGATGAATGGGTGGTAGTGCATCTGCGTGAATTAATAGAAGGTTATAACCCGGATGGCATTTGGGTAGATGGCGACTGGCCATCACCATGTTATTGTTTCCGATGTAAAGATATTTTCCGACAGGAAATCGGTTGGACAGAAAATTGGTCTGACATTCAACAACGAATTGATTTTAATTCTGAATATACAAAGTTTTGGAATCGTGTTACTGCCCGTTGGCGAGAACGTTTTAATAACTTTGTTAAATCATTAAAACCTGATTGTGTTTACAGCGCTGGCAATGTCAGCCCGAGGCGTGAGTTTCTGGGCCCATTTGATTGGCGTAGCGGTGACTTTTTTTCACCGGGATTTTTCTACCTGAATGATATTGCGCGCATGATGCGTTGGTACGATACATTAGGTATCCCTTATGACGCTTATATTTGTGATACCAGTTTTACACATGCAAGAAAGCATGTTCGCAGTCGTACCAAAACTCTTGACCGTATGTTACAGGAAGCCGCTACGGTAGCATCAAATGGTGGTGCGGTTGGGTACTGGACATATCCAACCGGTGATGGCGCTTTGGTTCCTTCCCGTATGAAGAAAGCAAAACTTGTACGCCAGTTCCTTAAAGAACGTGAAAATATATTTTTACATACTCAACCTGCAGGATGGACAGCAATCGTAATAACCGATCCGGCAACGCCGACATTTGGCGGTAGCAATGTTGAAGGAGCACATAAAGCAATGGCAGCATTGCATCGTTCGCCGGAATTGATGGATGAAACCGGAGTATCTGCAGATATGCCGCATAAACTGGTGGTTGTTCCAGAACAAGCGGTTATAGATATAGACACTGCTACGAAACTTGTTGAATATGCAGAACATGGTGGTCTACTTCTTACCAGTGGTCAAACTATAAACTCATCAGTTTTACAAACTGCACTTGCTATAACTAACGTTCAATATGGGGCAGTTCATGACGGACATGTATTACTGAAAAGTTGTGATGAACCAACAGGAATTGATTCTGGATGGGACAAGATTAGTGGCAGTGATGAGATGTATCCACTTTATCTTTCCTGGGATCAGTTTAATCCTGAAGTTCGAAATCTTCCTAATAACTGGCCAATGCATGGACAAATAGATGAAATAAATCCCGAGTCAGCAGGATTTCCTGCAGCTATTTGTAGAAAGATAGGAAAAGGACAAATTGTTCATATCTGCACAGATATTTTTTGTCAATATAAATCTCTGGGTGATCCACAGATGTTGCGGTGGTTGTGTGAAATAATTGATACTATCGACCAAAAACCACTCTATAAAACTAATGCTCCTTCATGGGTAGATATATCACTGCGCCGTAAGGAAAATTTACTTTTTATACATTTCGTCAATCAAAATCCCGGACGTGACATTTCAAAATTAGGAACGGATGATACTTGGGTTGATGAGATTCCAGAAATTGGACCATACACCATTGATATTCAAATGCCACAACCAAATAAAATCTGCTGGCAACCAGATAATGTAGAATTGAACATAAAATACAATAATGGCATTATTAAAATTCAAGTGCCGCGTTTTAAAATTCATGGGTGTATTGTTATTGGATAAGAAAAATTAGATTTTCATTAAATTTATTATATGAAGATATCTCTTTTGACAAGCATTTACCATATCTATAAAATGTCAGTGGTATAGTTTAAAGGAAGT
Source organism: uncultured bacterium (assembly GCA_964638715.1). Lineage (GTDB taxonomy): Bacteria > Armatimonadota > Hebobacteria > CAIYQO01 > CAIYQO01 > JBAXQQ01. The sequence goes on along the minus strand of CAZWZF010000012.1, from coordinate 79,573 downwards.
AGAAAAATGGCAATAGAAATATATCTGCATTTTAAAGGGAATTGTCGCGAGGCGATTGAGTTTTACGCAAAAGCTTTTAAGACAGCAATCCCGCAAATTTCAACATGAGGTGATGCACCGCCAAACCCCAATGCGCCATTTTCTGATGAAGTGAAGAAACTGGTGATGAACGCGCGGATGAATATTAATGGTAGCATTGTAATGCTGTCTGATGTTCCAGTTCCAGAAATGCCATATATAGTCGGCAGCAACATAAACCTGGTAATAAACAACGAAAATATGGATGAATTAAAATCAACATTCAACAGTCTGAAAGAAGGCGGCACGGTAATAATGGATCTGCAGGAAACATTCTGGAGCAAATGCTATGGCATGGTAACAGATAAATTTGGGATTACCTGGCATTTGAATGGCATGTTTATTCCTTTTGATAAGTAGTGAATCAAGGTGTTTTACAGGTGATAATAGAAAAAAATCTTTAATATTCAGTCTCTGTTTGGAACTGGGCGAGAGCCCGGCTATCCCTGTAAAAAGAGGATTAAATGGTAAATTACTGCCGGGTGAGCCGGGCTCCCGCCCAGTTCCAAACAGAAACTTTTTTTATTACCTGAACTGAATATTAAAAACAAAAATTGTAAATTATTTGTCCGGCATCTCCACAAATTCAACATCATCAATTGCCATGGTTGGCAGAAAATCTGGCGCGTTTACTACGGCGCGGAAGGCTATTATTACCGAGGTTGCGCCGGGCGGTGCGGTGTAGGTATGGGGCAGGCCATAGTTGCCGCTGGCTGTGTTTAAATTTTCAACCCAGCCAGTGTCTTCATAGATAGAAATAACACCGGTGTGCATACCCAATCCCCCAATCCAATCCATTGCTGAATGCAGGGAAGTATATCCACGGTCTTTACTGGGAGTTTTTATTTCATTGCCTTTCATGCCATCGCAATGGCGGAAGAATCGCAACGCATATTTTTTACCGGCAATTACCGGTACTCGTTGTGCCACAACTATTCCGTCGCCGCCTTTTTGCCAATTTGTAGCATCAGTGGGGGAGGATGTATTTGATGGCGGCTTTGGAGAAAGCCAGTCGATTGACGCATAAAGAGCATCAGCATCGTAAGTGAAACGCAGTGTCGCGGCGATATCAGGACGGTCTTCTGCGACGGTGGTAGAATCATAGGCATGAACAGGAAAAAACTGCTTTCCTTCTATACCTTGCCAGTCATTCAACTTTCCATCGATAGTTATAGTACGATTGGCTGGCTTGCAGGCTGGTAGGTCAAAATCGACTACTGCACCGCCTGATGCGGTGAAGGGAATTAAAATAGCAGCACAGGCAATAAGTGCTGCTATGCATTTGGATAAACCTTTGACAGTAGACATTTGTTCTCCCTTAGCTGGTTCTGGCATTAAAGTTTTTTATGATGAGCAATGATCCTAATTCGTTATCTTATAAAATCCAATATACTGGCAAGGTCGTTGTCGTGTCAATACGTAATTAAAGATATAGTCTGGTTACCATGGTAACCAGACTATGATGTAGAGGAAAAAGCACAATTCTATAACAATGTTATTCAATCCCTATCTCTTCAGGTTCGGTAAACGCACCATAACCGGTGTTATTCCCGGTTGATGCTGGTTTTAATTTCACAGATTTGTCTTTTTCTGTCACTGGTTGAACAGGGGTATTAATCCCGGTAATTTTATCTACCACGGTTTTTGTTAACGTTGTTTTTGCACCTTCGACTTTTTCAAGCCCGCTGCTGTCGCCTTTGCGGATAGCATACATTATTATGTTGGTTCCCATCTGGTATTGTGCTTTAAAATAGTCGTCCTCGTTTGATTTATAGTTGGCATAAACATAAGAAAAGTTGCCGGGAGTGTAAAATACTACCAGGCGGCCATTTCTGGTTATGCCATAATTTTTCGCTGCCGGGTTCAGGCCAACGCCGGGCTGGTTTAACCGGAACAAAAATGAATTTATGGCATTATCATTGCGAATCGGCGAGAATTTCCCCGGAGTGACTTTTTCTAATTCCCGGCTCACTTTATCCTTGATAGATTCATCACGGCTGTCCATGAATAAAAAGCCGCCTTTGTTGATATAATCGCGCAATACAGTGACATCTACATTATTTAGCGAAAATGTTTCGTCGCAATAGATATATATAAACGATGGTGTCAGGTTTTTCATCAGATATTTTTTCCTGATGTCTGCCGCTGCCATTGGCCAGATATTTTTCTGGCAGGAGACAGTCTGGCTGACGAAGCTCAACAGTTTGTTAAGTCCGTCGCTGTTAGCGCACCAGCCACTATTTGCACTACCCCATTTTAGGGTGATGAAATAGACCTTCCCGCCTGATGTGCCATCATTAAATCCAGCAACGTCACCGCCATCAATATCGCCATCGTTATCAGTGCCGTTTCCAATGGGAATATTCGGGTCAATATCGCCTGGTTTCAGGTTGTCTTTTGAACTTGTTGATATCGGGTCATCATAATTAGTTGGAAATTGCGATTTATCAAACAAGTCATTTAATGTTATTGGCCGTTTCGGGGTAGGTGGTCGAGAGATTTCTTTTGTTTTATTAATATCATTATCTATTTGCCGTTTGTCATGATTGCTTGATTTTTTAGGCAGATCAAGAGAATCTGCTTTTGGCTCAACAGGTTTAATTTTTTCTATAGGTGGTGTTGGCAATATAGTAATTTCCATTGGAGGTGTTGGTTTCGTTGATGCAACCTGTTCTTTTATCATACTTCCTGCGACAGAGATGCCAATTATGATAAATATATGTAATGCTACAGCACTGATAAGCGACATGAAGAGCAGTTTGTTTTTAGTAGACAGGTAGACAATAACAGCCAGCAGTCCTACACCAATTATAATGGCGGCTGCATAAAGCTGTAAAAATGCCAATAATGTAGTGATTTCCATATACGTTTTCCTTTACAAAGGATTATTAAACCATTGAGTTATTCTACCATGTGATGTTCAATACGTCAATGAATTATGATGGAAACAAATAATAAAGAAACGCACGGTCGTATTTTATTACGACCGTGCGTCTTCAATTTACATCCATGTTAGAGATTTGTCATTCCCACAAAATCATGTTTATGGAGTTGTTTTTACCTGTAAAGTTACCGCAGGTGATGTTACAGTAGCAGTCGGGTCAAGACCACCTAAATCCTTAACAATAACAGTGATGATGTATGTTTTTGCTACACCAGGTGTTGTAAAGGTAAAGGTGTTGCTGCTGCTGAAACTGCGCAACTTAGTGGTGCCAGCCATAAACTGATACTGAAGGTTGGCGCCGCCAGTTGCTGTTGCAGTTAATGTAACAGGAGTATTAATCATTACTGAACCCACTGGATCTGTTACAACTGTAGCAGCAGAGAGTGGAGCTTTTATATTAAAGCTTACATTTGATGTTACAGTTGCTCCCGGGGTCAGACTATTTAAATCACAAGCGATAACAGTGAAAGTATAAGCTCTCGCTTCGGATGGTGTATAGGTGAATGTGTTACCCGGTGCGAAATCGCGTAACATAGTTGTACCATCCATGAACTTATACTGAACGTAGGCGCCGCCAGTAGCGGTTGCGGTGAGAGTTACCGGTACGCCTAACATAGACCCAATTGATGGGGTGGTCACAATAGTAACAGCAGTGAGTGCAGGTTTAACTGCAAGGGTTACTGCTGGTGTTGAAGTTACAGTGGCAGCAGGATTAACACCACCAAGGTCTTTTGCAATAACAGTAATACTATAGGTTTTCACTACTGTAGGTGTTAAGGATAGGGTGTTGCTGCTGCTGAAGCTCTTCAATATAGTTGTACCTGTCATAAACTGGTACTGAACATTGGCACCGCCATCGGTTGTTGCAGTTATTACAACTGGCACGCCTACGGTTACAGCATTTAACGGTAAAGTTGTAACTGAAACAGTAGTTAGCGCAGGCTTAACTGTGAAGCTTACTGCTGATGACGTCTTTGTAGCATTAATATCAACGCCACCCAGGTCTTTTGCAACAACAGTGAAGCTATAGACTCTTGCCGCAGTCGGTGTAAATGTGAAGGTGTTGCCAGCTTCGTAACCACGCAACTGGGTAGTACCATCCATGAACTTGTATTGAACATTAACTCCACCAGTCGCTGCAGCCGTTAATGTGACCGGGAAGCCACTCAGAACAGCATTCAACGGCGATGTTGTTAATGAAACAGCAGACAGAGCAGGCTTAATTACAAGATTTACTGCCGGTGAAGTTACAGTAGCATTTGGATCAATACCACTTGCATCACTTACGACAACGGTGAAACTATAAGTCTTTGCGACTGTCGGAGTGAATGTATAGGTGTTGCTGCTGCTGAAACTTCTAATCAGGGAAGTACCGGCCATAAACTTGTATCTAAGGTTGGTACTGCCACCAGTTGCTGCAGCAGTTAATGTAACTGGTACGCCAACTGACGTAGCATTCAACAGTGATGATGTCATCGTTGCTGCTGAAAGGGTAGCAATAACATTGTAGGTTAAGCCGTTTGACACTACTTCTGTTGTTGTACCTATCTCACGGGCTACAGCTTTGATAGTGTGGTTACCTGCTGTTGACGTCCATGTATATGTGTTGCTGATTGCGAAATCACGCAACATATTATTTCCGTCCATAAACTTATACTGAACAGGTAAATCACCTACTACTGAAGCTGTAAATGTTACTTGAGTAGTAGCCATCATTGTAGATGCAGCCGGTGATGTAATAGTTACACTCTGGATAGGCAGTTTTGTTGTTGTTGCAATTACCGTATCTGTCGCGTCAACATTTTTGGACGATACAGCGGTGATTGCAGCTTCAAATGAGTTGCCACCCTTAACAGTATGGGCTGCTGTTACTCTTACCATTATGGCAGTAGTTGATGCAGTATTTAATGGGGTAGTAACATTGACTGAATACCCATTAGCACTGGTGACATCTGTAGTAATTTCTTCAGGACTACCGCCTTCGGTGAAGTATTGTACTGTCCATCCATTCTCGCCGGCAGGGCCATTGAGAGCGAATGTGTCAGGATATGTACCGGTATTGTTAAGCAATATATGGTACGTTGCTGTATAAGGATTAGTAGTTAAGGCATTGGCTGTCGAGGTTTGATTGACATCGTCATTCCAAATTCCTTCACCCTTGAATGCAGCATCATTTTGACCTTTGATTTGCAGGTCTGGCTGTTGGAAATGAGGCTGGGAAATTGTGATGATGAATATCTTCTCGTAATTCAACAAACCGAAATCAGTTGTCCTTAGTTTAACTGTATAACTGGTACCATCATTGTAGTTAAAGATTTGGCCAGTCTTCAAGACATTATCACTAAGGGTGAACAGCAGGTTATCAGGATAATTTGCATCATCAACAAATGAGTAGGTGAAGGAATCTCCGAAGTCCGGGTCAGAAGTAGACAAATTGTCTATAACTGTACCGGATGGTTCATTTGCTGCAACTACACTATGTGATAACTGAATGTCATACGGTGATTCATTGACATTTGTCACCGTGATGGTAAGAGCCTTTTCGTATGTAAGATGACCAGCATCTTCGGCCTTTACTCTGATATACATTTTGGGTTTCGACTCATAATCCAAAGCTTTATTGACTTGTAACTGGGTGCCAACAATCTTGAAGTATGAATTGTGGGTACTGCCGGTACCTGTCACTAAAGTGAAGGTATGGCTGTCGCCTGCATCCTGGTCAGTTGCAGTTAATAATCCAATCGGTGTACCGATAGCGGCATTTTCTGCAATTGTGCTATTGGATAATGTGATATCAGTCGGTTTTTCATTTACATTAGTTACAATAATGAGGATGACTTTTTCATAATAAAGACCACCCTGGTCTGTAGTTCTAACTGTAACTGAATAACTCTTCGTTGTTTCATAATCCAACGGGATAGCAGTCTTCAATGAAGTACCATTGATACTGAAGTAGACATTGTCGCCTATGCCAACTGGTAAAGTGTAAGTGTGAACATCACCAACACCGCCAGCACCAGAGTCCTGGTCAGTGGTGGATAATGTGCCAATTTCAGAACCGCTGGCCTTATCTTCCGCTATTGAAGTGGCTGATAAAGCGATGTCTGTCGGGCCTTCGTTAACATCGGCCACATTAATAGTGAAATCCTTCTCGCAATACAGGATATTACCCTGGTCGGTTGTCCGTACAGTAACGGTATAACTGTCCTTTGCCTCATAATTGAATTCAGCATTGGTAACCAGTTTATCATCCACAATTTTGAAGGATGCAATATCACCACTCACCAGCGTGTAAGTGAAGGTTTGCGCGGTCTTTGGAGCATCCGGGTCGGTAGTAGACAGTGTGCCCACCGCTGTACCGGCAGCCTGGTTTTCCGCAACCTTACTGTTGTCCAGTGTCAGTGTGATATCAGTAGGTGTTTCATTCACATTTGATACATCAATAGTGAAATCTTTATCGAAGGACAAAACACCCTGGTCGGTTGTCCGTACAGTAACGGTATAACTGTCCTTTGCCTCATAATTG
>CAZWZF010000012.1:0-72925 GCA_964638715.1 uncultured bacterium | reverse complement strand
CGGCAGCCTGGTTTTCCGCAACCTTACTGTTGTCCAGTGTCAGTGTGATATCAGTCGGAGCTTCGTTAACATTATTGATGTTGATGGTCATTTCGGCTTCATAATACAGACCGCCGCCATCAGTGGTGCGAACCAAGATGAGGTAACTGTCCTTTGCTTCGTAGTTGAAGCTGGCGGCAGTTTTCAGTGATGTGCCATCAATATAGAACAATGTGTTGTCGTAGTTCTCATAGTCTGGACCTACTGGTATCATATAAGTGTGGGAATCCCCAATATCCGGGTCTTCAGTAGATAGTATGCCTACTACAGCATCGACTTTATTTTCATCAACATTGTCTTTTGACAGCATAATATCAGTCGGTGTCTCGTTTACATTAGTTGCACTAACCGGCAAAACCTTCTCTTTATACAGACCGCCGTTATCGGTGGTTCGTATGCGGATGGAGAAAGTTTTTTGTGCTTCATAATTCAACGGGACAGCAGTCACCAGTTGCTCACCTGAAATAGCAAAGAAAGCATTATCAGTACTGCCAGTGCCAATTACCAATCTGTATGTGAAGGTGTCGCCATTTCCTCCGGTACCAGAATCCTGGTCAACGGAAGATAATGTGCCAACTACTGCACCGGGATTCTGTTCTTCTGCAACTTTATCGTATGACAATTTGATATCAGTTGGTGACTCATTAACATCGATTATGTCGATAGTTAATGATTTATCAAAGTAAAGTGCAGGAACACCGTTATCTGTGGTCCGAACGCGGATAGTGCGACTGTGTTGTGCTTCATAATTAAAGTTGGCAGCAGTCTTTACTATACCATCATTCGTGACAGTGAATGAACTGTTATCGGTATCACCATATCCGGCAACCTTTGAGTAAGTGAAGGTTTGACCAGCACCCGGGTTATCAGGATCCGTGGTAGTAAGCGTGCCAACTATTGTGCCAACGGCCATATTTTCCTTGACCGAATTGGGAGTCAAGGCGATAGCAGTAGGCGCTTCATTCACATTGGCTACAGTTATGGTGAAAATTTTCTCATATAACTGTCCATCCTGATCAGTGGTGCGTATGCGAACAGAATAGCTGTTTTTTGTTTCAAAATCCAAAGCAACAGCGGTATTCAGTTTGTCGCCCGCGATGACGAAGGAAGCATTATCAGTAGCGCCTTCTCCACCCACCAGCGTGTAAGTGAAAGTATCTCCAGCATCAGGATCGGTGGAAGTTAATGTACCCACCGTTGAACCGCTGGCCTTGTCTTCCGCAATCGAACTTGCTGACAGTATTATATTGGTCGGCAATTGATTGATGTTCGGAGCGATGGACCAGGGGAAATAATCGATATGATTGGTGCCGGTCTTCAGATTCCAATTTGCATCGGAATCACTGACCATTGCCCCGAGTGCACCAACAGGTGCAATATTCAAGGCATTCGCCATTCCAGGGTCAGCATCGCCGGTGGCTACTTCTACCGTGCCTATTGTGTCTTTCGGTCCGTTAGCGCTGCCCCACCAGTTATTCTCCGCAATAATATCCGGTGCCTGTTGGCCTTCCATATAGTAGGTTACTGCAGTTCCGGTATTATTAATGAAGTCGTTATTGCGGATGGTGATAGGACCATCGCCGCCATAGCCATGTCCAGCACCGCAACCATTAAAGATGTTACTTTCGATAAGGAAATTCTTCTGTCCGTCGCTACCAATGCCTTTCTCGAAATAATTTCCGCGAACGGTGATGCCGGACGATGGATTAAAGTATAGTCCTTTTTTATTACTTGCCAGAATGCGGTTGCCTTGAACCAGCAGGTTATCTGAGTTGTAACCGCATAAGATAGGGCGTGCCTGGCTTCCTGAAGTAACGTTTTTGATAATGTTGGACAGGACTTTACATCCTGTTGCTACTAAAACTTCAACGCCAACCTTATCTTGCCAGGACTGATAACCGCCATCGATGGTGAATCCCTGGATAGTTACATCATTGGCACCGTTGTCAATTCTAAATCCTCCGTTAACGACTACTGTTCCAGATGCCTTAACTATCAAGCCGACTCGGGAATGCCCGGTGATATTTATGGTTACATTCTCGGTATACGGTCCACCGCTAACCAGGACGGTGTCATACGGATTTGCCGCATTAACCGCTGTTTGTATGGTGGCGTAATCTGCCGGAACATTTATCGTCGTAGGAATATAGAAGTTGTCAGAACTCGTCGCCGTTCCACCCGGAGCCGTCACAACGATTTTTCCGGAAGTTGCACCTGTCGGCACAGTAGCTTTCAGCGAGGTTGCTGTTAAATCCGTGATGACAGTCGCCGGAATGTTGTTGAATGTTACCTGAGTTACGCCGATAAAGTTCGTCCCAGTAATAGAGACTGACGTGCCTATTGGACCGTGATTCGGTGAGAAAGAACTTATCGTCGGCGGGAGATAGAAGTTATCACTACTTGTTACCTCGCCACCCGGGGTGGTCACAGTTATCTTACCAGTTACTGCACCTGCTGGCACAGTTGCGCTGATTGTTCCAGTTTCTTCATTCACCTTATTGAAGGTGAATGTCGCGGCATTACCATTAAATTTTACTGCGGTTGCACCACAGAGGAATGAACCGCTAATGGTAACTACAGTACCTTCTGGTCCGCTTATTGGACTGAAGGAACTTATTGTAGGTGCCTTGACAGTTACCAGACCGAGTGCGGAATTATCGAACTTATGCAAGATTTTTGCTTCGATTTGTCCATCGGTCGGGCTTCCGGTGAAGATACAACTGGTGGCATCAACGTTAACCGTTGTGCCATTCAGGCGGATATATTCAGCAAGGGTATTAGCAAAACTGGTGGCACCAAGAACAAAACCGGTTCCGCTGGTTACGTTTTTCAGCAATATACCAGTTCCAGTTCCTGTTATAATGTTACCTGAAGCATCTCCGTAGCTTGATGGTATATATAACCCAACAGTTGTGCTTAGTGTAGTCACCTGATTATCGGTAATCGTCACTGTGTTTTGGGAATAAGAGCTCACTGATATCCCCCTATCTCCAACACCGCTAACCTGGTTTCTGCTAACTGTTGCCAGTTCGCTGCAGTAACCAATGGCAATTCCCATACTGGCGCTTGATGAATCAGATACAGTTATATTTGTAATAGTATTATCATGGATATTAATATTACGTGTAGTAAGTGTTTCTTCGTTGCCCCAAGTCAAGATGCCAATGGCATTATTGTCAGGAGATCCATCCTGGATGTCTTTTACCGTACAATTGTCAATTTCCAATCCGTCTACTGGACCTACGTTGATACCGAAGGTGCCTGAGCTTGGTGTCCGATTGGGAATCCCAAGGTCTTTGATGGTGCATTTAGTGACGTGGATATTATTTTTGCGTTGGTCGATTGTTGCAACATCAGATCCGATAAGCACACCTGAAATATCAGCAGTAGCCGAATAAATGGGGTTGGTGATGGTGAAGCCATCCAACGTTACATTATTGGCTTTGATATTAACCATGTAGTAATTCTCGGTGGCACTGTTGCCGTCGAGAATGGTGGTTGCTGCGCCATCGACTGATTTTAATGTCAATGGTTTAGGGATAATTAATGATTCATGGTAGGTTCCTGCAGAAACCAGGATGGTATCACCAGAAACGGCGGCATTAATAGCTGCCTGAATAGTGGCGTAGTCTCCTGGAACTGTCTTAACAGTATTTCCCGCATGAGCATTAACGCTCGCAGGGAGCATTAACAGGCATAGTGTCATTAAGACACCAATGATAAAACGAGGTGTTTTAGGTTTTTTCATTCTATTTCTCCTATAATAAAATTTAACCAATGTATAGTTGAAACATTACCGGGGGTTTTCCCGTTAAATAGGTTTACTATGTTAATAGGTATCCAGCCATTAAGATAGCAGCTTAGGGCAACATGATTGTTGCGGGAACCCGAAATGTTTTCATACTCTGTGTTCATATTCTACCTTTATAATTTTATATTAATATTAATATTAATAATTATTAATTTTAAAAATAACTCAGTAAATAATTATTACAATTTACCGCGTTAATAAAATGCAAATTTTAATTTGCGATTTACTTATTATGTTTTTTTGTTTCAGCCAGTGGCAGTAAATGAACCAGGCGCTGCCGCACCGGTGTCATCTACTAATATGCACCCCACTAATCGTGGGGTTTCCACTGGTACTGCAAGGCAGTGCCTGACTGAAGAAGCTAAAGGTATTCCTATAACTCGTGGGCATAAATCGGATATTTTCATGCTCCCCTTCTCCTTCGAAAAGTTTTCCGACTATAAGTGTAAACATCCCTTGTGGTCTTCCTTGTTATATCAACAAATCGTCCGATTGTTAATATAAGTGTTTTCAACATAACTGCTGTAAACATTACCAAGTCTGTTCAAGCTCAAAACTTATGTTAATACTGACTTTCTGATATGTCAATACGCATTTTACGTATATATTTAGATTTTTTTGAAAATTATTATTTTGTCGTAGTTGCAACTATTAAAAAGCTATTATTGTATGATTGTTGCATGATACATATTGTTGTAAATAAAGACAAATTGTTTATTATTTTAGTCAGCAATATTTTTTTAATTTTTTTTAAAAGTTGAAAAGCTGTGTTTTTATGGAATATTGATTGTTTTTTGATGGTTGATGTCAGATTAGATTATTTTTGCCATTTTTTTATTTAACCACGAAATACACGAAAGGCACGAAAAAGTAAACTTTCAAGTACATATTCTTAAAAAACTCTTGACAATATTTTTGTAGAAAAGTATAATAAGTAATCCGGTGTACAATACTGTTTACTTATCGAATTACATTAAAAAACGAGATAAAATGTAAGGTTGATTAACTAAATTCAGGCTCTTGACAGTTAGTGCCTTGATTAGTACTATTTATTAAGTGATGAACATTTTTTGATTACGTCTGTAAATCAGGACATTTACAGCTTTTGCAATTATCCATTATTTTTCTCTTCCGGTATCAAAAATGTTGTATCTACTAATTGTCTGATTATTATTATTACAATAATATTTTTTACATTTTAATATAAAACTTTTTAAGATTAAGCGTGTCACAGGTAATATATTTTACTTGTGCTTTATTTTATTTCTCATTGGCTTGCCGTCAGGTCGACCAGCACAGACGGCGTATTTTAAGTAATCAGCGCCATTATTCGGGTATTTTATTATCGGAATGTTGTCGTTGAAAAGAATAGTAGGTTATATATCGTGTCTGACATGCCTGAAATGAAGACAGAGTCATGCAATCCTGCAAAGCCGGAATATCAACGCGGTTTAACACTGCGTTCGTTTTTCGTATGCGTTTTCGCATTATTGCTGATGGGTGCCTGGATTGAATACCAGGAGTGCTATTTGACCGGTGGTCCATTAGCCGAAAATGCCCCACCTAACAGTGCGATTGCTGTTATATTTATTGTATTGGCGATTAGCGGTGCTTTATACCTGCTGCGACGGCCTTTTAAACTGATAAAAGCAGAATTGATTTTCATCTACGCTGCATTATTAGTTGCTGCGCCATTAATGACCCAGGGTATGTGGCATAGATTTTTTACCATGACCACAGCCATTCCTCACAATCGCGATTTTAAATCTTACGAAAGTCTGCCGCCAATGTTATGGCCGCACGGCGACAACCTGGTATTCAACGGTCGTTTCGTCGAAGGGCTTAATGGATACATGACAGCACCAGGTGGCAAATACGATTCGATAGATATTGAATGGAAAGGTAAAAAGTGGAAAAGCCCGCTGCTGTCTAATGTAAAAGGAACCGCTGGCAATGCCGAGATATCATTTAATATTCCCTGTAAGAAAGATAATAAGCAGATATTAATTCCCGGAGAAAGTTTCCTATTTTCTTCATTAGTTAAGGTTGATGGCTTTACGGCAGAATCTTCATATTATATTAATATGCGTATTGATGAAGGCGTGTGGAATACCATTTATAATGGTGCAACTAATACCGCTCCTTCTTTCTCTAACCGCGGTGGTTTTGACCGCATTGGTGTTACCCCGGTAATTATTCCAGAGCAAGATACCAAACCGGGTGCTAAACCTATGCAGAACTTGACCATTGCCATCGGCATAAAAGGCCCGGGCAGCATAGCTGTACAGGATGTTGAGTTTTTCAATAATATGGCTGTCGAAGGTTTGTATGCTGGTCGGCGTATTGTTCAAGCAAAAAATAACAAAGCGTTAGGTGATAATGAACGGGCGTTTCTATTGGAAAAGCCGGATAACATGTTCAGCTTCGCCGGTTTAAAATACCTGCTCACCGCATATATCCCCTGGAATCAATGGGTAGTTCCGCTTATAGCCTGGACAGTGCTGATTGGCGCATTATTCATGGGTTTCATGGGCTTTAACGTTTTAATGCGCAAACATTGGATTGAAAATGAACGCTATACCTTGCCGATGAATATTTTCCCGCGCCAATTCTTTGGCGAAGAAGTGAATACTCCCGGCGAGGCAGCACAAAGCTTGTTTAGCAATAAGATAATGTGGATAGGTTTTGCCATCACTTTTGTAATTGTTATTTTCAAAGGCTTAAGTTTCTATTTTCCCGCTATTCCACCTCCGCCATTTACTACCATGTGGGGTGGACAATCACTTGCGACTTATGTTGACAACCCTAATCTAAAAGCATTATTGGGCAACATGACACCGGTGATAATTTTCTCGTTGCTTGCTATCACCTTGCTGATTGAAACCGAATTGCTCTTTTCCATCTGGTGCGGTTTCTTCCTGTTCCAATTTATGTTCATGTTTGGAAAGATGTATAAATGGAACAGATTCTCCGGTTACCCATGGGAATGGCAGCAGGCAATAGGTTCATTTATTGCGTATGCGTTAATAGGCGTATATGCCGCGCGCAAACATTTGACTAAGGTAATTGACGCAGTATTCAAACGCAAATCGATAGATGATTCATCAGAAATATTATCTTACCGCGCCGCGTTGGTATTCATTATAATATCAATCCTGGTACTGGTATTATGGGGATGCTGGACGAAGATGGGAGCCGGGGTCAGCCTGCTGTTCTTTGGCTGGCTGCTGGTATGCGGTTTTTCTGCCAGTAAAATCCGCGCTGAAGTCGGTATGCCATTTGCATATTGGACGCCATATTTCGGTATGATTTTCGTATCGGCAATCGGTGGTTTCGCGATATTCGGCACTACTGGTATGCTGGTTGCAACCATGGCCAGCGGTTTCATGTGCACCTCATGTTTCCTGTTTATCGCTCCGGTACAGGTAGAAATGATGGAGTTGGGCAGGCATTTTAAAGTGCGTCCGAAAGACATTAGAACTGGTTTGATAATGGGTTTGATTGGCGGTATCTTTATTGGCGGTTTCACCCTATTATCATGGGCTTACGGTATCGGCGGCGATAATATGAAATACGCCTGGCCGTATTCACAGAACTGGTATTTCAACGGTTATCGCCAGGGTGAGTTGTCTGCTGACCGCAGTTATACCGCCGCGGTATCAACCGGTAAGGCTTATACCCCGGCACCTGATAACGCTCCTTTGAATATTTTCAAATCGCCGCTTAATATTGACGCGAAAGGCCTGGTTATCGGGATAGCAGTCACATTGATTTTAGCACTTTGCAGAGGTTTGTTCATATGGTTCCCTCTGCACCCTATCGGGTATGTGCTTGCCACGACCTTCTTTGGGCGAACCATGTGGTTCAGTATCCTTATTGCCTGGCTGGTCAGGGTAATTGTTTTAAAAATTGGCGGAGTACATTCGATTCGCAAGGGCTTGACACCATTTGCGGTGGGTATGTTCCTTGCATGTATATCGTCAATTATTGTATTTGAAGTTGTCGGCTTCGTCCTGCGGGCACAAGGGATTACTTCGGTGTATGCATTATGGCCATGATGAATAATATGAAAAAAATATCGATCAATCAGTGGTTTGTAGCGTTAGTATTCATTTTGCTGGGTATTGCTCTACTCTACATTTTCGTTCATTTTGCTGAACCGGAAGAAGCAAAACCTGCTTTGAAGTTCACGCAGAATTATTCTGAAGCTGATATTGACGCTAAAAAGATATTATCTGAAGCCGGTTTGAAAGAACAATTGGCAAAGATAGAAAAAGCCAGTATTGTGCCGAATGAACGCGTTCAAGGCCGTTATACCGGCACAGAAGGTTTTTATCGTACCGCTGAACAGATTCGCAATACTTTTAAAGAATCTGGTTTGGAAATAACTGATGAATCTTTCCCGGTAACAGTGCCGGTAACTGAATATTGTGAAATATTGGGTTCAAATGGCAAGCCGCTGCCCGGCATCACCGTTTATCCCTTCGAACCGTCTGGCGTAATGACTTCATCATTGCCGGAAGAAGGCGTATCGGGAAAATTGATTCCGACTGAATCATCTCGACCTTCCGACTTAACCGGCAAACCAATTGAAGGCAATATTATCCTTAATAATGGTTTCGATTGCGAATGGGCGACCATGGCAAGCATGGGTGTTAAAGCAGTATTGATACAGGATGACCCGGCAGAATTGCCGTTAAGTGCTGACGATCCGAAGAATTGGGTAAATTTCATAACTCCGCATGATGTTTCGTTCCCGCGTTTTTATGTTCGCGGTCCAATAAGCAATTTCGCAAATCAACAACTGACATTACGCAGCAAAGTAACCTGGCAGAATAAGATGGCCAGCAACATATTAGGTGTGCTTCGCTCACCAAATCCTGCTCAAGAAGCGCTGGTAATTACCGCACATTATGACAGTTCATCCCGAATTCCCGATTATGCTCCCGGCGGTGAAGAAGCATTATCATTGGCATCAATGCTTGAAATAGCCAGGTCAATGTCGCAATACAAGCAATATTTGACCAGAGATGTGATATTTGTCGCAGAAGCGGCGCGCACCCAGACCATGGAAGGCACTGAAAAGTTGCTTGAAGCGATTGACGAATTAAGAAATAAACCGCTGGAAGGCCAATCAATTCTTGAGCAATTGCAAAGATCAAAACGGCAGCTTGAATATGCCAACCAGGCACTTGCATTGCTTAAAGGTGCTGACAGATGGAATTCATCGTTTAACGATGAATGGAAAAATGTCGACCCTGAATATAAAAAATGGGCAGAACATGGTTTTGCTATCGCAGCAGGTGAAGTTTGTCTTGAACGCCAGGAAGCAACCTTGCAGGCAAACCTGGCTTGGATTCGCGGCGGCAGATTAATTTATCGTTTAGGTTTCAAACCGGCAACCGATGCCCAGCGTGCTGACCCGGCTAATAAACATCCATTGTATAATACTTTTTTGGAAGCAAAAAAAGAAGAAAGCCTGGCGAGTAACGCTATTTCAGTTCCTTTCTGGAATTCATCTGAACAGATGGGTGCCAATTTTACGAAGTGGGGATATCTGAAACAAGCAGAGAAGTTCTTTAATGACGCAAAATCTTATGAAGAACAGGAAATAGTAAAGCTGACCAGCATGGCCGCTGTTAAGGAAATATTTAAGCCATATAACAATACTTTGACAATAGACCTTGAGTTATATTCTGGTGGTGAAAAAGCTATTAAGGACCTGGTAGTATTTTTAGGACGTGGAAGCGTTGGAACAATAGTTGAACCGCAGGTAGGTTCAATCAGCAGAGTTATCAGGGAAAAAGCCGCTTCCGCGA
This sequence comes from uncultured bacterium, assembly GCA_964638715.1. GTDB lineage: Bacteria > Armatimonadota > Hebobacteria > CAIYQO01 > CAIYQO01 > JBAXQQ01. Next base: position 63,256 of record CAZWZF010000012.1, on the reverse strand, counting down.
TGGCCGTTACCTGTTGGAGTTCACAGGACGTTTCCGGTGGGATTAATGATCCGAGCATTCATAGCGCAGTATCAACAGTATTCCCCTCAGTGCTGTGGTTCAATAATAACCGTCTTGCTTTTTCAATTGCCAATAAATCTTTCTTCCCGAATAAGTTCGGCACCCCGGATGATAATATTACCGGCATACCAACCACGGTTGTCGGACAGCAGATTGCCCCTATCGGCAAAGGATTGCTTACTATCGCCTGTGGTAACATTGCGTTTAAAACGCTGCATCGCCCAATTGATGAACTTCAGACGATTTCAATCCGTGGTTCGGTATTCACCAATGCGGACGCAGGTTCGCAGGTGCCAAACCATCCTATGGGCAGAAATACTGTTGTTCATGTGGTTTGGCCAGATTTATCGAGATCTGTCAGTTCCCGCGGGATTCGAATATTCCCGATTATGTTGACGAATCCGTATGGCGAATATAGCCGTCCACAGGTATTTGATTTCATAAGTTATTTCGCGCCAACTGCCAAGTTCCTGGCGACGCGGTTCGATGATTCGGGCAACCTGCTGTTTTATGCTGATACTACCGCGTCAAATTCTATATTCCAGAATGAAAAAGTAATTCCAAACACATTGATACGCGGCGTAGACAAACCGGTAAATATAGCACTCTTCCGAGCTTCCCAGAGTTCCTGTTTCCAGAAAGGAAACCCGAAAACTCTGAACTCTTATGCCGGTTTTGACTTTGTCCGCATAGGATCCCTGCAGACACCGGAAAAGAGCAATATTATATCAGCACCAGACTCGCCGGCATACAGCGCTTTCCTGCCGCCGGATTTCAGCTACGCAATTGCGTTAAAAGACGGCAGCATGGAGAACCCGGAAGTTCAAACGTATCGCGCCTTTATGCTGAATGTGAACCCTGATGATAAATTAAGTATTGATTCGCCAGATATCCCGGATAATGAGCAGGAACTTTACGGCAATGGTTACCTGGCTGCCGATACTCCAAATTTGACTTTCTCGTATTTCGATGCCGCGGCGTCTATGCTGCGTACCAATGCCAAGCGTCTGCGTATTCAGGATAAATACCACATGGCAGACAAGCAGATGAAGGAATCACACGCGCGTGCCATAGAGTCATTGCTGCGGGCACGGAAAGAACGCGTGGAAGGTCAGACTGTTTTGGCAGTTAATGATGCTGGAAGAGCATTGGCAGACGCGACGAATAACCACCCAGTTATCCGTATGAAAATCGCCAGTGCTATCCTGGGTATTTTATGGTACCTTGGCTTGCTGATTCCATTCGCGTTTTTCTTTGAGAAGCTGGTATTTGGTTTCACCGATATTCGCAAACAACTGTTGGCAAGTGCGGTTATCTTTACGTTATCATTCCTGTTGCTGCAGGCATTCCATCCGGCATTCCGCATGGTTGCTTCGCCGATGATGATTTTGCTGGGATTCCTTATTTCATTGCTGGCACTGCTGGTCATCGTCATGGTGGGAGGAAAATTCCAACAGACGATAAAAGATTTACGTAAACGCGAAGGCACTGTGGAAGGCGCAGATATTAACCGCGCCGGTGTAATTGGAACCGCATTTATGCTCGGGTTGAATAATATGCGTCGGCGTAAAGTGCGCACAGGGTTAACCTGCGGCACTCTGGTTCTTATTACCTTCGCCATGATTTGTTTCACGTCGGTATCATCCGACGTAATTGAAGATGAAACCACCATTGGCCGCGCTCCGTCAAATGGCATTTTTAGACGCGATATTAACTTTGCGCCATTGACTGACAACGAAATTTCCAACTTGCGTCAGTTATACGGTCTGGATTATCCTATAGCAGTACAATCATGGGTAGTCAGCAAACTTAACCCGCTGGAATTAAAGAACGCGGTGATCACACTTGATACCAAAGGTGTTAATAATAACAATTCGAAAAGCACCGACGTTAACGCAGCAGTGGTATTATCATGGAATGAAAATCAATTCTCGCATATTGACCAATATTTAATTACGAAAAAGACCTGGTTCCCGCGTCCACCGGCGACATCAGAAGAAAAGGCAGAAGCGTTAAGAACTGGCTACAAGATGGTTAATTATGTGATGCTTCCTGATGAAGTGGCTAAAAAGCTGGAAATCAGTGTTGCTGATGTTGACAGCGGTAAAAAGCCAATCGTCACTATCCGCAATGAAGATTATGTTGTGCTGGGTATTTTTGACAGCATTGCTATAAGCAAACATGCCGGATTGGATGGACAATCTATTCTACCTTATGACCTTAACAGTATTCAAACCCTGGGCAGATCATCAGTAGGCGATAAATCGGTACTTCCATTTAACATTGCGCGCCTTCCGGGTTCGTTGGTTATCCTTACCAATAAAGCACCGATTGTTAATGCCGGCAAAGAAGAAGTAATTCAAATATCCTGTTCGATAGGCCTGCCATCTGAACCATATACATTAATACCTGGCGGGTTGGAGCATCCGAGGATTTCCAACAGTGAACAGCGTGCCGTTGTCGCCCAATATTTAGAGCGGGTAGGGGTTCCGGGATATTATGCGATTGATGGTTATGCATATTCCGGTCAGCGAACCCGCGGACGTCGCAGCGAAGGTGTTCTTGCATTGATAATTCCGCTAATTCTGGCGGCATTGACAGTATTTAATACCATGCGTGGTTCTGTTTATGAACGGCAGGATGAAATATATGTATACAACGCCGTTGGTATCGCGCCAAACCATATCTTCTTTATGTTCATGGCAGAGGCTTGTGTATATGCGGTTATCGGAGCTCTGGCGGGATATCTGCTGAGTCAAATTGTTGGCAGTGTGTTAACCTCGTTTGGGCTAACAACTGGTCTCAACATGGACTATAGCTCAATTGAGACTATCTGGGCATCAGTTTTCCTGGTTGCCGCGGTTATGTTATCTACTATCATTCCGGCGCAAGCTGCTGCTAAAATGGCGTTGCCGTCTGATGAAATGAGCTGGTCTGTGCCGCAGGCTGAAGGCGATGTTATGAAGATGACACTGCCGTTCACCTTCACCGCACATGACCGGGTTGCTGTAATGAGCTATTTCTATCGCTGGCTCGATGCTAATGGCGAGGGTTCATCCGGCACTTTCCATTGTTCGCCACCGGATGTATCTTTTATTGAAGAAAATCTTGAAGAAGGCGGGGTAGGGTTGGTTCCACGAATTGAGACTACCGTATGGCTGAAACCTTATGACCAGGGTGTGTCTCAACGGATGACAATTACACTTCCTACTGACCCGGAGACGAAGGAATACATCGCTTATGCCACTATTGAACGGCTGAGTGGTACCATGTCTGGCTGGGAACGGGCGGTAATGCCATTCCTTGGCTCACTGCGCAAACAGTTCCTTAGCTGGCGCGCGGTAAGCGATGTAGAACGTAGCGAAATGTTTGCCGAAGCCAAAGAAATGTTGTTGACAAAAGAGAATAACGCGTAAATTAAATCTGACCGACCTGGTAAATGGCGGAGTATATATAAATGGTTGATAACAATAAAATAGTTGAAGAAAAAGACGTTAAAGTGGCGGGTGATACAGCTATCCGCTCATCTGATAATGAATTAGAGCTTTACCGTTCTTTAATGGAACCAGCCAAAGAATATAAAAATGGTTTCACCTGGACAGCCGTCGCAGGCGCAATATTCTGCGGTTTGCTGATGATGCCAGCATCTATCTTCCTTAGTCTTATTACTGGTGGCGCTATCAATGCGTCATGGGTTACGGTAATTATCTTCTCAGAAATTACCCGTCGGGCTTTGAAAACGATGGATACCCAGGAACTGGTAATTCTGCTTTATGTTGCTGGTGCCATGGCTGCTGGTGGTCCTATGGGACAGTTGATTTTCCGTCAATATCTCATCAGTTCTGATGCCGTTCGAAACGTAGGGCTTGTTGGACAATTCCCATCATGGTGGGCGCCACCCCCGGGAAGTGACGCATTATTGCAGCGCAACCTGATGCATTCTGATTGGTTAATCCCAATTTCGATAATCGTGTTAATGACCATTATTAGTAAAATTAGTGGATATACATTAAGTTATTTCCTGTTCCGCTTAACATCGGATATTGAAAAACTGCCATTCCCATTTGCACCTATCAGCGCACAGGGTGCCATGGCACTGTCAGAATCACATGAGAAGAAAGCCACCTGGAAATGGAAAGCTTTTTCAATCGGCGCGATAATAGGCTTGGCCTTTGCCGCTGTACAAATTGGCGTGCCGATGATTTCCGGCGCGTTTTTAGCTAAACCCATTCAAATTATTCCAATGCCGTGGTTTGATGCTACAACCATTACCCAGGGAATACTGCCAGCAACACCTACTGGTGTTACAATAGATCTTGGCCTGGTATTAATGGGTATGATTATTCCGTTTTGGGCGGTAATGGGTACATTTACTGCTGTTATAATAACTTCAGTAATGAATCCTATTTTGCATAGTATGGGAATACTTCACCGCTGGTCGCCAGGTATGAATACTGTTACCACTACTTATTCTAATTCGGTTGATTTCTGGATGAGTTTTGGTATCGGTGTTGCGGCGGCAGTCGCGGTAGTGGCAATTTTCCAGACCGTTCGCGACGTGTTGAAAAAAACGAAAGAGATTCGCGCTACCCGGGAAGCAATGAAAAGCGTCACCGCGCGAAAAGAAAATATCTGGGACGTACCGGCTGGTCGCGGCGATTTTTCCCCGGCTATCGCGCTGTGCTTATATGCGATATGTTCTTTGGGATTGACCTATTTATGTCACCGTCTGGTGCCGGAGTTCCCGATAATATTCCTACTTTTTTTTACTCTTATATATACACCGTTTATATCCTATGTTAACGCGAAATTAATCGGTATCTGCGGCCAGCAGGTTGAAATACCTTTTGTTCGTGAAGGTGCTTATATCCTTTCAGGTGTTAAAGGCATTAATATCTGGCTGGCTCCAATCCCGGTAGACAACTATGGTGCAGGGGTACAGCAGTTCAGGGTTAACGAATTAACGGGTACTAATTTTTGGTCTTATGTTAAGGCTGACATCTTAATTATTCCTTTAAGCTTGCTGCTCAGCCTTGTATTCTGGGCATTTATCTGGCATGCTATGCCTATTCCATCAGAACAGTTTCCGTTTGTACAACAGATGTGGGATTTGCAGGCAAAGAACACCATATTGGTATGGTCGGCGACACTGGATACCGGCGGCGCGGTGCCGATGTTCTACCAGGCACTGCATCCAACTGTAATTGCCAGCAGTTTCTCATTCACTGTTATCGCATATTCATTGCTTTCAATGTTTGGGTTGCCGGTAATGGCTATTTATGGTTTTATCCGCGGTATTGGCGGTATGCCTCACGCGTTTATATTTGAATTCGCCGGCGCGTTGATAGGAAAATTTTATTTACAGAAGAAGTTCGGCGAGAAGAGATTCTTGCAGATGATTCCGGTTGTTTTCGCTGGCTATGGTGCTGGTGTCGGGTTGATTGCGTTGCTGGGTGTGGCGGTACTGTTGATTAAAAACGCCATTTCCGCCGCGCCGTTTTAAAACGGGAGAAATTTTATGGAACGTATCGGTACACAGGTAAACCTGCCGTGGAAAATAGTTCTGCAGATTACACTGCAGGGAATTAAAATAAGATTGGGTCGGGCATTAGTGACACTGTCCGGCGTGGTGCTGGGCATTGCGTTCCTGATGAACGTAATTACCGGCGAGTTGATTAAACGCACGGTATCCAACGAACAGAAAATCCGTGCTGAGGTTAACTTAATGTCGACTCTGGTTGGCAGTGAGATGGGCAATGCAAAAGGCAAGATAATCGGCATTGTAGCATCTGGAAAACTGACAGTGCCTGAAACCAAGCTGGTTGAATGGCTGGTTAGTAAAAATCCGGATGAAATACGAGTCTGCGGCGATATTATCCCGGGGTTAAAGCCATCGACATCTGCTGAAATTGGCAAAGATGCATATTTACTCATTATCATGGGTGCTGATAAAAATTTAAAGTCGTCAATAGCAGAATTATCTGCCGGTATGAAGCAGGCAATTGTTATCGATACTGTAGGTGACAGAAATTATCTTGCCAGTGATACTACTGGTGTTAAAATGCTGAACATGGGTACCGCGCAAGCCGCTGCCGATGTAAATGCGCAGGCAAAACAGAAAGAAGATACCGCACGTGCTATCTGGGTGGTGGCTATCTCTCTGCTGGTTACTGTTATCGGTATTGCCAACGCGCTGTTGATGTCGGTGACAGAACGGTTTAAAGAGATTGGAACCATGAAGTGCCTGGGTGCGCTATCGGTATTCATTCGCAGGCTCTTCTTATTGGAAAGCGGTATTATCGGATTGGTAGGCTCTATATTCGGGGTGCTGCTCGGGGTATTGGTACCGATGGTAGCATTCGGCTCGATGTATGGCATGAAACTCGTTTTTGGCGCCATGGATTATCCGCTGCTGTTGTTAACTTCTTTCGGCACCCTGATTGCTGGCGTTTTATTATCAATGCTGGCAGCGATATATCCGGCTAATTTTGCCGCCCGCATGATTCCGGCAATGGCACTGCGAAGCAACGTATAAAAGGAACTGACTCATGGCTATTACAACTGAAAATATGAATTCTTTTTTCGATAAAGCGGCAGATACCACCGCGGGTGAATATATTATCCGCGCGGTTGATGTGAAGAAAATTTACCGAATGGGCGACTCGGAAACCCACGCGCTGCGCGGGGCGACCATGGATATCATCCGCGGTGAATATATCTCCATTATGGGACCATCCGGTTCGGGTAAGACTACCTTTTTTAACATGATTGGCGGCTTGGCAAAACCGACTTCCGGCAAGGTATATATTGACCAGGTAGATATTGCGCAGCTTGATCCTTACGAATTGGCGTGGCTGCGCTGCCGTAAGGTTGGATACATCTTTCAGTCATACAACCTTATTCAAGTTATGTCTTGTCTGGAAAATGTAATGCTGCCGATGTCATTCGCCGGGGTCAGCAGCGAGGATGCCCGCGAAAAAGCTTTGGAAATATTGGCGTTGGTTGGATTGGAAACCCGCGCGTTGCACAAACCTGCGGAGATGTCCGGTGGTCAGCAGCAGCGTCTTGCTATTGCCCGCGCACTGGCAAATGAACCGGCTATCATTCTGGCAGACGAACCAACTGCCAACCTTGACTTGCGTACCGGTGAAGAAATCATCGAGTTATTCGCCCGGTTAAAGGATGACCTGGGAGTGACGATTGTTACCGCCACCCATGACCTGAAAATGCTGAAGCGGTCGGACCGCATTGTTTGGATTGAAGACGGATTAATTGGCAAGGTTGTCACATCGGATGAACTTGATATCGATGTTGGACAGATACACTAATGGCGAAAAAGCAAGAAGAATATCCGGTTGTAAAAAATCCGTTATCGGTAATACCGATAAAGCCGGATAATTTAGAGATAAAATACGATAGCAAAGGCATGATGCACTTGCGGTTATCGCAGGAGCCGTCGGGAATGTTGAAGCACGTGGTGCTCTGGCTGCGATACGATTACAGCCGCAAGATAGAACTGGATGAATATGGCACCGCGTATTATTCGCTGGTGGACGGCAAAACTAATTTACGGCAGATTATCGATAAAATGAACGCTAAATTCGATAAATCGCGCGAGGAAATAGAACAGGCAGTGATACTTTTCACTAAAAAACTAATGCAGATGCAGATGATTTTGCTGAAAGTGCCGGCATCTGCAACCGGGGACAAGTTGAAATGAAAAAAGACAAGATTATTATCCGCGCCAACGATGTGAAGCGCAAATATATGATGGGTGATGAAGAAGTATGGGCACTCAAAGGGGTATCTCTGGATATCTATGAAGGTGAGTACCTGTCTATCATGGGTCCATCTGGTTCTGGGAAATCAACTTTTTTTAATATGATCGGCGCACTTGATATCCCCACCAGTGGAAATATCGAGTTTATGGGAGAAGACCTTTTTTCATTACCAGAGGCACGCCAGGCATGGATTCGCTGTAACACTATCGGCTATATTTTCCAATCGTATAACTTGATTATGGTTATGACCGCGCTGGAAAATGTAGCATTGCCAATGATCCTGAAAAATACCCCGAAAGATGAAGCTAATGAAAAAGCAACGAAGATTTTGACCCAGGTAGGCCTGGGGCATCGTATCGACCATCTGCCAATGCAGCTATCCGGCGGTCAAATGCAGCGCGTCGCCATCGCCCGCGCCCTTGCAAACTCTCCCGCCATTATTTTGGCGGATGAACCAACTGGCAACCTTGACAGCAAAACCGGTGAAGAAGTAATTAACCTGTTGAAGCAATTGCAGGATGATTTGAATATTACTATCATTACCGCCACCCATGACGTGAAGATGCTGAATATCAGCGACCGCATAGCCTGGATTCGCGACGGTAAACTCGACCGTCTGGAAGAAAGGGCAAACGTACAGATTGACACTGGAAGCATGGGAGAATGACCTCACCCCCCGACATCCTCTCCAAAGGAAAGGGGGAGATTTATTATTTTAATTTTATAGTTAAAAACGAATATTATTATAAAATAGACACCTTGTATTTAAATACTGGGTGTTTTTTATATAATTGCAATGACCATAATTATATGCAGGGGTGGTTGTATTGAAATAATAACCTCCAATACAACCACTCTCTTCTCTCTTCTTCACCTCGGATGATGTCAAAGCTGTTTAAAAATAGTATAATACCTTCGCGAATAAAACTAACTTTGCGGATGCCGCTTGGTAGCGATATCCGGTTATGGGGAATAATGAAAATTAATAATAATTACCTTAATTTGAAGGACAGTTATCTCTTCTCAACCATTGCCAGAAAAGTCAACGAGTATAAATCCGCTAATCCGGATAAAAATGTAATCCGATTGGGAATCGGCGACGTTACGCTGCCGCTTGCTCCTGTGGTTGTCGACGCAATGAAAAAAGCATCTGAAGAAATGGGTATAGCAGAATATTTTCGCGGCTATGGCGAGGAACAGGGTTATGCGTTCTTGCGCAAAGCGGTTGCAGACTACTATTCTCTGAAGGATGTAGATTTCGATGAAAATGATGTGTTTATTTCTGATGGTGCGAAAAGCGACCTGGGGAATATTCTCGATATATTTGATGTAGATAATGCGATTTTGGTGCCGGACCCGGTTTACCCGGTTTATGTTGACACTAATATCATGGCTGGCAGAAAAATCGCATTTATGGACGGCAGTGCAGCAAATAATTTTCTGCCTATGCCGGACGACGATGTGACGGCAGACATTATCTATCTTTGCTCACCCAATAATCCCACCGGAGCGGTATACAATCGCGAACAGTTGAAAAGCTGGGTTGATTATGCCATTAAAAATGACGCGATTATCCTTTTTGACGCGGCTTATGAAGCGTTTATTGCTGACAGCACTTTGCCGACATCAATTTATCAAATTGACGGTGCAAAGAATTGCGCTATCGAGTTCTCTTCATTATCAAAAACTGCCGGCTTTACCGGTACTCGCTGCGGTTATACAGTTGTGCCGAAAGAATTGATGAGAAACAATGTGAGCCTGAATAAGCTGTGGCTGCGCAGGCAGACCACAAAGTTTAATGGCGTTCCATATATAGTCCAGCGCGGCGCCGAAGCGGTATTCACACCAGAAGGCCAGCAGCAGACTCGCGATGCAATCAGCTACTACATGACAAACTCGAAGGTTATCGCTGATACTTTACGTGAAATGGGCATTTGGTTCTGCGGCGGCGAAAATTCTCCGTATATCTGGCTGAAATGCCCGGACGGCATGTCATCATGGGAGTTCTTTGACTACCTGCTGGCAAATGCCAATGTTGTAGGAACTCCCGGCGCAGGATTCGGCGCCAACGGTGAAGGTTTCTTCCGTCTGACAGCATTTGGCAACCATGACAATGTGATAGAAGCGATGAGAAGATTTAAAAATCTTAAATAGTATAAAATTGAATATTATTACAAAAATGATGCCCGATATGTGAATATCGGGCATTTTGTTGTTTTTATGAAACTTTTTTCTAAAAATTTCATTATGTGTACATATAATTGTTGACACCTATAAAAATAAACGATATTATTTACTTAATAAGAGCTAATATCACAACTTACAAGGAGACAGATGTGGCTACACTGGTTGAACAGGCTAAAACTATTATCTGCAATGGCGTAAGAACAGGACAATATCCTATTCAATCTCAACTGCCTTCGGTTGAAGACCTTGCAGTTACTGCCTCATGCAGTACCGAAACTATGCGTCGCGCCTTGACCGAACTTGCTCGCGAGGGTGTGGTTCAGCGTATCAAGCGTTATGGCACCATGGTTATAGCACGGCCATCACGCGGCCGCGTTTGTGTATTGGCATCCCGCGATATTCACACCAACCAGATGCTGCAGGAACTGGTATGTACCGCATTGCGCAACGCCGACGTTGACGTTGACATGGTTCCGGTCAGCAAAGACTTGGTGGCTGCCAGCGATTGGATCTCCTCGTTATTGCTCAAGCGCCGTCCGCCTGAAATTCTGGTAGTGCTGTCATCAGACGGCCACATGTTCACCAATCAGGACTTATTCCTTAATATATTAGACCGCTTCCCAAAACATGTATTGGTGATGTTCGACCACTTTTCGTCCTCGCCAAAGGTAGGGGAATGGCACATTTTATATAATCACTGGCAATCCGCCGGTCTGGTGATGAATCACCTGCGCGAATTAGGCCACAAAAAAGTCGCCTGTGTTGCCGGCAATACCGATTATGAAATCTGCAACGTTTACCATGAATTGCTGGAACAGGCGGAAGATTTATTCCGCATGGCCGGTATGGAACTAATACCATATTACCATTCGTCAGTAATTGATGGTCTGGTGAAATTGATAAAAGAAGATGGCGTCACCGCGTTCTGGGACCAGAATGACTCTGTTGCCTTTAAAACCCTCATACAACTGCACCAGCACGGCATCCATGTACCGCAGGATGTATCAATCGTTGGCCGTTTCGACACCCCCTGGGCGCAGGAATGCCACCCGCCATTAACGACAGTATCAATGAACCCCGAAGGCATGGCGCAGGCAATCAGCCAGGCAGTGGTAGACGCCCTCGACGGTAACCAGCAATACGGCTACACCAAAGTATCATCAAAACTGGTAGTCCGCGAAAGCACAGGACCGGCACCGGTTAAGTAATTGCAAATTAAAAATTGGAAATTGCAAATTACAGTGGAATGATAAAATGTAATTGCGTAGGGGCAGGTTCTAAACCTGCCCCTTTTTGCATATATTATTAGCAAACAAGGGACAGGCAAAACCTACCCCTAAAATTTATTCTGCTTATCTGCTCATCCATGTTAATATATTTAACTTACCCCTTAACAACCCGCCAACTCAACACTTCGCCAACCTTGATTTTAAAAGCTTCCGGCAGTTCATATCTGGTGTAATCGCCGACTTTACCTGCGGCCTTCATGTTTATACAATCGGCGGTTTGGGCGGTGCTGCCGGCTGGTATTTCCAGTTGGGTGATGGTGTTGCCGGTTTTGAATACACGCTGGATTTGCAGGGAAATGGTGCCTTCTTTAATGGTGGCTGTTGCCCAGAAGTTCGGGTGGACTATCGGGAATCTGCCGTCATTTTCAGCGCGTAGGCGCAGTGCGCCATCTTCCGCAGTGTAGAAGAAATCGAGCCAGGCGTCGTAGACCAGCCAGCTTGCCGGGGCGGTCATGTAGTAGGTTCCCCAGCTTAATTCGCCGTTGGGGCGGTACATCAACCGGGTATCGCAGGGGTGGCGGTGGCTGTCGTCAACCGACGCCATCATCCGCTGCCAGATTGGCATCATGCGCGGGTCATTTACCGATGCGACTGCTGTCATCATGAAACCTTCGACGTAGGGGAGCCAGCCATATTCTACGGCTTCCGCGCCATCGGTGCCAACTTCGTCCGGCGGCACGTTGAAGCGGCCATTGCCATTTTGCGTGACAACCGCGTTGATGCATGACAGCAGTTGTTTGGTGTCCAATACATCTGTGCCTGTAAGCATGCGGTTGAATACTTGGCCTGCAACCTGTCCGGCGTGGCAGGTATCGCGTTTTACCCCGTTCACACTGCCGTAGGCGATGAAATATTCACCGTTCCAGAGATCGGCGTTCAGGCGGGCAATTGCCGCTTGCCGCCAGCGTTTCACGTCGTCATTCAGGCTGTCATCGCCCATCTTGGCTGACCATCGCTCGTATATTGCCAGGGCAGCCAGCCACAGGGTCGCCATGTAGCCGGTGGTGCCAAAATAGTGATAACCGTCATAACTGGTTCCCAGTCCGTCGCCGACCTGTGCCACGCCATCGCCTTCGTCAGCCCATTTTGCATGTTTCAACAATGCGCGTTTTGCGCGCGGGAACATATCTTTTTCAAACTTCGCGTCGCCGGTGCTCCAGGCATGGCGCGCGGTCTGGATGATGAATGAACAGGTTAAGTCCGGCCAGTTTATCGAACCTGCTGTGCGGCTGAGATGCCCGCCGCCCAGGTCGTGCTGGATACCGCCGTCATCACCCTGGATAGCGGCAAATAGGCTTAACTCGGTATCATTAAGTTGTGGGAAAAGCAGTTGCGTTGACGGATGCGCCGCCAAACGTTGGTCGATGGTGCCGTAGGTTCCTGCCATCTCCGTCGGACCTTCATTTACGCTGAACTTGCCGGCACGGGTAAATACGCTGTTTGATACCAGCGGATAATTACAGTTGCTCAGGCGTTCGCATAGCCAATCCGGCAAGGTGCTATCATCAAGCAAGGCAGATAACGAGCCGATTTCCGCGAGAATATTATCCGCATTATTTAATAATTCCGCCAGCATATCTGCACCATCTTTGAAATTATTCTGCCAATACATGCCCAGGTCGACGCTGAGGGAATCAACCCAGTTTGGCATTGCAGCTACAACAGCCATATCGGTGGCGACTGTTGCACCTGCGGGGATAGTGATAGTGGTACTTAATTCGCCGGTATCAGCTATAGAAATTGTTGCGATAGAAGTTTGTTTGCTGATAATTGTACCCAGGTAATGATCGCCGAATGCCGACAAGTATGTCTGATTCGGGGTGCCGGTATATCGCAGTGCGGTGATATTATCGCTGATTTTTTCGGTGGATATTTCTCGTCCGGCAGGGTCGTCGTAATGGTGGTAATATCCGTCGCCATAACCGATTTTGCTCTCTGCCTTGGCTACACCGCCGCCGATGCCGATAACGTTGGGCCAGCCCATGCGGCAAGTGATGGTGCGGGGGGAATCGCTATTGTTAGTAATTGCCCAACGAACAATGAACCCGGGAATGCTGGCGTGAACCAGATCCTGTGGTGTCAATGTCCCGGACAAGGTGACAGCGACATTAATGCCTTCTAAAATATCGCCAACTTTCAATGTTGCTTGCGGGAATCGCGGGGTGTAATCAATCTTTTTACATGCCAGGTGACCGGGGACGATAGGACGAGTTGCGATGTCAACAGTGGTGTCATCTTCGCTGATGGCCATATATGCGCCGGGTAGGCCGTCCGGGTTTTCCAACGGGCAGTCCTGGTTGTTATTCATGCTGAAATTGCGGAACCGCCCGTCACGGCAGATATCTACCCGACCGCCGCCGATGCCGCCTAATGGCACGCCGGTGGGTGCCCATGTCTGGTCAACCTGACCGGCAATCCACTCATCAGCCTGACCATTGGCGATAAATCGCGGCCAGGTGCAGATCAATAATTCCGCTGAGGTAATATCGGCAGGCCAATTATTGAAGGTGAGACTACCGTTGCCGCGGGATACTGATATCATGCCGGGGCAGAACCAGGCAAGCTGCGGGTCAATTGACGGGATAACCGCCGGGTTCGCCGCGCCTTCGCCAGCAGCAATATCATAATCCTCGGTACGCAATCCACCGACATTAACGTGCATCGACACGCCGGATAATCGCGCAACGTCAGCTTTTGGCACCCGTACGAATACGAAATAAGCCAGCCGTCCCAGCGGACTGGGGATAAAAATATCAATAGGCTTGGTAGGGTTAACACCTAAAGTAAATAACTCCTGGTGTTCATTCTCGCGTATGTCATACATAAATTCTTTTCTTCTTTCTACATCTATTCGATGTAATTATTCTTGATTGTTAATTGATCTAAACACAAGCAACATAACTTGATGATGTTAATGTTGTGTTTGCTGTTCTTTAATATACATATCAATATCATTGATAGTATATTTTGCACCTGTTGTGTGAAGCGCTTCAAAACACGCTATGATATAATCAAGCACGTGGTATTTTGAAAACAATTCTATAACCGCCTTACCTTTTAAACCTTTTTCTGTTTTATATTCTTCGATGCAATATATCAAAAATGGCATTTCTTGACTCATATTATGCTTCCTCTGGATATGTTATTGTACCAGTTGATTTTTCTTCATCAAGCATAGTCAGCAGCATCTGCGGACTTAAATGCCATAATTTAGTTTCTTCTTCTTCGAGAGCAGAATACAATTCTGATTTATAAAACATTTCTGCCGCTTTAATTTCATCTAAAGAGTATTTTTCTATTATTAACTCAATTACCTGTGGAATAAGCAAGATTAGCATAGCTTTAAATGTATCTTTTTCCATTTTATTTTCCATCCTTTAAATTTAGTGTTTCGGCGTAATGCAGATACGATAGGGATGCAGATGTAGAAAAAACAATCTGATTATAAACATTCTTAATTTTCAATGCCTGCAAGGTTTGTTCTTTAGACAAAACTCCTGAAGTATAGAGAAGAAATGTCTGATAGATATCATCATTTGCTACTGGACCATAAACTAAATCATATATTTCGCCGTTATAAGTACCGGAACGGTTTTGTGCTACAAAATCAAGGCATGATTCGTCAGGAGAATTGAATTTCAGTAACTTTAATTCTTTAAATGCTGCATCTATATCAAAATTATAAATGTTAACAATAATATTTCCAGCCTTGCGACGCATATATACTTTCGTCGCAAAACTAACAGCCTGTTCTTTATTAGTTGTAGTATAAAATCCAAATCCAAAATCTAAAAGTCTATTTTGGATTATTAATTCTGGTTTTTCAACTATAACATTGCTGCCATGATACAATTTCATCCGTTAACTCCAGCATTTATCATAAGGTTAATTCATGTTTTTGAACAAACCTATTATACAATCAATTGCAAAACCTTGCGATACCCTGAAACAATCTCATTTATTGGTGCAAAGAATATAAAACGGGTAAAGTTTTTAGAAATCGACTGCAATCGATAGAAGTCGATTTCTATCGATTTTAAAGTAGAAGAGTGAAACTAAAAATTTCACCCTTCTCTCATCACTCTTCACTCTTCTACAGTTTCGCATCCGGTCCGATCAGCAGTTCTTTCACCTCGTCTTTCTCAACTTTTTGCGGGGTGATCATGATATCGTGGGTCAGGATGCGGAAGCCTTTGGGGTCAAGCAGCACTACGCGCATAACTGTGGCAATGCCTTTATTCAGGGATTCCCGGGCACTACTGTTCCAGATGGAAATTGTGACGGTGCAGCTTTCACCTGGTGCGCAGTTTACTTGTATATCGCGCCATTCGCGGGTGCATGCTCCCTTTGCCCAACTCAGCATGGTTCGTATTTTACATTGGTTCAGGTTGATGGCATTGAACTGGTTATGCAATTCAAAAGTAATTTCATTTTCTCCGTCATGCCATTCGACTTGCTCAGGGAACCATACCGGTGAGAATAACACGCGCATTGCCCAGAAAAACGGTTTTGGCAACAAATCTGCGGTGACGATTCCCCAATCATTATCCTCGGCCCATACTGCCCAGCCCCAGGGATTCTCTCCGGCTGCGCCACATATCCATGGGAAATATGCTCCGCCCAGGCAGGATGGTTCTTCGCGCATGTAGCCCCATTCGCGACGCAGGCGATCAGTGAATACTTCCAGCGAAGACCGTCCCGAATCCTGGTTTTCCGGCACATCGCTGATGATATCGCCGTATGGAGCGTGCAGCAGATCCGGTATCAGGTTGGCGATGCCGTATTCTGAACTGTACCATACCCCGCTCCAGCCATGTGCTATTGCTTCTTCGCGGGTGGTACTTTTCATTCCGCCATCCCAGGCTATCGGGTTTTCTACCACACCGTTTTTCAGGAAGTTTTTGATATGGTTGAATGAATAATGGGTATCGGCGATGTCGCCATTACGCAGTTCCAGAATACCGCGGATGGTATTAGCCGGTCCCGGCGGCGGAAACATGGTAGGTCGGCTGTAATCGAGTAGTTTGGCGAACCGGTTGTAGATGTTCATGTGGTTATAGCCGTCTTCTGCTTCCGTTTGTTTTGACGGCATATTTTCATTGCCGATACTCCATACCATCACCGATGCGTGGTGGCGGTCGCGAATAATGCCGCCTTGGATTCGCTGCATTGCGGGTCCAACCCACAATGGGTCGGCGATGTAGTCTGTTCCCCAATCAATCGGCAGTTCCTGCAGCAGGTAAAAGCCTAACTCGTCGCACAAATCAGCCAGGCAGCGCGGTCCCAGGTAGTGGGTGCGGATACAGTTTACATTTGCCTTTTTCATCAATGTCAGGCATTCCCGCAGCCATGATTCCGGGGTATACATGCCAAATTCCGGGTGATAGGTAAGATGATTAACTCCCCGAAACTTTACCGGGTTACCATTTAATTTCGGCAAACCGCCAGACATATCAAACTTGCGAAAACCGGTGCGGTACGTCACTGTCTGTTCTTTTTCACCAGGCAACCGCAGCGTAATAGTTACATTGTACAGGTTCGGGTATTCGTCATTCCATAATTTCGGGTTGTTTACTGTCAGTGTTACCGGTATTGCAACCTTTGCGTTTGGCTCAATCAATACAAAGAAATTATCCCACGCTATTCCATTTTCGCCGTCAGATATTTTAATGGAGATCTCACCGCTGCGCTGATATTCGGAAAGGTTGCGGATAGTGACTTCGCCGGACAATGTACCTTGTGTCAAGTCGTTATTAAGGCTGGCAACCAGATGGTAATCAGATACCTGGCAAGCACCAGTCGCGTGAAAATAGGCGTGCTGCGATATTCCGGCAAACTCACCCGCGTGGCGCGGCATATCCATCTTTACAAACGGGTGTCGGCGCAACAGTCTTACCGCTACCAATGCTTTCTTGCCGGGGGTGACCATGTCTGTAACATCATATTCAACCGGTGTCAGGCCGCTGGTATGTTCTCCCAGTAATTGGCCATTTAAATATATTCGCCCACCCGGATAAATGCCGTCAAATGTAAGGTAAATGCGTTTTAAAATCCAGTTGTCGGGTATAGTGACAACTTTACGTATTACCGCGCCATCTTCCGGGTCGATATGGCTCAGCCCAATGCGATCCCAACCGGGGATAGTTGCCGCGGCGGTTTCAACATCCTGCGAAAATACCTTTCCCGGCTGCGCCACGGTTTCCCAGTCGTTATCATTAACCTGTTGCGAAGCCAGTATGGTTTCATCCTCTGCAAATGGCCAGCGGGCAACCTGCCAATCGCCATCCATGGAAACCCGGTTATTCTCACCGCATAATTGCGGTATATATGACACAGGATGAATTGTCGTCTCATACCCGCCATCAAAGGTAATCCGGGTTACTTCAGAAACAGACAACTGTCGTGCAATCAGCTCATCGCCGTTAATAATCATAGTGAAAATGTTCCTTATAAGAAGTGATGTAATCCGCACACATTATAACCGTTCCAACTAATTTTTAATAGGGTATTTGGTGTTTTTTTGTGAATTACACAGAGATTCTCAGAGGAGACACAGTTTGTCTCAAATTATTCGTAATTCGTACAGACAATTGCAAAACCTATTTTTTCAAATGTTTAAGTTGCTGGTGTTGTGGTAGGCGAAAACCACCCCGACCTTCGGCCACCCCTCCTTGGCAAGGAGGGGAGTTTAAAATGAAGGTTTTGATTATTAAAGCAGCCATTATTTTATCAAGTAACTATCATAACTCCCCTCCTTGCCAAGGAGGGGGTAGGGGGTGGTTTGGTTGATTATATATTTAGTATGGTTTTGCAAGACCTTGTGTAATTATTAATTCTCAATTCTCTAACCCGAACCCGTGGAAAATCGGCCGTCCAACCGCGATAGCACGCAGTTTGTATTCCAGAAATACCATGCCGGTACTCAGCGTACCGAGTTGATTATTATTTAACATCGTGCGTTCGAGTGCAAAACCTTCGATGTGCGCTTCCTGAATCCGTTCTTCCAGCAGTCTTTCCATCTCGGTGTGCAGCCATTCGCGCGCTTCTTCGAGGGTGTTGAATGACCGGCATTCTTCTGGTGTATGTGCAGCAAATCCGTATTCAAGTGGCAGAACAGAGCCTTCAAGCTGCATGGTTAGCACGCCGGATATTGCGCCGACAGCATTGGCAACTTCGGCATGTTCAGGCACGATTAATTGTGCGCCAAGTTTCTCCGCAGCTGCCTGAGCCAATACCTGTGCGGGTGCGCCAATGGCTACCAGCGGATTATCGCAGTGTGTCTTTATCGACAGGCCAAGGGTGGCAGCATCTGAACAGAGCAATCGCAGCAATTCACGATTGGCGGGTCCATTCGGGAAATCCGGCAGTGATGATTGTCGATGCCGTAGTACCCGGTGCAACAGTTGCATTGTCATTCGGTTGCTGAAGGTTTCAAAACTGCGGGTGGCAAAAGTGTCGGGGTCAGTTTCTGCTCTATGGGCAAATAGGCGCAAAGCTATTTCAGAGGCTTCACGGTTCCAGACATTATATAATCTTGAAACGTGCATTAAGTCGGTCGGTGTCAATGTCGATTGCTGGATAACGCCAGACGTTTCCAGTCGTTCAACCGGCACCAGCGATGGGTCGCAGACGTCAATTATTTCCGCTATCTGCCGGCGAGAACGCGGTCCATCTGATAACGCCGCCAGGGTGCGCTCTTCGGTTCCCGTCAGGTCGTTGTCTTTGTATTCGCGCATCAGCCGGAAAAACTCTGTCGGTTGTACAAGCGGTGAATTGGTATCCCGCATCGACCACAGGTTATTCAACTCATCCAGAATATATGGATATTCATGTGCCAGGTAGGCGAGGGGGATTGCGCGGCGCGGGCCGATGGTCAATTGGCCTTGCCTGTTAAGAGCAATGATGCTGTCGCCACCCAGGCCGATGGTTTCAATATCTACAGCGCGAACGATAGTGTTCCAGTCGGCTACGCTGGCACCTGATGATGTGACGACCGGGTCGCCATTAATGATAACCGCGATGTCGCTGGTGGTGCCGCCAATATCAACCACCAGGCCATCACGAACCCCAGATAATACCTGCGCGCCGCAAACGCTGGCGGCGGGACCGGAAAGAATTGTTTCTACCGGAGTATGCCGTGCGGTTTCTTCACTCATCAGCGTACCATCGCCGCGAACAACCATCAGCGGCGCGTGAATATGGTGGGCAGCCATTGTAGCCTTTACATGGCTGATAAGGTCGGCAATGATGGGCAGCAGGCGGGCGTTAAGACAGGCGGTAATTGTACGCTTTATGGAATCAAGCTCCATGGTGAGGGTATGCGCGCAAACGACAGGTTTGATCGTCATTTCAGCAATTATTTCCGCCGCGCGGATTTCCATGGCGGGGTTTCTCGCGCTTGCCATCCCGCTTATCGCGATGGCATCGACATTATCCTGCTCCAGTAGTATTCCCACCGCATTGCGCACTTCAGTTTCGTCCAGTTCTTCCATCACTTGTCCGGTAATATCGGGCCGTCCGCTTACCACCTGGCGCGGGAAATGATTCACCTTTTCAACGGCATATTTATCAAAACCAAGCAGCAGTGCGCCGACTTTATCGCCTTTGTTTTCAACTATGGCATTGGTGGCAAGGGTAGTGCTGAGCGAAACCAGTTGCACCCGCTCAAGCATGCCGGTCGGCAGCTGGCTGATGGCATCCGCTATCCCGCGGCTCAGGTCATCCCTGGTGGTCAGCGATTTAGCCTTCGCCAGCACTTGTTGTGTCGAAAACTCAAGGATTACGGCGTCTGTATAAGTACCGCCAGCATCAATTCCCAAACCGTATGGCATAATTAACCTCTAATAATAATCTGATTTACTGTATTAACATGGATGGACAGGATGTGTAAGATTTTATTTCTATAATGCACAGTATACGTGATTACTATCATACATATCTTGTAAATAGACATTGAAAATTCAGAAATGTTGCATATTTGCATTCTTTAATTCAAAAATATTTGGCAGATGGTAGGGGAGCTGTCCCCAGCTCCCGCGAAAGTGTCTTTTTAAATAGAAAGAATCGGATGTGACGGCAAAATATGGTAAAAAACAGCACCACCTAAATATGATGTCGCTATTTCGATTTTTTACATCATTATTCCGGTTCATCGCGGGAACTGAGGACAGTTCCCCTACCTTATCAGCCAACATTTATAATTAAAATGATAATTAAATATGAAGTGTAAGGGTATACGCTGTGGGAATAGAATGGTAATTAAGTTAAACGCTTTGCAAGAGCATAATTCCTTTGTTTTATATTAGGAATTATGCTCTAAAAAGAAAATAGATGATGACTATACTAATTCAAATTCGATCTTTTTATTAAATATGCTACACCAATAACAGTATCAGATGCTGGAGTTGCTGCACCATTTTTTATATCATTCATAGATTGTGCGATGATACTAACTGATTGCTTTGGCGGATTACTTTCATCTATTATTTGTTTGCTTGATGCAGCAAGTCTAAGTCTTAATATCACACTCTGACCTGGCTTTATATTGTACGATGTCCATCCATTGTTAAATATTTTACTTGTTCGGTCAATTCCACTATCGTCAAATATCGCAACTTTCCATTTACTATTTAACCCATTATCGATAATCGTTGAACTGGTAATAAGGAAAATATCTGGTACATTACCGGTGTTTTTAATCATAATATCAAATTCGCTTTGACGATTTATTTCCTGGTCGATAGTTACTGTCTGCAAATTGCCAGTATTATTAATAACACCAACTCCAAATGTCGGACTGCCAAGTTTAGAGTTTCTTATTGCTGAGTCAATACCTGAAGTAGGGACAAAGTCAGCAGTAGTAAATGTAAAAATTGTTGACCATAGTCCCAAATTGTTACCATTTTTACCACGTGCCCGCCAATAGTATTTTGTACTGTATGCCAATAGAGTTGTTAATGTTGTTGTAGGTGAACCTAATGAAACCCTATTAGTGAAGTTAGCATCTTTTGATATTTCAACATCGTATGCTAATGAATTTAATACAGATGTCCAGACGAACGTTGTGTTAATTGGCACATCAATTGCATTATCAGCAGGTGAAATTAATGTTGGTGGTAGTAATTGTGGCATTGCAGTTGTGAATGACCAGAATGTAGAGTAAGCACTGTGTATATTACTTGAGTTTATCGCTTGCACCCGCCAAGTATATTTCGTATTCGTATTTAAATTATATTGTATAGTTGCTGATGTCGTATTAACAGTATTCGTTTCTATCGGGATGGAAGCACTTGCTGGTCCATATAGTTCATATTGGTAATTAACCGCTGTAGATACTGGAAGCCATACAAGAGTAGCAGGTATGGCTACATTAACCGCATTATTTGTTGGTGATATTTGAACTGGAACACCAAATCTTGTTGATGAATCAGCAATAATAGTAAAATCAGCATCACTGTTATCTGAAACATTGACATCAGTTAATGAAGTTATTTTTACTCGATAATCTGTTCCAAGTGTTTGATTAGTAGGAATATTCCAACTGTATGTCCCTGTATTTGGCGCATTATTTGAAATGGTGCTATTAAGGACGCTATTTTTAAATAGTTCTATTTTTACATTACCTGGGTTACCTGTTGATGTCCATGTGATATTATGTGTGCTACTCTGTAGCCATTGCTCATTTCCGTTTGGAGATATAAGAGTTAGAGATGAAATAGAGTTATTATTAGTTATTGCATAAAGATTGTGGTCTTCTGAACTGAAGTATAATGTACCATCACTACCTAATGAAGGTGATGATGTGATTTTATCACTTGATGAGTACTCCCATTTTTTTGAACCGTTTTTATTTATAGCATACATCTTTTTATCAGAAGAACCAACAAAAATGGTACCATCAGCAGATATCAATGGGGATGAATTTACTTGGTTTCCAGTAATAAATTCCCATTTTTTCGTACCATCTGGATTTATGGCATAGAGTTTATTATCATAAGAACCAACATAAATAGTACCATCAGAATCAATAGCAGGAACAGAATCAATCTGATCACCAGTAGTAAACTCCCATTTTTTTGTCCCGTTTGGATTCAAAGCATATAATTTGTTATCTCCTGAACCAAAATAAATAGTACCATTCGAATCAATAGATGGAGAGGAATAAACCCAATTTCCAGTAACAAATTCCCATTTTTTCGTACCATTTGGACTTAGTGCATATAACTTTTTATCTAATGAACCGAAATAGATGGTTCCATCTTTACCAATTGCTGGTGTTGATCCTATTCTACCTCCTGTAGTGAACTCCCACTTTTTTGAACCATCAATATTTAGAGCATATAATTTATTATCACCTGAACCAAAATAAATTGACCCATCTGAAGTTATAACAGGAGATGATGTTATCTGGTCTCCTGTGAGGAACTCCCATTTTTTAGAACCATTGGAGTTTATAGAATAAAGTTTCTTATCATATGATCCTATAAGAATAGAGCCATCTATACAAACTGTGGGAGATGACCATTCAATTATTGCACCTACATTATAATTCCATAATTCTGAACCGTCAGGTTTTATGGCATATATTTTTTTATCTCCAGAACCGACATAAATTGTGCCATCAGTACTAATAGCTGGTGAAGAACGAATATAATTTCCTGTATTGAAAGACCATTTTTTTATGGGGTTTTCTGGACCATTAAATAAACTTTTTCCTGTATTTTGGATGTCATGGCGAAACGTTGGCCAAGCACTATTTGCCAATTGCGAAAAGGACTGACCTAATGTAACTATCATCAAAATGAAAATTAATACTTTTCTCCGCATTTTCCATGTCTCCTTAACTCTTGAATATGTATGTCACTATCAATAATTTATAGATGACAATTTGTTAAAAAGTCCAGACTATAATCATATAAAGAAATATTAAACCTTTGAATGTAGTAATGTCAATAAGAATAACAAATATTTTCAATATTGAAATTAGTTGTTATTTGTATAAATTGCACTGAGAAGATACAGAGATTCACAGAGAATATTTTTAACACTCCGTGTATCTGTGTAACAAATCTATTTCTTCAAATCTTCCTGCGGTGTTCTGAATACTTTTCCTATTGCTTCGGCGGCGGGTTTCATGCGGCCGTGCATATCTATCACCGCGGTGTTGGCGGTGCAGGGGAAAGAGTCGTGGCCCATCCAGTAGATGATGCCGCCGATGCCGGGGAAGCGTTTTTTTGCTTCGGTGGTGGCTATGCCCAGGGCTTTTGCCTGGCGTCCCTGGCTCCACTTTACATATTCTTCCAGGGTGTCTGGCTCTTTGCCGAACTCTTTCTTGTATTCTTCCCATTGAATCCACCAATAGGTGCGGCGCCACAGCGGGTTATCGATGGAGCCGGGTAAGGCTGACAGGCTGCCGCGGTAGCCTTCGATAATGTCAACCGGACTGCAGCCAGCACAACCTACTTCGGAACGGAAAAGCGCGTCATCGTTTGCCCAGTAACGCTGCCAGTCTTCCCATGACATGCTATCCATTCCCCATGGACCGTGGACATCCCAATGCAGTTCTTTACCAAAATCCTCCTCGACGGCGAAGAAGCGCGGACCGCTGGATGAGGAAGGGGTAAAGCGATGAGTGGGATCGATAGCGGCGATGATTTTATTTATCTTTGCCATCATTGGATGGGTCATGTCGATAGGTTTGCCTATTCCCTGTTTGCCGCCGTCCAGTGCGCCTTGCAATTCATTGCCGCCACACCAGAGCAGCAGAGAAACGTGATGCTGGCGTCGGCGGATGTATGTTACCGCGATTTCGCTCATTTCAGTGATGGATTTTTCGTCTTCCGGCGGCCAGTTGTCCATACCGGATGATGATAACGGGAATTCCTGCCAGACCAGGATGCCTATTTCATCGCAATAGCTGTAAAAATCTTCGCGTTCCAGCACTGCTCCACCCCAAACGCGCATGACATTGCAACCCATTCCGTGATAGGTATCCAGCCGGCTGGTGACTTCTGCTGATTTTACGTCGGCGTAGTTCGGGCGTACCGGCGTCCAGTCAAATCCTTGCAGGAAAGTAGGAACGCCATTAATGACGCACTGCCACGGGTCGGCGTGTTTCGGCGCGTTGGCGCAAGGCAGCCATTCAACATGCTTGAACCCGACGCGCTTTGAAATAACATCGACAATATTCCCTGCCATATCGGTCAGTTCAACTGTCAGGTTATACAGCGGTTGCGCGCCGGCGCCATTTGTCCACCATAATTCTATCGGCAAATCTGCGTATTTGCCCCCGGCAGTGAATGCATCGCGAGATATTTCCTGCTGCCAGATGGTTTTTCCGCCATTATCCAATGTTATCTTCACGCCGGTTCCGGCATCTCCGATTGCTTCGCCACTAATGTTGAGAATGCCGGTTTTTGACTGTACATCGGCATCGGTGGTGACGAACAGGTTGGATATCTCCTCGCCGTCAGATACCACCAGTTCTATTTTGTCCCAGATACCAATTTGCACCAGTCGGCTCACCCAGTCCCAATGGTAATTAAAGCGGGTTTTCCATTCTTTCATTTCCGAGGTAAAACCGAATTGCCCCAGCCAGCGTGGCGGGCAGTCAAATACAAATTTCAGGGTGTTTTTATCGTCAGTTTTACAGGCAGTAACGTCAAATGTATGCGGTTTAAAAGTTCCGCAGAAAGTCGCTATTTCAGCGGCATTCCAATAAACCCAGCCATTATAATCAAGTCCCTGGCATTCTATCCGTGCGGTTTTTCCTTCTGCCAGCCATTCCGCCGGTATCTTCGCGTCAAACAGCCAGTGGCGGTTCTCCACCCATTCGCATTGGCGGGCATTTATCCCCATGTTCCAGTCCGGCAGCAAGCCGTTTTGCAACAGTGCATTCTGTACCGACCCCGGCACCGTCGCCGGTATAGTGGGAATCTCTGACAGCGTGCCAAGTCCCAGCTCCATATTCATAGCTGCCCGCCACTGGTGGGGGGTAAATCCAGTCACCTGCCAATTGCAAGCAGATAAATCATAACGCTTTTTCATGAAAAATAGTCCTTGTGATGTTTAACCGATTTGACGGCTGTATTGTAGCAAATTATTCAGGAAATTACACAGAGATTCACAGAGAAGACACAGAGATTCACGGAGTTTTTATAAATTTTCTCTGTGAGTCTGTGTCTCCTCTGTGCGACTCTGTGTAACTAATTACTCATAAACTGCCCAAGCGCCGTCTTCTTTGGGACTGAAGGTGCCGTAACTGGCGGGCCAGACTTCCAGTTTTTGCAGGTCGGTGCCGGGTTCGTCGTTGTCGTCTATCATGAATCCCAGCCAGAAGCCTTTGCCGGATTCGGGTATCTGCACTTCATTTTTAGTGCCTGCCCAGGTGCGTTCATCAATGGGCAGTTTGTATTCGGTGACGATTACTTTTGCTTTTGAAAGGTCTTCGCCGGTTGCCTGTTCGACTAATTTGCGTTCGGTTACTGCTTCGGCGTTGTCGAGAACTTTTATGAATCGCGGTGCGATGTCAGCGGGGATATTCAACTGCAAAGCACCGAAGAAGAATCGGCGCCGGACTATCTGGTCGCCATCGGTGGAGAATCTGCCGACGCTGAATTGGAAACCTGGTTCCCAGAAACCGTTTATCATCATTTCCACGGTATCCTGAACATGGGTACCGGTGGCGATGGTCTGGTGGAATGTAACCACGTCATCAAACCGCAGCACCTGAACATACATATCTTTGCCAAGGTAAGCCACCCGGATTACAGCGCTGCAGTCATTTGCACTTTTGATGCCCGGGCCAGCAGTTGCCGGGGTGATGACTATTTGCGGTTCTATTTTCGCTGTCCGCCATTTTTCCAGGTCGCCATCTATCGGCAATGGTTCTTTCAATTTGGTAATGGTAATTTTCGGCTTTTTGGATTTTGCCATCATGAATGCGGTGCGTGGTGGCAGTGCTGCCAGTGTAAACGCGCGTTCCGGGGTGATGGTTAACGGGAAGGCATTTTTAATATAGTTGTGGGTATTGCTTAATGTCAGCCAGTGCGCGCCATTCAACATATAGTCGCCAACCACCACATGGGTTTGCCCGTCATTGCCTTTAAACAGGATATACTCGTCAGGATGGTCAACCCAGTATCCCATCCATCCTGCTTCGATGGGGAATCCTAAATGTCCGATAGACAGGCCGTCTTCGTCAAGTCCTACCCATTCTGCCTGGTGCCCCCAACTGGTAAGGATGAAACCGGGTTCGATTTCCTTAACACCCTGGGTCGGGCCGAAATCATTCATCGGCAGGAACCAGCGCAGAGTGCCGTCTTTATTAAATCGTTCGATATCAATGCCGCCGCTGTTGCTGAGGCCGGCACCATTTGGACTATCCTTCGTCCATACTACTGCCATCATCCCGCCGTCAGGGGTCATTACACTTTCTGACTGACTGCCGGGATTGAATTTTGAGGAAAATTTATATGGCGATGTTAATTCTTTGTCTGCGTATTTTATCACCGGGTCGGCCGCAATATCATAAAGCGGTGTGCCTTTATCGTTAACACCTTTGAATATCCATTTTGCGCCGAATGAACTGCGGATATCGCCATTGGGGGATAGATACATCCAGCGTCCTACTGCTGTTGAACTGGTTGAGACTGATTTTTCGGCAGTGTTTAGTATTATGGTTTCCGTACCATCGGCAGCGGTAATCATGCCATCGTCATTGGTGTCGGTAAATAATGAAAGCAGGTTGCTTTTGTCCGGGCCATAAAACGCAACAATGTGGCCGACATATTTTTCATCATAACGCACTATCAGCACGCCATCAGCGCGTCTTGGTTCGTCGTTCTGCTTGCATTTCAATACGCCATAGATGTTATCTTTGTATTTAAACATGCCGATATTGGTGGCACCTGGAGGACGTCCCCATAAAACATCAGGTTGTGAAGTTCCTTTTTGTGGGTCGATTGTCCACGATATTGCCCCCATCGAGTCCATGATGCGGGTAACTTTGTCATCGGCAAAC
The DNA here is from genome assembly GCA_964638715.1 of uncultured bacterium. Lineage (GTDB taxonomy): Bacteria > Armatimonadota > Hebobacteria > CAIYQO01 > CAIYQO01 > JBAXQQ01. The sequence goes on along the minus strand of CAZWZF010000012.1, from coordinate 35,918 downwards.
TGAACCCAATTCGGCGAATTGCCGAATACTGCGCAACCCTGGTAAAGATTTTTTCCTTCAGCATTAAAAACCAATGGATGGCTGGCATGATCCAATATCATCAGGTTGCCGGCATCGTCAATGTCCAATGGCACTTCGCGCGGGGTGCTGTATGGGCCTTTCTGGAACCAGAATCTGTCCGCGGCGATAGGACCGTAGGGACCATCGCCACGTCCTATGGTATTCTTAGCAATGGGTGCAGCTGGATTGCTGATATCAAAGTAATGAACTTTGCCGGTATTGTAAGATGCAACTGCCATTTTATCGCCGTTTACCGCGACTCCCACTGGATTTTCAACGCCTTTGAAGGTGTATTTCACTTCACCGGCAGGGGTATAGGCGGTGACAACGCCATTAAGGAACCCGGTGCTATCGGTAATCATCCATAATAGCTGTCGTTTGTTATCTGCAAAAGGATGAAATGCGCCATTAACCTTAAATGCGATATCAATTTTATTGGTTGCGATATTTATCTTATATACTGTGCCATTGCTGGCGATGGTATATAGATTGCCATTTAATTCAGCCAAACCGCTGATATTTGTCATATTTATAGTTAATAACGGATTACCTTCCAGCCATGGCAGCATGGTGCCTTGTTTATTGATACGGATTATCGTCATCGCTGTCGCGCTTCTTTCCCGCAAGGCGTAAATCATGCCATCTGCGCCGCGGCAGATGCCTTTGCCGCCGGCATTGCCGGGAAGCGACCAGGCAGCTTTGCCGGTGGTTAAATCTTTTGAACGCATATTTTCGCCGCGTTCGTTCCACCCGGTATTGAGGATAAGGTTATTGTTATTTCCTAATGCTGAACGCCAAACGCTGAGCATATCAGACTCGTGTTCGCCGGTGCCGATGCCGTTATTAGCGGTAAATCTGTTGTATTTCCATCTTAAATTGCCTTCCACCACGCGCATTTCATAGTCGCCGGCGGTGATATTTGTGCCTAATTCTGTCCGCGATGGCAAGACATATTGATAAGTGCCTTTCTTTAATGGCAAATCTTTGAACATGTAGCGAATCAGTTTGTTATCTTTGGCGAATACTCCTGCGCTTTTAGTGCCTTCGTCGCTGGTTATTTTAAATGTGCCGTCTGTGACTTCCAGTTTAGTACCGGCGGTTTCTACTGCGCCAACTCCCTGCATGGCGGGACGTTTTACACCATTGATATCTGTTTTTGGCGCTTTAAAGTTGTTGATGTTTTTCACCCCCCAGTTGCTTGTGGTAGCAATCGCCGGGTTCCAGTTCAGAGTGGATGTTGTACTGTAATCTCCCTTGGCAGTATCGCGGAAATTTACCGGCAATGAAACTGAATGAGCATCCAAACCGCCGGAAACATCACGCCAGGGTCCCAGAGAAATGCGGGTTAACTGCTTGCCGAATTTACCGGTGAATAATGCCAGGTACAGATTGTTGTCAACCATCATTTTTGTGCCGGGCTTGCTTACCTGTATAGCAATGCCGGCATCAACTACAATATTGTTGAAAATGGCAGAATTGCTAACTTCAATCAGGCTGAAACCCAGCGAATTGGTGCGGGTGATAGTGTTATTTACAATGGCGGATTTCTGGACGTTTTGCGCGGCAATTCCGTTAAGGCTGCCGTCGACAATACAGTTTTCCACCTGGATATTCGAGGAGTTTTCCAGAGATATCCCCGTGGTACCGCCATGAATTAGCAAGCCGGAAGCAGTTGCGCCTTTGATACCTTTTATCATCAGCGCATTGCCGCCGCGGGAATGTATTGATAACTGTGAAACAGCAGCATTATTGCCGGCAAGGATGATCCCATTCGGTTCTGTACCGGCATCAATTGTAGTGGCATTGTATCCTGCCCCTTGCAAGGTGACGCCAGCAGGGACAGACAAAGTACCAACATAATTTCCTGCCGGCAGTTGGATGACCGTACCGGATTTTGCTTTTGCAAGGATTCCCGGCAATTTGGCAAAGTCAGTCACTTTTACAATAGATGCAAAACTGACAGAGGCAATTAGCCAGACGGCTAATAAGGCAGAGAAAATCTTAAGGTTTTTCATTTAATGTTTCCTTGCAGGCAATTTGTTACTTTTTTATTGATTTTATACATTATTTGTTTGTCAGTCAATTAAAACCATTGACATATAGCTGTGAAACTTGTTACATATATCCTGTTAATCTGGTTAATTCTTTTAATAATTTTTTTAAAAGGTAATATTATATGTCTACAGTACGCTTGCTGGCGAAACTTGCCGGTGTTTCTATTGCTACAGTGTCGCGTGCAATCAATGGTCACCCGAGTGTTCGTCCAGATACCCGGGAACACATTATGGAATTGGTCCAGGAATATCATTATCATCCCAACCGATTATCTCAAAGTGTGATGTCCGGCAATAGTAAAATGTTTGGATTATTGGTACCGAATTTAAATGACCATTTTTATTCACGAATTATCAGCGAGTTGCTGAAGTGTGCATACAAAGAGGATTACCAGGTGATTATTCTGGAAACATTTTCAGAATATAAACGTACAATCCATGCAATTTCTGTATTAATAGAACAACGGGTAGCCGGAATTTTCGCATGCACTCCTTGTGAAGATATTATTCCGATGGATATTATATATGCTATCCGTAGTCATAATATCAAGCTTGTCAGTATTGACAGTCCTCATTTTATCTTGCCAATTGATGCTGTATTAACTGATGAAGATAATCTTGCTATGACAGTAGTACGCTATTTATGCAGTCTTGGACACAAACGAATTGGCTATTTTGGACCCGAAATAGATGTGAAAAACAACAATCGTACAAATGCTATTTATATGGCACTGAAACAACAGGGGATAATTAATAATTTAACAAATTTAAATGCAGTTAATGATAGATCTTTTGTCACAGAGTGGCTGAAACAGGATAAGAGTAAAAGATTAACGGCAATTATATGCTGGAATGATTATTATGCATTAATGTTAATGCAGATTTTGCAGCGCACAAAAATAATTATACCAGATGCTATCAGCATCATTGGATATGGCAACTTCGGATTTTCAGGATTATTACATCCTTCCTTAACTACCACCGAACAAAATCCTGAGCAGATGGCTCAAATGGCATGTGCATTAATGATGGAGCGAATATCGCAAACTACAGATGCTCCTTTAGTGGCTCAACATCTAATTCCTGCTAAATTGATATTTCGTGAATCATGTGTTTCTCCTAAGACATAACCAAAATAAATTGGATAAGTTTAATGTGTCGCTGCTCTGCAGCTTAAAATAATTCTGATAATCAAGTGCTATTAAGATATCGCCACTCTGTGGCTAAATATAATGAAAATATATTTATGAATTAAAAAAGCCGCAGCGCGGCGATATATTAATAGTTGTCTGATAAGTATAAAATTAAAGCTACAGAGTAGCGACACTATAAAGTTACATCCTACTAAAACATAACTTCTATTGTTCGGATTTGATTGTAAACATGAATAATGTAACTTGTTTCATTAAATTATATTGAAAAAGTCCTTGCGCAGTTTAATAATGTGTGATATTAATAAAAAATATTGTATGGAAAGAATCTGCGCGTTATTTCCAGCAATAAAAAAACAAAGGAGATAATAATATGAGTTCGCTATTTAATCGGCGCAAAGGTTTTACCCTCATTGAATTGTTGGTAGTGATAGCCATTATTGCTATCCTCGCCGCAATTTTATTCCCTGTGTTTGCCAGAGCACGTGAGAAAGCTCGACAGACTACCTGCACCAGCAATCAGCGGCAAATCGCCGCATCAATCGCCATGTATGTTCAGGATCACGAAGAAATTTTACCTGGCACATCTACCATCTGGTCAGACATTAAAGTAGAACCGGCAGTTTTAATTTGCCCGACTAAAGGAAAAAGCACAACAAATGGTTATGTTTATAACTACATTGTAGCCGGAAGTGCCATTGGTTCTCAAGTTAATCCTATGAGCGTCTTTTTAACTGCTGATGGTGCTGCCACCGGTAATGTAACCAAAGATGCAACTAACGAAGTCAGCAATATTCATTCCGGTAAAACAATTGCCAGCTTTGCCGATGGACATGTATCAGCTACAACCGGTGCAGATATTGACCCTGTAAAACTAATGCTGTTTTCATCCATGACAATATCAGGATATTCACCTGCTTTTACGGAATCGATGCCAAATGTATCAATTCTTAACGATGGAGTGACGAATGCTAACTGGGAGCGTTATGATAATCGCGCTCCATGGTCGATCACTCTTGATATGGGTACAGAAAAAACAATATATAAAGTACGGGTTTATAATTATTGGCGTGCTGATTATCCTGGTCAATTTTTAACTCGTGGATTTAAAACAGCAGATCTTTTTGTTGATAATACTACCGGTTATCATACTAACGTTACTCCATCAATCTCTGGTACTCAAATAGCTAAAAATAATAGCACTGGTACAAGTTACACTGATATTGAATTATCAAGTCCTTATCCTTCTGGTCGTTATGTAACATTGCGAGTTAAAGACGCATGGCAAGCGGCTAATAATGATTATTTTGGTGCTGATGAAATACAAGTATTTCAGTTGCGGTATAATTAATAGCTCTTGATTTTTTTAATAAGTTATATTGCCAGCCAGATTTGATTTATATCTTGGCTGGCAATTTTTTTAAGATAACTTTTTCATTGTTTTACATTGAAATTTTGAGTATATATCAAGGACTGACACCAAGTGATGAAACCTGGAAGGTGTCTGTACCATCATGTTATCACAACGTTTTGCAAGAATCTGTAGAACAACTTTTTTTTGCAAATATGTTTGACAAAACGGAGTAATTATGTTGACAGTTTTTATAATAAGTTATAATATTACATTTATATTTATATTGACTGAAGCACCATTACGATAATAATAATTCAGTGGATAGTCATGGATAGGAGACAGAGTTTTCGGATACTCCTACCCATGGAAAACACGACACAGAAAGAGAATTATGAAGAATTTAGATAACTTTAATATCATTCTCTACGCCGAAGATGATGACGGTGATTTTGTGCTGTCATCGTTAGGATACTCCAATGAATGACGTAATTCGAGTTTTATTAATCGAGGATGATCCTAATGACGTTGTTTTAGTGCGAGAGGCATTGCGTCATAGCAAATACGATCGCTTTCAGTTAAACACGGCTAATAGGTTGGAGGATGGTCTGCAATTGCTGGAACGCGAAGATATTGACGTTATCCTACTTGACCTTTCGCTGCCTGACAGTTCTATGCTGAACGGGATGATTGCCATTCAGTCATCTCACCATAATATACCGATTGTCGTACTTACCGGGTTAGGGGACGAAGAGGTAGCATTGCAGGCATTACGCCTTGGCGCCCAGGATTATCTGCTGAAGGGAAACAATATCTTCGATTTGCTCCAGCGCACCATTAAATTTGCCATTGAACGTTTTCACCTGCTCTCCGAAATAGAACAAGGTCGGCGGATGCTCGAACAACGCGTTTACGATCGTACCAAGCAGTTGGAATCTGTCAACAAGGAACTGGAGTCATTCTGTTATTCCGTTTCGCATGATCTCCGTTCGCCGATTCGCACCATCAACGGATTCTGCCAGGCCTTGATAGAAGATTATTTCGAACAACTCGGTAATGATGGACGCGATTATTTGAAGCGTATTCAGATGGCAACATTACGCATGGACAGTCTCATTCAGAACTTGCTGCGACTGTCGCGTTTGTCTCGCGGCGAGATTAGTCAGGAATCTATTGATTTAAGTGCAATGGTGGGAGATATTGCTGGTGAACTGGAGCAGAATCATCCTGAGCACCACGTTACCTGTATAATCGAACCACAGGTATACGGTGATGGAGATGCCAATTTGATGCGCATTGTATTGGAAAACCTGTTAGTTAATGCCTGGAAGTTCACCAGTAAAACTACCAACCCACACATTGAATTTGGTATGACCCAGGCTGGCCAGCAACCGGTGTATCATGTCACTGATAACGGAGCTGGATTTGATATGGCTTATGCCGACCAGTTGTTTGGCACGTTTCAGCGTCTGCATTCCGCAAATGAGTTTCCCGGCACCGGTATTGGACTGGCTACAGTGCAACGAATTATTCATCGCCACAATGGACGAATATGGGCGGAAGGTGCCGTAAATCATGGTGCCACTTTTTATTTTACACTTCATGATGCTGCCGAATTAGACAGTACAGATGCTTTTGGCAAAGGAGAGTAAAAACACATGTCTACTCTTGATGAATCAACCAGTATGTTTACCGGTTCACGCGGGAAAAGGACTGTATTACTGGTAGATGATAATGTAGATGATATTACCCTGGCGTTGCGCGCGTTGCGCAAGGCCGGCATTACTAATCAGGTGCATGTCGCGCACGATGGTGTCGAAGCCCTTGATTATCTCTTCAACATTGAGTCGGAAGATAACCAGCAGACACAGATGGCCTGGCCGGCGGTGATTCTGCTGGATTTGAAAATGCCGCGTTTGAATGGATTAGAGGTGTTGAAACGAGTACGTCAGGATAAGCGCACCTCGCTGATACCGGTGGTGATGCTTTCAACTTCTGATGTTGAACAGGATATAATTAATAGCTATACCCTGGGTGCCAATAGTTACATTCGGAAATCGGTGAATATTTCTACGTTTACCGAATCGATGCGTTTATTTGGGAGTTATTGGCTTGATATTAACGAACTGCCGCCGTTAGGAGATGTGAACTAATGATACCATTACGTGTATTGATGATTGAAGATGACGAGAACGATGCTATTCTTTTAAAACGATATCTGCAAAAGAGTGGTTTTGAAGTGACGGCACATTGCGTTGAAACGCGCGAGGCGATGAAACAGGCACTGGATGAGGCGCAGTGGGATATTGTAATCTCCGATTTTCGTCTGCCTAATTTCAATGGGTCTGAGGCGCTGAAGCTATTGAAAGAGAGTGAATTGGATATACCGTTCATTATCGTTTCCGGTGCTATCGGTGAGGAATCTGCTGTAGAAGCGATGCGTATCGGGGCACATGATTACGTTATGAAAGACAATTTAGTGCGTCTTGGCCCGGTAATCGAGCGCGAACTGCGCGAAGTCACGGTGCGTCGCGAACGTCGACTGGCGGAAAAGGCACTGCGTGAGAGTGAAAATCGCTATCGCACGCTAATTGAACACATTCCAGCCATTACTTACATCGCAAAACTTGATAATTTGCGTACACCGTATTTTTTTAACCAGCATGTTACCAAGCTTCTTGGTTTTGTGCCGGAAGAATTTCTGCGCCAGCCAGATTTTTGGCATCAGCAAATTCACCCGGATGATCGCATACGTGTGAACAACGCAATAGCCTTATGCATCGGCAGTCATAAACCTCTGAATGTGGAATATCGCATGTTAACCCGCAATAAAGAGGCACTCTGGTTCCTCGATGAAGCGACAATTGTTTGTGACCTTGATGGCATGCCGACCATGCTGCAAGGGGTGATGATGAATATTACCGACAACAAAGAGTCTCAGGAGGCACTGCGCAATCAATTTATTTTTGCCCAGGAAATCATGGAAAGCGTCACGCAATTGGCAGAACGCTGCCAGATGAATTTTTTCGGAATTGATAAACCGAATGAAGAGGCGGATAAATAATATATAAATAGATTATTGAATCTTTTGTTATTCTAAATTAGATATTTGCAGTTTAAAAGCCCCTCCCCGGCTGGAGAGGGGAAGAACGACTATCAGGGACTGACACCGAGTGGCGAAGCCGCGAGAGTGTCCCATCGAGTTTTGCAAAAGCCTCTCTAATTATTAATTCCCTACAAACACGCCCCATGTCTCACCAACAACTCCCGCACTTGCACGCCGTCTACTTCTTTCGGACGGCAGTTGTTCTTTACTGCTATTGCTGAGGCTATCCCGGCAGCGCTGCCTACTGAACAGGCTACAGGCATTATGCGCATGCTGCTGTGGATGGCGTGGTCGACGGAGATAGGGCGGCCGCCGATGAGCAGATTGCCGCAATCGCGCGGCACGATGCAGCCATAGGGGATTTCGTACCAGTCGCCTTCCGGCATGTATATTAACTCTACCCCGGCGCCGTGGGGGTTGTGGATATCTATCGGGTATTGCACCCGCACAATGGCATCAGGGAACTTCGCGGCAGTGACAAAGGCATCACGGGTAAGAAATGCCTGGCCGATTACCCGGCGGGTCTCGCGGATGCCGATGTGGGTGGCGATAGAGCGGATAGTCGCGTTTTCGTATCCGGGCACATATTTACGGAAAAATGCCACCACTTCGCGGATTTGCTGGCGGGCTATTATTTCCGCTTTTGACAGGTCGTCGCCATCGGTTCCCACGGTATCCAGCACCCGCGTCCAGTTGAAAGTTCGTATTCCCGGACTGAAAAATGGCGCGGGGTGCAAATGTGCCTGCGGACATGATATTTCGCCGCGTTCCTTGGCGGCTTTGTATAAAACCTGCAACTCTTCCATTGACGGCACCCGCGAATCATCGATATTTTCCAACCCGAAAAACGCGGTCATGGGCTGACATGCACCGTCGGGACCGCCTTGTTCATAGGCGCATCCGGCATAAACGGCAAGGTCGGCGTCGCCGGTACAGTCGATGTATACTTTCGCCTTCGCGGCGGTTATGCCGGATTTGGACCAGAAAATAAGGTAATCAATATCAGTGTCATCCATCACGACATCTATTAAGGTGTGGTGGTACAATAACTTCACCCCGGCTTCCAGGCACAACTCCTCCGCTGCCAGCATAGCGGCGTTATGCTCTACCAGGTTATGCGGACCGTTGTTTACGCGGTATTTCTCCATCTTGTTTGCCCATTCCCGGCAAACAGGTTTGTCCAGCAGGTTGCCCATGACATGGTTATGCATAAAGGCGTTCACCTGTCCCTGGGTCGCCATACCGCCTAATTGACCGTATCGCTCAATCAGCATAGCATCGACACCTTCGCGGGCAGCCATCACCGCCGCCCCCAATCCGCCGGGTCCGCCACCGATAACCATTACATCAGCAATGTGGGAAACGGGAATTTCGCGGCTTTTGTTATATTGAATTGTATTCATAATGTTTTTGCCTTTGTTGGTCCGGTGGTTTTTCTTGACTTTATTTCTGGCGGCAGCATGATGTGGGTAGGGACAGAGAATTGATTGTTAATTTGTTCAATCATTAATATCATGGCATTATGGCCAATTTCCTTAAATGGAACATGCACTGCTGTCAGTTCGTTTTCACCTGATAAATTCATGTATGGATAAATGTCATCATATCCAGCGACGCTGATATCATCTGGTATATTGATGCCGGCGTCTCTTAAAAGGTTGCAGGTTATTATCGCGCTGGAATCGTTCCATGCCATTATCGCTGTTATTTCCGGATGTTGGTACAATTTATTAATCAGTCTGTTCTGGTCGTTTGTTATATTGTCAATATTCCGGTAATTTTCGTGTGGATTATGCATTATCCATTTTCTTGGCATATCGATGTAATGTAAATGCTTTTTAGGCGATAATCCTGCTTCAGACAATGCTTGGCAGGTACCTTGAATCACTGGTTCAAATGATTTATTATCAATACTATTTCTATATCGCAAAAAATGACGGTGTCCTAATCTTAATAAATGGGTGGTTAATTCATATCCTCCATGTTGATGGTCTATATTCACAGAAGAATAGCGGGCATCTTTACCCATAACAACAACCACTGGATAATGTATGCCGGATGTTTTGTGTTCAAGAAATGCCACCGTTTCAGCGATATTTTTTGAAATATCAAAAATTATAAAACCATCAATTCCGCCAGTAGCGAAAATTGGCGGTATCGGGATGATGGGATTTTCCAGATATGATTGCAAAGAAGTAAAGTTGTAGTATGTTGTCAACAGTGCAAAACCGGCTGGTACGGCACAATCCAAAATACCATGAAACATTGCTCCACTCAAAGGTGAGTCAGAAAAGTTAGGTGGCAGGATGACTCCGATGGTATTAGTGCGAATACGCTGACCAGTCTTTTGCGCAGTTAGTCTACGGGCAGCATCATGCATACCAGGGTGATAACCTAACTCGATGGCAATAGATTTTACCTGTTGTTTTGTTAAATCGCTGATGCTGGGGTCATCGCGTAATGCCAGAGAAACTGCCATTTTTGTGATATTGCAGTGGTCAGCTATATCCTGAAGTCTGACGGTAGTTTTTATTATTTTTTTCATGGTGTTATTTCTTGTCATAAATATTTATCTGCCATTCAGATGTAGTGTATATTATTAAAATTCTTATTTTATATTCATTATATATTGCCTGTAATAATGGCCACTTTAATTGCTGAGTGATTGCCAGATGATGTCATTCACTCAGACAGTTAAAGTGGCCTAAATTGGTCAATGTATAAACACAAATTCTTGTTGTTTCAGTTTAGTATATTCCTGCCGCCCATTTACAGCTTGCGTCAAAGAAGCCCCATCCTGCCCCACCCATTTTTGTACCATCATTAAGGTTGAACCCAACTCGTCGTGCGGGTGCAATTATAGCATCCTGCATGACTTGTCCCGGTTCATAAGTAAATAATGGACAGTATGTAGTGCCTGCATTGGTGATAGTTGCTACACGATCAGCCGCTGCTGGTAATTGAGTGTTTGCGTTAGGTTTTGGTATTCCCCAGGCAGCATTGGCAACTGTAACTGGCGACCCAACAACTCCACCTACATATAGCGATAACGCTGAGTTAGGATTAACAATATCTACAGTAGAGGAAGTGACAGATGTATTGGTTGCTGACAACAGATACATGCTTCCTGAAGAAGCATTATACTCCACGGCAGTATCCATTACAATAGCGGGTACAGGCAGGTTTTTTAACAGTGCCAATGCAACTTGATTGGACGTTGTACTTACTGAGACAACGATTAACTGGTACTTTAGCAAATCAGCTGTCGTAATAGTGGTTGAACCATCATCAATTAAGGTTACTTTTGCGCCAATGGAATTAAGACGATTAATATACGGGGTGTCATCTGCTGCGGTTAAGCTATTGGGGTCACCAACAAAGAAAGCAGTATTTATGTTTGATATTGTTCCAAGGACAATAGGTCCTTTTACTGGACTCACGTGACCATCTATAAAACTAACAATTGCACTTCCAGTGTGACGACGATCGATATCTGTCTGATACATGGCGATGTTGTCATAAGTTATCGGAGAAGAAGTAGCAGCATGGATACCATCAGAAGTAATACTGACGAATGACGGGTCGGCGATGCTTCCTATTGATTGTCCAGCAGCTTTACCATTATAAACATATCCGTTAGCTGTCCCTTTTCCTTTAGATGGACAGACTAAAACACCCGGGTCAACTTTTATATCTGACCATACTGACGATGAATTCGGCAACATTTCTTCATGATCCTGGACATACATCGAGATAGAAGCGGCAATCTGTCGCTGGTTGCTGGTGCAGGTAGTCTGTCGCGCTTTCTCTCTTGCCCGGGCAAAAACAGGAAACAGTATCGCAGCCAAAATGGCGATAATGGCTATCACGACCAATAATTCGATCAAGGTAAAGCCATTTCTGTGGTTTTTCGTAAGCATAATTACATGCCTCCTAAAATTGATGTTGTAATATTACTACTTTACCGGTAAAGTGTAAATAGGGGTGATGGGAAGTCAACATTAATTTTAAAGATGGGACATAACTCCCTATTGACACCTTAATATAAAATTAATAATTTACGAAATCTGATTAATGGTAAATTTTTGTAAATAAAGTTTACATTGATAAAAAAATGAGGTAAAAAATGCCCAATTTAACCAGTCGTCGTGGCTTTACACTAATCGAGTTACTCGTCGTAATTGCCATTATCGCCATTTTGGCTGCGATATTGTTTCCCGTGTTTGCCCGTGCGCGTGAGAAGGCGCGGCAAACAACCTGTACCAGCAACCAACGGCAGATAGTCGCTTCAGTTCAAATGTTTGCACAAGACCATGAAGAAACATTGCCGGGAACCGCTACTATCTGGAACGATATCAAAGTTGATTCTGGTGTTATTGTTTGTCCATCATTAGGCAAAAGTTATCCAAATGGATACGTTTATTTTTCAGGTGCGGCAAGTCAATCGATAGGTTCATTTTCTGATCCGACAAATGTTGGAATTACTGCTGATGGTCTTAATAAATCAAGTGCTAACTCAGCTGACAAGAATATCGGCTATACCCGTGATGACTTAGATGCCAAACGGCATTCTAACAGTTTAATTGTTAGTTATGCTGACGGGCATGTTACATCAACTAATGCAGCTCCTTTTCCTGGTGATGCTCCTCCTGTCCAAACTGGTATGGCAATATGGGTACGCGCTGGTAATAGCGTTACCAAAGATGGCAGCAATAAAGTTTCTGCATGGGGTGACCTTTCTCTTAATGCATTAAGTGCTACTCAGGCAACCGCTGCCAGCCAGCCAGTTTATACACCTTCTGTTGCCGATTTGAATGGTCAGCCTGCCATCTTATTTGACGGTGTAGACGATGCGCTGACAACACCAAGTATGGGACCATATTGGACTGCAAAGGCAGGGACTATGTTTGTCGTATTTCGTCCAACCAATGATACCCGCTATGAATTAATCCATGATTTGAATGCCTATGGTGATTCTTATACCCGCAATAGCGATGGCAACAATTACTGGGGGTTTATGCGCGGTACTGCACGTATTGAAACATATCCAGCTCAAAATGCCGTGCCTTTTGATGCACCTTGTGTGATTGCCGCTGTATCAAGTCCAACTGCTTATCAAGGCTTTATTAATGGTGTTGGCCAGGGTGTAAAAACCGGTGATTGGCCGAATACATATACTCCCGGTATCTGGAATATCGCTGGTTATGGAAACAATGCTGGTCGTCTGAATGGATATGTTGCTGAAGTGGTTCTATATTCAAAAGCACTTGGTGATGGCGATATCAAGTTAGTGAATGATTATTTGAAAGCAAAATATGCAATAAAATAGTATTTCATAATCTGGGTTTGGATTACTTGCATCTAATCAGTAATTCAAACTTTGATTATATTTTAGGGGAGGTAATAAAATGTTAAGACCAATCAATCGTCGTGGCTTTACACTAATCGAGTTACTCGTTGTAATTGCCATTATTGCCATTTTGGCGGCGATACTGTTCCCTGTGTTTGCACGTGCAAGAGAAAAAGCGCGGCAAACTACCTGTACGAGCAATCAACGGCAGATTATGGCGTCTTTGCAAATGTATGCTCAGGACCATGAGGAAGTTTTCCCGGGAACTGCTACTGTTTGGAATGATATCAAAGTTGATCCGGGTGTATTGGTATGCCCAACAAAAGGAAAATCAACTCCGAACGGTTATGCTTACAATGCTAATCTTGATGTCGCTGCTATTGGTACATTTTCTGACCCGACAATCATTGTTGCTACAGCTGATTGTAGTAATACTAACAATTTGATGATGATTAGCAGTGAAGTTGATGCCCGTCATTCCAGCATGGTAATTCTCAGTTTTATCGACGGACATGTTGCTGTTATGCCTGCGAGTAGTGTGGAGTTGAATCCTGCAATATTCAGTTTAATGCCGACTGTTGCGTCTGGTTCAGCGTTGAATGCAAACCCCTGGCGTCAGGATAATGGAGGAACTACTGATTATTATGCCACTGACGGAAAACCTGCGCCATGTATTCGCCAGTATAATTGCGGAAATAATACCTTTGGCCTTACTCGTTTTATAGATGATAAAAACGGCGGAATTGTTCCGGCAACTGATGGAGTTCAATACTGGTGGAAACTTGTATTTGATTACAAAGTAAATACTACAGACGGTTCATTGCGTGTGTGGCAAACTATGTTAATCCAACAACAAACACTGACTGCTGGCGTTCACACTCCAGTAGCAACACTTGCAGGAGCTGGGAATACTTTGACGAATTCCAGTATGATATGCCGCCTTGATTCACAGCAATGGAATTGGGGTGATTCATATAATCGGATAGCTTTCGGCCAAAATGATAGCACATGGAATTATCAGGGGTTAGGTTTACCTGGAACGATGACAAATATTGTATCATCTACTCAGGCTGCTGCCCCTACAGCTCTTTATCCGGTGATGAATAATTGGACTCGTGTTAAGATTGTAGCTTACAATGGTAAAATTGAATGCACGTTTGGCGGTTACCCACCTGTAACAATAAACGTTACAGGCAACACCTGGAAAAATCCTAATGCTATTACTTTCTATACTAATCAAGGTTATGGTGGTGCTACCTATATCGATAATATGATGTTTGGCTACAAATAGTCAAAGTTAAAATCAAAATAATAAAAGCCTTGCCGGCAATCCCGGCAAGGCTTTTATTCATTGTGATAAACAATTGTTTCAATAATTTGATAAAATTTATAAATTTGCATTGACACTCCATCATGAAGGTAATAATATGTATAAAAATTGATATTATTTAAACATAAAGTGATTTTTAGTCACTTTTGTAATAGTTTAAGGAGTCATTCATGAATCTTAATCTCATGCTGCTGTTGTTGGTGACAATAGCGTTGACAGCAATTTGTCCCCTTTATGCTGTAACTGTCGATTTGCAACTGCCTTTAGGCCGTACTGCTTATCAGACTAATGAACTGATTGACATGTCGGTTACCCGGTCTGATGCCAAAGAGCTTGCGGCTGGACCATTGTCCATTATTGTTAATGGCGATGATGGCAGTTCTCTGCTTTTCGTTTTTGATGCTGCTGCTGTGCCGGTAACCGGAACAGACGCGCGCTCTACCGAGTACCTGCATCTTAATGGCTGGCTGTTGCGTCCGGGGAAATATACCGTTGCTGTTACCGTAAATGGCGTTACAGCAACAAAGTCAATTGAGCTTTTCTCCCACCTGCGTCAATCAACATTCAAGATTATCAACTGGGGAAGCCAGGGGAATGGCGATTCGCATGTTGGCGAAGGTGCCGACGGGATGGGTTTCAACCTGATATATGGCGAATACCGTCCGGGAAGAAATCCTGCCGCCAACGCGGAAACTACCCTTCGCGGTGGTGCTGATTTTATGCAGGTTTGCACCATGAGCGGAGCACACCAGATGGACCTGCGTTCAGAATGCGACTGGTCTGACCCTTACGTAACCCGTGGCGGTACAGCACGCGTTGTTCAACAGGCATTTGCCAACCGCACTCAACCCAATTGCCTCGGCGTGCATTTTTATGATGAACCGGGATTAACCTGGGAAAATGGTACTCCGCACGGAGTAACCCCGCAGTTGCGCGCCTTCAAAAGCGCATTTGGTATTGATGCCCCGGATTATAAATCGATAAAAATAGATGACCCGGCTGCCGTTGCCAAGTGGCTGCAGTGGGGACGCTGGAAAGAATCATTCATGGATTCAGCGTGGAAAGAAGCCCGCGCCGGCGTTGAAAAGGTAAATCCTAATTATATTTCCGCAACACAAAGCCAATACGGCTGGACCGCATATACTGATGGCTATTATTTTAACGTAGTACGCAGCCTGCCGGTTATCAGCGGACATGGCGGGTACGACGATGGCGTTAGCAGCTACCTGTATCCGGCATATCATCTTGAGTTTGGCCGCATGCGCGACTTGAACAAACCGGTTTGGTATCTGCCTACCTGGTATAACATCAGTACCGACAATTTCCGCCTGGAACAAAACCTGTCATTTATGGTTGGCCTGCAGGGAATGGCGACACCGCCATGGTTTAAAGCACATGAACCACAAGGCAAACAGGAATCCCAGGGAGTAGTGGAAGCAAACAAGACGATGTCGAGACTCGGTACTATCTTTACCAATATGCCGGTCACTCGCGGTCAGGTTGCCATGCTGTATTCACTCGACCAGTGCCTGGATGCACAGATAAAATCCGGCATGCAGGATAACTACGAAGGTGGCACTCACACTCGCGCAACCCTTCTGCAGATATCAATCGCCGGTAAAATGCTTCATACTTCATTCTTCCCGATAGTTGAGGAAGATGTTCTTGACGGCACACTGGCGGCAAATCATAAGGCTGTTGTATTAGCAGGAATTAATTTCCTCGAACCAGCCGTTATTACCGCATTACAGGGTTATATCGCTGCCGGCGGTACAGTAATAGTTGCTGATGATTGCCAGGTGAAGATTCCTGGTGCTGTTAAATTAGGGGTTCCAGCAACTCATAAACAATACGACCTGGCCCTTAAATTATGGGGAGATAAAAAGCAGAAAGAATCTATGTATGCCCGCAATGCCGGCGATTTCATGAAAGAAGCTGAGCCGGTTGCGAAAGCATTGAAAGTAATTATTGATAAAATTGGTGTGAAAGCTGATCTTGATGTTGATAATTACAGCGTATTTGCCAACCGCCACACATCCGGCGATTTCGAATACCTGTTCAGCACTAATGCCACTTTTAATTTTGCAAAGGCAGATGACTATCTCGCCATCAAATCAGCCACCGCCAATATAACTATGACGGTTGATGGTCGACCGGTATATGATGCAATTCATGGCGGTCTGGTGCCGGAATTTGCGAAGCCAGCGAAAAAGAGCGTTTCTACTACCGCATTATTCACTTACGGTCCTGGACAGATGCGTGTTTTTGCCCGTACTGCCCGTCCGATTGCCGGTGTTGAAGTTATGAAACCGGAATTATCTAAAGAATACACCGTGTCGAATGACCTGGTTCATATTTCATTTACTGCACGAATCGTTGACGCAAAGAATGTCACACTTACCGGTGTCGCACCATTCCAGGTGCGCTTGATTGATGCGTTGGGGGCAACCCGCTATGACCTGTACCGCGCATCAAAAAATGGCGTTTTAAATATTGACTTGCCACTTGCAGTGAATGACCCGGCAGGCAAGTGGACTATTGAAGTGAAAGAACTGCTGGCTAATACCGTCGGTAAGGTTGATTTCACCTACTCGCCGCCTGGGCAATGCAACACTTTGCTCAGCGCTACCCAGCGGGCGATTTATTTTGGCACTGACCGGGAAAGCATCTTCAAGTTTGTTCGCGCAAACCAGAATGTTACAATTGTAAAAGGCAGCAGCGAATATGACAATACCGCCGCCTTGCGCTTAACTGAAATTCTGAAACCATGGGGTGTAACTTGCACTACCGTTAACGCGGCAGATGTAAATAAACCGCGTGAAATTACCGTTGATGAAGCTAAAACCTGGGTTGGGCTTGAGTTTGGCCGCGCTGCCGCCGGAACCAAGAATACACCATTTAAAGCTGGTTTTGCTATTATCGGACCGGTCATTCTGGTGGGCAACCCGACAGATAATCCGCTGATTGCTAAAGTATCCGAATGGTCATTCCTGCCATATCCGGTAAGCGCTGCTTTGCCGGGCAGAAACCGTGGATATATTTCATGGCAATATGAAGCGATTGGAATAGGTCAGGAATCAGTTACCCTGATAGCAAATGATGCTGCCGGCATGAGTGAAGCAGTAGGCACCATGTATGAAGCGGCTTCCGGTATGGACCCGATACTTCCTTACGCGCTGCCGCCAGTATCAACAGTAGCCGCCGCAGTTAAAAATACCCAGTTGCCGCAGTTAGCCGCGTTATGGCAGATTATTTTGCCAGACCGTCCGATAACCATGAGTATCGATAAAGGAACCATTACTGTCGCGACAAATGATGGCACTTTTTCAAATGTTGATTTGAAAGGAAAGCTGTTATCGAAGAAAATAGATATATTGCCGGCAACACAAATAGTAAACCCGGTAATACCAGACGCACTAAAAACGCAATTGCTTAAAGGCCGTTCGGTGAAACAGGTTGTTGCTGCCAATGGCATCACCGCTGTTTCATACTGGGGTGGAACAATACAAACCTTTGGAGCAGATAACAAAATCAAGACTCAAAATCAATTGGCAATGGATGCTGTAAAAATTGGATTTGCGGGAGATATCCTGGTAGCCGCACAGTCTGATGGAACCTTGGTTGCGTTGAAATAATACGAAAGTTTAACAATTAATAAATTCAATCAGTCTTTTTGGCAGCTATATGAAAGCATAGCTGCCAAATTTTTTATCTTACCGGACCGGTTGAATGTCTTATTATTAATTCCGTTGGCAATGCGAAGTGCTGGTTATTATTACTGTTTTCATGGGCAAAATCAATAACTAACTGGGCGGCATGCTTGCCAATTTCTACTAATGGAAGTCGTACTGAAGTAAGAAGATTTTTCCCATTGGTGTCTAAATATGGGTCAGTATCATCAAAGCCGATAATGCTATAATCTTCTGGTATTTTATATCCTGCATTTTGCAAAGTATGCCATATATGTAATGCGCCAGCATCATTTAAGGCGCAAATGGCTGTAATGTCAGGATGTTCGCGTAAATATTGAAGAAAATTTTCCTGAGCAGAGCGTTCTTCAGGACTTTGTGTTAAGTCTTGCTCAACGTTTATATTGTCAAAAGGATAAGGAATAAGCCATTCATGAATGAATTGCAATCCGTATAAACAGGTTTCTGCATCAATACCGTATTCAGCAAACGCCTGACACATACCAGCGAGACGCTTTTGTGATTGTATCTCAGTCTTTTCATAATAAAAATAAAGAATATGGCGATGACCTAATTCAAGCAAATGACTTGCAGCTTTATAGGCTCCCTGTTGATAATCAGCAAAAACTGACGGAAAACCTTCAATACCACATCCTGCCAAACCAATAACCGGATGTTTACCAAATTCCGGGTCATCCTGTAAACGATTAGCCATTTTGGGGTCAGTAGCAGGTGAAAATAGAACTATTCCGTCAATATCATGCTGTGATAGTATTATACGTGATCCTGATGTTTCCCAATTTTTAAGATCACTTGCAAGCCTGGTCATTGTTACCACGCCATAACCGTGATCTTCCAATACTTCCAGTAATCCTAAAAACATCTCAGAGAAAAAATGGGTTTTGTAAAATGCCTTGGGTAGTCCCAATACCACCAGTCTACTGGTAACCTGTTCTGAGTAACGTTTCATTACCAATCGGCGTGCAGCATCACTGCGCTTGTATCCCAATTGAATTGCAACGTCATTAATACGTGTAGTCAACTCCACTGAAACACGCGAATCATGCCGTAACGCTAATGATACGGTAGAGGTTGAAACAGAACAATGTTTGGCAATATCTTTAATGCTGGCGGTCATACATATGGATTATACGAAGTGAAGAATAGTGTGTCAATGAAAAGACTTGACTTATGTTGGACAATTGATTGACAAATTGCTATATTTCGATATGTATCGTAATGTAAAATAAACAGGTTCTAATTTGAAGTCAGATATCCAAAGGATAACTTCATGCGAAATTTTTGTTCTATTACTTTTTTCATAATCATAATAATTCTGTTTTCTGGTATTATTTATGCTAACGTGAAAATGCCGGGCATCTTCTGAGACCACATGGTTCTACAGCAAGGTCAGAAAATTCCGGTCTGGGGTTGGGCCGATGCAGGTGAAGAAATTACTGTTACACTGGGAACTCAAAAGTAAAAAACTACAACGAATGCCAATGGCAAACTGCAAAAGCTATAATTGATGGCAATTCTGTTGTTGTATGGAACGAAGCAATTACAAACCCGGTTGCCGTTCGTTATGGCTGGGCTGATTTCCTGGATTGCAGTCTTTATAACCGTGAAGGATTACCCGCATATCCGTTTAGAACTGATAAATGGAAATAAAATGCAGTTTTAACGATAATTAACAATATTTTTAAATGCTTGATGCAGAATAATTAAAATACACTGAAATTTTTTATAAACACAAAAAAACTATTGACATATTGATAGCACACTGTTATAATCGATACGTATCGCCAGTGCATACAATATTTCTCAAAGGAGACCTTTATGCGTAATACAGCACAAGTCAGGGGATTTACCCTTATCGAATTGCTGGTCGTGATAGCCATTATTGCTATCCTCGCCGCAATTCTGTTCCCAGTCTTTGCTCGAGCTCGTGAAAAAGCGCGGCAGACGACCTGTACCAGCAACCAGAGGCAAATTGCTGCATCTGTACAGATGTATGCCCAGGATCATGAAGAAACTTTGCCCGGTACATCAAGTGTATGGAATGACCTGAAATTAGACCCGGGTGTTATGGTATGCCCCAGTAAGGGGAAAAGTACCCCGAACGGTTACGTTTACAACAGTTTTATCTCAGGAAAATCACTTGGCGATGTCGCTGACCCCACTACCATGCCTATCACTGCCGACGGCGTCAATATATCCACAACGCAGGCTAATATTGCCTATATTCCTGTTGATACTGACAACAAACGCCATTCCGGCATGTGCATCGTTTCTTATGTTGACGGTCATGTCGCTGTAGAACAGAATGCATTTCTCAATGGCGTCCGCATGCCGATGGCGATACCGCAGGCAAGCAGTGCATCTCCGGACCAGTATCCATTCACAACCAGCAGTGGTACCTGGGACACTTGCTGGTGGGATGATAATATCAGTTATGAAGCACCTACAAAATGCTCGCAGGTAAATTATCCTCCGGAGTTTAATTACTCAGTTACCGGCGGATATTGCACAAAAGTTACCACCTCGGGTGCTTGCAGCCGACGCGCTGGCAATACCCTTGTCTATAACACTCGCAGCATCCTTATTCCTTACAATGCCGGTGTTCGCGGTTGGTATTATGTACCTTTCGGTTTGGATACTACTGCTATCGCATTTCAATTCAATTGCGGCAATTTTTCAACCGCTAGTCAACCGCAAATGGTAGTACAGGTTGGCACTGGTACCCTTGCAGGATTGCCAACATACACTGAAATCTATCAATATCCAGACCCATTAGTGAAAGGTGTCTGGACAGAAATCAAGGCGCCATACACAAAATTTCCGCTTAACATGGCGGCATCCAAGGCAAAAGCGAATTACGAACCCTGGTTAACAGAAGGTTTGAATTCGCCATTTGTATACTGGTACTACAACGGTACCGGACCGATATATGTCGATGGATGGCGGGTGGATAAATAAGAGCGCTATACAATCGGGGACAGCACGAACATTTCCTTTAACTTGCCAACCGGACAAGCGAGTTATCAAACGAATGGCGCAATTTACAACGGTTCCGGTGTGATGATTCGGCAATTATGGAAATATATGTCGTATGCCCCCGAACTTCAGCAGTTCTCAAAGATCTGCTGAAGTTCGGTGACTGATTGTAGGAAATGCTGGCGGTATTTCGGTAAGGTGACACTCAGAACCGGAGGAGGATATCTTGCCACCGGTGTTCGCTCGGTAAAATTTCATTTTGGCATTGCTCAGAACTCTTATATTGGACTCGGGGAAATTAATGTGTTGGGAACGCCATAACGTGTAGTCGACATTATAACAAGTTTTTATGGTCAGGATGCTATCATTATACTAATGGTCGCATTCTGACCTTTATTAAATCAAATTGTGAATAGTTTTATTCAAAAAAAGTTGAAAAGTGCTTGACACGCAGGGGAAGGGTAGTATTTTTATTATTGTAATTTTATGGTAAATGTATGGGGTTTACCGAATACTTACAATTACACTGAAATATTTTTTATAAACACAAAAAAAAACTATTGACATATTGATAGCACATTGCTACAATCGATACGTATCTCTAATGCATACAATATTTCTCAAAGGAGATGATTATGCGTAATATAGCACAAGTAAGGGGATTTACCCTCATTGAACTTCTGGTCGTGATTGCTATAATTGCAATTTTAGCCGCTATTCTATTCCCGGTATTTGCTCGTGCACGTGAAAAAGCGCGACAAACAACCTGTACCAGCAATCAGCGTCAGATTGCCGCAGCAATTCAGATGTATGCCCAGGATCACGAAGAAACATTACCAGGCACTACTTCGGTTTGGGCTGATATTAAGGTAGAACCGAATGTATTAACCTGTCCAACTCTTGGAAAAGTTCCACCGAATGGATATGTTTATAACGCATTTATTGCCGGGTCAGGCTTGGGACAGATTCAGGACCCAACCAATCTACCTTTAACCGTTGATGGTGGACATTCAGTTATTACCAGCAAAGGTGCAGAAGCTAACATTGGATATGGACCGGCAGATATTGACCCAAGGCATAGTGGTAAGGCGGTATATTCATTTGCAGACGGCCATGTGGCTGCTGGTAATCAAACTGAAATGCCGCTTAGCGGACGATGGGATATTATGACCAGTGTCAGCGGCGGTATCATGACACTGGACTCACGCGCTCCTGCTGATAATACGGCAGGTAAAGCTGCTACTACTGTTACCTGGACTGGAACCGGCTCGCTTACCCAAAAAGCTATTGGAACACATGGTTATGTTTTATTCCGCTGGCAGAAAATTACTGCGCCAACCCGTGTTGTTAAGGCACCATTCTCTGATAATTTCAGTGGTGATGGGTTCCAGAATTCTGATGCTTACAGCAATATGCAATTCGATGTGATTCAGTCCGATGGCACTACAAGTGGTGGCACGAGCGCTAGCAATGTCTGGTTTGGACAGGTCAACAGTAATGCCGGTACCGCTGGTCAGCCTGCGACTTATCCATCTGCCGGTCCGTGGAATATTTTAGTGAGTGATATGCAGCCGCATACGTTGACAATATTCTCGCCTGCGAAAAATGGAGTAGGCGCCCGCCAACAATATGTACTGACCAGTAATGGAGTTGATACTACCCTGGCGCGTTGGACTGGGCAGTCGCAAAAAGGTGTAATTATTCAAGTGCGGTTTATCGGCAGTTGTTCACTTTATGTTCAACAAACTGCTGGTGGAATGGGTTCATCTGATCCGGGTGCTAACTGCTCAGCACTATTTTTTGACTAACATCAAGTTTTATTCATTTTTTAGAAAGGAAAAATATAATGTTTAAATATCAACGTGGTTTTACACTTATTGAATTGCTCGTAGTGATTGCCATAATTGCCATTTTGGCCGCAATTTTATTTCCTGTATTTGCACGGGCACGGGAAAAAGCGAGACAGAGTACATGTACCAGCAATCAACGGCAGATTGCTGCTTCTATCACCATGTATACCCAGGACCATGAAGAAATACTTCCTGAAGCGGCAACAATATGGAAAGATATTAATATTGATGCCAATGTGCTTGTTTGTCCAACCAAAGGAAAACTTACTACAAATGGCTATGGATATAATATCTTTGCAGCCGGATTATCGATGGGAAAAATTGAAGATCCAGGTATAACACCATTAACAGTAGATAGTACTCAAGCATCAACAGGTGCTGGTGTTTTACCGAATATCGCATACGGTAATAACGATGTTGACTTGCGTCACAGCAGTAAATCTATCTATAGTTATGCAGATGGGCATGTAAATCTTGCCAGTATCAGCGAGTCGCCATTGGCCGGAAAATGCAATGTTGTCACGAAAATCGGCGGTATTATGACTGTAAACTCACAAAGTCCTGGTGATAATGATGCCGGTAAACCAGCTGCGTTACTGAATTGGGTAGGATCAAAACCTGTTACACAAAAACTGATTGGTTCTCATGGTTATGCATTATTCAAGTGGAATAATGGTGCTAGTATTATTAATATCAAAGCTCCATTTTCCAACCCTTTTACTAGTGGCGATGATTGGCGGATGTCAGACGCTTATGGAAATATGCAATTCGATGTGTTTAATGGCACAACGACTACATTAGGAAATGGCACCGCATCTAATACTCCTGCTTATGGTTCGGTTTGGCGAGATAATAATGGTACCTGGCCGCAAACAGCAGGTAATTACATGAACTTCACTGTCAGCGATTCTCTGCCGCATCTCTTAACTATTTTCTCACCGGGGAAAAATGTTACCGGAACCCAAAGCCGCTGGTTGTTTAAACAAGGTAATGAAATTACTACCCTGTGTACTACCGCGCAAACCGATCGTGGTGTAATTATTCAAATTAAATTCACCCAAAGCTTTAGTTTACGGTTGGAACAATTGGTAACGAATGCCGATCCGGGTGCTGCATGTTCAGCATTGTTTTTTGATTAATATCCATCTGTATGTTATATTAGACTTGTCCGGGAAGAATAATCATTATCTTTTGGACTCTTTTTGCACCATTCATCGTTGTTCATTTCACGTATTATCAACTTGATAATACGTGAACTAGACGCCTTGCCTGATACAATAATAGCCTCAAAACATCTTCATTCTTATTACCGGACAAGTTTATTCTATAAAATCCACAACCACCATTCCTAATAAATCAAATCGATAGCCCCCTTGTACCATAACCATCAATATTTTATAATGTAAAAAAACTGATTAATGGTAACTAAATAATCTTTCAATTGTCAAAATATCCAGATACCCCGCTTAAGGAGAACATTATGTTCAACAAAACTTTCCTGCGAGCAATAGCTGTTTTTATTTGTGCAGCTTTCCTCACTGTTTTACCTGCTTTTGCAGTCACTTTGGAACAGGTTATTTCTCGCGAACACCCATCGTTCAGCGTAACTGGCAGTCACATGGTGGTTGGCCGTGATGGCAAGGTTTACCTGTTTACCAGTGATTATATAATGAGGATGACTCGCGAAGGTAAAGAAAAGTTGGGTGGTAAAGTTACTTACGCAATGTGGGGTGCAGACGCGAATGCTGACGGGATAATGGCGAGTGCCAACGCGCATTTCAGCCATAGTGTTAATTTATGGAGTCCGTCTTTTGGATTAATGGGAACGGTAAATGATTTTCTCAGCAGTGACGCCACCGAATGGTTTGGGCCATGCGATGTGCAGGCAGGCGAGAAAGATTTTTACGGTATGGATCAGAACCGTGAACGGATAATTCGTATTACGCCTCCGGGAAAGATGGTGACCACATATTCACTAAAAGGAACCGGAGAAACCTATATTCGCACAATGAATAAGTTCCGCGTATGGGAAGCCGGGAAAAGATTTTACATCAGCAACCGGTTCGGCACCATTACCGTTATTGATTTTGACAGCAATAAATTGTGGAGTATGAGTGCCGGTACTGGCGGCGATCCCTGGGGTGGTTATGCTGGCGCGTTTGACGTAGACAAAGATGGCAAATTATACGTGATTGCCTACAATAGCGACACAGTGAAGATATATGATACCGACGGCAAACCGGCGGGTGAAATAAAACTGCAAATAGGCGATAGAAAAGGAAGAATTACCGATTTGCAGGTTTATGGCGATGAAGTAATTATCAAACGCAACCATCCGGTAGAACTGTTTCAGATATACAGCAATACCGGTGAGTTTAAACGCGCTGTAAGTGCTGATGTGGAAAAGCTGACAGTAGGCTATCCGTCAGACGTATGGACAGCCGGTCAGAATATTCCCGTGACAATAAATCTTGATACTTATGGCAAGAAAAATACCACGAAAATGCGGGTGTGGTGGCGTCAATTCAACACCCCGAAGTTCAGCGAACTTGTAATAAAAGATGGCGCAGTCGCAATACCCGTCGATGCCGGTGGACTGTATCAGTTAAAGGTTTCTTCCGGTCTGGCAGGTGTTGATTCAGAATACCTGGTACAGACAATTGTAGAAGTCAGACAGTCAGATGCAAAAGGGTCAGTTTCAATATTTTCACCGGCAAACAGGTTGTATTACGGACATGGTGAAGAGATTCCCTTATCAGTAATTTTGCGAGTACCGAAAGCAGAAAATCTGCTAACAGAAGTAACGCTGCAGTTGACTGATGGTACCCATGCTATAATTGAAAAGACATTACCGGTGATGAAAGACCAGCCAAGTCAATTTACTATTTCAAAAAATACCATCACTGTTTTGGCTCCCGGCAATTATTGGGTAACTGCAAAACTTCCCGGTTTTACCATCGCAAACCAGCCGTTGATAATTGGCCCCGGCATAACTACCGCGCCGGTATTCAACATTTTGCAATACGGCGATTACGGTGCCAGTTTCCCCGGTGGCGGCATATATGACGCGCCGACTAATATAGCAGCCAACCTTGATAATCTTAAAAAGCTGAATTACAACATGTATGTCGACCGCATGGGTCACGGTGGTTCCGGCGTACTTGGCCAATTTGATCGGAATGTTAATACCGATGAACAGATGGCAAAAATAAAAGCAGACCCGTTGTCCATTGCGCCGGAAAAAGCACAAATGGAAAACCCGATAAAACAGGCTATCGCCAGTTATGGTGCCTATGGTGCAGAGGAACGCGCGATATTGCTGTATATGGATGCCGGGTTGCCGGTGGGTACCAGTTTTGATGCCCGCAAGCCGGAAGAATATGAAAAGGCTATCACTAATGTCTGTAACAATATGGCAGCATATCCCGCTTTCCGCGGCTGGAGTTGGGCGGCAAACTGGTGGATAAATCCATCCGGCGCGGCGGCAGCCAAGACGCCGGAAGATAAAGCTGCCTATACGGCAGCACTGAAGGCGGCAAATGATACCGGTACATGGGATCCGATTTTGGATAAGGTGTCTGATATCTGGGTGAATTACGCAATCGATGCTGAGAAACAGTTTGACGCAACATTGCAAAAAGTTGCTCCGGGTAAAATCAGCGGTATCACCGGTCCATATCGCCAGCCAGGAATAATTCCCCCACTGACCTTTGCCAATGCCGATGAAGTTGACTTGCAATACCAGGCAGAACAGGTTCAGCCGCCACAGGTTACCCCACATAATGTCGATTTTTACAAACGTCCGGGCAAACGCGCCTGGGGTCACCCCGAGGTGTGGAACGATGATGGCACCGGCGGCATGATATTCCCATCAATATTCCAGATGGTGATGCGCGGCGCTGATGGCGTCGGTCAATCCGGCGATATTCACAGCATGGGCGGCAGCGGCGCCAGCGATGTCCGCGCTACCGGACCGGGCGTAGTATCTATCCATCGCACCCTTAACAACTTGTTGAAAAGTTATGGACCTTGGCTGACTACAACGAAGAATAATGATAAGGTCGCTATACTGGTATCTACCCGTATGTTGCGGATTGATAATTGGAAATCAATCGGCGGACTTTATTTTGACCGCTTATTCGAGGCTTACAATGCCTGTCTGTATGCTCATCGTCCGGCAAGTTTCGTATTTGCCGAGGATATTACCCCGGATACCATGAAACAGTATACCGCCATTCTGCTTGCCGGTCAGCGCGTCCAGTGGGACCCGAAAATACAGGCTGCGTTGGATGAAGCTAAACTGAAAGGTATACCGGTATTTTATGATGGCAATTGCCGCGCTGAATTAGTAGCCGGTTTCACTCCACTGGGGTTCAATTTTGATAAAGTTGAAAACGACCAGAGTGCCTGGCAGGATGACAGTTCATATTATCGTTTCGCCAATTATTTCAAAGATGAAGCGGCAAAACTGAATGAGAAAATGGCTGCGGTGAAACCTGTTGCTGTTGTAGATAACCCGGAAATTATGTTGACTGAACGCATCTCCGGCAATGGTCGTTTCCTGTGGGTAGTGAATAACACCATGTTAAACCTTGACCCGGCGGTGGCATGGCGGGTTAGTCTTATCATGTCCCAGCGCATGCCGGTCATCGCGCCGGTCACCATTAATGCTGGTGGCAATGTAGTATATGATGTATTTGCGCGACAGCAGGTATCACCCGCCGGTGCAAAGACCGACCCGATAGTTCAGGCAGATTTGCGTTCCATGCCGGCACGGTTATACGCTATTTTGCCAGCACCGATCTCGCAGGTAGCAATCGGTTCAGTTAAGTCTGTATCAGCAGGTCAGATTTTGAAATGGACTGCATTTGTTCAGGATATTAAAGGAAAACCGATACAAGCCGGCATTCCATTGCGGATAAGATTGTTATCTGCTGATGGCATAGTGCTTGATGAAAGTTTTATCACTGCAGACGCGAATGGTACGAAAGGAATCACCAACATTCCATTAACAGCTACAGCAACAGTTACTTTAATGGCAACAGAATTGATAACCGGCAAAGAAGTTAAGCAAATTATTGCCGTTGTTCCCGCAAAACCAGCAGAACTGAGTATTGCTGCAACCGATGCGGTAGGTCCAGTTGCTAATGCTATCGGTGCCAGCACCAGTAAAACATATAACATACCTGCAACCGCATTCGGGCCGCACCTGAAAGATATTGTCATCCTGGCTGACGGTACTACCGGCGTGATAAATGCCATGAATTGGGACAACAACCTGTACGCGGTTGACCTGAACGCCGGCGCGGTGAAATGGAAGCAGCGCATCGGCAACCATTTCGCTTATGGACCACAGGCTGTTGGCGGTGGTTTTGTCGTCCAGGGGTATGATTTAAATACCGCGGAAGGCTACCATCTTTATATGATGGATAACGCAGGCAAGGCGGAACGCCGTTTTGCATTATACGGTTTGCCAAAACGTGTGGTGTCATGGTGTATTGGCAAGTCATTGCTGGATAATATCAATAATTTTGTCACCGCACCCGACGGTAGTTGGGTGGCAAGTTCCGGCGATTTGGGTCTGGCGGTTTGGAATCGCGACGGAAAACTATTATGGAGCCAGGACTGGTGGAAAACTACCCGCCAGAAAAATTATCTGCTGGCGATTGATGGTAAAACTTTGCTGACGATGATTAACGCGATGGCGACGGCATATAACGCTGCCACCGGTGAAAAGTTGTGGAGCTTGAAACTCTCCGAAGTCGGGGCATTGCAAAGCGGTATCGTCAGTGCTGACCGCAAGACTATCGCGCTTCGCGCGGATAGTGACGGCGGCCGGGTATTTGTAATTCGCGATGGCAAGGTGATAAATACCTTTGTCGCCGCTTCTGACGCACTGGCATTATCGCCGGATGGCTCTACCGTGGTGGTGACCAATGGCAATTCATTGAAATGCTACGCTGCCGATGCCGGTTTGGTGTGGAACTTCGCCGGTGACGACACCTTGCGCAATCCGCAGATTTCGCCTGATGGCAAACGCATCGCGGTTGGCAGCGAAATGGGAAGCCTGTATATATTTGATGTTCAGGGAACATTGCTGCATGAAGAAGATTTTAACTCATTACCAAGCGCGGCATGGCTGTCTAATGGCGATTTGCTGGTAGCCACCTGGATGGGCGTGGTAACACGTCTTGACGGGGGATATAACCAGAAATGGCGCATTCTGGCACAACCGGCAGAGACTGATATTCGGTCAAAATTGCTGGCAGTTGATAACACTCCAACCATAAAGATGACAGGGTGGGGGAATGCTGACGCGCAGCCTGCAGGCATTGAGAAGAACCTGTTGAAGGATACCAGTGCCACCATTACCGCGATGTGGGATCCGGGAACAAATGGTCCGGAATGGAAGAATAAGATTGACATGATTCGCGATGGCAAACCGGATGCGCCGCCCGTACCGTGGATTACTTCATCACAGGTAAATATGATCGATTCCGGCTGGGTCAGCAAGTTCTCGATAGTATTCGACACTTTCAGGGCACAGATAAAACTGACCGGGATAACATTTGTAGAAGATAAAGACCACCCGGAATCCTGGATGCGCGATGTTCAACTGCAATACTGGGATACTGACAAGGAACAGTGGATTGATGGCCCGTATATGCTGTCAAACTCCGCGATACATACTCACACCTTTAACAAGCCGATTGAAGCGGCAAAGTTCCGCTTTATCAGTACCGGCGGTGCCAGTTGGCCGGTGGGCAACATCCGCCTGGGCGAATTGGTATTCCATGGCGAAGTGCTGGGTGCGTCCCACCCAGACGTGGTGGCGAAAAGACCGCTGGCGATACTGTTCGATGAAAAAGAAGCAGATATGAAGTCGCTGAATTACCCAGGACGTCCTTTTGCGTTTAAATATGACGATGCCTATTCCGGCGGCAAATCGATGGCGCTTACCGCTGCCGGCAATACCGGGGCAAACTATATCCCGCCATTCGGTCATGTCATCCCCAATTGGGATTTTGAAATAGTAGAAAAACCGGAACCCGGGCAATACCGCTACCTGCAATTTGCCTGGAAAGCATTAAGCCCGCAGACAACCGGCATGACATTTCTGATTGGTCATCCCTGGCCCGGTGGCGGCTTCGTCTTTACCGCTGGCAAATATAAATGGAACGAAGGAGTTTTGGTAGAGAAGATAATTACCGACACCCCGCCGCAAAAATGGACAGTAGTCCGCGTCGACTTGTGGGATATGTATAAAAAACCAATCCGCCTGCAATCCATGAGCATAGGTGCAGTAGGCGGCGGTGCCGCGTTTGACCAGATAGTCCTGGGGAGAACTGAGGCAGATTTGCCGCCGATTAAGTAATTGGCTAATTGAAAATGCAAAATTAAAAATTGTAACGACTTTCATGGGACTGACACCAAATGGTGAAGCCAGGCAGGTGTCTGTCCCATCGGGGTTTTGCAAAAGCCTCTGCGAATATAGTTTTTAGATTTGGTCACCGTTTGGAAAGGGGCGGGAGCCCGGCGGACCCCGGTAATATAAGGAATAATTGGCAGTTTTATTGATTTAAATCAAGATACTGCCGAATGAGCCGGGCTCTCGCCCAGTTCCAAACTGTGACTGCAATTTATTAAGTTGTCTTATAAATTACACAGTTAAGATGTTGATAATGTAAAGAGTGGTTTGCTTCATGGGACTGACACCAAATGGCGAAGCCAGGCAGGTGTCTGTCCCGACTCCCAGTATTTATCCAATTCCCCATAACTTAATCTAACCTTAACCCAACATTAATCTTCTCTTGAACTATCTCATTGCATAGTAGGGAATAAATAATTATAGTGATGGCAGGAATTATAATTATTATTTATTTGCAATTATATCAAAGGAGAATGATTATGCGCACAAAACATTTCGGAGTTACATTTCTTGAAGTCTTAATGATTTCTGTGGTGTTGGTAGTGTTGATATGTATTACCGCACCATTGTGGATGAGGCATCCTCCTAAAGCTCGTCAAACCACCTGTACATCAAACCTTCGCCAGTTGGCAATGGCTGTCACTATGTATTCACAGGATAACAAACTTCGTCTTCCTGGACTTTATAAACGCCTTGCAAATGGTACTCTTTCCCCAACTTATACCGGTTGGGCAGGTGATATTATCACCTATATCAAAGGCGGAACAGATATTACAACACCAACTGAAATGATGTTTTGCCCGGAGATGGTTTCTGATATAGAGATGCCTATCAGTTATGGATATAATGCCAGTCTTCTGAATGCTGATGGTACCGGAATAAGTGAAAAAGCTATTAAGCAGCCTACTCAGGTTGGTCTTCTTTGTGATGTTAACCCCGGAATACCTTATCCCGCCGTTGCTTCATCTGATAAAGGTAATATTTATGGTGGTGGCGGTATAGTTGGCGGTTCTTCGATGATATTCAGCAAAGTGGCTGCCTCTGAAGCGATGGGGCAGAAACTTGCCGTTACGCCAGTGGGACGTCACTATGGCAGCGTGGTTGTTGGATATGCGGATGGACATGCTTCAGCAGATCCTGATAATGATAATTTTACGGGAAAAGACTCTCAAAGAAGTGTGGTTCGCGCTTTTTATATGGCTACTGCATTGGGGTTGGTAGATAATCCTGCCGCCGGGTTGGGGGGAGCCAGAAACCAGCCATTTGGCAACATTATGCCGGTAGAAACTGGCAAGACCATGACATATATTGGCGGCGACCCGGTAACAAGGCCAATTCTCGCCGCC
The DNA here is from genome assembly GCA_964638715.1 of uncultured bacterium. Taxonomy (GTDB): domain Bacteria; phylum Armatimonadota; class Hebobacteria; order CAIYQO01; family CAIYQO01; genus JBAXQQ01. Next base: position 4,205 of record CAZWZF010000012.1, on the reverse strand, counting down.
GCCTGTGAAGTGGCAAAGAAAATGAGAACCGGTTTTAAATACAAGGTATATGGCTTCAATGGCTCATTGGATGGCAACAAACGTCCGGCAGATTACCTGGAAGGTGTCGTCGCGGGTGTTGAACCGGGTTCAGTAGGCGGACAGGTTCCTCGTGTTCAGATAGGCGTTGACGCGATGGTGGTGGTCGTTAACAAGAACTGTGCAATTAATGCGGGAACTATTTACCTTACATATCCAAAATTCAATCGTACCGGTGGCACCGGGAAATGGCGATTAATCAAGTTAAATGAATTACGGACTATCATTCAGTCGAATGGATGTGGGATTAATGATAAAAATAATTGGCAGTTATACCTGCAGAATAAAACCGACAGGTCGCGGGTAACAATCGCCGCACCATTAACGGGAGGTGGGTTTGGGGCATATTATAAGGATGGCGGCACGGTAGACCAGGCTGGCTATGTCAGCAGGACTATCAAAGGCAGGAAAAACGATGCCGATACATTCAAAGGTGTTTATTGCAGAAATGATTGTGATATTGTAGATAAGGTTGCTTATGATACTTTGGGTATCGGTATAATATCTGCCGCGTTTGCCGACCAGAAAAAGGTAGATATCCTGGCAATTGAAATTGACCCGTCAAATACAGTAACATTCCCAACATCAGTTGCCAGTCAAAATCCCGGTGTATACCCGCAAACCTGCACCTGGCCATTCCGCCGCAATCTGTATGCCTATTACACCACTGGAAAAGCCAGCGAGTCCGTCGCTAACCTGTCATTCGTAACTTATAAATCAGTATTCGACGAAAGCCCATTCTACAAAGCGTCGTATTGGCCGTAATATAGTTTGAAGTTTTCAGTTTTCAGTGTTCAGACGATTGTAATAAAATTGCATGAAAATTAGATAAATCTGAAAACTGAACACTGAAAACTGAAAACTTCAAACTTACACCCATCACATACAGCACAAGCCCGCCGTTTTACAACAGCGGGCTGTATAAAGTTAAACCCATAAAGAAACTAATATTAGGCGGCTGCGGCTGCGGCGCGCTGGCGTTTCTTTTTAGCTTTCTTTTCGCGGTTAACGCGAGCGATTTCAGCCTTTTCTTTGCGCTGATCGATTTCGCGGTAAATGCCGCCAATCACTTCGCGTTCAAAAGCGTGAAACTTGTCCATATCTGGACTTAATGCACTCAGGGATTCAATGTTTACTTGTTTTGCCATTTTTAATAGCACTCCTCACGTTGTGTTCAAAGCACGGGGTAAATAATACCAATTGACGAGTATGTAGTCAAGCATTATTCACGAATATATCAACTTTTCAGGATTTATTTTTACAGTTAAATATTTCCAGTGGGATATATGAAGAAATAAGATTACTTAAAAGCTATCATTAATTCATAAATTCCCATACTTCCCAATATTCTTTTTACTAAATCCCTTTCAAAGTAAAGAAGAACGTAGTTCCCTTACCTTTTTCAGATTCTATCCATATTTTGCCGCCGTGGCGTTCGACAATCTTTTTGCAAACCGCCAGGCCGATGCCGGTGCCGGAATATTCCTGCTGGGTATGCAGGCGCTGGAACATCACGAAAATCCGTTCAGCATATTGCGGTTCAATGCCGATGCCATTATCCTTAATTGAAATCTGCCACATATTATTATCTTCCCGTACTGCGCTGATATGTATTTTGGGGGTATCCTGGCAGAATTTAATGGCATTGTTGATGATATTCTGGAACAACTGGTCCATCTGCGTTGGGTCGCCCAAGATTACCGGCAATTGGCCGTGGGTCACTTCCGCTTTGCGTTCATCAATAATCACCGTCAGGTTATTCAGTACCCGGTGCATTGTTTCCTGTAAAGGCAGAATCTCCAGCGGTTTGCCGTGGGTTCCGACTCTTGAATATGTCAGCAGGTCGTTGATAAGGTTTTTCATGCGGGTGGCGCCATCAACTGCGTATTGTATATAGGTGTCGGCGTCGCCATCCAGCTTGCCCTGATACCGTCGCTGCAGCAGTTGTACGTAACTCGCCACCATACGCAGCGGTTCCTGCAGGTCGTGGGACGCAATGTAGGCAAACTGCTGTAGTTCAGCATTACTGCGCGCAAGTTCTTCTTCGGCTTTTTTACGCTGGTTAATATTGCGGCAGGTGAGAATGATATCCTGCAATTCTCCTTCAGCCGATAGTATCGGGTTCGCCAGTGTTTCTATCCATATCATCCCGCCGGATTTTATCATGATGCGGCTTTCCATTCGGTTCTTTTCGCCGTTCATTACTTTAGCAAATCCCTTTTGCAGGCTGTCGATGTCGTCGGGATTTATCAATGAATAAAAAGTCTGGCCAATCAACTCATCAGATTTGATCCCAATCATATTATATATAGACGGGCTGAGATAGGTGAACAAACATTCTTTATCTACCTGGGCTACTATATCAGTCATATTATCGGTTATGCGACGCATCTTCTTTTCACTGTCGCGTAAAGCGGTTTCAGCGATTTTGCGCATAATGATATTTCCCAGGTGCGAGCAGTAAACAGTAAGAATCTGCTGGGTAATTTCATCTATTGGACGACCGGAGATAGCATTATCATTATATAATATACCCAATACATTATCCTGGGTGGCGACGGGAACAACACTCATAGGACCATTGCCGAAAACGCGGCTGCCGTTTTCTGTCCATTCAATATAATCAAAAGTCATTTTTGACCATTTATGGCTATCTTTCATTATATTTTCAATTTGCTCATGCGAAAAATCGTAGGAGCGCAATTTTTGATCGGTGGTGATACCTTTCGAGTCAGTACCGAATGTGCCTTCAAGTTTTAAAGTCTTTTCATTTATCATGAATATAGATGTGCGATCAATGTTCAGACGTTCCCGTGGCAGTTCAACAGCGCGTTTTAGCATAATATCAATTGAATCATAACTGGTCAGCTCATCAGCCATCTCCAACACCGCAGCCAGGCCTTCCGCCATTTTCTTATGCTCGTCTTCAGTCTTTTTACGTTCCAATACGCTGGTAAGCATACTGCAAAACAACGCCAGTAGTTCTATAATCAGTGTATTTATCTTTTCGGTATCTGTACCGCAATCAGCATAATATACCGCGACTTTTTCCCCAGCGGCATCAGATACTAATGGGATGATAGCAGTCCAACCTGGACCAGCAGGTTTCATTCCTGTTGCCGTCAAATCATAAATCAGGTTATCGGTAGTCAAATGCCAGCGCAGCTTATGAGATGACAGATTTGTGAACGCGGTATTTTCCTGAATTTCAAAATTCGTAGATAATCCAGTTTCTATGCGGGTATTGCCCGCCATATCAGTACCAAATAATCCGGATAGTTTATTATCTTCATTATCAAATAACATTAACCTGGTGCGTTTTATCCCCAATCTTTTTCTCGGTAATTCAACTGCGGCGCGGTATATCTCTGTGATATCGCTCATTGTCAACAGTTCATCGACCATTTCCAATACTTCCTGCAATCCACGGGTGAATTGGTCCTGGCGTTCTTTTGCCTCGCGCTGTTCTGTTAAGTCGCGCGATACAGTACGCAGCCAGCTTACATAATCTTGTTTTTCATTAATTCCCATATTAAACCGCCATAGCAAATAATTTCATCACATAGACAATGATTGTCTATATATATTAACAAACGATAGCAGCTTTTGCAATTATAATACGGTACATTTTATTTTTATATATAAAGAGATTTGGATTTTACCAGCAATATATATAAGGAAAGATTGGTGAATTATTAATACAGTAAAAGATTTGTTTATATATTTGAAGAGAGGATTAGTCAGTTAGCAATCAAATCCGAACAAAAAAAGTCATGATTTTAAATCTGTATTAATAATCACGGAGTGTCGGCTTTCAGCTGGCGCGTAATGAAACAGGAAATCGTCTGGAAATATTGATGCTGAAATGCTTGCCGGCTGGAAGCTGGCGCTCCGTGTATGCAGTTAGCAATTAAAGTGAAAACCGAAAACCGAAAACTGAAAACTTGTACAATTTATTTAGCAAGTGTGACAAGCAATCATTGCAGAGTAATTTCAACTCTTTTCAGACGCATTTATGCTCAAATTAGCCGTATTTACTCTTATTTTGAAAATAAATGCTGAATTCATCTCTAAACCTGTTGACAATGGTATTTGATGATAGTATACTTCGCCTCGTTGCCCGGAAC